>JBIIDT010000012.1:0-56258 GCA_044238145.1 Pirellulales bacterium | reverse complement strand
TCGGGGCCGTCTGCACGAGGTCGAGGTCGGCCTCCTGCTCGAGCCGCTGCTGGATGATCTCCATGTGCAGGAGGCCGAGGAACCCGCACCGGAAGCCGAAGCCGAGGGCCTCGCTCGATTCGGGGGCGTACTCGAACGAGGGGTCGTTGATGGCGAGCTTCTCGAGCGAGTCGCGCAGCTCCTCGAAGTTCTCGCCCTCGCTCGGGTAGAGCCCGCAGTAGACCATCCGCTGCGGCGGCTTGTAGCCGGAGAGCGCCGCGGCCGCCTGGTCGCCGGGGATCGTCACCGTGTCGCCGATGTGGACCTGCTTGACGTCCTTGATGTTGCAGACGAGGTAGCCCACCTGGCCGGCCACGAGCTCGTCGCAGGCCCGGCGTTGGGGCACGAACTGCCCGAGCTCGAGCACCTCGTGGGTCACGCCCGTCCGCAGGAAGCGGATCTTCTGCCCCTTCTTGACCGTGCCGTCGATGAGCCGCACGTAGGTGATGGCGCCGCGGTAGCTGTCGTAGTGGCTGTCGAAGATCATCGCCCGCAGCGTGGCGGCGGGATCGCCCTTCGGCGGCGGCACCCGCTCCACGATCGCGGCCAGGAGGTCGTCGATGCCGATGCCCGTCTTGGCGCTCGCCTTGATGACCTCCGTGGGATCGATGGCCAGGCTCTGCTCCATCTCGGAGAGCACCTCGTCGACCCGGGCGTGGACGAGGTCGACCTTGTTGATGACCGGCACGATCGCCAGGTCCTGGTTGATGGCGGCGTAGGCGTTGGCCACCGTCTGGGCCTCGACGCCCTGGAAGGCGTCGACCAGGAGCACGGCGCCTTCGCAGCAGGCGAGGCTCCGGGAGACCTCGTAGTGGAAGTCCACGTGGCCGGGCGTGTCGATCAGGTTCAGCTCGTAGAGCTCGCCGTGGTGGCGGTATTCCATCCGCACGGCCCGGGCCTTGATCGTGATGCCCCGCTGTCGCTCGAGCTCCATGTCGTCGAGCATCTGGTCCTTGAGCTGCCGCTTGTCGACGGTGCCGGTCCGCTCGAGGAGGCGGTCGGCCAGCGTGCTCTTGCCGTGATCGATGTGGGCGATGATCGAGAAGTTGCGGATGTGCTTGCAGTCGATGGACATGCGACTAGTCTACCCGCCTTTTCGATGGTCGATCCGCGCCAGGCCGGCGGCGCCGATCGAGCCGGCATCGCCGCCGAGCTCGGCGTAGCGGATCACCGTCTGTTCGGCGAGCACGGGGAAGGCCCGACTGCGGACCTCGGCCCTGACCCGCTCGATGAACGCCCGGCCCACCGGGTCGGCCTCGCCGCCGAAGGTCATCGCGCCGCCGAGGATCACGGCCTCGGGGTCGATCGTGTGCATGAGCGTGACGATGCCGATGCCCAGCCAGCGGGCGGCGTCGAGGATCAGCTCCCGGGCCACTCCGTCGCCGGCGGCGGCCGCGCGGGCGACGAGGATCGGCGTCAGTTCCTCGCCGCGGGCGACGGCGTCGGCCAGCCAGCCGGTGCCGCCGCCGGCCAGGGCCGCGCGGGTGGCGGCCACCAGCGCCGTGGCGCTGGCGTAGGCCTCGAGGTCGCCGGTGTGTCCGAAGGGGCAGGTGCGGGCCGTCGGCGAGGTGTCGACGATGATGTGGCCGCACTCCGAGCCGTGGCTGTGGGCCCCCTCCACGTTGGTGTCGCCGATGATGATCCCGCCGCCGACGCCGGTGCCGAGCGTGAGGAGGATGAGGCTCGAGTAGTCGCGGCCCGAACCGACCCAGAACTCGCCGTACGCGGCGGCGTTGGCGTCGTTGGCGTAGGTCACCCGGTGTCCGCAGTGGGCGGCCACGCGATCGCGGACGGGGAAGTTGTCCCAGCCGGGGAGGTTGCCGGCGCGGAGGATCAGCCCGCGCGGCAGGTCGTGCGGGCCGGGCGTGCCCAGGCCGACCCGGGCGATGTCGGTGGCGGCCACGCCCGCCGAGCGGGCGAGCAGGTGCACCGTGCCGCCCATCCGCGCGGCCGTGTCCTCCGGACCGCGGGCGGCGTGCGTCGGCTCGGTGTGGAAGGCGACGAGCCGGCCGGCGTCGTCGACGAGCGCCGCCTTGATGTTCGTGCCACCCAAGTCGATGCCGGCGTACAGCGGACGCTGCGCCTCCGCCGCCGGCACGAGCGTCCGCGCCGCCGTCACAGCGGGGCCGCCGCCGGCAGCCGGCCGATCTCGACCGGGGGCGTGGGCCCGGTGCAGGCCTTCATGAACTCGACCAGGTCGGCCCGCTCCTCGGCCGTGAGGTTGAGCGGCTTGATCTTGTCGCTCAACTGTGGGTTGGGGTGTCCGCCCTTGTCGTACCAGGCCACCACCTCCTCGAGCGTGGCCACCGAGCCGTCGTGCATGTAGGGCGCGGTGAGGGTCACGTTCCGCACCGTCGGCGTCTTGAAGGCGCCCCGATCCTTCTCGTCCTTGGTGACCGCGAAGCGGCCCGGATCGGGCTCCGGCTTGTCCATGCCGATGCCGATGTTGTGGTACTGCTCGTCGGCCAGGTTCGCCCCCACGTGGCAGGCGGTGCAGTTGGCCTTGCCGAAGAACAACTCGCGACCGCGCTTGGCCGCATCGCTCATGGGGTGGGCCGCGGCCGCCGCCTTGGCCGCGGCGTAGCGGGCCGCCAGGTCGGCGTCCTCGGCGATGTCCTCCTCGTCGAGCTTCGTGAACGGCAGCAGCTGCTCGTGGTGATCGTAGGGGGATGGTCCGGTGACGATCGCCCGCTCGAAGGCGGCGATCGCCTGCCCGACGCGGTCGATTGTCAGCTCGCCGAAGATGGTCTCGAACTGCTTCTTGTAGACGGGGATTTCACCGAGCCGCCGCACGACCCCCTCGTGGGTGAAGCCCATCTCGATGGGGTTGGCGATCGGGCCCACTGCCTGGGCCTCGAGCGAGTCGGCCCGGCCGTCCCAGAACTGCCTGCCCGAGAGGATCCGGTTGAACGACACGGGCGAGTTGCGGCCCCCCTTCTGGCCGCGGATGCCCACGCCGGTCTGGGTGTGGGCCGAGTAGCCCATCGATGGATCGTGGCAGCTGGCGCACGAGACCGTCGAGTCGGCGGACAGCCGCGTGTCGAAGTACAGCTGCCGGCCGAGCTCGATCTTGGCCCGCGTCAGCGGGTTCGCGTCGAGGCCGGTGATCTGCTTCGCGCCCGTGGCGAGGCCGAGCGGCAGGACGGGCTCGAGTTCGACCGCGTTCTTCGGGTCGGCGAGCCAGGCTTCGATCTGCTCGACCGTGATCGGTCCGGTGCCGGGCACGCCGGCCGTGAGGTCGGGCGTGCCGAGGGCGACCCGCTCGCGACCGCCGGCGGCGGTCGTGGGAGTCGCGGGGATCGAACGGGCGGCGTCGGCGATCGTGCGATCGGCGGCGGCCACGCGGTCGTCCACGGCCTGGCGGGCGGCGGCCGCCTCGGCGGCGATGCCGGCGGCCGCGGGCTGGGCCGGCTTGTCGGCCGGCAGCATCTCGATGGTCTCGATTTCG
Organism: Pirellulales bacterium; assembly: GCA_044238145.1. Taxonomy (GTDB): domain Bacteria; phylum Planctomycetota; class Planctomycetia; order Pirellulales; family UBA1268; genus QWPN01. The sequence goes on along the minus strand of JBIIDT010000012.1, from coordinate 52,771 downwards.
ACGACCTCGCCCTTGGGGGCAGGTCCGCCCTTGGGGGCGCAGCCGGCGACCGTGAGGAGGCAGGCCAGCGCCACGGTCGGCCGCACGGCCACGAGGAAGCGGATGCCGGTGGATCGGGTCGGAAGGCGCATGACAGGAACACTCCCCTGGAGGTCGGCTCGGGCCGCGGGTACGAAGCGGTGGAATTCTAGCCGGCCGGGGCGGCCCGGTCAGCCCTCCGCCAACTCGGTCGTGGCCAGCCATTCCAACTCGCCCGGCTGTCCCGGGCCGTCGTCGAGCCGGATCGCGGCCACCGCCCCCTTCTGCATGCGGATCGCCGCCCTGCCGTCGCCGATCGTCAGGGCCACCAGGCGGCCGACGCAGGGGGCATGGCCCACCCAGGCGACCCGGGCGGCGTCCTGGCGGATCGTCCACTCCACGAGCGCCTGCCAGTCGGCACCCGGCGCCAGGGCGTCGACGATCGCGACGGGCGGGTGCGACTCGAGGGTGTCCGCGAGAAGTTCGGCCGTCTGGCGGGTGCGGACGAGCGGGCTCGCAGCGATGAGGTCGATTTCCATGCCTGCCGCCTCGAGCAGCTTCACGAGCCGCGCGAACTTCCGCCGGCCCTTCTTCGTCAGGGGGCGGGCGGCGTCGCCGTCCGGGGCGTCGTCCTCCGCGACGGCATGGCGAATCACGTACAGCTTGGTGGTCAGCGCCGGCATGGCAGCGATTGTCCGCCCGCCGGCCATGGCCGGCAAGTTCAGGCGCGCCGCCAGACCGCGTCCCAGGGGATTCCGGCGGCGGCCACCGCGGCGGCCGCTTCCCGCCTCCAGCGGGCCGCATCGACCGGGTAGCCGGCCGTCGGGGCGACCGTCGGCGCCAGCGTCCCCCAGTGGGCGTTGAAGGCCCGCATCGCCAGCTCGCGGACGTACTTCGCCGTCATGCTCGCCAGGGCGACCGGCGTGCGGGCCTCGCCACCGACCGTGAACTCGACGCGGCAGCGGGCGGCGGGGATCTCGTAGCGGCTTGAGTCCGCCGTCTCCTCGACGACGCGGACGAGCGGGGCGGCGAAATGGCGGGTCAGCAGTCCGGCGTAGCGGCGGCGGCCGCCGTGGCGGTCGCACCACACCACCACCGGCGCACCGTCGCCGTCCGCGGCGAGCGCCGCCGCGAGGTCGAGCGTCGCCTGCGAGAGGATGTCGGACTTGTTGAGCCCGGCGTCGAGCTGACGGTTGAAGGCGACCGGCTGGACGACGTGGCAGCGGATGCCGACGAGCGTCACGCCGTGGGCCGCGAGGCTCGCGGCGACCAGGGCCGCCAGCCGCCGGCAGGCGTCCGCCTCGGCCTCCACGGGCAGCCGGCAGGCCGCGAGCCGCTCCGCTTCCGGGGCGGCCGCGTCGGCCGGCGCGGCCAGGTGCAGCGCCGCCGCGAGCTCGTCCCACGAGCCGGGCGGCCCGGCGGCGGCGAGCGCCGCGCCGACGAGGGCCCCGCGCTCGAGCGCGGCGAAGCCGCCACCGCCCCGGTAGATCCGCTTCGAATCGCCCCATAGCGGCCCGGCCGTCGCCGCCGCGGCCGCCACCGCCGCCGCGATCGCCTGCTCGGCGTCGCCGGGGTCCGCGGCGATCCGCCAGGCCGTCGCCGCCACCACCAGGGGTCCGAGGTTCGGCCCGTATCCCGCCTCGTCGGTGCCGACGACGAGCGTCATGCGGTGCCCGCCGGGAACTGCCGCGCGTACTCGTAGACCGCGATCGCGGCGCTCGTGGCGGCGTTGAGGCTGTGAGGCATGCCGGCCATGGGGATCTCGGCGACGCGGTCGACCCGGGCGAGTTCCTCGTGCTCGAGCCCCGTCCGCTCGTTGCCGATCACGAGCACCGTCCGCGGCACGAAGCGAAACTCGAACAGCCGCTCGGAGTTCGTGGCCTGCTCGAGGCCGACGATCTCGTAGCCCTCGCCGCGGAGCCGGTCGAGCACCGGCGGCAGGCTGCGGTGCACCTCGAAGGCCACGGATTCGGCCCCGTCGCGGGCGATCCGCCCGTGCAGGCCGGCGGCACCGCAGGCGATCACGCGGCGGATGCCGAAGCAGCCGCAGGTGCGTACGATGTGCGACAGGTTCACGTGGCTCCGCATCGCCGCGCAGGCGACGACGAGATCCCGTGGGCCGACGAGAACCTCGGGAGGCTTGTGGCGGATGTGGGCGAAGCGCTGCATGGTGTCGGCATTCTCCGGGATCGTCGCCCGTGCGGGAATCCTCCCGCTGGCCCTGCTGGCCGCGGCGGCCGGCTGCGGCACCGCCCCGCCCGCACCGCCGGAGGTGCGGCTGGAGTTCGTGGATCATGCGGAACTCCTGGCCCGCGTCGAGTCCCACCGCGGGAAGGTCGTGGTGCTCGACTGCTGGAGCACTTCCTGCCCGCCATGCGTCCGCGAGTTTCCCGGGCTCGTGCGGCTCGCCGCCGCCCACCCCGACACCGTCGCCTGCCTGTCGCTGTCGTTCGACTTCGAGGGCCTGGGGAGCGTGGAGGCCGCGGCTGGACCGGTGCACGAGTTTCTCCGGTCGGTGGGTGCCGGCAACGTGGAGAACCTGCTCTGCCGCGAGGAGGCCGATGCGATGTACCGGAAACTCGAACTCGACAGCGTGCCGGCCGTCTTCGTGTGGCGGGCCGACGGGTCGCTCGCCCGCCGGTTCGACGACGACGACGCGAAGCGGCGGCTCGGCCGGGCCTTCACCTACGAGGACGTCGAGGTCGAGGTGCGGGCCTGCCTGGCCAGGTGACGGTGCCGCTACAATGCCGGCTCGATCGACGAGCGGCCCGGTGCCCCGGTCGCCAGCCGTTCGACAGGAGACCGAATCATGGGCGGCAAACCGCGCGGCGACCGGCAGCGGACGAGGCAGGCTGAGCGAACGGCGGAGGCTCGTCCGGCCGCCGCGTTGCGGCCCGGCGAGGGCACCGTCTGGAACCCGTTCCCCGGCTGGGTCGAGACGATCGAGTCGGTGGTCGTGGCGTTCACGCTGGCGTTGCTCTTTCGGGCCTTCGAGGCCGAGGCGTTCGTGATCCCGACCGGATCGATGGCGCCCACGCTCATGGGCCGGCACAAGGACCTCGCCTGCGAGGCCTGCGGCCGCGACTTCCGCGTCGGCTGCAGCACCGAGGAGGACGAGCAGTCGCAGAGCCTGCGGACGGAACTCGTGCGGCTCGAGCGGGAGCGGTCGGTGGTCGGCCGCACGGCCGGCGATGCGTCGGCGGCGGCCGGCGATCGCGAGGCGGCCCGCCGCCGGCTCGAGCTCCTGGAGAGCGACCGCGGCCCGATCGCCGAACTCCAGGCCCGGCTCTCCGGGAAGATGGTGCCCAGGGCCCGCTGCCCCAACTGCGGCTACGTCACGGAACTCGTGGAGGCCGCCCCGGGGGGAGGCCGCGCCTACAAGTGGGACTACCCGTCGTTCAGCGGCGACCGGATCCTCGTCGACAAGCTGTCGTTCGACTTCACGGGCCCGAACCGCTGGGACGTGGTCGTGTTCCGCTACCCGGAGGACGCGAAGACCAACTACATCAAGCGGCTCGTCGGCCTGCCGAACGAGACGGTGCACATCGCGGGGGGCGACCTGTGGACGAGCAGGGGCGACGAGCCACCCGTGATCGCCCGCAAGCCCGCCGACAAGCTGCTGGCGATGCTGCAGTGCGTGCACGACAGCCGCCACGTGGCCCCGCGACTCGTGGCCGCCGGCTGGCCGCTCTCGTGGAGCGACTGGGCGGCCCCCGGGCGGCCGGGTGGCTGTCGCTGGGCGACCGCCGACGAGGGCCGCTCGTGGACGGCGGCCTGTGGCGCCGGCGGCGCGGCGACGCTCCGCTACCGGCACCTCGTGCCCACGGCGGAGGACTGGGCGGCCCTCGAGGCGGGGCAGCCGCTCGCCGATCGGGCCCGGCCGCGGAGGATCGACGACTTCCAGCCCTACAACGCCGTCGCCACCCGGCCGCACCCCGTGGGCGACCTCGCCGTCGCATGCCGGCTGGAGACCGCCGCCGCGACGGGCACGGTGGAGTTCGATCTGGTCGAGGATGGACGGCGGCACCGGTGCCTGCTCGACCTGGCCACGGGCACCGCCCGGCTCGAGGCCGCCACCGGCCTCGCGGCCACGGCCCGCACCCCGGTTCGCGGGAAGGGGGGGTGGGACGTGCTGTTCGCCAACGTCGACGACGAACTCGCGCTGTTCGTGAACGGCCGTCGGATCACCGCCGACGGGCCGACGACCTGGGCGGCGACGATGGCGGCGCCCGCGGCGGACGCGACGCCCGTCGTCCCCGAGCCGGGTGCGGCCGAGCCGAACGATCTCGCGCCCGTCGGCGTCACGGCGGCGGGGGCCGACGTCACCATCCGCGACCTGCGGATCCTCCGCGACATCTATTACATCACCGCCGTCGACGTGGCGGGCAACGGGCAGATCATCGAGGAGCCCACGCTCGAGTTCCCGCTGGGCCCCGACCAGTTCCTCGTGCTCGGCGACAACTCGGCGGCCAGCAAGGACAGCCGGCTGTGGCTCGAGGGTCATCACGTCGACCGCAACCTGCTCGTCGGCCGGGCGCTGGTCATCTTCTGGCCCCATGCGATCCCGGCGAAATGGGGCATTCCGGTGAAGCTGGGGGGCTGGGAAGTGCGATTGCCCTGCTGGCCCAACTTCGGGAGGATGAACTTCGTGCGGTAGCCCGCGGCCACGGACGGTCCGCGGCGGCGCCCAGGAAGGATCCGATGCCGCTGCTCTCGGTCGAAGGCCTCGTCAAGAACTACGGCCGCCGCCGGGTGGTCGACGGGGTGGATTTCCACGTCGAGACGGGCGAGATCGTCGGCCTTCTCGGCCCGAACGGGGCCGGCAAGACGACCAGCTTCCGCATGACCTGCGGGATGGTGATCCCCGACTCCGGACGCGTGCTCCTCGACGACGAGGAGATCACCGACTGGCCCATGTACAAGCGGGCCCGTGACGGCGGCATGGGCTACCTGGCCCAGGAGCAGAGCGTGTTCCGCAAGCTGACCGTCGAGCAGAACCTGCTGGCGATCATGGAGCTCGTGGGCATGGCCCCCAAGGAGCGGCGGCGGCGGTGCGAGGAACTGCTCGAGCAGTTCGACATCGTGAAGATCCGCCGCTCGCGGGCCCATTACATCTCCGGTGGCGAGAAGCGCCGGCTGGAGATCGCCCGCTGCCTCGTGACCGAGCCGCGGATCATCCTCCTCGACGAGCCGTTCACCGGCATCGACCCGGTCACCATCCACTCGATCCAGAAGATCATCAAGGGCCTGCGGGACGACGGGATCTCGATCCTGATCACCGACCACCGCGAGCGGGAGACGCTGGCGATCACCGACCGCAGCTACGTGATCCGGGCCGGCAAGGTGCTCTGCCACGGCACGGCCCAGGAGGTGCTCTCCAATCCCGACGCCAAGAAGTACTACTTCGGCGAGAGCCCGGGCGTGGAGGCGGCCTGACCCCGGGGCTCCAGAGAAGCCGGACAGCCGCTAGGCCTGGCCGCGCATCGAGAGGCTCTTGGCGGTCAGGACGGCGCCCACCGACATCAGCGCCAGTCCCATCCAGCGGGGCGGCTCCACGACCTTCCGCAGCGGCATCCCCTGCCAGACGGCCGCCTGCCGCGTGCCTGCGTCGCCGAGCTGGGCCGCCACGAACCGGCTCGACCGCTCGTTGAGGGTGAACGACTCGACGAGCCGGAACTGCAGCCCCACCAGAAACAGCACGAGCCCGACGAGCAGGATGTGCTGGCGCTTGAAATGCATGGCATGGCTCCGGGGGCGGAACCTCCGCCCAGGGGGTCCATCGAAACGGCCCGGGGTCCGTCTTCAGCGGGCGATGGCTTCGGCCGGTTGGTGGGGGCGTGCCGACGGTGGCGGCCGCCGGGCTGGCCGGACGGGGCGGGCAGGCCGGGCAAGCTGGGCAGGACGCATCCGACCGTGCCGAAAATAACTGTGGAAGCGGTCGTGCGGGTGACGATGGACATGCGGGTGGGCCGGTGCGCCGCCCCATGGAACCTGAACCGAGGGATGTCTCGAGCCGTGATCAGTTTCACGATTCGCACGAGCGGCGGCGGATGGAAGTGGTCGGCGTGGATCGCCGCGGCCTGCCTCTGTCCGTGGGCCGTCCGGGCCGCCGACGAGCCGGCGATGCCCGTGACCACCGCGTCGGTGATCGGCGAGAGCGAGGAGATCATCCTCGGCCCCGGCACGAGCGTGCTCCCGGAGGTGGAGGTGCTGCCCGAGGGCACCGTCATCGAGGACGCGGTGGTGACCGACGGCCTGACGACGGCCGCCGAGCCGGGCATCCTCGACGTCTCGTCCCGGGTCACCGAAGGCATGCTGCTCGACGACTTCAGCCTCGAGGAGATGCCGTTCGAGGCCAGCTCGGGCGACTGGTTCTGGAACGGCGGCTGGTACGTGGGGGGCGAGTCCTTGTGGCTCGACCGCAGCCGCAACAACCGCCGTACGGTCGCCCAGCAGCCCTACGTCGACCCCTTCGGCATCGTGCGGGTGGTGAACGTCACCACCGCGGCCCAGCCGTTCAACGTGTCGCCCGGGGCTCGGGTCACGATCGGCAGGTCGCTGGGCCGCGACTACCTCGACCGGGACCGTGCCTTCGAGTTCATCTACTACGGCGGCATGTCCTACGAGGACAACGACGGCCGCAACTCGATCAACAACGGCTTCTTCGTGACGCCGCTGGCGCCGGTGGCGCCGGGCTTCAACGGCGCGACGACGTACACCACGAGGTTCAGTTCCGATTTCAACAGCTGGGAGTGGGACTACAAGCTCCGCCGCCGGCTCGGCCGCGACCAACTGGTGATGTCGCCGGGAGGCAAGTGGACGCGGCACGCCGAGCGCGGCTGGCTGCCCGCCCTGATCGTGGGCCCGCGGCTGGCGACGGTCAACGAGCACTTCACGCTGTCATCGAGCCGGGATGGCGTCTCCCAGAGCGAGTTCAGCGGCCGCTACCACATCGACGCCGAGAACTGGCTCCTCGGCATGAACATCGGCGGCGAACTGATCAGCCAGAACGAGTTCTACTACTGGGGGCTTCGCGGCCGGGCCGCACCGGCCCTGACCTTCGCCAGCACGGCGCAGCAGGCGGCCGGGATCAACACCACCGGCATCCCGCAGGGGCCGCAGACGCTCGCCTTCACCGACGAGGCCACCCGTACGGCCCCGGGCTTCATCGGCGACCTGACGCTCATGGCCGGCTGGAACATCACGCCGAACTTCGCCCTCCAGGTGGGCTACGACTTCCTCTGGGTGGCCGGCATGGCGACGGCCACGCGGCAATTGAACCTCGACAACCTCGACGTCAACGCCCTCGATGCCGGCGGCCAGACCTTCTACAACGGCGTCTCGTTCGGCTTCTACGGCTCGTGGTGACGCGGGCCGGTCAGCCCGCGGCGATCGCCACCGCGGCGGCCTGGCCGGTGGAGCAGAGGTTGACGGCCAGGGCCGTGGCCGGCCGACCCGTGAGCGGCTCCCCGTGCACGACCGCCACAGGGCAGGCGGGGTCGGGCGTCTCGTAGTTGAGCGTGGGGGGCACGAGCCCGTGCTCGAGCCCCAGCACGCTGGCCGCCAGCTCCACGACGCCGCCGCCGGCGCCGAGGTGGCCGAAGGAGCTCTTCGGGGCGGTCACCGGCACGGCGCCGAGTTCGGCGTGGATCGCCGCCGCCTCGGCCCGGTCCATGTCGATCGTGCTCACGCCGTGGGCGTTGACGTGGCCGACACCGGCGGGATCGAGGCCCGCGGCGGTGCAGGCGGCGCGGATCGCCGTCCGCAGCGATGCGCCGGTGACGCCCGTGCGGCGGGCCCCGGGCTCGCAGCGGGCCGCGGCGCCGAGCAGGCGGCCGCGGATCCGGGCCCCGCGCTTCTCGGCATGGGCCCGCGACTCGAGCACGATGACGCCGGCGCCCTCGCCGTTGACGAGTCCGTCGCGGTCGCGGTCGAAGGGCCGCGACGCGCGGCGGCAATCGTCGGCACGGTGGGAGAGGAGGGCGTCGCCGCGGGCCACGAGGGCCGTGGGATGGAGCCGGCAGCCGGTGCCGCCGGTGAGCATGACGTCGGCCCAGCCGCGGCGGATGACGCTCGCCGCCTCGGCGATCGCCAGCAGGCCCGACACGTCGCCCAGGACGATCGAGTTGTTGGGGCCGCGGGCCTCGTGGGCGATCGCCACGTGCGAGGCGGTCATGTTCGGCAGGTGCTTGAGCAGCCACAGCGGGTGCAGCTCCTCGTGGATCGCCTCGGCCCAGGCGGGGAACGAAAACCGGCCGTCGGCCGAAGACCGGCGGTAGGCCCGCTCGAGGTCCTCGAGGTCCGCGTAGATCATGTCGCTGCCGAAGACCACGCCAAACCGCTCCGGCTCGATCTGCCCCGCAGCCAGCCCGGCGTCGGCCATCGCCAGGTCGGCGGCCGCGAAGCCCATCTGGATCTCGCGGCTCATCACCTTGAGGCTCTTCCGCGGCCGCACGTAGAGCTTGGCGTCGAAGTCCGGCACCTGGCCGCCGAACCGGACCCGCAGCGAGCTGGAGTCGAACAGGTCGACCGGCCGGATGCCGCTGGCGCCGGATTCGAGCGCCGCCCAGAAGGGCGCGCAGCCGATCCCGATCGGGCTGACGACTCCCAGGCCGGTGATCACGATCTCCTGCGGCGATGACATGGGTTGAATATACGCTCCGGCGACGGGCCGGATGTTTGCCGCCGGGCGCCGCCGCCGGGGCGGGTCAGCGATGGGCGGGGTGCGTCGCCCGCCAGTCACCCGGTGCGACGGGGTGCGGGTCGGACCACAGGCCGCGCCGCTGCCGCCGCGCCTCGGCCTCCGCCGCGAGCAGATCCTCGTCGGGCGCGAAGCCGCCGAACACCCAGGCGAGCCCGTCGGCCACGAGCTCGCGGTTGACGTCGCGGTCTCCGACGAAGAGCGTCGCCAGGAGCCGCCCGTGCTGGTCGCGGGCCGTCGCCTCCACCCGCACGCCCCCGGCCGCCAGCTTCCCGGCCAAGGCCTGCCGCGCCGCCTGTCCGAATGGCTGCTGGTACTCCGGCGCGTCGATGCCGAGGAGCCGGATCTTGTGCTCCCGCCCCTCGGGGTCGGCACAGGTGACCGTGTCGCCGTCGTGCACGGTCACCACCCGCCATGTCGGCCGGCCGGCAGCGTCGCGATCGGGGCACATGGGGACCACGGCCGCGACCACAGCCGAGATCACCGCGGCGGTGACGACGTACCAGCTGCGGAGGCGGCGGGGTAGGCCGCGCGGGGGTGGCGGGATCCTGAGCGGTCGCATGCGGGGAATTGCAGCCGCCGGGGACCACCGCGGTCAAGCCGCGGCCGCCGGGGGGCCGCCGTCAGTCGAGATCGTCGTCGCACTCGCCGTCGCGCTCGTCGGCGTAGGGATCCCTGACGCAGGCGGTCTCCGCGCAGAAGTCCGACTCCTCCGGGTCGCAGAGCAGGGAGAGGAGCGAGTTCTTCTCGCTCTCGGAGATCTCGGCGAGCCGGAAGCTGCGGATGATCTCGGGCACGGGATCGACGGTCCGACCCCGGAACTCGATGGTCACCCGGCCCATGGTGGCCCGACGCGGATGGTCGGCACAGTCGCGGCACAGCGCGAGCAAGTCATCGCGGTTCATGGCTCCATCCCGGCGTCGCCGGGCCTCCCTGCCTCGATCGCAGTGCCGTCGTGGGCCGCCTGCGCCCGCCTCGAGTCTGCACCGCGACCGTCAGGATCCTGTACGGATCGCGTGAGAAAAGGGTTCGGCCGGCGGCGGCAGGGGAGAAAGTGGGCGATATAGGACTCGAACCTATGACCCCTAGCTTGTCGAGCTAGTGCTCTAACCAACTGAGCTAATCGCCCTCGAGACCCAGACAGAGTCTTGCGCCGGATCCGGTGGCAGTCAAGCGACCACGGCCCGGCGGCCGCCCGCCCCCGGGCCGCCTTGCGACGCCCGCGCCGCGGCGGCTACGCTCCCTGAACTCGACCGGAAACGACTTCACAACCATTCCCGCCCCGGGCGGCCCGCCCGCACTCCCATGCCCCACGTCCGCTTCGCCGACGGCTCCACCCGTGACTATCCCGCCGCGACCCGCCTGGCCGACGTCGTCGCCGACACGCCGCCGCCCGCCGGCAAGAAGCCCAAGGCCAGGCCGATCGCCGCCCTGCTCGACGGTCGACCCGTGGGCCTCGACATGCCTCTGCCCGCGGAGGGCGCCGCGGTGGAACCGCTGTTCGCCGGCGACCCGCGGGCCCTGCCGGTGATGCGGCACTCCGCGGCCCACGTCATGGCCCGCGCGGTGATGCGGCTCTTCGCGGGCGTGGAACTGGCCTTCGGCCCGACCACCGGCGACGGCTTCTACTACGACATGCGGGCCGCGCGGCCGATCACCGACGAGGATCTGCCGGCCATCGAGGAGGAGATGCGGCGGATCATCGCCGCCGACGAGGCCTTCGAGCGGGTGGAGGTGCCGCGGGAGAAGGCGGTCGAGATCGTCCGCGGGCTCAACCAGCCGCTCAAGGCCGAGCACATCGAGACGGGCCTGGCGGCCCACCCCACGCTCTCCTTCTACCGGCAGGGGGAGTTCGTCGACCTGTGCCGCGGGCCCCACGTGGCGAGCCCGGGATGCATCGGCGCCTTCAAGCTCATGAACATCGCCGGCGCCTACTGGAAGGGGGATGCGAACAACGCCCAGCTCCAGCGGCTCTACGGCACCGCCTGGTTCACCCAGGAGGAGCTCGACGCCCACCTCGCCGCCCTGGAGGAGGCGCGGCGCCGCGACCACCGCGTGCTCGGGAAGCAGCTGGATCTCTTCACTACGAGCCCGCTCGTCGGCTCCGGGCTCGTCCTCTGGATGCCCAAGGGCGCCATCCTGCGGAGCACGCTCGAGGGCTTCGTCCGCGAGGAGCTCGCCGCCCGCGGCTACCAGCCGGTCTACACGCCGCACATTGGCAAGGTCGATCTCTACAAGATCTCGGGGCACTATCCGTACTACGCCGACAGCCAGTTCAAGCCGATCGCGATGAGCGACGACGAGCAGTACCTGCTCAAGCCGATGAACTGCCCGCACCACACGATGATCTACAAGGCGCGGCCGCACAGCTACAAGGACCTGCCCCTGCGGCTGGCCGAGTTCGGCACCGTCTACCGCTACGAGCAGTCGGGCGAGCTTGGCGGCATGACGCGGGTCCGCGGCTTCACTCAGGACGACGCCCACATCTTCTGCACGCCGGAGCAGGTGGAGCAGGAGGTCGAGGGCTGCATCGACTTCACGCTCAAGGTCCTCGAGAGCCTGGCCTTCGACGACTTCCGCGTCCGCCTCGGCTTCCGCGACCCGACCAGCGACAAGTACGTCGGCCCGCCCGAGCGATGGGCCGAGGCCGAGGCGGCGATCGAGCGGGTGGCCCGGCGGATGAACCTGCCCGGCTGCGACCCCGAGCCCGGGGAGGCCGCCTTCTACGGGCCCAAGATCGACTTCGTGATCCACGACTCGCTGGGCCGCGAGTGGCAGCTGGGCACCGTGCAGCTCGACTACAACCTGCCGAGCGCCGAGCGGTTCGACTGCGAGTACATCGGCGCCGACAACGCCAAGCACCGCCCGGTGATGATCCACCGGGCGCCGCTGGGGAGCCTTGAGCGATTCGTGGGCGTGCTCATCGAGCACTTCGCCGGCGCGTTCCCCCTGTGGCTGGCGCCCGAGCAGGTCCGCGTCATCCCGGTGAGCGAGAAGAGCGAGTCCTACGCCCGCCAGGTGCGGTCCCGGCTCGAGGCCGCCGGGCTGCGGACGGGGATCGACCTGGCCGCCGAGAAGCTGGGTGCGAAGATCCGCACGGCGCAGCTCGAGCTGATCCCGATGATGGTCGTCTGCGGCCCGCGGGACGAGGCGGCCGGCACGGTGAGCCTCCGGGATCGCGTCGACGGCGACCTGGGCGCCATGAGCCTCGAAGCCGCCGTCGAGCGGCTCCGCGACGAGAACGCCCGTCGCGCCGTGCGGCACAGGCCGAAGCCGCTCGCCGTGGCGACCGCCGCCGCGGGCGGCGCGGAGTACTGAGCCGCATGCCGCGGTTCGCGATTCTCGAGCACACCGGCCATCCGGACGACCCGGCCGGCCTCCACTACGACCTGCTCGTCGAGTCGGGGACGGCCTGTCGCACCTGGCGGCTCGCGACCCTGCCCGTCGCCGGCGGCCCGCCCGTGGCGGCCGTCGAACTGCCGGAGCATCGCCTCGCCTGGCTCGACCACGAGGCCGGTCCCGTCTCGGGCGGCCGGGGATTCGCCCGGCGGATCGACGGCGGGCCGTGCGCGGTGGCCGCTGCGCCGCCGGGGCTCGTGGTGACCGCGTGCGGCGGCGTGCTCCGTGGCCGGCTCGCCCTCACGCCCTCTGCCACGGGCTGGGACATCCGCCTCGCGGCCGACGGCGTATGATGGTGCCGGCCGTTCCCGTTCCGTCCGGAGAGAGCCCCATGAAGCCCCGTGAAGTGCTCGCGCTGTGCCGCGAGAAGGAAGTCAAGGCCGTCGACCTGCGGTTCACCGACTTCCTCGGGGCCTGGCAGCACTTCACGATCCCCGTCGCCAAGCTCGAGGAGGACACGTTCGCCGACGGACTCGGCTTCGACGGCTCGAGCATCCGCGGCTGGCAGGCGATCAACGAGAGCGACATGCTGCTCGTGCCGGTGCCGACCACGGCGTTCGTCGATCCCTTCGCCTCGATCCCCACGCTCGTGATGATCTGCATGGTGCAGGATCCGATCACCCGCGAGGACTATTCCCGCGACCCGCGGAACATCGCCAGGAAGGCCGTCAATTACCTGAAGAGCACGGGCATCGCCGACACCTGCTTCATCGGCCCCGAGGCCGAGTTCTTCGTGTTCGACGACGTGCGGTTCGACCAGACCGCCCACGAGGGCTACTTCCACATCGACTCCGCCGAGGCGGAGTGGAACCGCGGCCGGGCCGAGGGGCCGAACCTCGGCTACAAGCTGCGGCACAAGGAGGGTTACTTCCCCTGCCCGCCGTCCGACCAGCTCATGGACCTGCGCAACGAGATGATGCAGACCATGATCCAGTGCGGGATCGACGTCGAGGCCCAGCATCACGAGGTGGCGACGGCGGGGCAGTGTGAGATCGACATGCGGTTCCAGGAACTCGTCCGCATGGCCGACCAGATGTGCCTCTACAAGTACATCGTGAGGAACGTCGCCCGGCGGCACGGGAAGACCGCGACCTTCATGCCCAAGCCGATCTACGGCGACAACGGCTCCGGCATGCACACCCACATTTCGCTGTGGAAGGAGGGGCAGCCGCTGTTCGCCGGCACGGGCTACGCCGGCCTCTCCGAGATGGCCCTGCACGCCATCGGTGGCATCCTCCGGCACGCCCCGGCGATCCTCGCGATCTCGAACCCCACGACCAACAGCTACAAGCGGCTCGTGCCGGGCTACGAGGCCCCGGTGAACCTCGCCTACTCGCAACGCAACCGCTCCGCGAGCTGCCGGATCCCGATGTATTCGGCGAGCCCGAAGACGAAGCGGGTGGAGTTCCGCTGCCCCGACCCGACCTGCAACCCCTATCTCACGTTCGCCGCGATCCTGCTGGCGGCGATCGACGGTATCCAAAACAAGCTCCACCCCGGCGAGCCGCTCGACCGCGACATCTACGACATGCCGCCCGAGGAACTCGCCGGTGTGCCCAAGGCGCCCGGCTCGCTCGACGAGTCCCTCGACGCGTTGGAGCGGGATGCCGACTTCCTCTTGCGTGGGGACGTGTTCACCGAGGACGTGATCGCCACGTGGCTGAAGTGGAAGCGGGAGCGGGAGATCGCGCCGATGCGGCTGCGGCCGCATCCATACGAGTTCTGTCTGTATTTCGATGCGTGAGCCGCCGTCCACGGGCCCGGGCGGCGCGAGCCGCGGCGCGGGCTACCGGAATCGCCAGCCATCCTCTGCTTGACGCCCGTGCCGCGGTGGGTCACCGTTACGGCATGCCCACACGCCTGCCCCGCGTCGTCGTCGACCTGGAGAAGCTGCGGCACATCAACTGCGGTCTGGGCCGCTTCTCCCTGCACCTCGCCGGCGAACTGCTGCGGGTCGCCCCCGGCCGCTTTCAGCCGGTGTTCTTCCTGCCCGCCGGCGTTGACCGTCACCTGCCCGCCGCCGGCTACGAGCGGCTCGCCGTCGCGGTGTGGAAGAAGGAGCAGTTCGTGCGCTGCGTGCGACCGCTGGTGCGTCCGTTCCTGCCGCCGCCGCCGTGCGACGTCTGGCACGTGACCAACCAGATGTCGAAGTACCTGCCGCTGGATCCGCGGGTGCCGGTCGTGCTCACGATCCACGACCTGACCTTCCTCCACGAGGCGCCGCTGGAAGGCCGCGAGCGCGAGGTCGCCCGCAAGCTCGCGGGGATCCGGCGCAGGGTGCGCCGGGCCGCGGCCATCGTCACCGACTCGGAGTGGGTGGCCGACGATGTCCGGCGGCACGTGCCGCTCGACGGTCGCAGCGTGCACGTGGTGCCGCTGGGGATCGCACCCCCACCCGCGGCCGCGACCGTACGGCCCGCGTTCCTTCCCGACGGGCCGTTCCTCCTCTCCGTCGGCAACTGCCTGCCGCACAAGAACTTCCACGTGCTCCTGGACCTCCTGGAAGAACTGCCCGGGGAGCGGCTGGTCATCGCCGGCAAGAAGGCGACGCCGTACGGCGGCTTCCTGGAGCGCGAGATCGAGCGCCGCGGTCTGGCCGACCGGATCCTCATGCCCGGCGAGGTCAGCGATGCCGACCGGCAGTGGCTCTACGGGCACTGCGCGGCCTTCCTGTTTCCGTCGCTCACGGAAGGCTTCGGGTTGCCGGTGCTGGAGGCGATGCAGAGCGGCCGCCCGGTGTTTCTCTCCCGGGCCACCAGCCTGCCCGAGATCGCCGGCCCGCACGGCTTCTATTTCGACTCCTACGCCGCCACCGCGATGGCCGCCGTTCTCGCGGAGGGTCGCCGGCGGTGCGCCGGCGACCCCGGCGCCGACGAGCGGCTCAAGCGGCATGCGGCCAGCTTCAGTTGGGCGGCGACGGCCGAGGGTTACGCCCGCGTCTACGAGCAGGTGATCCGGGCAAGATAGGGGTTTTGACGGCTGGAAACGCCGTTCCGCCGTTCGGGCGATCCTGCTAGTTTCCCCGGACCCGGCGGATCCGCTCCCCGCCGCGGCCGTTGGAGTCGCCCCGATGAATACCGTGCTGCGCCGGCTCAAGGCGCTGCTGCCCTCGAGGCCCGAGCCGCAGCCCGTGCCGTCCGCGCCGCCCGCGGCACCCGTGCCGCCCGCGCCGACCCACGAGCCTCCACCGCCGGCGGCGCCGCCGATCCGCGTGCAGCAGTTCCCGCGGCTGCATCCCGAACTGTTCCGCGACCGCGGGCCGGCGGCCCGCGAGGGCATCGGGCTCACGTCGCAGGTCTGCCGGTTCGGCACGCTCGACTCACCGACCTTCCGCCGCTGGGTCACGCGGCTCGGCGACACCTGGAACGCCCACCGCAAGATGTGGGAGCTCGCCTACATCTGCCAGGTGCTCGAGGAGCGGGGCCTGCTCGCCGCCGGAACGCACGGGCTCGGATTCGCCGTCGGGGCGGAGAAACTCCCCGCGTTCCTCGCGGCCCGGGGCTGCCGGATCACCGCGACCGACCTGCCCGCCGAGGACGAACGGAACCGCGCCTGGGCCGCGACGGGCCAGTGGGTCGGCAACCTCGAGGCTCTCAACGCCCACGGCCTCTGCCCGGCCGCGGAGTTCCGCGACCGGGTCCGCTACCGGCCGGTCGACATGAACGACATCCCCGCCGACCTCGGCGGCTATGACTTCACCTGGTCGACCTGCTCGTTCGAGCACTGTGGCAGCGTGGAGCTCGGGCTCCGGTTCCTGGAGCGGCAGATGGCATGCCTGCGACCGGGGGGCCTGGCGATCCACACCACCGAGTTCAACCTCACGTCGAACGACGACACGATCGCCGACGGCCCGTGCGTGATCTTCCGGCTCCGCGACATCGAGGAGGTGTGCCGGCGGCTCGTCGACCAGGGGCACACGGTCGAGCCGCTCGACGTCGATCCCGGCAGCCACGAGATCGACCGGTTCGTCGACCCGCCTCCCTACTACGAGTCGGCGAAGGAGCCCTACGGCCGGATCAAGCACCTGCGGCTCGGCCTGTTCGGCTACGCGTCCACCTCGATCGGCCTCATCATCCGGAAGGCGGCATGATCTCCTACGCCCAGAACTTCGAGGACGTGGTGCTGAACCGCGTGTTCCACGACGTCGCCTGCGGCCGGTACATCGACATCGGCGGCTACGACCCGGAAATCGACTCCGTCACGAAGCACTTCTACGACCGCGGCTGGTCGGGCGTGAACGTCGAGCCCGTGGAGCGGTTCCATCGGAAGTTCCTCGCCGCGCGGCCCCGGGACACGAACCTCAACGTGGCCGTCGGCGCCGCCGTGGGGACGGTCGAGTTCCACGAACTCGGCGACACCGGCCTGGCGACCTACCGCGAGACGTTCGACGCGGCCCTCGTGGCCGCCCTGGGCTGCGAGCGCCGCAGCTCCACCGTGCCCCTCACCACTCTGGCCGAGATTACGGCCCGGCTGGACGACCGGCCGATCGACTTTCTCAAGGTCGACGTCGAAGGGGCGGAGCGGGACGTGTTCCTCGGGGCGGAGTGGTGGTCGTTCCGACCCCGCGTGATCGTCGTCGAGGCCGTGCGGCCACGGCTGCTCGGCGCATCGAGCCGGGGCTACGACCCCGCCTGGTTCGAGTGGGAGGGGATCCTCCTCGACAACGGCTTCGAGTTCGCCCTCTTCGACGGCCTGAACCGCTTCTACCACCGTCGCGAGGAGCCGGCGCTCCGGGAACTGCTCTCCTACCCGGCGAACGTGGCCGACTGCTTCACGCTGCGGCCGGGGCACTTCCTCACGGTGGCGAAGGCCGCCTGAACGGCCGCGGCAGGGAGCGGTGCACGCCATGCGAATCTGGTACGACGTCTCCGGCCTGACGGACTGGACGCGGCCGCAACTCGGCGGCATCGAACGGACGACGACTGGCGTTCTGCAGGGCCTCGCGGCCCGGGCGGTGCCGCTGCGGCTCGTCCACGTCGCCCGCGGTGCGACGACCTTCGCCGCCGTCGACTTCGCCGCGCTGCCAGAGGCGGTGCGAGCGCACCTCCCGGCCGCCACCGGGCGGGCCTGGCCGGCCGAGCGGCCCGGCGCGGTGCCGTTCGCGGACGGCGACGTGCTCCTCTCGGTCGGCGGCACGTTCACCATCGTCGGGCACCCACAGGCGGTCGACACCGCCCGGGCCGCCGGTGTGCGGATCGTGCGGCTCCTGTACGACCTGATTCCAGCCACGAAGCCGCAATGGGTGCCCGCGAGCCGCATCTGGACCGCGTGGACTCGGCACGTGCTCGGCCGCTCGGACCCGGTGCTGGCGATCTCACGGTTCACCGCTGCGGAGGCTGCGGGATTCTGCGCGGGCCACGGCCTGCCGGTCCCGCCGCTGGAGGTCATCCGCCTCGCCGACGTGCTGGCCGCCGCGGCCGCACCGGCGGCGACCCCGCCACTCCCGCGGTTCGTCCCGTCGCGGCCATTTTTCCTCTGTGTCTCCACCCTCGACGTGCGGAAGAACCACCGCAGCCTCTACGAGGCCTGGCGGGTGCTCGCCGCCCGCCGCCCGGGCCGCTGCCCGGATCTCGTCTGCGTGGGGGCCGCCCACGTGCAGGTCTCCGAGCTGCTCCACGAGATCCGCCACGACCGCGACGTCAACCGCCACATCCACGTGCTGCACGACGTGCACGATGCCGAACTCGGCTGGTACTACCGCCACTGCACGGCCACGATCTACCCGTCGAAGCACGAGGGCTGGGGCCTGCCCGTCGCCGAGAGCCTCGGCCTCGGCCGGCTGTGCATCGCCGCCCGGACCACCAGCCTGCCGGAGATCAGTCCCGACCTGCCCGCCTGGTTCGAGCCGCACGACGTCGCCCGGCTCGTGGCCCTGGTCGAGCGGTCCATCGACGAGCCCGCCTGGAGGCAGGAGCGGGAGCAGGCCATTCGCCGCTCGTTCCGTCCGACGTCGTGGCCGGAGACTGCCGCCCAGGTCCTCGCGGCCGTCGGCCGCCTCGATGATCACCGCGCCGCCGCCTGACGAGCCCCACACCCGAGAGCATCCTCATGAGACTGATGAACCTGGGACGGTCGCTCGAGAGACGGTTCCTGCGGCCGGTGTTCCGCCGGCTGAAGCGGCGGTATCGCGTCACCGGCGCGCACGACCGGATCGCCCATCTCGAGCGACGGATCGAGGAGCTCGAGAGCCTGTTTCGCGAGCAGGCGGGCATGCACTACCTGCGGCTCGCCGAGGAGGCGGAGCGGGCGGCGGCCGGCGAGGAGCCCGTGCGCGGGCGACGAATCGTATGAACGGCCCGTCCCCGCAGCGCGTGCCGCGCACGATCCTCGTCGACCTGCGGGTCGCCCAGTACAACGGCGATCGGGGGATTCCCGCCTACTGCCAGAGCGTGGTGCGGCAGATCTGCGCAGACCACCCGGAACACACCTACCTCTTCCTGTGGGACGACCACCTGCCGCCGCCGGCCTGGGCGGCGGAGTTCGAGCGGTACGGCGGCTGGGTGCTCGAGCAGGACGTCGAGCGGGGCCAGCGGGGCCGCATCGACGTGCTGTTCACCGCCTGCTTCTTCCTGCCGTTGCACGGCCGTGGCGGCGAGTACCTCGTACCCCGCTGGCTCGAGCCCCATCACCCGCACCGGCTCGGCGTCGTCTACGACCTGATCCCGTACCTGTTCCCCGAGCGGTACCTTTCCGACGAGGCGGCCCGGGTGCCGTACATGGAGGCGCTCCGCACGATGCGGCGGTTCGACCGGCTGTTCGCGATCAGCCAGGCGACGCGGCAGGACACGATTCGCTTCGCGGGCGTGGCGCCGGAAAAGATTCTCTGCGTCTACGGCGACATCGACCACCGCAAGCGGGCGCTGATCACCGACGGCGGCCTCCCCGACCCGGGCGTGCCTGCCCGCCACGGCCTGAGGTCTCCGTATGGCATCTACATCGGCGGCGAGGATTGGCGGAAGAACATGGAGGGCATGGTCCGTGCCTTCGCGGTGTTCCACGGCCGACATCCCGACCGGCAGTTGGCGGTCGTGTGCAAGATGGCCCCGGAGCGGATCGCGAGCCTCCAGGAGCTCGCGGCCGGACTCGGCATCCGGCCGGGGGCCGTGGTGTTCACGGGCTACGTCTCCGACGAGGAGCTCGTGGCCATCACGCGGCAGGCGGAGATGATGGTCTTCCCGTCGCTCTACGAGGGTCTGGGCCTGCCGGTGCTCGAGGCCTACGGCTGCGGCGTGCCCGTCGTGGGCTCCGCGTCGTCCTCGGTGCGGGAGCTGGTGATCCCGGAACTCGGTTGCGACCCGCACGCCCCCGCCTCGATCGCGGCCGCCATGCACCGGGCGATCGCCGAGCCCGCCCTCCGCGATGCGTCGCTCGCTCACGGGCGGCGGATCCTCGCCGGCCTCGGCTGGAGGCCGGCCGCCGCGACCGTGATGCACGAGCTCGACCGGCCGGCCCGGCCCGCCCCCACGGGCGAGATCGCGGTGGTCGGGGCGCTCCCGCCCGCCCAGACGGCGATCGCCCCCTACACGCTCGCCACGCTTCAGGCTCCCGCCTGGCGGACCGACTTCTTCGACGCCAACGCCGGCCCCGAGTTCGGCGGCCGGCCGGAACTGCTTCCCGGCAACCGCATCTTCCCCGTCGAAGTCCTGCCCACGGCGCTGGCCCGTGGCCGCCACGACACCGTCGTGTTCGTGCTCGGGAACTCGGCACACCACGTCAAGACGCTGCGGGCCGTGCTCGACACGCGGCTCGGCTGCCGGCAACGGCGGCTCGCCTACCTCCACGAGGCGAACCTCGGCCAATTGCTGCGGGCCTGCCTGGGAGAGGCGAGCGGCGCGCTGCCCGCGGCCGCGCCGCCGCCCGTCGCGGAGGCATGGATCCTGCGGGCCCTGGCGGCCGTGCCAGACATCGGCCGCAGCCTGCGATTTCTCGCGGAGCTGGCCGGACTCGACGGCCTGATCGTCAACTCGCTGGCCTGCCGCGACCTGGTTCGCGCCGCCCTCGGCCCCGTTGCGGATCGCTGGACGATCGATGTCGCCGTGCTGCCCGTCGTGGCCGACCTGGCGGTGGCACCGGCAGGGCGGGGCCCCGCCGGGGTTCTGCACGTGGGCACGTTTGGCACGGGCGGTGACAGCAAGCAGCTCGAGCTCGTGGCCCGCAGCCTCGCCTCCGTCTCGCGGCACCGGCCGGTGCGGCTCACCGTCGCCGGCTGGTCGGCCCGCCGGGAGTGCCGCCGCACCGGCATCCAGCGGCTCCCGTTCGTGGAGGTGCACGACGACCCCGCCGACGAACGGCTCGACGACATGATGCGGTCGGTCGACGTGGCGGTGCAGCTGCGGGTGCCGACCTGCGGCGAGTCGAGCGGCGCGGTGGCCAGGCTGCTCGGATTCGGCCGCCAGGTGGTGGTCACCGGGGAGGGAAGCTTCGGCGAACTGCCCGAGGAACTCACGACCTGCGTGGCGGCCGACTGCACGGCGGCGGAACTCGCCGCGGCGATCGAGGGGGCCGCCGTCAGGCAGCCCGACGAGGCCGCCATTCGGCGGGCGCTCGAGCCGTTTTCTCCGCGTGCCTGCGCGCGGCTCCTCGCCGCCACGTTTCGCCCGGATGCCACCGGGGAGCGGGTGCGGATCCCGGCGTGAGCCCAGCCGGCATTCGCCGTCAGGCCGCCCGCTGCGCCGCCGCGCGCCGCTCGTAGTACCAGCGGAAGTGCGCGTGGACCTGCTCCACGAGGTCGCCCGCCAGGGCGCGATAGGCGGCGAGATCCCGAGGGCCGCCGTGGGCGTTGCGCCGCTCGAGGGGCGGCGGCCGGCGCCGCATGCCGGCGGTCGCGACCTGCAGATCCTGCTCCAGCGTGTCGAAGTCGAGCAGCCGCGTCCGCGCCCAGGCGGGCCCGCCCGCGTCGAAGAACCGCTCGTAGGCGGGCAGGTGCCCCGCGACGACCGCCAGGCGCACGAACTCGGGGAACGTGCCGCATCGAGCGCAGCGGATGAAGTCGGCCTCCGGCTCCGGGTCGAATGGATGGTCGCGCCAGAACTCGAACAGGGACACGATCATCTCGAAGGGCTCACGGAGGACGCCGACGACGAGTGCGGGCCCCGGCGGCCGCGGGGCGCGGCGCCATGCCAGCCGGCGCCGCGGAGCCGGCGGCTCCCGCTCGATCAGTTCGAGTCCCGGCCGCACCGCCAGATGCGGGTCGTCGGGGACGAGCAGCCGCGCGTCCGGAAACACCTTCCGGAACCAGTGCTGCAGCGAGGTGCCGGCCGTCTTCGGATAGTGGGCGAAGGCCACGCGTGCGGAGCGACTGTAGAGCACCCGGCGACCCCCCCGTCCGTCCCTCGAGCCGGGCATCGCAGCCGCCCGATTCGCTTTGGTTATCGGTCCTGTGACCTGGGAAACTTGAGAAAGGCGGCCGGGGGCCGGCGGGGCGGTTGTTGTTCCGCGTCGCCCATCCCCTATCCTGCTCGTGCCGGGGCCCGGTGCCCCGCCTTCGCCCGAGGATTGCCACACCGATGCCAGACGACACCCAGCCAGCCGCCGCCAAGCCCTCCGCCGTGGAACTCGCCAAGGTGGCGAGCGACTACCTGCGGGGCGACATCGCCAAGGAGCTCGCCGACGGCGCACCGGGCTTCGGCAAGGGCTCGGTCCAGCTGCTCAAGAACCATGGCACCTACCAGCAGGACGACCGCGAGGCCCGCAAGGCCCGCGAAGGCGCCAAGAGCGAGCGGCAGGTCTCCTTCATGATCCGCACCGTGGTGCCGGGCGGGAAGCTCTCCGCCGGGCAGCTGCTCGCAGCCATCGACATGGGCGACGAGCTCGGCAACGGTACGATCCGGCTCACGACGCGGCAGTCGATCCAGCACCACGGCGTGGTCAAGGGCGACCTCAAGTCGTTCATGCAGCGGGTGCACACCAACCAGCTGACGACGCTGGCCGCCTGCGGCGACGTGGAGCGGAACATCATGTGCTGCCCGGCACCGCACCACGGCGACACGGTCCGCGCCGAGATGCAGGCCACGCTCGACGAACTGGCGAAGCACCTGGCGCCGCGGACGCGGGCCTACTACGAGATCTGGCTCACCGATCCCGACACGGGCGAGCAGCAGCGGGTGGCGGGCGGCCCGGAGGTGATCGAGCCGGCCAGCTTGGGCGAGGTCGAGCCAATTTACGGGCCCACGTATCTTCCCAGGAAGTTCAAGACGGCCTTCGCGCTACCGGAGGACAACTGCGTCGACGTCTACGCCAACGACCTCGGTTTTCTGTGCGTCCACGAGGAGGGCCGGATCCTCGGCTACAACGTCCTCGCCGGCGGCGGCATGGGCGTGACGCCGAGCGCCGCCAAGACCTTCCCGGCGCTGGCCAAGCGGCTGGGCTTCGTCCCCCCCGGGGACGTGCTCGCCATCGCGGAGGCGATCGTCAAGGTGCAGCGGGACTTCGGCAACCGCTCCGACCGCAAGGTCGCCCGGCTCAAGTACACGATTCACACCATGGGCCTCGACGCCTTCCGGGCGAAGGTCGAGGAGTACTTCGGCCGTCCACTGGCCCCCTGCCACCCGGCCGACGTCCACGCCTTCGACGACCACATCGGCTGGCACGAGCAGGGCGACGGGCGGTTCTTCTACGGCTTCAACGTCGAGAACGGCCGGATCCACGACAGCGGGGATGTTCGGCTCAAGACCGCCCTGCGGCGGATCCTCCGCGACGTGCGGCCCGGCGTGCGGATCACGGCCCACCAGAGCCTCCTGTTCACGGATCTCGCGATCACCGACCGGGAGCGGATCACGGAGATCCTCCACGCCCACGGCGTGAAGACCTCCGAGGAGATCTCCACCCTGCGTCGCTGGAGCATGGCCTGCGTGGCCCTGCCCACCTGTGGCCTGGCCGTGGCGGAGAGCGAGCGGGTGTTGCCGGGGCTGATCGACCAACTGGAGCCGGAGGTGGCGAAGCTCGGCCTCGCCCACGACGCCTTCACGCTCCGCATGACCGGCTGCCCCAACGCCTGCGCCCGCCCCTACAACTCTGACATCGGCATCGTGGGCCGCACGGCCGGGAAGTACACGCTGTTCCTCGGCGGCCGGCTGCTCGGCGACCGGCTCAACGTGCAATACAAGGACGTCGTGCCCTTCGAGGAGATCGCGCGGGAGATCACGGCCGTGCTCGCCTGCTACAAGGCGGAGCGGCACCCGGCCGAGACGCTCGGCGACTTCTGCCACCGCAAGGGCGTGGACGGCGTGCGGACGTGGGCCGACCAGTGGATGGCGGGCGCGCGCGGCAACGGGTGAGGGCGGTGCGTGAGGTGCCGGCTCGGGGCGGCAACGCTCTCGTCGCTGATGGCCGCGGCGGCCATAGGCTCCTCAAGCGTTCGCCGACCCCTCGCCTTCCCGGCTCGTCCTGCGCAGCGCAGCGAGCACACCCGTTGGTGATTCCGGATGGGGGCAGGAGTGGGGACCGACTCAGGCTGGGAGGTCGTCCCAGATCGGGCACCACAGCGGGGTCCGCGGGAAGAGCTGGCCCGCGAGCTTCTGCGCCATTTGCGTCGAGGGCTCCATGCGGCCCGCCGCCACGGCCTCGGCCGGCTCACACTGGCCGAGCAGCAGCCGGGCGAGCTCCTCGTCGGCCAGCCGCAGGTAGCTGCGGCCGACCCGGCCGGCATGCACGGTCGCCTTGCCGCCGGAAACGATCACCGAGCCGCGGAAGCCGGGGGCGTCGAGCCCCAGTTCCACCGTCTCGCGGATGCCCTCGGCCGCCACCCGCTCGGCCACCGCGGGCGACAGCGCCGTCAGCAACTCCAGCGGCTTGTACACCTTTCCGACGATCATGCGGTCGCCGGCGGCGACGATGCCGGCCGAGCCGGCCACCGCCTCGTGCAGGGTGTCACCGGCCGCCGACTCGTAGACGATCTCCTGGCGGTCGTTCTCGATCGCCTCGGCGCACACGCGGGCGAGGATCTCCCGCTCCAGCCCCGGGAACTCGGGGTCGGCGAGGATCTCGAGCACGCGGTTGCCCGACTGGATGCAGTAGCCCACGATCCGGGCGCTCGACTCGTGCAGCTCGTAGCGGTCCTGCCCCACGAGCGCGACCAGGATCGAGTCGAAGGCGCCGCGGCTCACGAGCCAGCGGGAGTAGACCTCGCCGCGGTCGAGCGGCCCGACGAAGCGGGCGGCGTTCTGCTTGTAGATCCGCAGGATCGCCGGCAGCTCGACGTGCCGCCACTGCCGCATCGTGACCGCGTCGCCGGTCCGCCGCTCGCCCTCGAGCAGCCGGGCGAGGATCTCCGCCGGCCGGCCCGGCGTGGCGCAGTCGCGACCGAGCACGCTCCAGCCGAGCTCGCGAAACGAGGCCGCGATGCGGGTGCGGGACAGGGCGAGCACGGCGCCCGACTGCCGCATCCGTTCCTCGGCGGCCTGGACGAGCCGCTGCCCATGCCCCGCGCCGCGGCACTCGGGGAGCACCGCCACGCGGTCGATCACGGCGCCGCGGACGGCCGTGCCGCCCACGAGGAGGTCGCGGGGCACGATCTCGACGTGGCCGATGATGCGGCCGCCGAGCCGGGCCACGAGCCGGTTGCCGGCGTCGTGTTCGGGATGGTCGACCGCCGCGTGGAACTCCGACCGCGTCGGCGGGGCGGGCAGCCCGGAGAGGAGCTGCAGGATCTCGCTCTGGTCGCCGGCCCGTGCCGGGGCGACGCGGCACTCCTCGAGCATCCAGGCCGGCGGCGCGGCGGCGGGCACGATCTGGTGGGGCAGGTGGAGGATCGCCGGCCGCTTCGCGGGCGGGCGGCGGACGGCCGGGGGGGCCGCGGGGCGGATGTCGATCGCCTCGATCGCGGCCGGGGCCGGCTCATGGGGCCCCGTGGCGGTGCCCTTGGCGAGGCGGAGCCGCTTCCCGGGCTTGGAGGACTTCGGCGCGGCGAGCTTCAGGCGGGCCGTCGCATGGTCGGCGGCGGCGCGGATCTTCAGGCGGGGCCGGGGCTTCGCCCGTCGCGGGGCGGCGTTCGGCCGGCTCGATGCCCGGCTGGGCACGGGGGACGTGGACGCTCCGACCCGTGGCAGCCTCGGGGTGCGGCCTCTCCGTCGCATGATGCCTCCTTTCCCTGGGGCGAACCGAAACCAATCCGTTGGCGGTCAAGATAGGCGGGGGTTCAGCCCTTTTCCAGTAGCAGGAAGCTTTTGAGCGTCTTTTCCGGAAAAAAACACCACGGATACTCGCGCGATCGCAGCACCTCGCGGGCCCGGATCGCCGCGGCCAGCGGGGCCAGCCTGGCGGTGAGCTGGCGGCGGACAGGCTCCGCGTGGAGGGCGAGCCGCTCGTTGGCCGCGCGGATCGCGTGGCAGCGGCGCCGGGCGAGGGCCGCGGTCGGCGAGGTCTCGATCCAGCGGCGCTTCTCCGTGGCCAGTTCGCGGACCGCGGCGACCTGTGCCCCCTCCGGCCCGAGGTGCCGCTCGGGATGGAACTCGAGGTCGCGGAGCGTGCGGCGGACGGCCGCGAGCTCGGCCGCCGGGTCGGCGGCGTCGAAGCCGGGGAACGTCCGCTCGACGGGCAGCCGCAGCGTGCCGGAGACGACGGCGTGCCGCGGCGGATCGCAGCCGGTGAGCCGCCGCACGATCGCGTCGGTGAGCCGGTCGTAGGCGGCGCCGCCGATGCCGTGCACGAACACGTCGGCGACGAGCATCCGCGACACGAGCGTGGTCACGACCGCCCGCGGCCGCAGCCGCAGGGCGTGCTCCTCCATCCGCGACAGGGCGTCGACCCACTTCGAGGGGGACGTGTCGGGCGAGATCGGCAGCTCGACCCGCAGCGTCTCCATGTCGGAGAGGGCCAGGGTGCCGGGGGTGGCCATGTTGGCGAACACCCGGCGCCGCCGCGGGTCGTCCCGCGACCAGAGCCACCAGGGCACCTCCAGCCACTCGCCGGAGGCGTCATGCCGCACGGCGAGGTCGGGCACCGGCCGGCCGCGGCCACGGATCCGGTGGGCGCGGCGGTGCTCCGCCAGCGCCGCGTTGTAGGCCTCGTGCAGCGGCCGGGCGTGGGCCAGCAGCCAGCCCATGAAGACCATCACCGTCGGCAGTCGCACCATCTCGCTCACCGGCAGCTCGAGCGTCTCCAGGCCGAACCGCTCCTCGAGCGCGTGCCGCGCCTGCGCGAGCGCGAGCCCGAGGCGGTGACACTCCGCCGCCCGCTCGACCGCCAGCGGCCACCACTTTCCGAGAATCGGCTCCGGCTCGAAGGGCGCGATGAGCCCGCAGCCGCGACGGCCGAACGAGGCGAAGCAGTCGGGATCGAAGATCGGCCGTTCCTCCCAGGCCATCTCAGCGGCCGCGGCATCGAAGGGCACCTCCTCCATCCGTGCGGCCTCGGGCGAGCCCACTGGCACCGACACGGCGGGCCGCACGCAGCGGTCGCTGTCGACCACGAGGTTGATGGCGGTGCCGCCGAGCTGCCGGGCGTAGGCGTCGAGCGCCGCGTTCTTGAGCCACACCCCGGGATGAAAGAGATCCGGCTGGTGCCCCCCCATGACGATCGGCCGGGCGATCCATTCGGCGGTGTCGTCGGGCCGGTGGACGTCTCGGTAACTGCCGGAGTACTCCGCGGCCACCGTGAGCACCTCGCGCCGGGTGGCGGCGACGAGCTCCCACAGCTTCAGGTCGCCGATCCGCGTGTCGAAGGCGGCCCGCAGTAGCCGGTTGTTGTCGCACAGGGCCTCGATCGAGGCGCCGTCGGGCCCGGGCGTGACGGGCGGATCGACGAGCCGGCCGCCCGAGGCTTGCGGTGCCGCGGGGGCCGCCTTGGCGGGGCGTCGGGAGGGAGGCATTGCCGCTCGTCAGGGGGCGTGGCTTGCGGCCCCGGCGGCGACGGCCGCCTCCGCGCGATCGAGCACGCCGCGGTAGTAGGCCAGACGAGTCGCGGCATCGTCCAGTGCGCCCCCGAAACTCCGCGCCAGATCGAGGTACACCAGGGGCACGGGCAACTCCACGATCCGCAGGCCCGCCGCGGCCGCCTGCACCCACACTTCCAGCGGCATCGCGTAGCCGGTCTCGGTCACGTGGAGGGCCTCGAGAGCCCGCCGGGAGTAGGCCTTGAATCCGCAGAAGGCGTCGGTCAGCCCGAGGCCGAGCCGCGCGTTGAGCTCGGCGGTGACCTCCATGTTGATCCGCCGCCGCGCCGCGGGGGGGCGGCTGTCGCCGGGAAACTGACGGAGGTAGCGGCTGCCACTGACGATGTCGGCCTGGGCCGCCGCGGCGACGAACTCGGGGATCAGCCGGGGCTGGTGCTGGCCGTCGCAGTCGATCGTCACCAGGCCGTCCCAGGGGCCGGCGAGCGTCTCGCGGAAGGCCGTGGCCAGGGCCGCACCGTAGCCCGCGTTGCGGGCGTGGCTGACCACACGGACGTCGCGGCGGGCCGCGAGCAGTTCGGCGGTGCCGTCGGTCGAGCCGTCGTCCACGACGAGCACGTCGGACGCGTGCCGAAGCACCTCGTCGAGCACGCCCCCGACGTGGGCGGCCTCGTTGTAGACCGGAAGGGCGGTGAGGAAGTGGGGCATGGGCGGGCGACTCGCGGGAACGGGGCCGAAGGCTCGTTCCTCAAGCATAGAGCGTGATTCGGGCGGGGCAACGCGCCGGCGGACGGTCAAGCCAGCCAGCCCAGCGGATCGACGTCCGCCCGGCTGGCCCGGCACTCGAGGCCCGGCACGGCGGCCGCGAGCCGCTCGGCGAGCACCTGCATCGCGAACTGCTCGCTGGCGTGGTGACCGACGGCGATCACCGCCAGCCCGGCCGCCGCCGCCTCGACCGCCTGGTGGAGCTTGATCTCGCCGGTGAGGAGCGTTTCGCAGCCGCCCCGCACGACCTCGGGGATCGTGTCGCCGCCGCTGCCGCAGACGATGCCCACGCGACCGGCCGCTCGCAGAGGGTCTCCCACCAGTTGCACGGGCCCGGCGGCAAGCGCCCGGGCGGCTCGGCGGGCGAGATCACCGACGGTCGCCCCGGCCGGCGCCGTGCCGGCCCTGCCGAAGCCCGCCAGCGGCAGTTCCGCGTCGGGCGTGATGGGGGACACGTGGTTCAGGCCGAGGATGGCGGCGAGCTGGTCGTTGATCCCGCCGGCCGCGGAGTCCCAGGCGGTGTGCGGGCTCCAGACGCCAACGCCGCCCCCCACGAGCCCGAGGAGCACGCGGCCCACGTGGCCGTCGGCCGTCAGCCGGCCCACGGGCCGGAAGGGAAGCGGATGGTGCGCGACGACGAGGTCGGCCCGCTCGCGGACGGCCTCGGCGGCCACCGCCTCGGTGAGCGTCAGGCAGGTGATGACGCGGTCGATCGCCTCGCGCCGCGGGCTGACGAGCAGGCCGACCGAGTCCCAGTCGGCGGCCAGCCGCAGCGGCGCAAGCGCCTCGAGCGCGGCGGTGACCTGGGAGAGCGTGGCCATGGGAAGAGGATACTATGCTGGCGACCGCGCCGCGAACCGCTTCCCCGAGCACCGCCATGGAAATCGACCGCCTCTCGGTGCCTTCGTCCGCGCTGTCCCGCGACCTGCGGACGGCGCTCCGCCGGGCCCGTGACCTGGGGTTTCGCGGCGTCGAGCTCGACGCGCGGGGCGGCCTCGAGCCGCTGGCCATGACGCAGACCGGCACGCGGCAGATCCGCAAGTGGCTCGGCGACGAGGGTGTGGTCGTGTCGGCCGTGTCGTTCCGCACCCGTGGCGGCTACGCCGACGCCGAGCGGCTCGAGGGGCGGATCGCCGCGACGAAGTCGGCGCTCACGCTCGCCCACGCGCTCGGCGCGGGCGTGGTGCTCAACCACGTCGGCGACATCCCGCCGGATGCCGCCGCGCCGGCCTGGCGGCTGCTCGTCGACGTGCTCGCCGACTTGGGCCGCTTTGCGCAGCACGTCGGGGCGGCCCTGTGCGTGGAGGCCGGCCGGGCGGCGCCCGCCGATCTCGTGCGGCTGATGGCGGCGCTGCCGGAGGCCGCGCTGACCTGCGATCTCGTGACGGGCGCGCTCGTCGTGCACGGCCACGACCCCGTGGCCGCCGTCGAGACGCTGGCCGGGCACGTGGCGAGCGTCCACGCCACCGACGCGGTGGCCGGGGCGTTCGCGGGTCGAGGCCGGGCGGTGATCCTGGGCACGGGGCAGGTCGACTTTCCCGCCGTGTTCGCGGCCCTCGAGGAGCGCGGCTACCGGGGCTGGGTGGGCCTCGAGCCGGTGGAGGAGCGGTCGGCGCGGCAGGAGTTGGCGGCGGCGCGGGAGTTCCTCCACGGCCTGTAGCGGGCGGCTGAGTTCTTGCCGGTGCCGGCCGGTGCTATCCTGTAGGCATGCGAATGGATCAGCCGCGGCTGCGGCGGACGGCCTGGTGCGCGGTGGTCGGCTACGTGCTCGTGGCCGCGGGGCTGCCGCTGCCTTTCGGCGGCCCGCCCGGGACCGACGGCGATGCGGCCGGGAAGCGGCTGGCCACGAAGGACCGCTCGCGGCCCTTTCCCTGCATGGACAAGCCCTGCGGCTGCGCGACGGCCGAGCAGTGCTTCACGAACTGCTGCTGCCACACGCCGGCCGAGACGCTCGCCTGGGCGCGGAGCCGCGGCGTGGAACCGGCGGTGCTCGAGGCGCTCGCCCGGCGGGCCGGCGTGGTCGGCGACGCTGCCGCGCCGCGCGGATGCTGCAGCGTGGCGGCGAAGCCGGAGCCATCCTGCTGTGCGGCGGCGGCCGCGGCAGACCCGCCGCCTGATGCCGGGGCGACGATGCGGACGGTCACGTTGCGGGCGATGCTCGCCTGCGGCGGGATCGTCGCCCAGTGGTCGGCCGTCGCGGCCGCTCCCCCGCCGTCGCGGCTGACCGTTCCACCGCTGCTCGACCTCTCGATCGAGCCAGCCGCGATCCGTGACGAGTCGGTGCGCACGCAGCGCCCGGCGCCCGAGTCGCCTCCTCCCCGCGCGGCCTGAAACGAGCCGTCGCCAGTCGTTCGCCGCCGCGGTGCGATGCGCCGCGCGAGGGCGGACTTTCGCGCCGCCTGCCGCAGGTCCCGCGCACCGTGCGCGGCCGTGGCCGTCGCGCGTTCGCACACCGGAGAAGCGTCGCCATGCAACGCAGTGGAAGAAGGGAGGCCGCCCACGACCGCGGTTTCACCCTCGTGGAGCTGTTGGTCGTGATCGCGATCGTCGGCGTCCTCGTCGGTCTCCTGCTGCCGGCCGTGCAGGGCGCCCGTGAGGCGGCCCGCAAGACCGCCTGCCTGAGCAACCTGCGGCAGTTGTCGCTGGGCATGCTGAACTACGAACTCGCGCGGCGATCCTTCCCGCCGACCGACTCGGCCGGCGGGTTTTCGATCCAGGCCCGCCTCCTGCCCTTCATGGAGGAGACGGCCCTGGCCCGCATGATCGATTTTCGCAAGACCGCCACATCGACGACGTTCAACGCCCAGCGGCCCGCGGCTGAGTTTCTCGCCCTGTTCGCCACGCCCGTGCCTGTGTTCCTCTGCCCGAGCGACCCGGCGCCGGCGGTGACGCGGGTGACGGTGATCGCCGGCGGGCCGTTCGACGTCGCCGGCATCAGTTACATGGTGAGCGTCGGATCCGGGACCGGCACCACCTACGACCAACGGTGGCCGACGGACGGCGTCGTCCACGAGAAGTCGGCCGTGCGGCTGTCCCAGATCAGCGACGGTGCCTCGCGGACGGTGTTCCTCAGCGAGACGGTGCGCAGCGTCGGGGACGACATCACGCTGGCCACCGGGGCTGCGCCCACCTTCCCCTGGCAGAAGACGCTCAACGGCTCGACGGGCGTGAACAGCGCGAAGCAGGCCGTGCCGGGGTATGCGGCCACGGGCAGTCCGTGGTCGGCGGCGATGGCCGGCGGGGTGATCCAGAATCCGAACCTCGCGGCGATCTGGCCTGCCATCGCGAACCCGACCTGGCGGGGCGCGAACACCAACACGCTCCGGGGCCGCGGTTCCTCGTGGGCGACGACGGGTGCCGCCAACACGCTCACCAACGGCTACACCACGCCCAATGCGGCGGTTCCGGACGTCATCCTCCATGCGGCCGGATTCTTCGGCCCCCGGAGCCACCACCGCGGCGGCGCGGCGGTCGCCTTCGGCGACGCGTCGGTGCGGCTGTTGTCCGAGTCGATCGATCCGGCCGTCCACCGCGGCCTGCACAGCCGCCAGGGCGGCGAGGTGGGCGGCGGCGAGTTTTGATGCGGCCGCCAGGTGCACGTCGAGCGTCATTCCTTCGGCCCCTCGTGAAAGGTTTCCACATGCGTGCGTTCATCGGCCAATGGGCCTGCCTGTTCCTGCTGTCCACGGCCGTCTCCGCCCATGACACGTGGGTCCAGACGGCGGCGCGGATCGTGCGCCCCGACGACGTCGTCCACATCGATCTGGCCCTCGGCAACCACGGCAACGAGCACCGCGACTTCAAGTTCGCCGGCAAGCTCGCGTCGCTCGACGGGGCCGTGCTCGACGTGCTCGGCCCGCGCGGCAAGCGCACCGACCTCGTGCCCGAGATGGTCGACCTCGGCTTCGCGCCCAAGGAGGGTTTCTGGTCGGGCCGGTTCGTGACCGCCGAGCCGGGCCTGCACTGCATCGCCCACTCGCTCGACAGGCTGCATGGCACGAAGCGGACGGTGAAGAGCGCGAAGGCCTACTTCCTCGTCGCGGACAGGCTCGACGCGGAGCCGGAACCGGCAGGGGATTTCGCCGCGCCGCTCGGGCACGCGCTCGAACTCGTGCCCGAGACCCATCCCGTGGCGCGGTGCGGACCCGGCGCGGCCATCACCGTGCGGCTGTTCTACCGCGGCCGGCCGCTGGCCGACGAGCGGGTGTCGTTCATTCCCCGGGGCGCGGAACTCAAGGGCGAGTTCGACGCCGACTACGAGCGGAAGACGGATGCCGAGGGCCGCTGCAGCTACGTTCCCAAGGAGGGAAACTACATCCTCGTGGTCGCGCATCGGGCCGAGCCCGAGGAACGCGGGGAGGGGTACGAGAAGACCGCGTACAGCGCCACGCTCGTGCTCAACGTGCCGCAGCGATGCGCGTGCTGCGACTGACCGCTCACGCCAGCCGGGCGGCCAGCGCGATGGCCGCGGTCTCGACCCGCAGCACGTGGGGGCCGAGGCCCGCGCGGACGGCGCCGCCCGCCTCGGCGGCCGCGAGTTCCTCGGGTGTAAAACCTCCCTCCGGGCCGACGAGGCCGATGATCCCGCGGGAGGTCGTTGCGATCGCGGCCGCGTCGAGCGGCGGGGCGTGCGGGTCGGCCAGGAAGGCGGCCTCATCGGCGGCCCGGGTCGCGAGCAGGGCGGCCACGGAGAGCGGCGCGGCGATCTCGAGGAGCGTGTTGCGGCCGCACTGCTTGGCGGCCTCGATCACGGTCCGCAGGAGCCGGGCCCGCGTGGCCTCCGTCGCCTCGGCCACGCCGCGGTCGGTGACCAGCGGCACGAGCCGCTCGACGCCGAGTTCCGTGAGCTTCTCCACGAGCCACTTCTGCCGCTCCCCCTTGGGCAGCGCCACGGCCAGCGTGCGCCACGGGCGGGTCCGCGGCGGGTCGGGCCGCGCGGCGCCCAGCGACAGTTGCACCTCGTCGCGGCCCACCGCCACGATGCGGGCCGGCCATTCCACGGCCGTGCCGGCGAAGACCACGACCTCGTCGCCGGGCTTGGCCCGCAGCACCCGGGCGAGGTGACGGGCCTCGTCGCCCACGAGCACGGCCCGGTCGCCCTCGGGGGCGGCGTCGAGAAAGAAGCGGTCGCTCATCGGGTGGTCTTCGGAGCCGGGAATCCACGGGAAAACGCCGGGCAATTTCCTCCTGACCCGGCGGGCGGGGATCGGTACACTCCGCCCCCTTATGGTACGCGAGTTTTCCACCGCCGCCCGTGCCCTGGCCGGCTCGCTCGAGCCTGCCGCCTTTCACGTCGGCCCGGCGCAGGAGGAGTCGCTCGCCAGGATCGAGTGGCTCGTCGAGCATCGCGGCCGCTGCGGCCTCGTGGTCGGCGGGCAGGGCCTGGGCAAGAGCCACCTGCTCGCCGTCGCCGCCCGCCGCAGCGCCGGCCTGGGCGCGGAGGTGGCGATCCTGTCGCTCGGCGGCCTGCCGGAGGGGGAGTGGCTCGACCTCCTGCTCGACCGGCTCCCGCTCGACGCCGCCAGCCGCGGCGAGCCACTCCGCCCGTGGCAGAAGCTCGAAAACCGGATCCGTGAAAACGCGCTCATGGAGCGGACGACGGTGCTCGTCTTCGACGACCTCGATCGTGGGCCGGCCGACGCGCTCGACGGCGTCGCCCGGCTCGCCGCCGCCGGTGAGCCGCGGTTCGGCAGGCTCGTGCTCGTGGCGACCGCCACTCCCGAGGGCGTGGGGCGGATCCCCGAGGCGATCCGGCAGCGGGCCACGGTGCGGATCGAGCTCGCCCCCTGGGCCGAGGAGGAGGTCGCCGGTTTTTTGGCACACGCCCTGGCGCGGGCCGGCTGCGACGCCGGGCTGTTCTCCGCCAACGCCGTGGCCACGCTCGCGCGGTTCGCCGCCGGCGTGCCCCGCGTGGTCTGCCGACTGGCGAGCCTGGCGGCCATGGCGGCCGCCGGGGACGGCCTCGAGACGATCGATGCCGCGACGATCGAGCGGGTCTGGCGGGAGCTGTCGCCCGACACCGCGGCCTGGACTCGGGACGCCGTCGTCGATGCGGAACCGGCCGCGCCGGCCGCCGCGCCGCGGGTGCGGGTCGTCCGCCGTCTCTGGGGCTGACCGCTTACTTGCGGATCGCCTGGATCGCCTGCTGGGCCGCCTTGGCGACCGAGGCATCCTTGTCCTTGGCGAGCTTCTCGAGCTTGGGCAGCGCCGACTGGGCGCTCTTGCCCATGTTGCCGAGCTGCTTGGCGGCCGTGATCCTCGTCTGCGGCGACGGGTTGTCGAGGTCCGTGATCCAGGTGTCGGCCTCGAGCAGGTTGCTGAACGTCTGCGGACCCTGGGGGCGGTGCTTGCGGTTCCAGGCTTCCGCGTTCTTGGCCGACGGGAGGCGAATGGTCGGACCCGACTTCTTCGTGCTTCGCGTCGTCGTCTTCTTCTTGGCCGCCGAGCAGCCGGCAGCGGTGGTGGCGAGCAGGGCGACGAACCAGAGGCGACGAGGCAGTGATGCCATGGCGAGGCGGGCCCGAGAGGGCGGGAGGCGGTGCGTCCGGCGAGTTGGCCGAATGTGCGGATCGTAGCAGGAACGTGCCGTCCGGGAAACCGTTCGGCAAGGGCCGCGGCCGCTATGGACCGGCCGCCGGATCGCATACACTCCGCGGATCGACCCTCGGTGGATCAGGGCCAGGAGTGTGCGGGACATGGCACGGCAGGAGGCCACGCGGCGGCTGATCGCGATCTCGCCGGACGACGGGTCGGCCATCGACCTCCGCAATCCGCTGCTCGCCGCGGCGCTTTCCTGGCTCGTGCCCGGCCTCGGCCAGCTCTACCAGGGGCGGCGACTCAAGGGCGGCCTGTTCATGGCCGCGCTGCTCGGCACGCTCGTGTGCGGCATGTGGCTCGGTGCGGGCCGCGTGGTCTACGCCTCGTGGCGGCCGGGCGAGCCGCGGCTGGCCTTCATCGGCCAGGCCGGCATCGGGGCGGTCGCGATCCCGGCGGTCCTCCAGTCGCTGCGGCTGCACGGCCCGGCGAAGGAGCCGTACTTCGGGTCCGGCCTGTTCGCGCCGCCGCTCAAGGGCGGCCAGTTCGTCAGCCCGGCCTACGCGGCGCGGCTGGCCCGTACGGAGCCCGACTGCGACTTCTTCGATCGGCCGCCCCTCGCGCAGAGCAAGCGCGACCAGCTCTCGGCCTGGCAGCGGCGGCTTGGCCGGCGCTTCGAGATCGGCACGCTGTACACGGTGCTCGCGGGCATGCTGAACCTGCTCGTCGTGCTCGACGCGTTCTCCGGGCCGCTGCCCACGCCATCCCGCGACACCCGGACAGGGAAGCAGGCCACCGCTCCGCCGCCGGCCGGGCCGGCACCAGGAAGGGAAACCCGATGATCGATCCGCTGCCGCTCGTCTTCGCACAACTGGCCGACAAGGTGCCGGGCTTGTTCTTCGGCCTGCCGTTGTTGGCGCTGGCGAGCCTGATCTTCGCCGCCACGCACCACGAGGATCCCGCCGCGATCGGCTACGCGACCGTCCACTGGGCGGTCTGGCTCGGGGGCATCCTCGGCGTCGTCCTCGCCGTCGTGCTGCTGCTCGGCTGGCTCGCCTGACGGCCCTCAGGCCGTCGTGGGCGCGGCGGCCAGGCGGCGGAGCTGCCCGCAGGCCGCGTCGATCCGCGCCCCCTTGCGGCGGCGGATCTGCACGTTGACGTTCGCCGCGCGGAGCACCTCGAGGAACCGCTCCCGGGCCGCCGCGGTCGGCTCCTGCCAGGGCAGGCCGGCCACGGGGTTGTAGGGGATCACGTTGAGCAGCACCGCGCGGCCGGCGAGCAGCCGGACGAGTTTCCGTGCGTCGTCCGCGGAGTCGTTCACGCCGCCGAGGAGCACGTACTCGAAGGTCAGCCGGCGGCCCGAGGCCTCCCAGTAGCGGTCGGCCGCGGCGAGCACCGCGTCGATGCCGATCGCCTTGTTGACCGGCACGAGCCGCGTCCGCAGCGGATCGTCCGCGGCGTGCAGCGAGACGGCCAGATGGTAGCCGGGGTTCTCCGCGGTGAGCCGGTCGATCGCCGGGGGCAGGCCGACGGTCGAGATCGTGATCCGCCGCGGCGAGATGCCGAGCCCTTCGGGGTGCTGCGCCTCGGCGAGCGCCGGCAGGAGCCGGTCGAGGTTCGCCAGCGGTTCCCCCATGCCCATGACCACGACGTGGCTGATCCGCTCCATGGGCGGCAGCAGCCGGGCGAGCCGCAGGAGCTGCTCGAGGATCTCGCCGGTGGACAGGTTGCGGATCACGCCGTCCAGGCCGCTGGCGCAGAACACGCAGCCCATCGCACAGCCCACCTGCGAGCTGATGCACACCGTCCGCCGCTCGCCGTCGCGGAGGAGCACGCACTCGATCCGCTGGCCGTCGTGCAGTTCGAGGAGCAGTTTCTCGGTGCCGTCGTCGGCCCGCCGGTGCGTGGCGATCGAGGTCGTCCAGAGGCGGAACTCGGCGGCCAGGAGCGGCCGCAGCTCCCGCGGCAGGTCGGTCATGTCCGCGAACGACTCGGCCCGCCGCGCGAACAGCCAGCGGTGGATCGACCGGGCCCGCCACACCGGCTCGCCCCGGGCGGCCAGCCAGGCCGCGAGGCCGCTCGCCGGCTCCAGCACGTGCGCCACAGCACCGCCGGCCGCGGGGGACGGGGAGGGCGCTGCACTGGCGGCGGCTGATTCGGCGGGGTACATTTCGGGCGGCCGGAGACGAGGGCGATCCTCCGGCAATCATACCCCCCGATTCGCCCGCCGAACCGGCACGGCTTCGCCGCCCGCCGGATGACAGCCATGAGCCAGAAGCAGTTCGAGGAACGCACCCGCTGGGTCTACGACGAGCGGGCCTTCCCGGTGTGGAACGCCGAGTTCGACAAGGCCTCCCGCTCGGAGATGATCCGCGAGGACCTGTGGGCGGGCAGGAGCATCGCGGTGCTGCTGGCCGTGCTCGTGGCCATCGGCCTGGTTCTGTCGCTGGTCACGCTCGTGTTCGTCGCCAACTGGCGTTGATCCGGCCGGCCTGCCACCCCGCACCCGCCCGCCCTGTCAGGCGACCCTCCTGGGACCACGCAGGACCTGGAAAACCGGCAGGCGTTGGGTGCCACGTTTGACCCCCCAATGGCATGGGGAGTAGGCTGACCGGTTCGTGTTGGCAGGGGATTGTTGGCCAGGGGGCGGCCCGTCCGCAAAGCCTCAGCATGTCGTCGCAGCGTTCCCTCGCAGTCTCCGGCTCCGACGCGGTCGTGATCCGCGCCCCGGCGAAGCTCAACCTCTCGCTCGCCGTGCTTGCCCGCCGGCCGGACGGCTATCACGAGATCGAGTCGCTCATGGTGCCGGTCACGCTGCACGACACCGTGCGGGTGCGGCCCCGCCCCGACGCCACGATCACGCTCGCCGTGGAGTACGGCGGCCGGCTCGCCGAGCCGGAGGGCCGCAGCCTCGCCCGCGACGTTCCCGTCGACGCCTCGAATCTCGTCGTGCGGGCGGCCACGGCGCTCCGCGACGCCGCCGGCGTGGCCGGTGGGCTCGACATCGAGCTCGTCAAGGAGATCCCGTCGGGAGCCGGTCTGGGCGGCGGATCGAGCGACGCGGCGGCCGTGCTCCTGGCCGCCGCGCGGGTCTGGCAGCTCGACTGGCCGCGGGAGCGGCTGGCGGCGGTGGCCGCGGGCATCGGCAGCGACGTGCCCTGGTTCTTCGCGGCCGGCCCTGCGGTGGCCCGCGGCCGCGGCGAGGCGGTCGAGCCGGTCGCCGGCATCCCGCCCCTGCCCGCGGTGATCGCCTGCCCGGCGGCCGGCCTTTCCACGGCCGCCGTCTATGCCGCCTGCACGCCCGACGCCGCGCGGCGGGGCGAAGCCGGGCTGCTCGCATCCGCCCTCGCCGCCGGCGGCCTGCCGGCGGCGAAGGCGCTCATGCACAACGCGCTCGAGGCCCCGGCCCGCCGGCTCTGCCCGGACGTCGACCGGCTGCTCGCGGCGCTCGCCCGAGCCGGCGCCTCCGCCCCGCGGCTCACCGGCAGCGGCAGCGCCTGTTTCGCGCTGGCCGGCACGGCCACCGAGGCCCGGACGATCGCCGGGCGGCTCCAGGCCGAGCGGGTCGGCGGCCAGCCGGCCTGGCCCGGAGTGTTCACGGTGCGGCTGGCCCTGCCAGGCCCGCCGTCCGCGGTGGAACCGCAGGGTGTGGGCGAGGGATGTGCGGAGGTGCGCGGCGACGACGTGTAATCCACGAGGCCACGAAGCGACGGCGGCCCGCCCCGGGGAAGGGTGGCCCGCCACGGAGGGGTGCAGGCATGCAGATCACCGAGGTGCGGGTGAAGCTCGTCGAGAACGCGGCCGAACGGCTGCTCGCGTTCTGCTCGATCACGATCGACGCGGCGTTCGTTGTCCGCGACCTGAAGATCATCGGCGGGCCCAACGGCCCGTTCGTCGCCATGCCCAGCCGCAAGCTGTGCAGCCACTGCCACGGCTGCGGCTTCAAGAACCCGCTGCGGGCCCTCCACTGCAACCAGTGCGGCGTCAAGCTCGCCGCCGGAACCCTGCCCCGCGACGACGACGGCCGGCTGCGGCTCTACGCCGACATCGCCCACCCGATCAACGCGGCCTGCCGCGAGATGATCCAGAACCGCGTGGTCGCGGAATACGCCGCCGAGGTGGTGCGGGCCCGCGAGCCCGGCTACGTGTCGCGATACGACGCGATCGGCGACGAGGAGCAGCGGCCCCCGCGGCGCTGATGCGTGGCCTAGGCCCGCACGAGGGCGTGAAAGTCCCGCATCAGGCGGGCGGTGATGGGGCCGGGGAGGCCCGTGCCGACCTTCCGGCCGTCGATCTCCACGACCGGGATCACCTCGGCGGCCGTGCCGGTGAGGAAGCACTCGTCGGCCGTGTACAGGTC
The DNA here is from genome assembly GCA_044238145.1 of Pirellulales bacterium. Lineage (GTDB taxonomy): Bacteria > Planctomycetota > Planctomycetia > Pirellulales > UBA1268 > QWPN01. The sequence goes on along the minus strand of JBIIDT010000012.1, from coordinate 14,167 downwards.
GTGCCGCACGAGCGTGGCCTCGCGGCAGTCGACGCCCGCCGCGTGGGCGAGTTCCATGACGGCGCCGCGGGTGATCCCTTCGAGGATGCCGGCGTCGGGCGGTGGCGTGAGCAGCCGGCCGCCGCGGACGACGAACACGTTGTCGCCCGTGCACTCGGCCACCTCGCCCTTGTGGTTGAGCATCAGCGCCTCGATGCAGCCGGCCTGCAGGCCCTCGAGCTTGGCCATGATGTTGTTCAGGTAGTTGAGCGACTTGATCCGCGGGGAGAGGGCGGCCGAATGCGTCCGCTGCGTGGCGGCGGTCACGATCCTCAAGCCCTGGTCGTAGAACTCCCTCGGATAGAGGGCGATCGTGTCGGCGATCACGATCACCTGCGGATTCTTCGTGCGGTTGGGGTCGAGCCCGAGGCTGCCCGCGCCCCTGGTCACCACCAGCCGCACGTAGCCGTCGGTGAGCTTGTTGGCGGCGAGCGTGTCGATCACCGCCTGGGCCACGGCCTCCTTGGCGAGCGGAATCTCCAGGCAGATCGCCCGGGCGCTGGCGTACAGCCGGTCGAGGTGGGCGTCGAGGCGGAACACGCGGCCGGAGTAGCTCCGCAGCCCCTCGAACACGCCGTCGCCGTACAGCAGCCCGTGGTCGAAGACGCTGACGCGGGCCTCGTTCTCGGGGACGAGGCGGTCGTTCATGAAGACGATGCGGGACATGGAACCTTCCTGGCGGCCGGCGGTGCGGGCCGAAAAACCTTCAGCCGGCCATCCGGCAGGCGGCGGATGCCTCGACGCGTCCCGCGGCCAGCCGCACGATCCGGTCGGCACGGTCGGCGATGGAGGCGTCGTGCGTGACGAGAACTATAGAAAGGCCGTCGGCGCGGTTCAACTCGCACAGGGCGTCGAGGATTCCGGCCCCGGTGGCCTGGTCGAGGTTGCCGGTCGGCTCGTCGGCGAGCAGCACCCGCGGCCGCCCCACGAGCGCGCGGGCGATCGCCACCCGCTGCATCTCGCCGCCGGAGAGCTGCCGGGGCTTGTGCCGGAGGCGACCGCCGAGGCCGAAGCGGTCGAGCAGCCCGCGGGCCCGGTCGCGGGCCTCGTGGCGGATGCGGAGCCACTCGAGCGGCCCGTGCCGCACCAACAGCGGCGCGAGCACGTTCTCCAGCGCGTCGAGTTCCGGCAGGAGGTGGTAGGCCTGGAACACCATGCCGATCGCCGTGTTCCGCAGGCGGTCGCGGCGGGCGGCGGGCAGGTCGTCGATCCGCCCGCCGTCGAGCAGCACCGCGCCGGAGTCGGGCGCGTCGAGCAGGCCCATGAGGTGAAGGAGCGTGCTCTTGCCGGAGCCGCTCTGGCCGACGACGGACACGAAGCCCCCCGGCTCGAGCCGGAAGTCGACGCCCCGGAGGACCTCGAGCGTGGCGTCTCCCGAGCGGTAGGACTTGCGGAGGTCGTGGACCTCGAGGACGGCGGGCGTGGAGTCAGTCATGCCGCAGCGCCTCCACGGGGTGCAGGCGGGCGGCCCGCAGGGCCGGCAGCACGCTCGAGGCCACCGCGATCGCCACCGCGCCGGCGATGATCCAGGCGATCGTGCCGAGTTCGAGGATCGTGGGGATGCGATGGAAGTAGTAGATCGAGGGATCGAAGACCCGCTCGCCCGTCAGCCACTCGACCCCCGCGCGGATCCGGTTGAGGTTCGTGACGATCGCCAGTCCGAGCGCCAGTCCCGCCCCCGCGCCGACCATCCCCAGCGACAGTCCGTAGCCGAGGAAGATGCCGGCGATGCCCGTGGAGCCGGCGCCGAGCGACTTGAGGATGCCGATGTCGCGGGTCTTCTCCACCACGATCATGAAGAAGATGGCGAGAATCCCGAAGCCGGCCACGGCGATGATCAGGAACAGGAGGATGTTGAGCACCGACATCTCCATGTCGACGGCGGCGAGCAGCGGCCCCTGCTTGTCCCGCCAGGTGGAGACGGCGTACAGGTCGGCCGGGAAGGCCTTCCGCAGCCGGTCGCGGACCTCGTCGAGATCCGCCCCCGGGGCGAGCTTGATCTGGATCGAGTTGACGCTCGTCACGCCCGACTGCGGATCGACCATGCCCCGCATCCGCTGCAGGGCGGCGATCGGCACGAACACGAAGTTCGCGTCGTACTCGCTCATCTTGCTCTCGTAGAAATCGACGACCGTGAAGGTGTCGGTCACGGCCTTGGGCGGCGTGCCGGCGGTGGGGAAGGTGACCTTCACGTCGTCGCCGGGGAGTACCAGGAAGCGGTCGATGCCGGCGGAGTCACGGAAGCTCGCCAGGCCGATGCCAGGGACGATGCCCGTGAACTGCTCCCTGGCCGGGTCCATGGCCGTACCTTCCGCGGGCCGGGCCGCCTGGAAGGGATTGGCGGGCCGGTCTGGCGCCTGTTCGGTCGGCGCGGATTCGGCGGCGGTGTCGGCGGTCGCCGCGAGCACGTCTTCGACCTGCCGGTCGACCGATCGCACGGGGCCGGCCTCCGCCTGCCGCCGCTCGCGGTACAGCCGCTCTCGCTCGACCCGCATCCGGCGGTGGGGCCAGCCGGCCCCCTCGAGCGCCGGCCGCGTCGGTTTCGGGCCGCGCTCAGCCTGGCTGTCGAAGGTGTCGTAGCCGCCGTCGCGGAGGTCGAATGACAGCCGCGTGCGGTTGGCCGGGTGCTGCAGGTAGCGTCCGAAGTCGCTGACGCCCGCGTGGGTCGCCTCGTCGATGCCGATGAACATCACCTGCCTGGTGATCCACTGGCCCCGGACCTGGAAGTTGAGCATCGCCGGCACGGCCACCGTCGGCGTCATGCCCGCGATCGCGTCGCCGCCGGCACGGCGGATCTCCTCCATGTGCCACTGCGGGTCCTGGAACCCGGAGAGCGAGTGGCTCTCGAAGACGATGTCGGAGAGGATCCCGTGGATCCGGGTCTGCATCTCGTGCGCGAAGCCGGCCATCACGGCGTTGACCACGATCATCGTGGCCACGCCGAGCGTCACGCTGACGACGCTCGCCAGCGCGATCCAGCGGGTGCGGAGATACCGCCAGCAGAGGAGGAGCTTGTACATGCGCGGAGGACGCCCGGGGGGAGCGGACGGTAGCAACCCGCCCGCCCGCCCGAAACCCCGAAACCGCCGCAGTCCGCGGTCCCCGGCTCGCGCCCGGGGCTTTATGGGGCTGTTCATGAAGCCCCCGGCGCGAGCCGGGGGATCGGGTCGCCCTAGCCGCCGGCGCGGGGGCGGTGGATCGGGAACAGGATCACGTCGCGGATGCTCGGCGCCGCGGTGAGGAACATCACCAACCGGTCGATGCCGATCCCCAGGCCGCCGGCCGGCGGCATGCCGTGCCGCAGGGCCTTGATGAAGTCGGTGTCCATGCGGGCCATCGACTCCTCCGCGGGCAGGCCGGCGAGCTGCGTGCGGAACAGCTCCTCCTGGAGGTCCGGGTCGTTGAGTTCGGTGTAGGCGTTGGCCAGCTCCATGCCGGCGACGTAGAGCTCGAACCGCTCGGCGACGTGCGGCTGGCCGGCCTTCCGCTTGGTCAGCGGGCAGACCGCGGCGGGATAGTCGATGACGAACACGGGGCCGGAGAGCGTCTTCTCGACCGTGGCCTCGAAGAGGTCGCTCTTGACCACGTCGGGGTGGCGGCCTGCCGTCTCGACGCCGTGCCGTGTCGCGGCGGCGGCCACGCTCGCCGGATCCGCGGGATCGCAGCCGGCCACCTCGCGGAGCAGGTCGTCGTACTTCGCCCGGCGGAACGGGGGCGTGAGGTCGACCGTGTGTCCCATCCACTCGAAGCGGGCGGGCGTGCCGGCGGCCTTCGCGGCCTCCACGAGGATCGCCTCGGTGAGGTCCATCATCGTGCCGTAATCGCCGTAGGCCTCGTAGGCCTCGAGCATCGTGAACTCGGGGTTGTGGCGGGGGCTGACGCCCTCGTTGCGGTACACGCGGCCGAGCTCGAAGACCCGCTCCAGGCCGCCGACGAGCAGCCGCTTCAAGTGCAGCTCCAGCGCGATCCGCAGCACCAGCGGCATGTCGAGGGCGTTGTGGTGCGTCTTGAAGGGCCGGGCCGCCGCGCCGCCGGCGGTCTCCTGGAGCGTCGGCCCCTCGACCTCGAGGTAGCCGCGGTCGACGAGCACGCGCCGCACCGTCTCGATGATCCGCGAGCGGGCGATGAACCGCTCGCGGACGCCCTCGCCGTGGATCAGGTCGAGGTACCGCATCCGCTGCTTGAGCTCGGCGTCGACGAGGCCGTGGAACTTGTCGGGGGGCGTCTCCAGCGACTTCGTGAGGAACTCGAGGCCGGTGGCGAAGACCGTCATCTCGCCGGTCTTGGACCAGCCGAGCCGGCCCTCCACGCCGACGAGGTCGCCGAGGTCGAGGCAGTCCACCACCTGCCAGGCTTCGGGCCCGACCTGCTTCTTGCCGAGCATCACCTGGATGCGGCCGGTGCGGTCGTGGACGTCGAGGAACACGAGGCTCCCGGCACTCCTGAGCAGCATGATCCGACCGGCGATGCGGACCGTGGGACCCGCGTCGCTCGCCTTGTCGATGGCGTCGCCGAGGGTCCGCACGTCCGCGATCGACTGCGGTCCGTCGAATCGCCGACCCCAGGGATCGATGCCCAGCCCGCGGAGCTTCTCGAGCTTGTCGCGGCGCGCCTTCTCCAGGGAGGCGGCGGTGCCGCGCGGGGCGTCGGGGGCGGGGTGGGGCGTGTCTGCCATGTGCGGACGATCCAGGAGCGAGACTGCCGCGGCCGGGGGCCGGTGGCGGGAACGGGATTGTGGGGTCCGGCGCCGAATTGGAGAAGGGGCAGCCGGGGCCGCGTCGAATCCGCTACAACACCCCGATGCCCCCCGTGCACGACCAGCCGTCGCTGTTTTGCATCGAACTGCGGACCGCCCGCTGGGCGGAGCTGGTCGAGTGGTACCGAACGACGCTCGCCCTGCGGGTGCTCGTCCGGGTGGTGGACGACGGCTACGCGCTCCTGGCGGCCGGCGACGTGCGGCTGGCGATCCTGGCACGGCCCGAGCCCGGGGCGGCGAGCCGCCGGTGGAGCCTCGGCTTCGAGGTGGCGGATCTCGACGAGGCGGCCCGGAGGCTGGCCGCGGCCGGGGCCGACGGCAGCCCGCAGAGCCATCCGGAGGGCTTCCGGGAGCTGGTCGTCACCGATCCCGACGGCAACCGGATCCGGCTGTTCAGCTGGCCGCTGGCTGCCTCGGGCGGCGGCAGGGACTATCCTTAGACGGGTCTCGACCTTCCCCCGCGCCGCGTTCGAGGCATCGATGCCACCCCGCGCCCGCCCGCCGATTGCCGCCCTGTGGGCCGCGGCCTGCGCCGGCCTCGTAACGCTCGCCGCCGCGCCGGCCGCCCTTGCGAGCCCGCCGGTCGCCCCGACCGAGGCCCTCGCGCCCGAAGATGAGCGGGCGAAGTTCCGCCTGCCGCCCGGGTTCGAGATCCAGCTCGTCGCCGCCGAGCCACAGATCCAAAAGCCGATGAACATGGCGTTCGACGCCCGGGGTCGGCTGTGGGTGACGCACTCGGTCGAGTATCCGTTCGCCGCGGCCGACGGCGCGGCGCCGCGGGACGGCGTCACGATCCTCGAGGACTTCGGCCCCGACGGCCGGGCCCGCAAGGCGACGCGGTTCGCCGACGGGCTCAACATCCCGATCGGCATCCTGCCGCTGCCCGCGGGCGACGCCGCCATCGTGTGGTCGATCCCGCACATCTGGAAGCTCACCGACACCGACAAGGACGGCCGGTCCGACCGTCGCGAGGTGCTCTACGGCCCGTTCGATTTCGTCGACACGCACGGCGACCAGAACGCCTTCCGCCTCGGTCCCGACGGCTGGGTCTACGCCTGCCACGGCTTCCGCAACGACTCGCGGAACATCCGCCTCCGCGGCGCGGGGGACGTCGTCCTCTCCATGCAGTCGGGCAACACCTACCGCTTCCGTCCGGACGGCTCGGCGATCGAGCTGGTGACGAGCGGCCAGGTGAACCCCTTCGGCATGTGCTTCGACGTGCTCGGCAACCAGTTCGTCGCCGACTGCCACTCCAAGCCGGTCACGATGCTCCTCCGCGGCGGCTGCTACGAGAGCTTCGGCCGCCCCCACGACGGCCTCGGCTTCGCGCCGGCGATGACGGGCTCCGACCACGGCTCCACCGGCATCGCCGCCGTGGCCGTCTACGAGGCCGCCGGGTTTCCCGCCGCCGACCGGGGTTCGCTGTTCGTGGGCAACGTGGTCACCAACATCGTGCACCGCGACGTGCCACAGTGGCGGGGCTCGTCACCGTGGGTGGACAAGCCGGAGGATTTTCTGGTCTGCGACGACGCCTGGTTCCGGCCGGTCGACCTGCAACTGGGCCCCGACGGCGGCCTCTACGTCGCCGACTTCTACAACTGCATCATCGGCCACTACGAGGTCGACCTGAAGCACCCACGGCGGGACCGCCACCGCGGCCGCATCTGGCGGGTGGTCGCCGCGGGATCCACGCTCGAGCAGCCGCGCGACCTGATGACGGCGGACGGCGAGGATCTCGTGGCTGCGCTCGGCGACGCGAACCAGACGGTCAGGCGGCTGGCCTACGAGCAGCTCGTGGAGCGGTGCGGTGCCGACGCGGCGACGCTCTCGGCGCTCGACCGACTGGCGGTCGTACCCCGTCCACCCGCGCCGGCCGACCTGCCCGCGGCCGGCGGCACGACCGACGGCCATGCGGTGCGGGCGGCGCTCGCGCTACGGGCCCGCGCCCGACTGGGCCGGCTCGACGCGGCCACGCTCGAGCGGGCGCTGACCGATCCAGCGGTCGTCGTGCGGGTGCACGCGGTCAAGGCGGCCGCGGAGATCACGTCCGCGGATGCCGCCTGCGGCGCCGCGATCCGCCAGGGCCTTGCCGATACCGACCCGTTCGTCCGCCGGGCCGCGGCCGAGGTGGCGGCGGCCCGGCCGGCCGTCGAGTCGTTCGCGCCGCTCGTCACCTGCCTGGCCCGCACGCCGGCGGAGGACACGCACCTCAGGCAGGCGCTGCGGATCGCGATCCGCGAGCACCTGCGGCGGCTCGATCCCGATCGACTCGACGTGGCGCGGATTGCGGATGAAGACTGGCCCGCCGTGGCCGAGATCGCGGCCGGCGTTCGCGCGCCGGCGGTCGCCTGGATGCTGTTTGCCCACGACCGCGACCACGACGCGCCGCTCGATCACGTCGCCCGCTCGTGTGCGAGCGTGGCCCGCGACTGCGGCGCCGAGCAGTTCGCCGCCGCGGTCGCCTATGCCCGCGAGCGGTGCGGCGGCGATCTCGGGCGACAGGCCGAGGTGCTCGGGGCCATGACGGAGGCGGTGGCCGCGAGGCCGCAGCGTCCGGCGGCCGACGACGGATTCGGCCGCTGGGCGCGGGCCTTCGCGACCGAGGCCTTCGCGGCCGCCGCGCCCACCGGGCGGATCGTCGCGATCGCCGCGCGACTCGCCGAGCAGCTCGGGCTGACCGACCTCACGGACGACATGGTGCGGCTCGTGGCGGATCGCGGGCTGGCCGAGGAGCCGCGGCGGACGCTGCTCGCCGCCTCCATCAAGGTCGACGCGGGGCGGGGCGTGCCGGCGGCGGCCGCGGTGCTCGCCGACGCCACGCAGCCGGCGGCGGTCCGCGATGCGGCGGCCGGTGTGCTCGGCGGCGTCGACGCCGCCGCGGCCCGCGAGCCGCTCGTCCGTGGGATCGCCGCGGCCCCGGCCGCGCTGCAGCGGAACATCGCGCTGGCGCTGGCCACGACGCGGGACGGTGGCGAGGCGCTCCTGGCCGCGGTCGCCGCCGGCAAGGCGTCGCCGCGGCTGCTCCAGGATCGCCAGGTGGCCGGAGCGGTGGAGCGGTGCGGCGCCGCCGACGCCACCAAGCGGATCGGCGTCCTCACCGCGGGGCTGCCCTCCGCCGACGCCGAGATCCAGAAGCGGATCGGCCGGGTGAACGCGGCCTACGCGAAGGCGGCCGGGTCGCGGGACCGCGGGGCGGAGATCTTCCGCACGGCCTGCGCCGCCTGCCACCGCCACGGCGGCACGGGCGGGCTCGTCGGCCCGCAGCTCGACGGCGTCGCCCAGCGGGGGCCGGAGCGGCTCCTCGAGGACATCCTCGACCCGAACCGCAACGTCGACGAGGCCTTCCGGATGACGACGGTGGTCACGGCCGACGGCCGGAGCGTCTCGGGCCTCCGGCTCCGGGAGGAGGGGGGCGACATCGTGCTCGCCGACTCCGCCGGCCGCGAGGTCACGATCCCCGCCGCCGAGATCGAGGAGACCGCGGTCGGCAAGCTCTCCCCGATGCCGTCGAACGTCGCGGAGCAGGTGGGCGAGGAGAACCTGCCGCATCTGCTGGCGTACCTGCTCGGCCGCTGAGGCGGCGTCAGCGGAGATCGACCTCGTCGACCGCGGCCGGATCCCCCTCGTCGTCGCCGCGGCTCGAGAAGGCCACGGTGACGACGGCCATGCCGAGGCCGAACAGCAGGATCGCCACGAGCGCCGCGCCCATCAGGCAGCCGGCGCTGGCGTCGTCGGAGGCGAGCGTCGCGGGGTCGGCGGGGCCGGCGCCCTGGTGGCGGTTGACGGAGCTGTCGAGGGCGAGCAGCAGGCTCCGGGCGTGGCGGAAGAAGGCGATCGGGAACAGCACGGCCACCGCCAGGCAGGCGGCGAGCGCCGCCTCGTGCGACCCGCCGAGGCCGAGGATCGCCGCGTAGAGCGACCCGGTGAGGATCACGGTGATCCCGTAGTTGACGTAGATCGAGCCGAGGTAGAAGCCGGGCTCGCGGGCGAAGGGAAGGCCGCAGCGGTCGCAGGCCGGATGCATGCGGAACCAGCCGGCGAACAGCCTGCCGCCGCCGCACCGCGGGCAGCGGAGGGCCAGCGCCCGGGCGAGGTTCGGTCGGCGGGAGCGGGACGATGCCATCGCCTCCACTATGACGCGGCGGGCCCGCCCGGGCGAGGCCGCGAAGGATCGCCCCGCCGCCGGCGGATCCAGGCGGCGAGGAGGACGACGAGCGTGCCGGGCACGATCAGCCCCGCCGCGGCCGGCTCCGGCATGGCGATGATGATCGAGTCGGGCGACGCGCCCAGCCCGAGAGCGAACCGGTCCGGGACGACGATGGGCCGCGTCGGATCGATGCCCGAGAAGGTGAACGAGGCCGTGCCGCGGACGAGCAGCCGACCGGCGAGGTTCCCGACCGGGTTGATGTCGGTGCCGGTGCCCGTCGAATAGAGCGTGTAGTCCGCCTGGTTGACGAGCTTCGGATCGAAGCCGTTGGGGCTCAAGGCCGAGTTGCCCGCCGTGCCGATCCCGAACCCGAGCAGCGGCGCGAAGGACGGATCCATGGCACGAAACTGCCAGGTGCCGGCACCTGCGACGAGGGCCCGCAGGTCGGTGGCCCCGCCCGGCAACGAGCCGGGCACGAAGACGTCCGGCGCGTTGCGGCGCACCTCGTAGACGTCGCCCGAGGCGGCCGCGAGCGCCAGGAGCGGCGGCCGGACGCCGTCCTGGAAGACGTCGAAGTAGAAGCTCGACAGCACGTCGCTGGTGGCCGTCGACGGCACCGGCGACTCGTTGACGAGTTCGAGGGACAGCGTGCTGCCGGACGTCGTGAACGTCATCCGGAAGGCGACGGGATTGCCGACGGCGGAGGTGCCGGAGACGGGCACCGAGATCAAGGTCTCGCCGCGGACGGGCAGGGCGATGAGGGCGACGATGGCGGCGAGTGCCGCGAGACCGGCGGGCACGAGGCTGCCGAGGAGGCGAACCATGGGAAGATCTCCGCGAAGGTGGGATTCGCGGCATCCGCTGCGCGGGGAACACGTCGCAGATTCGTGCGGCGCGACGAACGTCGTCGGGGCCGGACGCCGAAGCGCCCGGTCTCGTCGGCCTACGCTGCGCCGGGGCTCCGCGACGGATCACCCAGCAGCTCGTCTTCCGAGGCAACGTTCCTGGACGGCACGGGCCGGCACGGCAGGGGCGCTGCCCCCAGGGTGTCCGTCCCCGGCCTTCCTGGAACGGCCAACGCTCGCGCGGCGGGAGGCGGCGGGCAAGCGGGGCGGGAATGCCGCGGCGATTTCGCGGTCCGCTCGCGGGCGGACACGTCCGGCTGCCGGCGGGCCGCGGTCAGGCGGCGACGATCGCCTGCCGGTCGTGGTGCGTGGTCGACCGCAGCAGCACGCAGCCCGAGAGGACCTCGGGCCGGCCGGGGCTGCCGACCGCCGCGGTGGGGCAGGCGACGAGGCCGCGGAGCCGGCTCCAGGTCTCGTGGAGAGCGTGCGGCACGGAGCAGGCGCTGACGTTGCCCGTGCGGCGGACGAGGCCGTTGACCAGTTCGCCGCCGACACCGAGCTCCTCGAGCTTCATGCCGGTGAACCGCACGATGCCCGTGCCCGCCTGGTGCGGCACGACGTGGTTCACGTCGCCGCCGGCGAGGCCGCTGGCGGCCAGGGCGTGGGCGACGGCGGCCGACATGGCCCGGGGGGCCGTCTCGGCGATCGCCATCCCGTCGAGCGAGTAGACGAGCCGCTCGGGGGCGACAGTCCGGCCACCGTCGCGCTCCGGAACGGGCACGTCGGGCCGGACATGGAAGTCGAACGCCGGCCGCTCCACGGGCTGCCGCGTCGCGTGGGCGTGGACGATCTCGAAGTGCGGCTGGTGTCGCCGGCTGCCGAGGGGCGCGATCAGGGTCGCCGAGGCCATGTCGCCGAACAGGCCGGCGGTCTGCCCGTTGCCGTAGTCGGTGATCCGACTGATCCGCGTGGCGACGACGACGAGCAGGAACTCGTCGAGTCCCAGCGCCAGCCGCGGGCCCCACCGGCGGGAGACGACGTCGAGGGCGCGGCTGTAGCCGCAGCAGAACCAGTTGAGGCCGACCGTGCGGCAGCGACGCATGCCGAAGGCGCGGGCGAGCTGGCGGGCGGCGCGGGTGGGCCGCTCGACGGCCGCCTGGTCGGGATCGAGGTGGCGGCGGGCGACCGAGGGCGGAATCAGCGACGGCGACACGAACACCAGGCCGCGGCACGCGGCGAGGTCGCAGCCCGTCTCCCGCTGGATGCGGCGGATGGCCTGCAGGCCCATCATCACCTCGTCCTCGGTCGAGATGCGGCGGGCCTCGATGCCGGTGTGGTGGGCGAACTTCCGCGGCATGAGGTCGCCGAACCAGCCGTTCTCGAGCTCCCAGGCCGGCTGGTGGATGGCGATGGCCGAGATGCCGATGGGTGTCGTCGGGATCGTGGTCATGGCGTCGTCGCGCGGAGTGGTCCGGAAATGGGCGGGGGATTCTGGCGACCGGGAGTCGCGGAGGCCAGTGGGATTTCCCCGATCAATTCGCCTATACCCTCGCGTCCGCGGAGCGTCCAATCGCCGCCGGACGGCCCGGAATCTGCCCGGAAGGCCGTCCGATCGATGGCCGTGCCTGCACGCGGAGCGGGGTCAGCGGGGCGGTTCGAAACCGATCCGCGGCCTCCCTTACCGCACGAGCTACAATCCGCGGCATGATCGCACCCGTGGTGCTGGAAGGAGGCAGAACATGACCGCACTCTGGCGATGGACGTGGATCGTTGCTGCGGCAATCGCCTGCGGCGTGCCGGTGCCGTCGCCAGCGGACGAGACGATCGCTCCCGGGATCCGCTACCGCGTGATCACCGAAGCGCAGGAGCCGCAGGTGATCCACGTGCTCGAAATCGATCGCGATGCGCCCGGCATCTCGTTCGTGTCGTCCGTGGGAGCCGCGGTGCGGGGGTCGGAGACGGTGGCGGAGATGGCCCGGATGCTGCCGGCCGAGCGGGGCCACGTGCTGGCCGCCATCAACGGCGACTTTTTCCAGATGGGGGGCGAGTCCTACCGGGGCACGGTCCAGGGCACGACCATCATCGACGGGGAGCTCGTGACCGGCCCCGGTGGCGGTCACGCGTTCTGCATCGACCGGGAAGGTCGCCCGGCCATCGAGCCGGTGGGCGGCCGGTTCGAACTCTCGTGGCCCGACGGCACGAAGACCCGCTTCCGCGTCAACAGTTCCACCACCGACTTCAAGAGCGAGGTGGGGTCGGCCGACGTCGTCTTGTTCACGTCACGGTTCGATGCCAGCACGAAGACCAAGGCCGGCCGCGAACTGCTCCTGACTCCCGCGCCCGACAGCCCGCAGCTTCCGCTGCGGGTGGGCCAGACCTATGTCCTGCAGGTCACCGAGGTGAGTCCCGGGGCCGACACGCCGATCAAGCCGGGCGGCCTCGTGTTGAGCCTGGCCACGAAAGCCGCCGCCACGGCGCCGGCGGTGCGTGCCGGCGACTCCGTGACGATCAGCACGGCACCGGAGAGCACGTGCGCCGCCTGTGAGACCGTCATCAGCGGCGACCCGTTGCTGCTGGTGGGCGGTCAGATCAAGCCTGCGCCCGCGAAGGGGCCGCCGGCCCGCGCGCCTCGCACCGTCGTCGGATTCAACGAACGGCAGATCGTTCTCGTGGTGGCGGAGGGGCGGCAGCCCCGTCGGGCCCTGGGGCTGAGCCATCGGGAAATGGCGGAGCGGCTCCTCGAGCTCGGATGCACCGACGCGCTGAATCTGGACGGCGGAGGCTCGTCGACGATGCTCGTCGCAGGTCAGAGCAAGACCCCGGTCGAGGCGCGATTGCAGCGTCCCGTCGGCAATGCCCTGTTCGTGGTGCGCCGGCCGGCACCGTAAGTCGCCGCAGGTGGCAGCGGAACCGCCTCCCGGCCGCCGCGATCATCCGGGCGACGGCCCGACCCTTGGCCGCACGGACCATGCCGCCGAGATATGGTTCGTCCCCGGGGGCGAATGCGTGAGCTGCGTCCGCTTCCCGGTGGCAACGTTGACGGTGAACAACTCATATTGCCCGGTGCGTTTCGACTGCCCGCAAAACACCACGGATTTCCCATTGGGACTCCAGGCCGGCGTGATGTCGCCCCGCAGGGTGGGCGTATTGGGTTTTCCGGGATCGGGCTCGAAGGGATCAAACCGCAGGTTTCTGCGAAAACTCGTCAGTTTTCGTTCATGGCGGCCGTTGGCGTCGATGATCCTCAGCTCACCGTATCCGGGATCTGCGCCGTTGAGCCGGACTTGGGAGTTGAACACGATCCTGCGTCCATTCGGAGACCACGATCGCGAGTAGGAATTGTTCGCTCCGTAGGTCAATCGCCGGAGATTGGTTCCGTCGATGTTGATCGTGTAGACGTCGTTGTGCTCTCGGGTGTTCCCCTTGTCGCTGCCAAATACGATCATGGTGCCATCAGGCGAGAATTTCGGGCCCGTGTCTTCGTAGCTCCCGTCGGTGATCGGCGTGAGTCGCCAATCGTCGCTGCCATCGACCGCCAAGATCCTCAGGTGAGCAGTCTCCCGGCTCGTCTCGCCGCGACTCGAACAATAGGCGATGAGTCGCCCGTCGGGTGAGAATCCGGGGATCATCTGATATTCATTCGCGTTCGAAGACGTGAGCTTTCTGAGATTCGTGCCATCGGTGTCGATGACGTAGATGTCGGCCCTGTCACCGGTGAAGCCCGAAAAGGCGACGAGCGTGCCGTCCGGTGACACGGAGGGGTGACTGGCGCGATCCAGGCCGTCCCGCTCCTTGGACGTGACCTGCCGCCTGGTTTTTCCATCGGGCGCGATCGCCCAGATCTGAAACGAGCCAGCATCGCTGACGGCGGCGTAGATTTCGCCGTTGCGAGCGTGCCGTCGAGCCGGAACGGATGACGACGACCGGGTGAAGTTGGCAGACAGGGCGTCGGCCTCGCTCGTGGGGCGGCCGACCTGGACCGGGACCGACACGTCGGCCCCGAAGGTGTCGGTCGTCGACCACTCCGCCGGTGGCGTCGCGTCGAGGAGCCCCTCGACGGCGGCCAGCGCCAGCCGCGGCTCGAGCGACTCGAGCTTCAGGGGCCGCTCACGGCGGCGGTGAGAAGGGGCCATGGGATCAGGGTTCCCGGTTTCCGTCAGCCGATCGCTATGGCGATCGGCACGTCGATGCTGCCGCCGTACCCGTCGCTGACGGTGACGGTGAAGCTGTCGGGGAGATCGCCCGCCACCGTCGGCGTGTAGGTGAAGAACATCCGCGTGGTGTCGACCACGTCTTCGACCTTCACGAACGTCCACGTCACGCTCCCCTTTGCGGGCCATACGGACACGCGGTACGTAAGCGAGTCGTTGTTGTTGTCGA
>JBIIDT010000137.1:0-5494 GCA_044238145.1 Pirellulales bacterium | reverse complement strand
GAGTCCGGCGGCACGCCGCGAGATGACGTCGGCCGCCGTCCGTCACCGGCCGCACCCGCCCGGCTGACGCGGACCTCCGCCGAGTCGCTCCTCCGCCAGGACCCCGACTTCCAGATCCGCCTCACCGGCGGCGAGGAGACGCGGCTAGTGGTGACCGACAACCACGGCCGCGTGGTGTTCGACGACGCCATCGACACGCCCGAGGCCCGCAGCCGGATGCCGGTCGTGGTGCGGCAGCGGGTGCAGGAAATGGAGCGGGCCCTTGAGCGGCAGCCGGCCAAGGTCGGCCGCCTCGACGTCGCCCCGATCGAGGTCCGTTAGGCGCGTTCAACGGCTGGGGTGGGAAGCGGTTACCCGTGCCCTCTCGCCGGACGTTCGCGTCCGCCCTCCGGGCTTCCGCTCACTGCGTGTCCGCTGCGCTTCGGCATCCGTGCCTGCGCTTGCTCCCACAGCCCGCTCGAGGACACGGGCAACCCCTTCCCGGCTCATCGTTCAGTGGGCGCAGGCGCCGCCGGCCTACCACTTCACCTGGGAGATGTCCTTCGACCAGCTGCTGCCGGCGGATCGGGAGGGCATGGATGACCGGCCGCCGCCGCCGAGAGTCCGCCACGGGTCGGGGCCGGTGAACACGCCGCCCGGCAGCTGGATCACCCACGGGCCCGCTCCGCGCGACATCCGCGAGAACGACTCTTCCATCTGCCGCCGCTGGATCTCCTGCTGCCGGCGCAGCCGGCGCCGATCGGCCTCGGCGGTCGCCGCCGCGTACGCGGTGCGGGCGGCCTGGGCCGCCTCGGCCGAGGCCTTGATCGAATCCTCGTACTGCATCCGACCGAGCAGTGCCTTGGCGGTCTCGAGCATGCCGGCGGCGCCGCGGACGTCCGCCTGCACGCCCTCGGCATACCAGGCCGACACCCGCCGCAGCACGGCGTCGGTCTCCTCGATGTCGGCGACCGCCTGCCTGGCCAGCCGCTCGTCCTCGTCGGCCAGTTGACCGGCCCGGGCGGCGGTTTCGGCGGCCGCGTCGACGAGCTGCTTCACCTGGCGCAGATCGGGCCGGACCGCGGTCAGGCCGCCGTCGGCGACCTCGAGGATGCGGCCCGCCTCGCGGCACCGCTCGTTGGCACGCACGCGGTCGGTCCGCTGCCGGTGCAGCCGCTGCTCGAGCGCATTGAGATCGAGACGCACCTTGTCGCGTCGCGCGGGCAGCGCGGCCCGCAGCTCGTCGAGCTCGGCCCGGCGGTCGGTGATCGCGGCCTGGCAGCCCTCGACCCAGTCCTCCTGCCGCACCGCCTCCTCGAGCAGGGCCACGGCCCGGAAGTAGTGCTGCCGCAACGGCTCGGCCGCGGCCCGCGCCTCGTCGACGAGCGTCGCCACCCGGCCCAGCCCCTCGTCCACCTTGACCAGGTTGTCGGCCACGTCGGACCACGAACCCGTCGCGTAGCCGGCGGCGAGCTGCTCCAGCCCGCGTTCCACCTGGCCGCGGCGGCCGGCCAACGCCTCGAGCCGGGCGGCGCACCGCGGCAGCAGATCCTCGACCCGGGCCCGCGCCGCGACGATGCTCTCGAGCAGCGCCGCCGCCTCGGCGTTGGCCTTCTCGGCCCGCTCGACGTGCACGAGCGCCGCGTCGGTCTCGCCGGCGTCGAGCAACTGGGCCGCCAGGCCGGCGTCATGCCCGGCGGCGGCGAGCGGTTCGTCGGGGTTCGCCCCCGGCTCGGCGAGCAGCCAGCCCTCGGCCCGCCGCGCCCGCACCGCCGCGGCCACCTCGTCGGACTGCTTCGCGGCCTGCTGCCGGCGGCCGTCGGCCGCCTCGACGGCTTCCACCCTAGCCGACGTGGCGGCGAGCGTCGCCGCGATCTCCTCGAGCCGACCGCGGGCGGCGACCGGGTCCCGCTCCACGTCGCGGCCGGCCAGTTCGCGGCCCCGTGCCACCTCCGCCAGCGCCGGCTGATACGGGGCGACCGACCGGCCGCGGCCGGCGAGCCCGTCGAGCTTCTGCTGCACGGCGACGACGGCCGCATCGACCTCGGACGCGACCGCCCGCGCCTTCTCGTGGGCCTGTTCGAGCGCGTCGAGCGGCCCGCGGCACTCGGCCGTCACGTCGGCCAGCGGCGGCCGGGCCGCGGCCGATTCGAGCAGCTGCATCGCGTCGTCGGCGGCGGCCGTGCCCAGGAACCACTCGGAGTCGACCCGCTCCTGCGCCTTCTCCCAGACGTCCATCAGCGCCAGCCAGCGCTCGCGGTAGCGGCGGATCGAGCCCTGCACGTTGTCGTAGGTCGACCGCGTCACGCCCTCCATCGGCGTCTGGAAGTCCGGGTCGGTGTGCGGCAGCATCCGGTGCCGCTCCTGCTCGGTGTCGAGGAGGTCGGAGAGCGCGACCACGTCGGCCTTGAAGGCGGCGAGCTTCTCCCGCGCCTGCCGCAGCCGCCGGGCGTGGCGGGCGCGCTGCAGGAGCAGCCCGATCAGCACCGAGCCGCCGCCGATGGCGGCGACGCCCAGCGGCAGCGTTCGCGTGCGGAACACGCGGCGCCGCTCGATCCGCTCGAGATCGGTCTGCCGCACTTCGTCGACCCAGTTCTCGGTGGCATCGACCAGGTCGGCGAGGCCCTCGTCGTAGAGCTTGTCGCGGGCCCGGGGCACGAACACCTTCCCGGTCAGCTCCTCGGCGATCGTGGCCGTGTCGAGCCCACTGCTGATCTCGAGGCCGGACGGCACTCGCATCGCGATCGAGCGGCTGCCGAGGTGGAGGAGGATCGTGACGTCGTCCGCGGGCTTAAAGTCGGTCGCCCCCGCCTGCGCCTGCTCCGCCCAGCGGCCGAGCACGCGGTCGAGGAGCGGCGCCGCCTCGGTGGCTTCGCCAGAATCGTCGACGACGATCACGCGATAGCGCCGCCCGCTCCGCTCGCGGGCCCGGCGGACGGCCGCCCGCACGGCGTCGAAGTGGTCCGGCACTCCCGACACGAACACGTCGTCGCCACCGGCCGCGGGCGCCGCCGGCAGCGGCTCTTCAGCGACCGCCGCCCCGGCGACGAGGAGCATGGGCAGGACGAACGGCGACAGGCGATGGAACACGATGGAACTCCCGAAAAGCCATGGTCTCAACGGGCCCAGTGTAGTGGCCGACGCCGGCGGGTGAAGCGACCGCACCGGCTGCGCGGATCCCGCCGCCGCGCGGTCAGTAGACGTCGTAGTCGTCGACGGTGCGGCGGGGTGCGGTCGACGGCGGTGCGGGCACCGTGGGCCGGGTGCGGAGGTTCGGCAGCAGTCCACCGCTCGCCGGTGCGGGGCGACGGCCGGGCAGGCCCGCAGGCAGCCGGCCGGCATTGAGATCCGGCTTGGGAACGGTGGCGCCGTAGCCGGGCCGCGCCACGCCGCCGGCCCGGGCACCCCCGGTCACGACGCCGCGATCCTCGCCGGCCGACAGGCCACGGAAGGTCACGCGACCGCCAGGGCCGCGGGCCGGCGTCGCACCGGGCTGCGCGGCGGCGTCGCGCGGCTCGGCGGTGGTGGGCGGGCGGGAATCGGCCGCCGGCCCGGCGGGCCGCGTCTCCGGGATCGGCGCCAGCACGTCGGGCGGCCGTGTGCCCGGCAGGCCGGCATCACGGTCTCGCTTCTTCGGCCGCGGCGCTTCGGCCTCCGGCAGTTCGAGCGCGGACTCCGCTTCGGCGGCGGCGGCCGCCTCTTCCTCGGGCGTCAGCCGCGGACGCCCGGTGAGCGGGTCGATCCCGGACTGCATCTGCAACTCCGCCCGCTCGCGCCGCATCTTCGAGCGGGCGATCTCGACCTCGCCCTCGTCGACGACCCCGTCCTTGTCGAGGTCCCACTTGCGGACGAGTTCGTCGCGGGTGGTGAACGTCGGCTCCGCGCCGTCCGCGCCCGCGGGGGAGAGCACGGCCGCGACGATCGCGAGCACCGGCAGCGTCGCCGTGCCGGCCGAACGGACGTGCGCACGGTTCATCGAGGCGGCTCCGCGGGTCGACCTGCGCCGCGGCACCCCGCGACGCCCCTCATTCTACCGCTCCGGCGGCCCGCGCCTCCACGACGGGGCTGGCCGTCGCGGCCAGCCGTCGGGCGATCGCGGCCGACGCGGAGGCGGCGTCCCCGGCCGCCAGTTCCCGGGCCGCCACGTGGCAGTGCACGACCTGTCCGTCGACCTCGGTGGCGGGCGGATCGATCGTCAGGCAGGCGGACTCGGCCAGCGGGCACCGCGGGTGGAAGCGGCAGCCCGCCGGGGGCCGGGCGGGGCTCGGCACGTCGCCCGGCAGCACGATCCGCCGCCGCCGCCGGGCCGCCTCCACGGCCGGCACCGCCGAGAACAGGGCGTGCGTGTAGGGATGCAGCGGCTGCCGGCAGAGCCGCTCGGCCGGCGCCTGCTCCACGATCCGGCCGAGGTACATCACCGCCACGTCGTCGGAGACGTACTCCACGATCGACAGGTCGTGGGAGATGAAGAGGTAGGTGAGCCCGAGCTGCTCGCGCAGGTCGACGAGCAGGTTCACGACCTGCGCCTGGATCGACACGTCGAGCGCCGAGATCGGCTCGTCGAGGACGAGGAACTCGGGCTCGAGCACCAGCGCCCGCGCGATCGCGATCCGCTGCCGCTGGCCGCCGGAGAACTCGTGCGGATAGCGGTCGAGGGCCGCCCGGGCCAGGCCGGTCCGCTCCAGGGCCCGCGTCATCCGCTCGAGCCGCTCTCCCCCGGTCCCCAGCCGGTGGAGCACCAGGCCCTCCTCGAGGATCGACCGCACCGTCATCCGCGGGTTGAGCGAGCCGTAGGGATCCTGGAACACGATCTGCATCCGCCGGCGGAGCGCCCGCAGGGCCGCCCCGTGCGTGGCCCGCACGTCGACGCCGGCGAACCGCACCGTCCCCGCGGTCGGCTCCACCAGTCTGAGCACGCTGCGGCCGACCGTCGTCTTGCCGCAGCCGCTCTCGCCCACGAGGCCGAGCGTCCGCCCCTTGGCGATCGTGAAACTCACGCCATCCACGGCCCGCACCGCGCCCACCTGGCGGCGCAGGAGCCCGCGGCGGATCGGGAAGTGCGTCTCGAGCCCGGCGACGTCGACCAGCGGCGCGGTCATGCCCGCCTCCCCGGCTCGAGTTCACCGGCATAGTGGCAGCGGACGAAGTGGCCGGGCGCGAGCTCGCGCAGCTCGGGCGGCACCGCCGCGCAGTCGCCCGCGCCGTCGAGCCGGGCGAAGCCGCACCGCGGGTGGAACCGGCAGCCGCGCGGAAAATCCCAGGCCGGCGGCACCATCCCCGGAATCGTCTCCAGCGGCCGGCGGCCGGCGGCCCGGCGGCCCGTCTCCGGCCGGGCGGCGAGCAGGCCGATCGTGTACGGGTGCAGCGGCCGCGCGAACAGTTCGGCCGCGGGCGCCCGCTCCACGATCTTGCCGGCGTACATCACCGCCACCTCGTCGCAGGTCTCGGCCACGACGCCGAGGTCGTGGGTGATGAGGAGGATGGCCGTCCCCAGCCGCCGCCGCAGGTCGGCGAG
>JBIIDT010000060.1:0-19065 GCA_044238145.1 Pirellulales bacterium | reverse complement strand
CGCACCGCGCTGATCTGCGGTGTCGGCGGCCAGGACGGGGCCTACCTCGCCGCCCACCTGCTCGACCTCGGCTACACCGTCGTGGGCACCAGCCGCGACGCCCAGGCCAGTTCGTTCGGAAGCCTCGTCCGCCTCGGCATCCGCGAGCGGGTGACCGTCGAGTCGATGAGCCTCGTCGACTTCCGGTCCACGATGCAGGCCATCTCCCGGCACGAGCCCGACGAGATCTACAACCTCGCCGGCCAGACCTCGGTGGGCCTCTCCTTCAGCCAGCCGGTCGAGACCTTCGAGAGCATCGTCATCGGCACGGTGAACCTGCTCGAGGCGATCCGCATGCTCGGCCGGCCGATCCGGCTGTACAGCGCCGGCAGCTCGGAGATGTTCGGCAACACCGGCAGCGAGCCGGCGAGCGAGCGGACGGTGCTCCATCCCTGCAGCCCGTACGGCATCGCCAAGGCCACCTCCTTCTGGCAGGTCGCCCAGTACCGCGAGGCCTACGGCATCGAGGCCTGCACGGGGATCCTCTTCAACCACGAGAGCCCGCTGCGGCCCGAGCGGTTCGTGACGCAGAAGATCGTGGCGGGCGCCTGCCGCATCGCCCGCGGCGAGATGCAGACGCTGGCGCTCGGCGACCTCTCCGTGCAGCGCGACTGGGGCTGGGCGCCGGAATACGTCGTGGCGATGCACCGCATGCTGCAGATCGATCTACTCGAGGACTTCGTCATCGCCACCGGGTACACGGCGAGCCTCGAGGAGTTCGTGGCCGCCGCCTTCGACGCCGTGGGCCTCGACTGGCGGCGGCACGTGGTCCGCGACCCGAAGCTCACGCGGCCGACCGAGATCGTGTGCGGCCGGGCCGACGCGTCGCGGGCCACCACCCGGCTGGGCTGGACGGCCCGGCACGCGATGGCCGACGTGGTGCGGATGATGGTCGAGGCCCGGTTGGCCGGCGAGGCCGCCGCCCCGCGCCGGGCCGCCTGACGACCGCAGCCCGACGCTCCACCGAACGTGGACGACCGTCAGGGCGCCAGCGACTCGAGGGCCCCGGTGGCGATCCGCCGCGTGAGCGCGGGCGAGGCGAGATACAGCGGCAGGCCGTGGTTCTTGCCGACGATGGTCGCCGCATCGGTCGCCGTGAACTCCGTTTCGCCGGCCCACCGCCGCGGCATGCCCACCTTGCCCAGGGCGTCGGCCCGCACGTCGGGATCGAGCCAGGGGAAGAACTTGAGGGCGTCGTCCCGCGAGTTGATCACGAGCGTGAGGCGGTCGAAGCAGGCGAGCGTCTCCGCGTAGGGCCCGCGCGGGGCGAGGGCGTCGCAGCGGACCGCGGGTGCCACGAACACGAGGTGCGTCCGGCCCGGCCGCCGCGTCCAGGCCGCGAGGTCGCCGCGGCCCGACCGCTCCGCGGCGACGAGGTCCTCGAGCGCCTCGAGCGTGATCAGGGCGCCAAAGCTGTAGCCGACGATGGCCACCGGCCGTTCGGGGGCGATCTGTCCGAGGAACCAGGCGAGGTAGTGGCCGTCGGCATGGGCCCGGCCGTACTTCGCGCGGCCGTCCTTGAGGAGGATGCCCTGTTGGTCGCTCGGCCAGGAGAAGACCACGACCCGCGGCCGGCAGCCGCCCGGGCACGCGGCCACGCAGTGCCGGGCGAGGAGCACGCCCTGCTGCTTGGCCGACGCCGGCTCATAGCGGTTGCCGTGGATGAAGACCAGGAGGGGCCGCAGCGGTTCATCGAGCAGTTCGGCCAGGTCCGCCCGTTCCCAGCGCTGGCAGTCGGGATCGATGCACCGCTCGACGGCGAACCGGGGCTCGTCGGGCAGGCGGCAGATGCCGGCCAGGCGCCGCGTGCTCACCGTCCAGACGTCGACACAGCGGCAGCGCTCGTCGTCGCCGGGCAGCGGATCGATCGACTTCAGGGCCCGCGCGCCGGGCTCGGCCATCTCGTTGGCGGCCGCGGCCGGCACGAGGATTGCCGCCACGATCACGGCGCAGACGATCGCCGCGGGCGGGAAGCGGAAGTAAAACCGGCGCCGGAAGCGATCCATCGAGGCCGCCATGCCATGGACTCGTGACTCGTCGCGGCATCCTTCACCGCCAACGTCTCGCAACTCTAGCACGCGGCATGCGCGCGGACGTTCGCGGACGGCGGCCGCATGACCGGCACGATCGCTAACGGCGGCAGAGCCGGTAGAGGACGGTCGCGGCGGCGGCGGGGGTGGCCGGAAAAATCGACCGCCCCGCGGCCCGCGCCGGGATCGTGGGCTAGGGTTCCCATGGCGTCGTCGCGGACGACGCCTCCCGTCAGTCCCGGCCCGTCCCCTCCGCCCGCGGTAGGAGAACACGTCATGACCCGTTCCATGTGCCTGGCGATCGCCCTCGCCGCCCTCGCCGCGGCCCCCGGCTGCAGCAGCTGCTTCGGCGGCTCGAGCTGCCGCCGTCCCTCGTTCATGGAGTTCCGCTCGCCCTGCGGCAGGCAGTCCGATCCGTGCCATGCGCCGGTCTGCGAGCCGGCCTGCGGCCCGGCCTGCGGCGCGCCGGCCGGCGGCGCCTGCTGCGAGGACGGGGGCGCCGTGATGTCGGCCCCCGCGTCGGCGCCGGTCGTGACCCAGCAGGGAACGTTCAGCTGATCGATCCGTCCCGGAACCCGGGACTCCCGCCCCCCAGGTGATGCGCCGCTCTTGCCGGCCACGCGTCGGGCAAGCGGCACGCTGTGTGCCCGCTCCCGATTCGAGCGGCTCATCACCCGGGGGGCGGCGGCATTTTCGGGCCGCTATACTCGGCGACTTTCCCGCCCGGAAGCCGCCATGTTCGAGTCGCTCACCTCCGCCCTTTCCTCCGCGATCAACGGCCTTCGCGGGCGGGGGAAGCTGACCGAGGCGAACATGCGGGAGGGCCTCGGGCAGGTCCGCACCGCGCTCTTGGAGGCCGACGTCGCCTACGACGTCGCGGAGGGCTTCCTGGACCGGGTCGTGCAGGGCGCGGTTGGCGGAAAGGTGCTCGAGTCGCTCGACCCGGCCCAGCAGCTCGTGGGGATCGTGCACCACGAGCTCGTCGGCCTGATGGGGCCGGTGGACCACGCGCTGCACCTCAAGAGCGGCGACACGACCGTCCTCATGCTCTGCGGCCTGCAGGGCTCGGGCAAGACGACCTCGTGCGCGAAACTCGCCAAGAAGATCCTCTCCCAGGGCCGCGGCGTGATGCTCGTGGCGGCCGACCTGCAGCGGCCCGCGGCCATCGAGCAGTTGGCCGTGCTCGGCCGGCAGCTCGGCGTGCCGGTGCACGTGCCGGCCGACATGCCCTCGGGTGCGGCGGACCCCGTCGCCGTCTGCAACGCCGGCGTGGCCCGGGCGCGGAAGGAGGGGATCTCCGTCGTCATCCTCGACACGGCCGGCCGGCTGGCGATCGACGAGGAGCTGATGCGGGAGCTCGCCAAGATCGACCGCACCGTCGGACCCGACCAGGTGTACCTCGTCGTCGACGCCATGACCGGCCAGGACGCCGTGCGGAGCGCCAAGGCCTTCAACGACGCCCTCGAGATCGATGGCGTGATCATGACGAAGCTCGACGGCGACGCCCGCGGCGGCGCGGCCTTGTCGGTCAAGAGCGTGACCGGCGTGCCCATCAAGTTCATCGGTACCGGCGAGCAGATCGAGGCCCTCGAGGACTTCCATCCCGAGCGGATGGCGGGTCGGATCCTCGGCATGGGCGACGTCGTCTCACTCGTCGAGGAGGCGCAGCGGAAATTCGACCAGGAGGAGATGCAGCGGCAGGAGGAGCGGCTGAAGGCCGGCGAGTTCACGCTCGAGGACTTCAAGAAGATGCTCTCCCAGACCCGCCGGCTCGGGCCCCTGGGCAAGGTGCTCGGCATGATCCCCGGCATGGGCGGCATGCAGGAGATGCTCGGCGGCGGCGACCTCGAGAAGGACATGAACCGGCTGTTCGGGATCATCGACGCGATGACGCCCGACGAGCGGCGGAACCCGTCGCGGATCGTCGACCAGTCGCGCCGCCGGCGGATCGCCGTCGGCGCGGGGGTCGAGCCGCACGAGGTCAGCGACCTGGTGAAGCAGTTCGACGGCATGGCGGCGATGATGAAGGGGATGGCGGGCCTCGGGATGCGGGAGCGGATGCAGCAGGTGCAGCGGCTGCAGGCCCAGCTCACGAACCCCGCGGCGCGGCTCGCCAAGCCCAAGGGCGACACGGGCAAGCGGCTCACTCCCGAGGAGCGGCGGAAGCAGAAGAAGCAGCGGGAGAAGGAACTCCGCCGCCGCAAGCGCGACGGCCGGGACTGACGCGCCGGTCAGCGCGGCCTCGGCCGCGGCGGGACCCGCATCGGCCGGACCTGCTGCTTGAGCTGCTGGTCCGCGAAGCCCTCCGGGATCACGAAGTCGTCGGTCGGGCTGCCATCCGGCTCCTGGATCAGCTCGAGCGTCGCGAACGGCGGGATCCGCACGTTCTCCTTCCGGATCAGGGCCGTCAGCGTGCGGGGGGAGATTTTCGCGAGGCTAGGAAGCGAGAGCGAGCCCTTCGTGGTGGCGAGGATGCTGGCGATCTCGACCGCGTCGCGGCTGTCGAAGGCGACCACCTGCGGGAGTTCGACGGCCGACTCCGGCGCGCTCGCGCACACGCACACCAGCCGCGCCATCTCCGGGCCCAGGGGAATCCCGCCGCCGAGGGCCGCCATCACCATGGGGATCGACAGCCGGCGACCCTTGAACGCCGCGAGCGCCCGGGCGGCCGGGGCGTCGAGCGTCGCCAGGCCGCCGAGACCGATGTCCTGCGCCCGGCACGCGGCGAGCGCCGCGGCGGTTGCGACATCCAGGGCGGTCAGTCCATCGAGGTGCAGGCTCTCGCCCGGGAACTCCGCGAGGGCCGCGGCGGTGTCGGCGTCGAGCGCGGTCAGGGCGCCGAGCTGCAGCCGCGTCACCCGAGTCGCGGCCAGGGCCGCGGCGGTGTGGGCGTCGAGCGTGGCCAGGCGATCCAGCCGCAGGGAATCGCCCGTTCGCTTCGCGAGCAGCCGCGCCGTGGCGGGGTCAAGCGTGGGCCTGTGGCACAGCCCGTCCAGCGCCAGATAGCCGCCGCCGAACTCCGCGAGGTTCCGGGCGGCGGCGGGGTCGAGCGCTTCCAGGCCCTTGAGAAGCAGGTACGCGCCTTTGAACCCCGCGAGGGCCCGGGCGGCGTCCGCATCGAGCGTGGTCAGGCCGTTGAGCCACAATGCCGCGCCCGGGAAAGCGGCGAGCGTGCGTGCGATGTCGGCCGTGATTTCGGTGAGGCCGCACAGCCGCAGGCTCTGGCCCCGGTATCCCGCCAGGGAGGCCGCGGTTTCGGCGTCCAGTCGCTTCAGGCCGTTGAGTTGCAGGTTCTCGCCCGGGAATGCGGCGAGGGCCGCGGCGGTGTCGGGGTCGAGCACGGTCAGGCCATCGAGAACCAGTTGGGCGCGGCGCGTCTCCGCAAGCGCCCGGGCGGTTTCGGCGTCGATCGTGCGCAGGCCGCCGAGCCAGGCCGTGCCCGTGTAGCCAGCAAGTGCCCGGGCCGTGGCGGCATCGAGAGACGCGAGCCCGTTGAGGTAGAGCTGGCCGCCCTGGTGTGCTGCGAGCGACGCGGCGGCGGCGGCATCGAGCCTGGTCAGGCCGTCGAGAAACAGCATGCCGCCCTCGTGCTCCGCCAACGCCGCGGCGGTCTCGACCGGGAGTCCAGTCAGCCCGTTGAGGAACAGATTTTTCCCCTTGAATGCCGCCGTCAGTTGCCGGGCCTCCGCCGGCGTGAGCGACTCGAGCTTGGCCGTGTCTTTCGGCCCTAACTCGGCGGCGCGAACGGATAGGGGTTGAGTCGCCAGGCCCAGCCAGACGACTGCGAGACACGTACGGCTACGCATGACGCGGCTCCAGGGCTGGATCGGAGGATCGTGACGGGACGGCACGCCGTCGTATTCGCTCCGGGCGGGCCGCCGGATGCACACCCCGCACGCAGCCGTTTTGAGCGACTGCCCGGGCCGCCCCGGCGGGCTTTTTTGCGGGGAAAAACGTCCGTCGCGGGTCGCCCTTGGGTTCCGGCCGCCGTCGGGTAATCTAAGGGGCTCGACCGGCAAGACCTTTTTTGGAGTGCACAGACCGTGGCAGTCGTGATTCGGATGAAGCGGATGGGTCGGAAGAACCGCGAGTATTACCGCATCTGCGCGTCCGACCGGCGCAGCCCCCGCGACGGTCGCGTGATCGAGGAGCTCGGCACCTACGATCCGCACGTCAAGGAAACCGACGCCCGCTGCACGCTCGACAACGCCCGCGTCCAGTATTGGCTCTCCGTCGGCGCCCAGCCGAGCGACGCCGTTCGCACGCTGATCAAGAAGTACGGCGCCAACGGCACGCACGTGAAGCAGATGGAGGAGGCCCGCGCCCGCCTCTCGATGCCGCGGATGATTCCGGATCCGGGCGAGCCAGCCTTCGTGCCGGCGCCCAAGGCCGAGCCGACGCCGGCCGCCGACGCGGCCGCACCCGAGGCCGCCGCCGAAGCGTCCGCCGAGCCCGCCGCCGCGGAGGCGACCGCCGTGGCCGACGCCCCGGCCGCCGCGGAGCCCCCGGCCGAATAAATCGCAGTCAATCGTCACGGAGTCTCGCGCCGGCCTCGGGTCGGGCGGCGTCCTTCGCCAGGCGACCCATGCTCGAGCAGCCTCGCCGCCAGCCATGCGCATCGACATCGTCACCCTGTTTCCGGAAATGTTCGCGAGCTTCCTCGAGGGAAGCCTGCTCGGTGCCGCGCGGCAGGCGGGCATCGTCGACATCCGGCTGACGAACTTTCGCGACTTCGCCGCCGGCGTGCACCGCCAGGTGGATGACCGGCCGTACGGCGGTGGCCCCGGCATGCTGCTCATGCCCGAGCCGGTGGTGTCGTGCGTCGAGGCTGTGCAGCGGGAGGCCGTCCCCGGCCGCGTGCTGATGCTCACGCCCGGCGGCCGGCGGCTCGACCAGCCGCTCGTCGAGGAGCTTGCCGGCCAGGAGCGGCTCGTGCTCGTCTGCGGCCGCTACGAGGGCTTCGACGCCCGCGTCCGCGAGACGCTCACTGCCGAGGAGATCTCGATCGGCGACTACGTGCTGTCCGGCGGCGAGGTGGCCGCGATGGTGGTCGTCGAGGCCGTCACCCGCCTCGTGCCCGGCGTCCTCGGCGACGAGGAGAGCGCCCGGCAGGACTCCTTCTCCGGAGCCGAGCGGCTCGTGGAAGGCCCGCAGTACACGAGGCCGCGGGAGTTCCGCGGCCTCGAGGTGCCCGAGATCCTGCTCTCCGGCGACCATGGTCGCATCGCCCGCTGGCGGCACGAGCAGGCCGTCGCCGCGACCCGGCGGCGGGACCCTGTCGGCCCCGAGTCCTTCCCCTCCCCGTCCACCGCCCGTTGTCAAAGGAGCCCATCATGAGCCAGAAGATCCTCGCCGCCGTCGAGGCCTCGAGCCTCAAGCCCGACGTCGCGACGTTCGCCATCGGCGACACCGTCGACGTCCACACCCGGATCCTCGAAGGGGAGAAGGAGCGGATCCAGATCTTCAACGGCGTCGTGATCGCGAAGAGCGGCGCGGGCAGCCGCGAGATGTTCGTCGTGCGGCGGATCGTGGCCGGCGAGGGCGTGGAGCGGAAGTTCCCGGTCCACTCGCCGAAGATCGCCAAGATCGAGGTCAAGCGGTCGGGCGTCTCGCGGCGGGCGAAGCTCTACTACCTCCGCGACCGGGCCGGCAAGTCGACCCGCCTCCGCGAGAAGCGGGAGGACGTCGCGGCCGAGGCCACGGCCAAGACCGCCGGCAAGAAGGCCGGCAAGAAGCCGGCCGCGGCGAAGGCCTGACGGGGCGCACGCACGTGCCGGCCCCAGGGCGTGACGAACTCGGTCGCCGGGGCGAGGATGCGGCGGCGGCGTATCTCCGCGGACTCGGCTACCGGATCGTGGGCCGCCGCGAGCGGGTGCTCCGCGGCGACATCGACATCGTGGCCCTCGACGGGCGGACGGTCGTGTTCGTCGAGGTGCGGACGCGGTCCGACACGCTGCACGGCCATCCCGCCGAGACGGTGGGCCACGTCAAGCAGCGGCGGATGGCGGAGCTGGCCACGGCCTACATCCGCCGCCACCGGCTCGAGGACTGCAGCGTGCGGCTCGACGTGGTCGCCGTGACGTTCCCGCCGGCCGGGAAGCCCGTCGTCGAGCACTACCAGAACGCCTTCGACAGCCCGCTCTGACCGCTACCGCCGGCAGGCGGGAAAGCAGTCGGCGAGTTCCTCGGGCTCGGTGAACACGGTCATGAAGCCCTCGGGAAGTTTTCGCGCGACGTGGTCGAGCCACGCGCGTTGCCGCTGCAGCGGCCGCCGGCCCGCCACCTGGCGGATCGCGATCCCCGTCACCTGCTCCGGCCGACGCCGGGCGACCTCGGCGTAGACCTCGGGATCGCGTTCGCCCGAATCGCCCACGAGCAGGAACCGCCGGCCCGGGAAGTCGGCCATCACCTGCTCGATCGCCCGCCGCTTCGACCGCTTCCGCGACGGCAGGCGGCCGAGGGGCGTCGAGTCCTTGAGCCGGAAGAGCTTGAGGTGCAGCGAGCCCGCCGGCAGCCCGGCGGCCGCGAGGAACCCGCCGAGGCAGTTGGAGAGCTGCCACGGGCTCGCGGACACGTAGTGGAACGCCGTGCCCAGCCGCTCCCAGCGGCGGTAGACGGCGGCGATTCCCGGCACCGCCGCGAACTCGCGGAGGAGCGTGTTCCGCAGCAGCTCCTTCTTGTCCGCCACGTTGGTCACCTTGACGGTGTCGTCGATGTCGGAGATCACCGACACGCCGCCCGGCTCGACGAGGTCGACCGTCCCGGACGCCTCCGTGCCCTCCTCGTCGGCATCGTCGAGGATGGCGCGGCAGGCGATCCGCGGTCGGCCGCCGTCGGCCTGCGCCCAGCGGTCGATGAAATCGGCCGGCAGGTCGAAGGCCGCCTGGAAGTGGCCGGTGCGGTCCGAGACGCCGGCGGCGAAGGAGCGGTCGCCGAGCTCGACCCGCACCCGGGCGCCGGCCACCCGTTGAAAGAGAAAGGCCTCGGCCCGCCGGCGAAAGACGTCGGTCTCGAGGTCGGCGTCGTCGAGTTCGAGGAGCCGCTTGAGAACCGCCACGGCGAGCGACCGCCGTCGGCTCCGGGCGGGCAGCGGGCGGGTCACCATGCCGGCCACGGTGGCCCGCCAGCCGTCCGTGTCGGCGAGTCTCCGGGCGTAGGTGGGGAAGACGACGATCATGCGGCGCCGGATGGCCGAGGTGCTTGAAACGGCCCGGCAGCCATCTTACAACCTGACCCGATCGGGGCCTGAGGCGATTCGCCGGCCCACCACGTGGAGACGAGCATGGGCGTCAAGAAAACCGGCAAGGGACGGCGGAAACTCGGCCAGAAGAAGCGGCGGATGCGGGCCCGGATCCGCCATCGC
Organism: Pirellulales bacterium; assembly: GCA_044238145.1. Lineage (GTDB taxonomy): Bacteria > Planctomycetota > Planctomycetia > Pirellulales > UBA1268 > QWPN01. The sequence goes on along the minus strand of JBIIDT010000060.1, from coordinate 9,633 downwards.
AAGGGCTGAGTGGACGGCTCCGCAGGGCGGGATCGGCGGCACGACCCGCACATGTTCCCGCGCCCGGGCGCCGGGGCGGCTCGAGGCCGCCCCGTTTCGTTTGCCGCGCCCACCGCATGGGGTAGGGTTGCCAGGCTTCGGACCGCGTCTCCTTTCCTCGCGGCCTCCCCGAAGTCCCACCCAAACGCCCGTCGGGAGAGAAAGCGATGTCTGCCTGGGGATGGATGGCCCGTGTGGCCGTGTGCCTGCCGATCTGTGTGCTCGCGTTTGCCGCGAGCGGCTGTAAGACCTTGAACGAGCGCTACATCGCGCTCGAGGTCTGGAAGTACGAGAAGTGCTTCGGCCACCTGCCGCCCGGGTTCGTGCCGCCAGGCGCTGCCGCTGCGGCCGCCGCACCCCCGCGGGTTTGTGGCCAGGGGGCGGCCTGCCGGCAGGACTGTCCGCCGGCGCCCGGCTGCGAGGGCTGCCAGGGGGGCATGGTCGAGGGTGCGTTGCCGCCGGGAGTGGGCGTGCCCGCGGGCCCGGGTGGTTCGCCCGGTCCCGGTGTGGGCGCGGCGCTGCCGACGCCCGCCGGGGTGACGGCGGGCAAGCCGGTGATCATCTCCGACGAGGTCGTGATTCCGTAAGGAGCGCGGATGCCGCCATCCTGGCCGGCATCCGCTCAGGCCGCCCTCCGGCGGCGACGGGTCCGCCATCCAGGCGGACGGTCGCTCGGTGGTCGATCCTGAAAAGGCGCTCGGGCATGCCGCCATCCTGGCCGGCATCCGCTCGGGCCGCCCTCCGGCGGCGACGTTGACTGGCGCGGCCAGCGTCAGCCGAGCGTCTCGCCCGGACCCGGGAACGCACGGCGCTCGACGTCCGCCCGCCAGCGGGTGAGGGCTTCGCCGAGCGTGGTCTTCGCGTCTGCGTAGGCCCGCACGAACTTGGGCACGCGGTCGAACGACAGGCCCACGAGGTCGTGCATCACGAGCACCTGGCCGTCGCAGTCGGGGCCCGCGCCGATGCCGATCGTGGGGATGCCGACGGCCGCGGTCACCGCCTTCGCGGCCTCCCGCGGGACGCACTCGAGCACGACGGCGAAGGCGCCGGCGTCGGCGGCGGCCCGGGCATCGGCCAGGAGCGTGTCGTGGTCCCGCTGCATGCGGTAGCCACCGAGCTGGTGGACGGCCTGGGGCCGCAGGCCGACGTGGCCCATCACCGGGATGCCGGCCGCCACGATCCCGGCGATCACTTCCGCCTGCCCGGCCGTGCCCTCGAGTTTCACGGCCTGGCAGCCGGTTTCCTTGAGGATCCGCGCGCACGCCTCGACGGCCGTGCGGACGCCGAGGTGCTGGAGCGGAAAGGGCAGGTCGACCACGACCATCGCCCGCGTCACCGCCCGGGCCACGATCTCGCCGTGGTAGATCATCTGCTCGAGCGTCGCGGGAATCGTCGACGAGCGGCCGGCGACCACCATCGCCACGCTGTCGCCGACGAGCACGCAGTCGACGCCCGCCGCGTCGGCCAGGCGGCCGGTGGGCCAGTCGTAGGCCGTGACCATCGTGATCGGCCGGCCGGCGCGGCGGGCCGCGGCGAGGTCGTTCACGGTGACCCGCCGCGGGGCCGGAGGCTGGGTCATGAGAGGCTCTTGAAGAAGTCGTCGAGCTTCTCGTCGTCGCCGGGCGGCGTTGCCTCCTCGGCCTCGGGCAGAAATGCGAAGCCATCGGCCGGCTCGTCCGCGATCGGCTGGCCGGCCACCGTCGCCGGCCCTTCCGGCTCGTCGGCCGCCGCGACGTCGATCGCCCCCGCCGAGTCGGCCGCAGACTCGCCGCCGGGATCGAGGGCGAGTGGCAGCGTGTCGTTGTCGTCCGGCTGATCCACCGACTTGACGGCGGCCGTGTCGTATTCGACGCGGAAGTTGACGCCGCCTACGTTCACCACCGCACCGCTCCTGACCGCCGTCGCCACGCCGGTTGGGATCTGTTCTTTGTCGAGCAGCGTGCCGTTGGTCGAGCCCAGGTCGCGGACGTGGACGAGACCACCCTCGACGAAGAACTCGCAGTGCCGGCGGCTCACGCTGTCCTTCTGGAAGCGGAACTTCGCCTCGTCTCCGCGACCGACGAGGATCGGCAGCCGCACCGGCACGACGCGGTTCTTGCTCTGCGGCGCGAGGACGACGAAGCGGACTTCCATGGCTGGCGGCCCAGGTGTCGGGCCGGCGAATGGCAGGCGGGCGGGCAGGAACGCCGACGACCCGATTTTAGCCTCCTTCCGACGCCGCCGCTCGCCGGCCGCCGAACCTGCGCAGAAATCCCCCCTTGCCCGGACGGTGACCTTGCGGCGGTGTCCGGCACCCCTATAATCGCCGAGTTCCCGAGGTCGGACGGGGTGATTTCGCCTGCCCAGGCGGGTCCCCCGCCCGACGTCGTGCGGGTGTAGCTCAGTTGGTAGAGCACCACGTTGCCAACGTGGTTGTCGTGGGTTCGAATCCCATCACCCGCTTCCCGGATCCGCCACGCTTCGCCACTCCGTCGCGAGGGTTCGGCCCCGCCGGGTGGTGCACTGGTCCGTTCCCGCCGCCCCGGCAGGGACGGCCGCCGACCCTCCCCCGTATCGTTCCGTCCCGCTCACCGTCCCGGAAATCCCCATGTCCGCGTCCGAAGCCTCCGCCGTCGCCGCCCCCGAGGCCGCCCCGCAGCCGCTCAACCTCGACGTCGCGATCGACAAGGTCTCCACCTGCCAGCGGCGGGTGAAGGTGACCATCCCCCGCGCGGACATCGACCGCTACCAGGAGGAGGCGCTCGGGGAACTGGTGCCCACCGCGCTTCTGCCCGGCTTCCGCCCCGGCCGCGCGCCCCGTCGGCTCGTCGGCAGCCGCTTCAAGAGCGAGCTCTCCGAGCAGATCCGCTCCAAGCTCCTCACCGCCGCGATGACGCAGGTCTCGGAGCAGCAGAAGCTCGCCCCGATCAGCGAGCCCGAACTCGACGTCGCCGCCGTCATGCTGCCCGACGACGGGCCGATGACCTTCGAGTTCTCGATCGAGGTCAGGCCGGAGTTCGACCTGCCGAAGTGGAAGGGGCTGTCGATCACCCGGCCGGCCCGCGAGATCAGCGACGCCGACGTCGACGAGGCACTGGGAAACCTGCTCGCCGAGCGGGGCCGGTTCGTGCCCCACGACGGTTCGCCCGCGGTGGGCGACCTGGTCGTGGCGGACCTGCGGTTCCTCGACGGTGACGACCAGCTCTCCGCCGCCTCCGAGGCGGAGATCGTCGTCCGGCCGAAGCTCTCGTTCGCCGACGCCGAGCTGCCCGGGTTCGACGCGCTCGCGAAGAAGGCCAAGGCCGGCGCCACCATCACCGCCCCCGTGCGGGTGTCGGACGAGGCGGCCACCGAGGCGCTGCGCGGCAAGGACGTGACCGTCGAGATCAAGGTCCTCGAGGTCAAGAAGCACGAACTGCCGGAGATGACGCCGGCCCTGCTCGAGGAGCTCGGCGGCTTCGACTCGGAGGCGGCGCTCAAGGCCCTCGTGCGGAAGCAGCTCGAGGGACAGCTCGAATGGCACCGCCGCCGGCAGGTGCGGCAGCAGGTCGCCAAGGCCCTGACGGCCTCGGCCGACTGGGACCTGCCCCCCGACCTGCTCAAGCGGCAGGCCCAGCGCGAGTTGGAGCGGGCGATCCTCGAGCTCAGGCGGAGTGGCTTCGACGACGACGCGATCCGCCGCCACGTCAACGAGTTGCGACAGAGCGTCCTGGCGAGCACGGCCCGGGCCCTCAAGGAGCACTTCATCCTCGAGCGGATCGCCGAGGAGGAGGGGATCGCCGACGTGCCCGCGGACTACGACGAGGAGATCCGCGCCATCGCGGCCCAGTCCGGCGAGTCGCCGCGGCGGGTGCGGGCCGGCCTCGAACGCCGCGGGCTGATGGACGTGCTCCGCAACCAGATCATCGAGCGGAAGACGATCGAGCTCGTCACGTCGCAGGCCTCGTTCAAGGACACGCCCTTCGAGTTCCCGCGGCCCGACGCCGAGGCCATCGATCACGCCGTCTGCGGCTCCGTCATCGGCGAGGAGGAGATCCCCACGGCCACCCAGGCCGAAGCCGCCCCGCGGCCCCGCGTTTGACCGTTTCCCGGGGCCGACCCGTTTTCCACACCCTCGAGACGCCCATGCAGCCCGCCCCGATCGACCCCGCCGCCTCCTCCGCCTACCGCGACTACCAGCGGCAGCGGACGATGACGCTCGGCGATCTCCTGCTGGAGAACCGGATCATCCTCCTGCAGGGCGAGATCTACGACGGCAACGCCAACGAGTTGGTGATGAAGTTGCTCTACCTCCAGAGCGAGAACCGGCGGAAGGACATCCACTTCTACATCAACTCGCCCGGTGGCAGCGTGACGGCCACGATGGCGATCTACGACACGATGCAGATCCTCTCCTGCCCGGTGGCCACCTACTGCGTCGGCCTGGCCGCCAGCGGCGGGGCGGTGCTGCTGGCCGGCGGCGCGAAGGGGAAGCGATTCGCCCTGCCCCATGCCAAGGTGATGATCCACCAGCCCTACGGCCAGGTCGGCGGGCAGGTGAGCGACATCGAGATCCAGGCCGACGAGATCATCAAGACCCGCGCCGTGCTCAACGAGATCCTCGCGGCCCACACCGGCCAGCCGATCGAGCGGATCGCCCGCGACACCGACCGCGACCGCTACCTGACGGCGACCGAGGCCAAGGAATACGGCCTCGTCGACGAGGTGCTGACCCGGCCGCCGCTGGCCGAGGACGACAAGGACAAGGACTGAACCCCGGACACCCGCCATGCCCCTGATCCCCTACGTCATCGAGAAGAGCGGCCGCGAAGAGCGGGCGATGGACATCTACAGTCGCCTGCTCAAGGACCGCATCATCTTTCTCGGGAGCCAGGTCAACGACGAGGTGGCCAACGCCATCGTGGCCCAGATGTTGTTCCTGCAATCGGACGACCCCAAGGCCGACATCCACCTGTACATCAACTCGCCGGGCGGCAGCGTGACCGCGGGCCTGGCGATCTACGACACGATGCAGTTCGTGACCTGTGACGTGGCCACCTACTGCATCGGCCAGTGCGCCTCGATGGGCGCTGTGCTGCTCACGGCTGGCGCCAAGGGGAAGCGTCGGGCCCTGCCCAACGCCCGGATCATGATCCACCAGCCGCTCGCCGGCATGGAGGGGACGGCGGAGGAGATCATGATCCACGCCAAGGAGTTCAAGAACGTCAAGCAGAAGCTCAACGCGATCCTGCTCAGGCACACCGGCCACCCGCTGGAGAAGATCGAGCAGGACACGGATCGGGACCGGTTCATGTCGGCGCAGGAGGCGCTCGAATACCGGCTGATCGACGAGGTGATCGAGAGGATGCCGACGAACAAGACCGGCTGATCGCTGCGGCGCTGCCGGGGCGATCGATGAGGCGCAAGGAGGCGCGTCATGATGCTCGAGGTGCGGAGAAGGGTCCGGCCCGATGGCGTGAGGGTGTGGCTGCTCGCGGCGGCGGCCCTGGTCGCCGGCTGCAAGAGCGACCTCAACCAGCAGCTCCTGGAGCGGGAACTCCGCTTCCAGGAGGACCAGATCTACGAGCTGCAGGACGAGCTCCATGAGAAGTGCGCCCGCCTCGAGCGGGCCGCGCAGGAGAACGTCAGCCTGCGGCGGCAGCTCGGCGTCGGCGACAACGACCCGGCGGTCGCGCCGCGGACGAGCCCCGTCCGGCCGCGTCCGGCGACCGCCGTGCCGGGACTGGTGCCCCCGGCCATCGAGGCGCCCGACCTGCCCCGCTCGGCGGCCCCGCCGGCCGTGCCGCTCGCCCCGCCCGCGCTCGACGGCGTCCCACCCCTGCCCGACCGCTCCGAGGCCGCGCCGGCCGACGACGGGTCCCTGCCCGTGCTGCCCGTGTCCGAAGGCGAGCCGCCGCTCGCGTTGCCGCCACCGGCGGCGATGAAGACCGATCCGGCCGCCCGGCCCGCGGCGGTGGCGCTGCCGATGGACGACGTGCGACGGCTGTCGTTCGACGCCTCGGTGCCGACGCACGTGGTCGTCACGGCGTCCCGCACGGCCTGTCTCGACGCCGATGGCGACGGCACGAGCGAAGGCCTGAAGGTCGTGTTCGAGCCGCGGGATGCCGAGGAGCGGCTGGCCGCGGCGGCCGGCGACGTGGAGGTCGCGGCCTTCGACGCCGCGGGCGGCGGGCCGATCGGCGCCTGGCGGATCACGGCCGCGGAGGCGGCCGGCAGTTTTCGGCCGACCGGCCGGGACCGCGGGCTCTCGTTCACGCTTCCCTGGCAGGCGGCCCCGCCGGCCGGCGATCACGTCCGCGTGGCGGTACGGTTCGCCGTGCCGGGCGCGGAGCCCCTCGAGGCCGACGCCACGATCCGCGTCCGCTAGGGCCGCGCTTGCCATCGCCCGGCTGGTCGCACCTTTGCTGCGACCACGCCGGGCCAAGCCCGCACGGGCCATGGATGGCCCTGCGGGCGTGAAATTCAGAGTCCGCGGTCCTCGAGGAAGTTCAGCAGGTCGGCAACGCGGTTGGAGTAGCCCCACTCGTTGTCGTACCAGCTCACCACCTTCACGAAGTTGCCCAGGCCGATCGTGTCCACGGCCGAGAAGATCGAGCTGTGGGGGTCGCCCTTGAGGTCCGTCGAAACGAGCTCCTTCTCCGTGTACCGGAGGATGCCCTTGAGCGGACCCTCGGCCGCCTTCTTCATGGCGGCGTTGATGTCGGCCGGCGAGGCGTCCTTGTTCAAGATCGCCGTGAAGTCCACCACGCTCACCGTCGGCGTCGGCACGCGGAACGCCATGCCGGTGAACTTGCCCTGCAGGGCCGGGATCACCAGGCCCACGGCCTTCGCGGCGCCGGTGCTCGAGGGCACGATGTTGAGCGCCGCGGCCCGGGCATCCCGCAGGTCCTTGGCCGCCGTGTCGACCGTCTTCTGGGAGTTGGTGTAGGCGTGCACCGTGGTGAGGAGGCCGCGGTCGATGCCCCAGGTCTCGTGCAGCACCTTGGCCACCGGCGCCAGGCCGTTGGTGGTGCAGGAGGCGTTGGAGATCACGTGGTGCTTGGCGGGATCGTACATCTCGTTGTTGACGCCGAGCACGATCGTCAGGTCCTCGTTCTTGGCCGGGGCCGAGATCACGACCTTCTTCACGCTGCCCCGCTTGTGGGCCGCGGCCTTGGTGGCGTCGGTGAAGAAGCCCGTGCTCTCCACCACCACCTGCACGCCCTGGCTCGACCAGTCGATGGCGCCCGGATCCTTCTCGGCGAAGACCTTGATCTGCTTGCCGTCGACGACGAGGTCGTTGCCCTCGTAGGCCACCTTGCCCTTGAAGGGTCCGTAGTTGGAGTCGAACTCCAGGAGGTGGGCGTTGGTCTTCGCGTCGGTGAGGTCGTTGAGGGCGACCACCTGGACGTCGCCATTGAGGCCGAACTTCTCGTAGATGGCGCGGTAGGTGAGGCGGCCGATGCGACCGAAACCGTTGATGCCGACGCGGATGGACACGGGCGGACTCCTGGGGGGGCGGCGAGGCCCGCGACGCCGCGGGCCCCGTGCCGTTCGGACGCCGAAACAACCGGCGACCGGCGGGGCCGCGGAATATACCCCGCTCCGCCGCAGCCGCTCAATCGGCCTTGGGAAAACGCCCGGTTTCGCCGTCCCGCCGTCGGCGCAGCCGCGTTCCGGGTTCTGCTAAGTTTGTTCCTCCGGCCATGAGCATCGCGCCCGTCATCCAACTCGAGCAGGTCAAGAAGTCGTTCCGGCTGCCCGGCGGCGAGACGGCGGCCGTCCTCGACGTGCCCGCCTTCGCCCTCGCCGAGGGGGAGCAGTGCGCCCTCGAGGGGCAGAGCGGCTCGGGCAAGTCGACGCTGCTCCACGTGATCTCCGGGATCATGCGGCCCGATGCCGGTCGCGTGACGATCGACGGCGTCGACATCACCCGGCTCGACGAGGCCCGCCGCGACCGCGTCCGGGCCGACAAGCTCGGCCTCGTGTTCCAGCAGTTCAATCTCCTGCCCGGGTTCACGGCCCTGGAGAACGTGCTCGTCGCCATGTCGTTCGGCTCGGGGCGGCCCGACCGTTGGCGGGCCGCCGATTTGCTCGCCGCCGTCGGGCTCTCCCATCGGCTCCACCACAAGCCGGCCGAACTCTCGATCGGCCAGCAGCAGCGGGTGGCGGTGGCCAGGGCGCTCGCCAACCGGCCGCGGGCGATCCTCGCCGACGAGCCGACGGCCAGCGTGGACGCCGCCCACCAACGGCAGGTGATCGACCTCGTCCGCGGCACCTGCACCGAGCAGGGCGTGGCCCTGCTCCTCGTGACGCACGACCCGGCGGTGGCGGCGCAGTTTCCGCGCCGGCTGCGGCTCGAGGACTTCAACCGGGCGGCGGTGCGGACATGACCTTATTGGGCATCGCGTGGCGGAACATCCGGCAGCGGCTCGCCACGAGCATGCTGACCGCGCTCTCGCTCGCGCTCGGCGTGGCGCTCGTCGTGGCCACGCTCGTGACGGGCGCGGTCGTGAAGCGGGCCTTCGAGAGCGGCGCGGGCCTCGGCTACAACATGATCGTGGGAGCCAAGGGGAGCCCGCTGCAGCTCGTGCTCAACAGCGTCTATCTGATCAGCAAGCCGATCGAGAACATTTCCTGGAGCACCTACCAGGACTTCCTCCCGGCGGCCCGTCGGGCTGACGGCACGGACGGCCGGTTCGCCGGCAGCGTGGCCACGGCCGTGCCGATCTGCATGGGGGATTATTTCCGGGGCTTCCGCGTGGTGGGCACGAACGCCGACTACTTCGACCGGCTCGCCCCCGCCGGCGCGGCCTTCCGCTTTTCATCCGGCCGCAACCTCAGGGACGACGCCTTCTTCGAAGGCGTGCTCGGCGCGAGCGTCGCCGAAACGCTCGGCCTCAAGGTGGGCGACAGCTTCGCGCCGACGCACGCCGCCGACGACGGCCCCGTGCACGACCCCTTCACCGTCGCGGGGATCCTCGCCCGCACCGGCACGCCCGTGGACCGCGGCGTGTACGTCAACATGGAGGGCTTCTATCTCCAGGAGGGGCATGCGAAGCCCATCGAGGGGGCGGGCACGCCGGCGCCGGTGGCCGACGCGGCGGTCGCGCCCCTGCCGGCAGAGCAGCGCGAGGTGACGGCGATCCTCGTCGAGACGGCCGCACTCCCCGGCATGCCGCCGGAACTGATGGCGATGGGCCTCCACCAGTCGCTCAACGAGGGTCGCGATGCCCAGGCTGCCATGCCCATCCGTGTCATCCGCGAACTGTTCGACCTGTTCGTCAGGCCGATCGAACTGGTGCTCCTCCTCGTCACGGCGCTGGTGGTGCTCGTGTCGGCGATCGGGATCCTCGTGAGCATGGTCGGGTCGTCACTCGAACGGAGCCGCGACGTGGCCGTGATGCGGGCCCTGGGGGCCCGCCGCGGGCAGGTGCTGGCCACCGTGCTCCTCGAGGCGATCCTGCTCGCCGTGGGCGGCGGGCTCGTCGGCTGGGCGCTCGGTCACGCGATCGTGGCGGCCCTCGGCCCTTGGATCACGGCCAACACTGGGGTGCCGGTGAGCCTGCTCACGGCGGCACCCCTGGCCGAGCTCCTGCTCGTGCCGTTCCTGATCGCCCTGGCGATCCTCGCGGC
>JBIIDT010000136.1:0-5625 GCA_044238145.1 Pirellulales bacterium | reverse complement strand
CGGTGCGCTTACGGCTTCGCTGGCCTGTGCGGGCGACGGCCGCACCCCCAGGGAACGCGAACTGATCGCCGTCCTGCGGTCCGACGCGCCGGAGGCCGACAAGGCCCTGGCCTGCAAGCAACTGGCGATCCACGGTTCGGCCGACGCGGTGCCCGACCTCGCGAAGCTGCTCGGCAACGAGCGGCTCGCGTCGTGGGCGCGGATTCCGCTCGAGGCGATTCCCGACCCCGCCTGCAACGCGTCGCTGCGCGAGGCGGCTGGCGGCCTCCAGGGCCGGCTGCTGGTGGGCGTGATCAACTCGCTCGGCGTCCGTCGCGATGCCCAGGCCGTGGGCCTGCTGGCCACGCGGCTCGGTGACGCGGACCCCGCCGTCGCGTCCGCCGCGGCGATCGCCCTGGGGCTGATCGGCGACGAGGCCGCGGTGAAGGCCCTGCGGCCGGCGCTCGCGGCGGGCCCGCCCGTGGTGCGGGATGCGGCCGCGGAGGCCGGCGTGGTGGCTGCCGAACGGATGCTCGCGGCCGGTCGCGGGGCCGACGCGGCGGCGCTCGCCGACGCCGTGCGGAAGGCCGACGTGTCGCCGCAGCGAATCGCCGAGGCGACCCGCGGCGCGATCCTCGCCCGCGGCGCGGCCGGCGTGCCCCTGCTCGTGGAGCAGCTGCGGTCCGCGGACCGGCGGCTGTTCGGCATCGGCCTCTCGGTGGCCCGTGAACTCCGGGGGCCCGAGGTGGACGCCGCGCTCGTGGCGGAAATCGGTGCGGCGCCGCCTGCCCGGGCGGCGCTGGTCGTCACGGCCCTCGCCGATCGTGGCGGCCCGGTCGCCCGCACCACGCTCTCCGGCATCGCCGGCCGCCGCGACGCGGCCCGCGACGTGCGACTGGCCGCGGTGCGGGCCCTCGGCCGGATGGGCGACGCGGAGAGCCTCGCGCCGCTCCTGGCCGCCGCCGCCGAGAGCGACGCCGACCTCGCCGCCGCGGCGCAGGAGGCGATCGCCGCGCTGCCGGCCGCGGGCGTGGACGACGCCATCCGCGGCCGGCTCGCCGCCGCCGAGGCCGCGGCCCTGCCCCTGCTTCTCGACCTCGTGGCCCGGCGGCGGATCGCCGCGGCCCTGCCCGAGGTGCTCGGCGCGATGAAGTCGCCCGACAAGGGCGTGCGGAATGCCGCGCTGGCCGCGCTCGGCGAGACGGTCGACCTCGACCGGCTGAGCGTGCTCGTGGAGCGGACCATCGGCTCGGACGACGCGGGCGACTCGGCCGCGGCCCTCGCCGCCCTGCGGGTCGCCTGCGTGCGGATGCCCGACCGCGACGGCTGCACGGCGCGGCTCGAGCCGGCCATCGCCTCGGCGCCCGTGGGGACGCGGATCGCCCTCCTCGACATCGTGGGCGAGGTCGGCGGCCCGCGGGCGCTCGCGGCCGTGGCCGCCGCCGCGAAGAGCGGCGAGGAGCCGCTGCAAGACGCCGGCACGCGGCTGCTCGGCAAGTGGATGACCGCCGACGCCGCGGCGGTGCTCCTCGACCTCGCGAAGTCGCTGCCCGACGGCAAGTTCCGCGATCGCGCGCTCAAGGGCTACCTGCGGATCGCCCGGCAACTCGCGGCCGACGAGCCGCAGCGGATCGCGATGTGCCGCACGCTGCTGGCCGCGGCCCGCGGCGACGCCGACCGGGCGATCATCTTCGAGGCGATCAAGGGGATGCCCAACGCCGACGCGGTGCGGAAGGCGGTCGACGCGCCGTAAGCCCGTCAGTCGAGCGGCAGCTCCTCGAGCCAGGCGCGGACCTCGTTCTCGTACTCGCTCGCCAGCCCGCCCACGATCAATTGCCGGTGGAAGCTGGCGGCGCCCCCCTTTTTCAGGTCGGCGTCCTCGGCGCTGGGGAAGCGGCGGTCGGGGTCGGCCGCGATCAGTCCGCGGCAGAAGTTCATGAGCAGCTCGTTGCACGTCACCTCGGCCGGCAGGACGTGCGGCAGGCGGTGGACGAGCGACCGCTTCGCCTCGAGCAGGTCGCGGAACGACTGCAGCCCGGCGAACGGCTGCTGGCCGGAGAGCATCTCCACGAGCACGTAGCCGAGGCTGGCCAGGTCGGACCGCGGCGTGTTCACGCGGCCCTCCAGCACCTCGGGGGCCGCGTAGGCCGGCGTGCAGGTCCGCGTGGGCGGCGGCTCGTCGGCATCGTGGGCCGAGCCGATGTCGATGATCTTCGCGTTGCCGGTCCGCTTGACCATGATGTTCGACGTCTTGACGTCGCCGTGGACGATCCCCTCGCGGTGCAGCGCCGCCAGCGCCGCCAGGCACTCCCGCACGATGGCGATCGCCACGCCCGGCTTGAGCCGCGATTGCCGCGGCCCGGCCGTGACGATCACCTCGTTGAGGTAGTTCCACCGGTCGTCGGCCACGCCGGCCCGCGTCCGCGCCAGGAACTCCGGCGACAGCAGCCGCGACAGGTCGTAGCCGTCGATCCACTCCATCTCCATGATGCGGATCCGCCGCTGCTCGACGAAGTTGTGCACGTCGAGCAGGTTGTCCTGCTGGATCTGCGCCACGCGGGCGGCCACGGCGGCGATCCGGTTCATGGCCTCGATGTACAGCTCCTCGGAGTCGTACCGCTCCGGGGAGAAGATCTTGAGGGCGACCGGCAGCGTGAAGTTGTCGGTGCCGCGCCGCGTGGTCAGGTAGACCACGCCCTGCCCTCCGGCCCCGAGCCGCCGCGACAGGACGTGGTACTCGGTCCAGTTGAGCCGGCCGGCTCCGAGGATCTCGCCGTAGCGGGCGAGCAGGTCGGGGGGGCAGCGGCTGCCGACGTCGCCGGCCACGGAGATCGTCGGTGGCTCGCCGTGGAGGATCGTGGTGGTCATCGTGACGCCGTGTCCGGCAGGTCGTCGGGCGGCTCGGGAAAGCCGAGCCGCTTGTCCACGAGGTTCCGCAGCGGCAGCCCCTCGAGGTGACGACGGAGATTATCGCAGAAAAAGTCGGTCATCGCATCGATCCGGCGTGCCGACTGGCCGCCCACGTGCGGCGTGATGACCAGATTCGGGGCGGTCCACAGCGGGCTGTCGGGCCGGGGCGGCTCGTCGGGGGTGACGTCGAGCCCGGCGGAGTCGAGGTGCCCGCCGGCCAGCGCGTCGGCCAGCGCGGCCTCGTCGACGAGCGGCCCGCGGCCCACGTTCACGAGGATCGCCCCGCGCTTCATGCGGGCGATGGCCGCCGCGTCGATCATGTTCCGCGTGCGGTCGGTGAGCGGCGGGCAGAGGAAGAGGATGTCGCATTCCGCGAGGAGCCTGTCGAGGGCCGAGGGGGGGCCGAGGAACTCGACCGCGGGCGGCTTGCGGACCGGAAAATAGTCGGTGGCCAGGATGCGGCAACGAAACGGGACGAGCACGTCCACGAGCCGTCGGCCATTGCCGCCGAGGCCGACGATGCCGACGGTGGCGTCGGTGAGGTCGCGGGTCGGCCGGCGGACGAACTCGCGGCGGGCCTGCTGGGCGAGGAACAGCGGAATCCGCCGCGTGCAGGCGGTGACGAGGGCCAGGGCGTGCTCGGCCACCTGGTCGGCGAGCACCCCGGAGGCGCTCGTGACGACGATGTCGGACTCCACGACCGCCGGCACGAGGCAGTGGTCGAGGCCGGCCGCCGACGACTGGATCCATCGCAGCCGCCCCCGATCCACGACCCGCTCCCATGGCACCGGCACCTTGGGGTGCCCGCAGAACAGGTCCGCCTCCGGCAGCTCGGCGGCCACCCGCTCCTGGCCCGCGTCGACGATCTCGGCGGTCGGGGCGACGGCCTGGATCCGGGCGACGTGCCGGGGCTCGACGGGGTAGCAGAGGACGATGCGCATGGCGAGGTTGTCGCAGGCGGGCCCGTCGACGGGCAAGCGGAATGAGCGGTTTTCGGGCCGCGCGGAACCCAGGATTTTGCCATTCGGGCCGCGGCCGGGCATCATGGAGGGGTCGGCTTGCCGCCGGGCCGCGGCCGGATTCAATTCCGGAACGGCCGGCGTCCGATACGGCCCCCGGCCCCGCCGCCCTCCGGTTACCGCCATGTGCTCGTCCCGCCTCGCCGTCGCCGCCCTGGCATTCCTGCGGATCGTGGTGGGTTTGCACTTCTTCCTCGAGGGGCTCTCGCATCTGCGGGACCCCGACTGGTCGAGTGCCGGGTTCCGCCGGATCGCGGTCGGACCGCTCGCCGACTGGTACCGCGCGGCCCTGCCCCAGACCGGCGACTGGCGGGGCACGCTGGGCGCGACCGACGGCCGCTCGACCGCCGATGCCGCCCGGGCCTGGGAGGAGAGCGTCGTGGGTTCGTGGCGGACATCGCTCGCCGAGCGGACCCGTCGCCTGCCGCTCGATGCCGCGGCGCAGGCCGCCGCCGGGAAGAGCCTGGCCGAGGCCGCTGAGGAACTCACCGGGTGGCTGGCATCGATCGAGCCCGATCTGACCGCGTACCGCCTCGAGGTGGCGCGGCTGGCCGCGATGGAACGGAAGCCGGGAGCGGCGGCGATCCCGTTCGAGCGCGAACGGGTGACGAAGAAGCGGAACGAGCTCGCCGGCCAGGCCGCCGGCTGGATGAAGGACGCCGAGGGCATCCGTGCGAAGCTCGTCGCCGCCTGGGATGCCCAGCTCGGCTCGGATGCCGACCGCCGCCGGGCGTCCGTCGTCGAGCCGTCGCCGCTGTGGAAGGCCGACCGGTTCGTGAGCTGGTCGCTGGTCACGATCGGCGCCTGCCTCGTGCTCGGCGTGCTCGTGAAGTTCAACGCCATGGGCGGGGCCACGTTCCTGGCCAGCGTGCTGGCCACGCAGCCCTTCTGGGTGCCCGGCGCCCAGGCCACGTACGACCAGTGGGTGGAACTGGCCGCGCTCCTGGTGATCGCCGCCCTGCCCGCCGGGGGCTGGAGCGGCCTCGATTATTTCCTCAAGCAGTGGTGCCCGCTCTCGCGCTGGTGCGCGGGGGGCTGCGCCACGTCGAACGAGGTGCAGCGATGAACCTGACGGAACAGCAGAAGCAGATCGGCAAGGAGAACTTCGCCGACGCGGTGAGCATCACCCGCCGCGACTTCCTCGGCGGCGCCGTCGCCGCCGGCATCGCCTCGGGCGCCGGTCTGGGCTCGATCTACTTCGGCTACGGCAAGAGCGTGGGCGCCCCGCTCCGCGTCGGCGTGCTCGGCACGGGCGACGAGGGGAGCGTGCTCATCGGGGCCCACAATCCCGACTACCTGAACGTGGTCGCGATCGCCGACATCCGCCCCTACAACGTGTTCCGTGCCTTCCATGGCGACGTCTCCAGCCCGAGCGCCAACACGGCCCGGCCGGGGCTGATGAAGAAGTACAAGTGGAGCTCCGAGGACGCGGCCCGCGAGAAGGTCAAGGTCTATCAGGCCTACGAGGATCTGCTCGCCGACAAGGACGTGGAGGCGGTGATCATCGCCCTGCCGCTGCACCTGCACGCCGAGGCGTCGATCAAGGCGATGCGGGCCGGCAAGCACGTGCTCACCGAGAAGCTGATGGGGCACAGCATCCACGAGTGCAAGGAGATGGGCCGCGTCGCCCGGGAGACCGGCAAGATCCTCGCCACGGGCCACCAGCGGCACTACAGCGTGCTCTACGACAACGCCGTGCACACCATCGGCAAGGCCC
>JBIIDT010000011.1:0-57562 GCA_044238145.1 Pirellulales bacterium | reverse complement strand
CTCGCCTACCTGCTCGTGGGCCTGCTGGTGGCGCTCGGCGTCTACATCGTCTGCCGGCCGAGCCGCCGCTTCGACCCGGACAAGGACGGCTGACGAACCGGCGTCAGGACCGGACCTCGTCGGCCCGTCCCACGGCCCGGCGGAGGAAGTGCGGGGCCCGGAGGCCGGCCGCGTCGGTGGCGGGTGGCAGCGGGGCGGCCGCGAAGAACTCGGCCACGCGGGCGACGACGGTCCGCTGCTCGGCGACCGAGAGTTCGGGGAAGATCGGTAGCGCCAGCGTCTCGGCGGCCGCCTGCTCGGTCTGCGGCAGGTCGCCCGTCCGCCAGCCGAGGTGCTCGAAGCACTGCTGCACGTGGAGCGGCACGGGGTAGTAGATCTCCGTGCCGACGCCCTGCTTGGCGAGGTGGGCCCGGAGGGCGTCCCGCCGGCCGTCGGCGATGCGGATCACGTACTGGTTCCACACGTGGCGGCCGCGGGGCTCGTCGCCGGGCACGGTGACGTGTCGGGCGAGGTCGTAGCCGGCGAACAGCTCGCCGTAGCGGGCGGCATTGACCTGCCGGGCGGTCGTCCAGGAGTCGAGGTGCGGCAGCTTCACGCGGAGGATCGCCGCCTGGATCGAGTCGAGCCGGCTGTTGATGCCGATCACCTGGTGGTAGTACCGCGGCTCCATGCCGTGGACGCGGAGCAGTTTCAGTGCCTTCGCGACGTCGTCGCGGGTGGTCGTGAGGAAGCCGCCGTCGCCGGCGCCGCCGAGGTTCTTGGTCGGATAGAAGCTGAAGCAGCCGACGTCACCGAGGCCGCCGGAGCAGCGGCCATGCCAGGTCGAGAGGATCGACTGGGCGGCATCCTCGACGACGGGCACGCCGGCCCGGCGGGCGATCGGCAGCAGGGCGTCCATGTCGGCCGTCCGGCCGAAGAGGTGCACCGGGACGATCGCCTTGCAGCGGCGGCTGATCTTCCGCTCGACGTCGGCCGGGTCGACGAGGTAGGTCGCCGGGTCGATGTCGGCGAAGATCGGCACCGCCCCGAGGCGGGTCACGGCGCTGGCCGTGGCGAAGAACGTGTAGGAGGGCAGCACGACCTCGTCGCCGGAGCCGACGCCGAGGGCCATCAGGGCCAGCAGGAGCGCATCGCTGCCCGAGGCGCAGGAGATGGCGTGTGGCACGTCGAGGGCCTTCGCCAGCTCCGCCTCGAGTTCGTTCACGTCCGGGCCGAGCACGAAGCGGCCGGAGTCGACGACCCGGTCGATCGCCGCGCGGATCTCGTCCCGCAGGACGGCGTGCTGGCGGTCGAGCGCCAGGAGCGGCACGGCCGGCAGCAGGTCGTCCCGAGTCGTGGTTTCCGAAGCCGAAGTGGTGCCGGCGGACGCGGAGTGACGGATCATCGGGTGGGTGACTCCTGGAGCTGCTGCCGTTCGTGGAGCGGGTCGAACACGGTCGACGCGGCGCGTCCTTCGGGCTTCGTGATCGTCATGCCGCAGCCGTTCGCTGGAGAGGAATGTCGCGGTTCTCGCCCCGCGGCGGGCGGTGGACGACGGGCCGCGGCAGGCCGATGAAAGGCGGGGAATAGGGGAGTTTCGTCGGTACCGTCAAGGGCAGGCGCGGCGAACGCGCCGTGCGGGACGGGAGAAGCGGGGCGGTCTGGGCGCCGCCCGGGCGCCGGACCGTCGAGCGGCGGCGGTTTGACACCCGTCGGCGGTGGATCATAGATTCGACGTGGTTATCCAGATCCTGCCGTTTGCCTGCTTGGTCGCGCGGGCGGGGGGATTGCGGAGGAGAATCGCGCGGAACGGCGGCGCAGAACTGGTCGCCGACTCGCGAGACGGATGGGATCGACGCCGATCACTGCGGTCATCGACCTGGGGCGGATCGCCCACCGGCTGGGGATGCCCGTCGCCCGGGTGGAGGCGACCGCGCAGCTCCTCGACGCGGGCAACACCGTCCCGTTCATCACCCGCTACCGCCGCGACCAGACCGGCGGCCTCGACGAGATCGACGTGCGGCGAGTGGCGGAGAGCGTGGCCCGGGCCCGCCAGCTCGCCGATCGCAAGCAGACGATTCTCCGGACGGTGCAGGGGCAGGGCCGGCTGACTCCCGAACTCGAGGCGGCGATCGCCGCGGCCGAGAGCCCGAAGCAGCTGGAGGACCTGTATCTCCCCTACAAGCCGCGAAAACTCTCGCTGGCGGAGGTCGCCCGGCAGCGGAAGCTCGGGCCGCTGGCCCGCGAGATCGTCGAGGCCGCGCCGGCCGCCGCTGATCTGGAAAAGCGGGCGGCTGATTTCGTCGATGCCGACGCCCAGGTGGCCGCCGTGGCCGACGCGCTCCTCGGTGTCGGCCACATCATCGCCGACGAGTTCAGCGAGCGGGCCGACCTGCGGCAAAGGCTGCGGGCCATCCTCCATCACGCGGCGCACCTCACGAGCCGGCGGGTGGAGAGCGAGGGCAAGGCTCTCTCCAAGGACGAGAAGCATTTCCGCGATTATTTCGCCTACTCCGACCACATCCAGCGGGTGCCGCCGCACCGCCTGCTGGCGATCAACCGGGGCGAGCGGGCGAAGCTGCTCAAGGTGCGGATCGAGGGCCCGCAGGAGGAACTGCAGGCCGCCGCGGACGAGCTGCTCGTGCCGGCCGGCCACCCGCACGCGGAGTTTCTCCGCAACTGCTGCCGCGACGCCCTCGCCCGGCTCGTGCTTCCCAGCCTGGAGCGCGAGATCCGCCGCGAGATGACCGAGTTCTGCGAGTCGCACGCCGTCGAGGTCTTCGCCCGCAACCTGCGAAACCTGCTCCTCCAGCCCCCCGTCGGAGGCCGCCGCGTGCTGGCGCTCGACCCCGGCTTCAAGAGCGGCTGCAAGGCGGTGGCGATCGACGAGTGCGGTACGCCGCTGGAGCACGCGGTGCTCCACATCATCGGCCAGCCGGAGAAGCGGGCCGCCGCCGCCCGGCGGATCGTCGAGCTCGTGCAGGCTCACGCCCTGACGGTGATCGCCATCGGCAACGGCACCGCCGGCCGGGAGACTGAGACCCTCGTCGCCGAGCTGGTGGCGGGCGAGCTCGCGCCGCTCGACGTGGCCTACGTGATCGTCAACGAGGCCGGGGCGAGCGTCTATTCCACGAGCGGCTACGGCCGCGAGGAGCTGCCGGCCCACGAGGCGGCCGTCCGCGGTGCGATCTCGATCGGCCGCCGGCTGCAGGATCCGCTCTCGGAGCTGGTGAAGATCGAGCCGGCGAACATCGGCGTCGGCCTGTACCAGCACGACGTCAAGGCCCGCCACCTGCACGCCTCGCTCGACCAGGTGGTGGAGAGCTGCGTCAACTACGTGGGCGTCGATCTCAACACGGCCAGTCCCGCCCTGCTGCGATACGTCTCGGGCCTCAGCCAGCCGACCGCGCGGAACATCCACGAATGGCGGACGAAGAACGGCCCCTTCGCCTCGCGGCAGCAGCTGCTCGAGGTGCCCGGCTTCGGCGAGGCCGCCTTCGTGCAGGCCGTCGGTTTCCTCAAGATCACGGGCGGCGCCAACCCGCTCGACGGGACCTGGATCCACCCGGAGAGCTACGCGGTGGCGGAGCGGGTGCTCGAGCGGATCGGGGGCAGCCCCGCCGACCTCGTCAGCCGCCAGCAGGCCGAGGCGCTGGCCGAGCGGGCCGCGGCCCTCGACCTCGACGCCCTGGCGGGCGAGTTCGGGGTCGGCCGGCTGCTGCTGGCCGACATCGTGGAGCAGCTCCAGCGGCCCGGCCGCGACCCGCGCGACGACCTGCCGCGGCCGTTCTTCAAGAAGGGCGTGCTCAAGCTCGAGGATCTCGAGGTGGGCATGGAACTGCGGGGCGCCGTGCTCAACGTCGTCGACTTCGGGGCGTTCGTCGACATCGGCCTGCACGACAGCGGGCTGGTGCACATCAGCCAGTTGTCGAACCGCTTCGTCCGCGACCCGCACGACGTGGTGAGCGTCGGGCAGGTGGTGACCGTCTGGGTCCTCGAACTCGACAAGGCGCGGCGGCGGGTGTCGCTGACGATGATCGCGCCGGCCGAGCGGGAGCGGCAGCAGCAGGCGAAGGACCGCCGGGAGCAGGCCCGCGCGGCGAAGGAGCAGCGGCCGCCGCGGCCCGCGGCGGCCTCACGGCCTGCGGCGGCGCCGGCCGGCGGCAACGCGCCGCCGCGACCCGCGGGGGGCCGCGGCAAGGGGCGGCCGCGACCGCAGCGCGAGCAGGGGCCGCGGACCTACGTCGCGAGCGGCCCGAGCGGTCCGCCGAAGCCGCTCACCAAGGCGATGAAGACGGGCAAGGAACCGCTGCGGACGTTCGGCGACCTGAAGCAGTTCTTCGAGTCCAAGTCCGCCGACGAGCCGCCGGCCGACCCGCCGCAGTGAAGCCGGCGTCTACCTTTCGCGGAACGTGATCCGGCCCTTGGTCAGGTCGTAGGGCGAGAGTTCGACCTTCACCTTGTCGCCGGGAACGATGCGGATGAAGTTCTTCCTCATCCTGCCCGCCACGTGGGCGTTGACGATGTGGCCACCGGCGATCTGCACGCGGAACCGGGTGTTGGCGAGGGCCTGCGTGACGACGCCCTCCACTTCGAGTGCCTGCTCTTTTTCCGCCATGAGGTTCCTTCGGTTCGACTCCTGCACCGGAGGCAGATGGTAGCCCCGGCCCGGGCGGGCGTCCAGCACGCTACTCGTCGCCGCCGGCTTCCGGCGATGCGCCGGACGCCTTCCACCGCAGGTAGGCGTCGAAGAAGCCGTCCAGGTTGCCGTCGAGGACGCTCTGGAAGTTGCCCACGTAGTGCCCGGTCCGCTGATCCTTCACCCGCTGGTCGGGATGGAGGAAGTAGTTGCGGATCTGGGAGCCGAAGCCCGTCTTCGGCTGTTGCTTGTAGCGGGCGAGCTGCTCGGCTTCCCGCTTCTCCTCCTGCAGCCGCGCCAGCCGGGCCCGCAGCATCTTGATCGCCGTGGCCCGGTTCTTGTGCTGGCTCCGCTCGCTCTGGCACTGGACCACGATGCCCGACGGGAAGTGGGTGAGGCGGATGGCGCTCGACGTCTTGTTGACGTGCTGGCCGCCGGCGCCGCTGGCACGAAACACGTCCTCGCGGACGTCCTCGTCCTTGATCTCGACCTCCTTGTCGTCGTCGGCGATCTCGGGCGCGACGTCGACGGCCGCGAAGCTCGTCTGCCGCTTGCCCTCGGAGTTGAACGGGCTGATGCGGACGAGCCGGTGGATGCCCGTCTCGCCCCGCAGGTAGCCGTAGGCCCAGGGGCCGCGGACGGCGACGGTGGCGCTCTGGATGCCGGCCACGGCGTCGTCCTGCCGGTCGAGGAGCTCGACCGCGTAGTCATGCTTCGAGGCCCAGGACGAGTACATCCGCAGGAGCATCTCGGCCCAGTCGTTGGCGTCGGTGCCGCCGTCGCGGGCGTGGATCGACACGAGCGCGTCGCTCGAGTCGTGCGGCCCGGAGAGGAGCGAGGCCAGTTCCAGGGCGTCGACGAGCTTCTCCAGCCGGGCGGCCTCGGTGGACAATTCGCTCTCGAGCGAGGCGTCCTCCCGGGCGAGCTCCTCGAGGGCCTCGAGGTCGCGGCCGGCCGCGAGCGCCTCCTCCAGCGGCTTGAGCACCGAGTTGACGCTCTTCAGCTCGGCGACCGTGGCCTGGGCCTTGCCGGAGTCGTTCCAGAAGCCCTCGGCCGACATCGCGCCTTCGAGCTTCTCGGCCGATCGCCTGCGTCCCTCCCAGTCAAAGAGAGTCCCGCAGCTGCAGCAGTCGGGCCCGGATCGCTTCGGCGCGATGGAAGAGTGCGGTGTCCATGCGGCGGATTGTACGCGCCGCGCGCCGAAGAAAGAAGCCGCACGCCTGCGGCCGGCTCCGCAGCCCCCTCACACCCGGCGTTTGATCGTCGTGCCGGAGGCCTCGAGCGCGGCGAACGCCGCGGCCAAGGCCCGCCGCGACAGGCCGTCGTCGTTGACGATCCGGCCGCTGGCGACGCCCGCCGTGGGCGAGAGGATGGCGTTGGCGGATGCGGAGAGGGTGACGCGGAAGTCCTCGTCGGCCTCCACGGCACGGTCGCCCTTGACCCACACGGCCACGGCGCCCCGCGTCTGGCCGGGGGCGAACGTGAGCTGGCCACCGGCGGCGACGTAGTCGCGGGCCGCCACCGCCGTGCCGTCGCCGGTGGCCCAGCCGATCGTGACCGGCTGCATCGCGGCGGCGGAGAGGGTGATCGTGAACCACAGCTTCCGTCGGCCCGAGTTGCCCTCCCGGATCGCCGCCGACTCGATCGCGGCCACCGGTAGGGCCGGGGCCGGCGGCGGCTCGGCGGACCACAGGGAGCCGTCGGCGGCGGCGGCCACGGCGGCGTAGCGGTGGGCCGTCGCCAGCGGCTCGTCCATGCGGTGGAGCTTCGCGAAGTCGCCCCACGGGGCGGCGCCGGCCTGGCCGGTGAACTGGAAGTCGACGTACAGATCCATGCCGGCCGCATCGAGGCCGCGGAGGTACTCGCGATAGACGTCGCCCATCCGCGGGTCGTTGGTGGCGGCGTAAAACGCGTCCTGGTAGGCCGCGCCGCGGCCGTCGAGGTGCGGACCTCCTTCGTAGGCCACGAGGGCGACCTCTCGGCCGAGCCGCGCGGACCAGTCGCGGGCCAGCCGGCCGTGGTTGGCCACCCACTCCAGCGACGTCGTGATGTTGGCCCGCGTGTCGGCGAGCACGCGATCGACCGTGGTCGCGGCGGAGTAGCCGGCCCGCTGCTCGTCGGTGGGCGTGATGTAGGGGGCGATGGCGATGGCGTCGAAGGACCCACCCATGCTCTCGACGACCCGGTTGGTCACCCAGTCGACGGCCGCCCAGCCGGCGGCCACGCGGACCAGCCGCTGCGACTGGCCGGCGAAGACGTCCGTCCAGATGTCGAGGTCGCGCTTCGCCTCGCGGCCCGCCACCTGCCAGTTGTCGAGCCCGGCGTACTGGGGCAGGGAGGTTTGCGCCTCGACCCAGTGCGAGGCCTCGAAGCCCCAGCCGAAGTTCCAGATCTCGTTGGACCACTCGACGTGGGCCTTGCGGCCGGGCTCGAGGTGGTCGCGGACGTAGGTGGCGAAGTTCCGCACGAACGCGTCGTCGGCCATGTGCGGCATGTTGAACCACGGGTCGACGCCGAGGTCGTTGGCCAGCTGCACCATGTACTCCAGGGCCATGCCGTTGACGACCGGCTCGCTGGCGGTGCCCCCCGGCCCGGAGCCCTGGCGGATGTCGAGGGCGTCGCGGCGGTCGGCCCAGGTGCGGATGTCCGAGGAGTTGGTCTCCTGCATCCCCATGAAGCGGAGCGTCTTGAAGGGGGCGAGACGCTGGAGGAAGAGCGGATGGAAGGGGGAGAACGCGGCGCCAGGCTGCCACCGCTCGCCCGCGAAGCTCCGGCCGCCCCAGTCGGGCATCCAGACGTTGAAGTCGCGGACCGGGTCGGCCGGGCTCGTGGCCTCGATCCGCATGTGGATGCCGGAGGCCGTGGGGGTGACCTGGAGGTCGGCGAAGTTTCGGCCCGCGGCGGTGCGGCCGGTGGCGACCACGCGGGCGTCGAAGCCGAAGGTCACGGTGCCGATGCCGTCCCACTCGGCCCGGTACACGCCCGCCGGGTAGCCGCCGTCGATGTCGCGAAACATGAGCGTGCCGGCCATCTGGCGGATCGACTGCCCGGCGGCGTTGGTCCAGGTGGCGAGGCTGGTGACGTTGCCGTTGGCATCGAGGGCGAGCGGCCGCGAGTCGCCCACGTCCCAGGTCGTCTCGCCCGTGACCGCGTTGACCGCGTGCACGATCCAGGGTCGCGAGGCCTTGAAGGCGTCGGTGAACGTCCAGGCGGGCGACCAGTCGACGATGTTCTCCAGGTTCATGCCTACCGCCATGTGGCCGTCGGCGGCCATCAGCGCCCGGGCCTCGAGCCGCTCGCCGGCCACCAGCGGGGCGGGCCGGCGGCGGCCGACCGGGCCGCGGCGTTTTGCAACGCGCGCCGCATTTTCAAACCCCTCACGCCCGTTTCGCCCGTTGCCCATGGCCACGCTCCGTGGCGGATGTGCCGGAAAACCCCGGCCTCCAGGGCCGCGTCATCCGGTCGCTCGACCGCACGGAGTTTCCAGGGCAAGCGGCGTGCCAAATCGGCGGCCCAAGGGTGGATTCACGTCACGCGGAGCGCCGGCTCAGGGGCGGCAAAACTCTCGTCGCTGATGGCCGCGGCGGCCATAGGCTCCTCGAGCGTTCGCCGACCCCTTCGCACACGGCCACGTCGTCGCTCCAGCAAAAGGACGTGCGCCCTAGACCCGCTCGACGCGGTTGCCCGGCAGTCGGCGCAGGATGCGTCGCATCTCCAGCACGCCGAGGGTCGCGAGCACCTGGGATGTCGCCAGGCCGCTGGCGGCGGCGACGTCGTCGATCGAGGCGGTCCGCGTGGCGGCATCGGTCTCGGCGTCGCAGGCCGCCAGCACCTGCCGTTCCACGTCGCCGAGTTGCAGCTCGGCGGGCGCCCGCACCACGCGGCCGTCGGCGGCGGTCGCCGCGGCGCACAGCGGCCCGAGCTCCTCGAGCACGTCGTCCACGCCCTGCACGAGCCGGGCGCCGTCGCGGATCAGGGCGTGGCAGCCGCGGGACATCCGCGCGTCGATCGGCCCCGGGACGGCGAACACCTCGCGGCCCTGCTCGCCGGCGAGCCGGGCGGTGATCAGGGCGCCGGAGTGTTCCGCCGCCTCCACGACCACGACGCCCAGGGCCAGCCCCGACACGATCCGATTCCGCTGTGGAAAGCAGCCGCGGGCGGGGGCGGCGCGGGGAGGGGCCTCGCCGATCAGGGCGCCCCGCGCCGTCACCTCCGCTGCGAGCTCGACATGCTCGGGCGGGTAGACGTTGAGGACGCCGCTGCCGAGGACGGCGAGCGTGCGGCCGCCCGCGTCGAGAGCGCCGCGATGGGCGGCCGCGTCGATGCCGCGGGCCAGCCCGCTGACGATCGTGTAGCCGGCGCGGGCGAGGCCGCCGGCCAACTGCCAGGCCACGCGTCGGCCGTAGGCCGTCGCATGCCGGGAGCCGACGATGGCGATCGCGAGGGCGTCGCAGGGCTCGATCGAGCCGCGGACGAAGAGCAGCCCCGGCGGATCGGGGATCCGGCCGAGGAGCGGCGGGTAGCCATCCTCGCCCTCCAGGATGATCCGCACGTCGCTCTCTCGGCATTCGGCGAGCAGCTCGTCGGCGGCGGTGGCATCGGTCGCGGCGGGCAGTGCCCGGGCGAGTCGGCGGCCGACGCCGGGAATGGTGGCCAGCTCCTCCGGCGGGGCCGCGAGCGCGGCCTCGGGCGAGCCGAAGCGGGCGAGGAGGGCCCGACGCGTGCGGCCCCCGACGCCCGGCAGGCAGGCGAGGCGGACGTGGTCGCGGAGCCGCTCCGCGGGGCCGGAAGTGGCCGGGGCGTCGGTGGTCATGGTGGCCCTTTCGTGAAGGTGTACGGACGTACACATCCTTTTGTATGACACGGTCGCGAGGCCGTCAACCTCGCGGTGGAGGGCGGAAAGACCGGCGGGCCGGGGTCCGCCACGCAACCCGGTCGGCCGGGGGCGGGTATGTTGAGCGTTCCCCCATCCCGGAACCTGCCATGCCCATCGGCTGCTCCCCCTCGGCACCCGTCGCCGTCACTCCCGGCTGCCAGTTCGCCAGCGACAACACGGCCGGCTTCTGCCCCGAGGCGTGGCGGGCGCTCGAGCAGGCCAACGCCGGCTGCCTGGCCAGCTACGGCAACGACCCGTGGACGGCGCGGGCCTGCGACCTGATTCGCGAGTTCCTCGAATATCCCGCCGACGTGTTCTTCGTGTTCAACGGCACCGCGGCCAACTCGCTGGCGATCGCCGCCATGTGCCAGTCGTACCATGCGATCCTGTGCCACGAGCTGTCCCACGTGGAAACCGACGAGTGCGGGGCGCCCGAGTTCTTCTCCAACGGCACGAAGCTGCTCCTCCTTTCCGGCGAGCACGGCAAGCTCACGCCCGCGGGCATCACGCACGCCGTCGAGCGGCGGCAGGACATCCACTACCCGAAGCCGCGGGTGGTGAGCGTCACGCAGGCGACGGAGCTGTCCACCGTCTACTCCCTGGACGAGCTCGGGGCGATCCACGAGGCCTGCCGGCGGCACGGCCTGCGGTTCCACATGGACGGCGCCCGCTTCGCCAACTCCGTCGCGGCCCTCGACGTGCCGCCGCGGCGGATCACCTGGGAGGCGGGCGTCGACGTGCTCTGCCTGGGGGGCACGAAGAACGGCATGGGCGTCGGCGACGCCGTCGTCTTCTTCCGCAAGGATCTCGCCGAGGAGTTCGCCTACCGGTGCAAGCAGGCGGGGCAGTTGGCCTCCAAGATGCGCTACCTCACCGCGCCGTGGGTGGGACTGCTCGAGGGCGACGCCTGGCTCGTCAACGCGCGGCGGGCCAACGCCGCCGCCGCCCGCCTCGAGGCGGGCCTGCGGACGATCCCCGGCATCGAGGTCCTTGGCCACCGTGAGGCCAACGCCGTCTTCGCCCGGCTGCCGGAGCCGCTCGCCACCGCCCTCCGCTCCCGCGGCTGGCGGTTCTACGACTTCATCGGCTCGGGAGGCTGCCGGTTCATGTGCTCCTGGGCCACCACCGACGCCGACATCGACGCCCTGCTCGAAGACGCCCGCACGCTGGCCGCGGCCGGCTGATCCCCTTTATCCCTCATCCCGCTGGAGGTTGCCTTGGCCGACGCATCGCCCCTTCCCGTCCGCCTCTCCCGCCGCGGCTTCACCGCCGCGGCCGCCACGACGCTCGCCGCCGCCGCCGGGCCGGCCTTCGCCCGCGCCCGCCGCCTCGGCGGGGAGACGGTGATCGGCGAGGGAGCCCACCGCTTTCGCGCCGTCCACAACTTCCCGCAACTGCCCGACCGCTTCACCTGGCAGACGACCCACGGCGTGGCCCTCGACGCGGCCGGCAACCTGTACGTCATCCACGAGGGGCGGAAGGACAGGAAGGATCACCCGGCGATCTTCGTGTTCGATCCCGCCGGGAAGTTCGTGCGGGCCTTCGGAGCCCAGTTCCAGGGAGGCGGCCACGGGATCGAGGTGCGGAAGGAGGCCGACGGCGAGTTCCTCTACGTCTGCGGCTATCAGGCGGTGAAGTCGTTCGCCAAGCTGACGCTCGACGGCGAGATCGTGTGGTTCCGCAAGGCGCCGATGGAGGCGGGCTGCTACGCCCCCGGCGAAGACACGTCGACGACGCGGAACTGGACTCGCCAGGGCTTCCTGCCCACGAACTTCGCCTTCCTCGACGACGGCGGCTTCCTCCTCGCCGACGGTTACGGCTCGTTTCGCATCCACCGCTACGACAAGGACGCGAAGTGGGTGAGCTGCTTCGGCGGTGAGGGGGAGGGGAAGGGCACGTTCAAGACGCCGCACGGCCTGTGGATCGACCGCCGGCCGGGCCGCGAGCCCACGATCGTGGTCACCGATCGGGCCCACGACACGCTCCAGGTGTTCGCGATGGACGGCACCTACAAGGAGACGATTCCCGGCTTCGGTTTGCCGGCCAACGTCGACACGCTCGGCGGCCTGATGCTCGTGCCGGAGCTCAAGGCCTGCGTGACGCTCCTCGACGACAAGAACCAGATGGTGGCCCGGCTCGGCCGTGCGGTCGAGCGGCTCGACGAGGTCAAGGACCTGCGGAAGCAGCCCGACAAGTGGCTCGACGGCCAGTTCGTGCATCCGCACGACGCCTGCTTCTCGCCGGACGGCGACATCTTCGTGGCGGAGTGGGTGGAGACCGGCCGGGTGACGAAGCTCGAGAAGATCGCCTGACGGTCGGCGCGGCCACGGTTGTGTCACCCGTTCGCGTGGGTCGGGGGGTGCCCCACCACGTCGCCGGACGTTCACTCCGGCCCTCCGGGCCTCCGCTCACTGCATGTCCGCTGCGCTCCGGCATCCATGCCTGCGCTTGCTTCCATAGCCCGGCGACATGGTGGCGGCACCCCCCTCCCAAATCCTCGCCCCCACGACGTTGTCGGATCGCCCCGTTTGGCAAACAGGCGCCGTGCGCCGCGGATGGCAACCCGCTGCTGCCCGTCGCAGGAAGCGACGGCTGGAGGCCCGGGGAACCCTTGGCGTTCCCCGCGGCCGACTGGCGTGCCGTGGCCATGGATGGCACGGCACGCCGCGCAGCGGGCGTCAGCCCGCTGCTGCGCTAGCCCGCTGCTGCCTTCAGCTCGGCCAGGTGCTGGGCCGTGTTCACGAGGCGGTCCCAGTGCTTCTCCACGTAGTCCGGCGGGCCGCCGATCTGGGCCACGACCTGGGCGACCTGCTCCGTGGGCACCATCTCGATGGCGTCCCAGGGGCAGACCTTGAGGTCGTAGGGATTCGACTTCTTACCCGGGATGTGGACGCACACTTCGCAGCCCACGCACCGCTCGATGTCGATCTCGCACCAGCTCTGCAGGTTGTGGAACTGGTCGTACTGCTGGACCTTGACGATGCAATCGACGGGACAGACCTCCAGGCAGCTCTCGCAGCCCGTGCAGTTGTCGGCGTTGATGACCGCCAGTTCCTTGGGGAGCTTCTTGCGGGGTCCGGCTTTGGCCATGGTGGGTCAGATCGGCGGGGCGGGAGAAAAACTTCACCCGCATGGTAGCCGCCCCGGCCGGGCCGGCCAAATCGTCGCCGTGGCCGCCCGCGATCAGGCGGCCAGCCGGGGCCGGACGGCGGCACGGGCCGCGTCGTCGAAGGCGTAGCCGAACCGCTCCACGTCGGCCGCGAAGAACCGGCCCACCTCCTCGGCCAGCCGATCGTCGTAGTAGCTGCGGTAGTCGCTGTGCCGGGTCGTGTTCTCCCGCGGCAGGGTGGCCTCCAGCCCCAGCACCCGGCAGACGTAGGCGAAGTCGGAGGCCACCGACTCGAACCGCCCCACGAAGTCGACCAGCAGCCGGTCGTGGCGGTCGACGAGCATGTCGGACTGCGACATCTTTCCGCGGCGGATCTCGTAGGCGGCGTAGTCGGCGAACGAACGGGCCCCGCCCGCCGCGCGGCGGCGATGGTGGCCCTCGTTCGCCAGCAGGTAGTGGTAGGACGAGACGAGCAGGTCCCACGGGTTGCGGACGAATGTGAACTTGAAGAGGTCGGCGAACACGTCCGCCGGCAGCTGCCGCTGGAGGATGGCCGCCGAGGTGTGCGTGCGGAACTTCTTCAGGCGGTACGGCGCGTAGTGGTTGACGTGGATGCCGACCAGCGCCAGGCAGCGGTTCATCCAGTGGCGGTGGACGTGGTCGGCGTGCCGCCAGAGCGCGAACGCCACGCTCGAGCCCGCCGTCTTGGGGACGTGGATGAAGGCGAAGCGGTGGCGGTGGGAGATGAGCATCGGGGGGAGGATCGCGAAATCCCGCCGCCGATGCCAGAGGGGAATCACCGGGCGCGGGCGGTTTCAGGGGCGCCGGCGCGGGGTCGCCCGGGCCCCGTCGCCGGACGTTCACTTCGCCCATCCTGGGCTCCGTTCACTCGATGCTGTCTGCGCTCCGCCATCCATGGCTCCGCTTGACAGCAACGCCGGCTCTCGGGGACCCGGGCGACCCCGCGCCTCCCCGTGCGGCGAGGTTGCGTTTGAGTGGCGACGGGATTGCGCGCGAGGCGGAAAGTGAGCGCGCTATACCCGTTCGCCGCGGACGAGGTCTTCGGGGGTCTGCCGGGCGCGGACGAGCCGCGGGGTGCCGCCGTCCACGAGCACCTCGGCGGGCAGGGGCTTCGAGTTGTAGTTGCTCGCCATCACGAAGCCGTAGGCGCCGGCGATCTCGATCACGAGCAGGTCGCCCACCTGCGCCGTCGGCAGGCTCCGCGTGGCCACGAAGCCGCCGTCGGTCTGCGTGAAGATGTCGCCCGACTCGCACAACGGGCCGCCCACCGCCACATCGTCGGGCTCGGGCCGGGCCAGACCGTCGGCCGGGCAGAGGCTCATCGGGTGATACGAGCCGTAGAGCACCGGTCGGGCGAGCGTGTTGAAGCCGGCGTCCACGAGGACGTACTTCCGGCTGCCCTGCTTCTTCACGGCGCGGATCTCGGTGACCACGTAGCCGCTCTCGGCCGTCAGATACCGGCCTGGCTCGATCTCCAGGCGGATGCGGTGGCCGAAGGCGTCTTCGAGCTTCTTGCGGGTCGCGTCCCAGAGCGTGAAGTAGCCGGAGAGGTCGGCGTGCACCTCGCCCGGCTTGTAGGGCACGGGCAGGCCGCCGCCGGCCGAGATCGTGGTCAGCGACCGGCCGATCTCCCGGGCCACGCCCTCGAGTGCCCCGGCCACCTCGGCCAGGTGCGCGAGATCGGTGCCGCTGCCGATGTGCATGTGCAGGCCGCTCACCGAGAGGCCGGCCCACTCGGCCCGCCGCAGCACCTCGGGAATGTCCGCGTGCCAGATGCCGTGCTTCGAGCCCTCGCCGCCGGTGTTCGTCTTCTGGCTGTGGCCGTGGCCGAAGCCGGGGTTCACGCGGAGCGTGACGCTCGCGCCGGGCACCCGCTCGGCCAGCTGCTCGAGCATGTCGGCCGAGCCGCAGTTGCAGTGAATACCGAGCTTGGCGACGGCGTCGAGACTGTCGCGGTCGAAGATGTCGGCGGTGTAGACGATCGGGTGCACCGGCGGCAGGCCGTCGGCCGAGGCCGTCCCACTGGCGGCGTGGGCCGTGTAACCCGCGGCCAGCGCCCGGTGGATCTCACCGGTGCTCACGGCGTCCACCATCACCCCCTCGCGGCGGACGAGGTTGAGGATGGCGATATTCGAGCAGGCCTTCTGGGCGAAGCGGATCGTGTCCCAGGCGGCGAGGTCGCGGCAGCGGCGGCGGATCATCTCCGCGTCGTACACGTAGAGCGGAGTGCCGTATTCCTTGGCGAGGTCGGCGATGGCGGCGCCGGCGATCTCGCGGCGAAGGACGGGGCGGTCGGTGTCAGTGGGCATGGGCTCAGGAGGAATGGAGATCACGGAGCGAGACCGGGGAGGGGAATGGGCCGGCCCTTCGGCACCGGCGCCGCCGGACCGGGGCCGAGGCCAGCGGGCTGGGCGGCGGGTTGCTGGAGCGTGATGAGCAGCTTCATGAGCCGGATCGCGCCGGCGTCGGCCGAGAGCCGCGCGGCCACGCCGCGGTCGATCGGCTGGACGAGCACCTGCACGAGCGACGAGGGCAGGTCGGCGGCCCCCTCGACGACCTCCTTCACGGCCGCGGCGTCGGGCTCGTCCGACAAGGTCATCAGGCCGGCGACGTAGCGAAAGAGCGTTCCCAGCGACACGTCGACGCCGGCGAGAGGCTTCGCGGCGGGGTCGGGCCTGCCGCCGCCGGCCGCGATCGCGATCCGTTTCTCGGCGTCGCCTCCCGCCGCGACGAAGGCGTGGGTCGGCGTCACACCGAGCACGATCGGCAGCTTCTGGCCGAGCGCGCGAACAGCGTCCTCCTCGACGAGGGCGGCGAGATCGACTTCGACCACGTGCAGGTTGGCCGCGCCCGCCTTGCCGGCGTCGAACTTCGCGGTCACGCCCTGGGGCAGGGCGTCCTTGGCGCCGAGCGCGGTCTTGAGGTTCGCCTCGAGGGCGGGGCCGTCCTTGACCCGCATGCCGACCGTGACCCGCGGCATCGCCTTGCCCTCGGCCATCTCGGCGGCGGCGGTGTCGACCGTGAGGGCCGCGTCGAGTCCCCCCGCGTCGAGCATCGCCGGCACCACGCCCCGGAGGAGCGTGAAGATCGTGTTCGCCGGCTCGGAAACCACGGTCTCCGACGACCCGGATCCTTGTCCGTCCGACCACTCTGTCTTGCTCGACACCGGCAGCGCCTGCACGAGGAACGCCTTGGCCGCCTCCCGCAGCGCCTCCGGGATCGCCAGCGCCGCGTGGCCGCTCATCGCGGCCGGCTTGCCGTCGGCCGTGACGGTCGCGGGCACGGTGGGGGCGGCCTTCGCCATCGCGCCGTAGAGCGTGCCTTCGGCGGAACCAGGCATCATGGCGAACCGGTTCTCGACGGACACCCGCTGCTTCTCGACGTCGATGGCCGCGCCCAGGAGGATCGTCTCGATTTTTTCCAGGTTCTCGAGGCCGGCCGCGAGCGCGTCGGGATCAACGGGCGCTCCCTGCTGGGCCTGCATCGCCGCCGCCTGCTTGAGCAAGGCCTGGAGCTGCTTCCGCATGCCATCCGGCATCCGCGCCGGGAACACCTGCACGCCGAGCGTCAGGGCGTCGACGACCGGATCGAGCGCCTTTTCGAGGCCCGCGGCGGCGTCGGGACTGCCCTGCGGCGAGACGATCGCCCAGCCGTCCTTCTCCACGATCTGGATCGGCGGCATGCCGGGCGGGCTGATGACCGTGACGCCGTCCTGCTCCTGGGCCGGGCCGATAACCCCCTGCAGCGCGGCGAGCAGCTTGTCGAGATCCTTCACCGGCACGAAACCACGCACCACGGGCACCCCTGCGGGCCCCTCGGCCGTCACCACCACGCCGGCCGGTCGATTGACGTCGAGGCCGGCGAGACCCTTGAACTGCGTGGCGATCATGATGAACGACTCGAGGTAGCCGTCGAGTTGCGGCTGGTCGACGAGGCCGCCCACCCAGCGGGCCTGCTTCTTCAAGTCGGCGTAGGGATCGACCGCGACCACGGCCACCACGGCCGGCTCGTCGGCCGCCCGCGCGGTGGCCCAGGGGAGCGTCGCGAGGCAGGCGGCGAGGCCGGAGAGCAGGATCGGGAAGCGGCCGCGAACGGTGGGCATGATAGGGGGCCTCGGAGGTGGCGGCGGGACAGATTCGCAGTGTATCAGCCTGCCGCTCGCAGCGAGTATCCTCGCGTGCCCGCCATGGATGCCCCGCCCCTGCCGTACGAGCCCTCCCTTCCGCCCCCGGCTCGTCGGGGCCGCGTGGCCCGGTCGTCCGCGCGGCTGCAGGTGCTCTTGTTCCTGCTCACCGCCGCCACGACGTTCGCGGCGGGCGTCGTCGGCTGGCAGCCGATGCTCCTGGGCGTCGACGACTCGTTGGCCACGGCGATGGGGCCGCATTGGCAGCGGGGGCTCGTCTACATGACGGCCGTGCTGGCGGTGCTCGCGGCCCACGAGGCGGGCCACTTCGTCGCGGCGCGGATCCACGGCATCCCGGCCACGCTGCCGTTCTTCATCCCCGTGCCCATCCTGCTCACCGGCACGATGGGCGCCGTGATCGGCATGGAGGGGGCGCGGGCTGATCGCCGCCAACTGTTCGACATCGCCCTGGCGGGGCCGCTGGCGGGCCTGGTGGTGGCCGTGCCGCTGCTCGCGCTGGGGATGCTCGAGGCCTCGGCCGTGCCCGCGGAGGACAACCCCTTCGCCCTGCCGCTGCTCGCCCGGTGGATCCTGGCGGCGGTGCGGCCCGGCCTCGAACCCGGGACGACGATCGCCCCCAATGCCCTGTTCATGGCCGGCTGGGTGGGCCTGCTCGTCACGGGCCTCAACATGATCCCGATCAGCCAGCTCGACGGCGGCCACGTGGCCTGCGCGGTGTTCGGTCGGCGGGGCAACTGGGTGGCCCGGGGCGTGCTTCTGGCGGCGATCGCGGCGATCATCGCCTTTCGGCACTACAACTGGGTGGTGATGGTGGTCGTGGTCACGCTTCTCGGGGTCGACCACCCGCCGATCCGCGACGAGGATCGGCCTCCCGGGGGGCTGCGGACCGTCCTCGGCCTGGCGGCGCTGCTGATCCCGATCGTGACGTTCATGCCGGAGCCGCTGGCGATCACCTGACGCCCCGGGGCCCGAAAACGCCCCACCGCCGCGGGAAAATTGCGGGGGCGTGAACCGCGAGGTATGCAAGAACGTAGGGAACCTGCCCCGTCGCCCACGCGCCCGCGCCCGGAGAACCAGCCCATGGCCCGCCGTCCCGCCCGTGCCCCGCTCGCGGTGGAGTCGTTGGAGGGCCGCCGCGTGCTGGCGGCGAGCGTCGCCGTCGGCACCGAGATCGGCCGGCAGAGTACGCCGCTGGTCCGGCTCGTCGACTCCGACACCGGGGCCGTGCAGGCCCAAGTGCTGGCCTTCGAAGCCGGCTTCAAGGGGGGCGCGCGGGTGGCGATGGGCGACCTCGACGGCGACGGCACGCCCGAGGTGCTCGCCGCCTCCGGTCCCGGCCGCGCGGGCGAGATCCGCGCCTTTCGCCAGCAGACGGCGGGCGGCACCACCACGCTCACGGAACTCGTCGCCTATCGGACGCTGCCCTTCGGCCCGCGGTATACCGGCGGCGTGGAGATCGCCTGCGGCGACGTCGATGGCGACGGCCGCGAGGACATCGTCACCTCGATGTCGCGAGGCGGGGGCGTGGTGCACGTGTTCCGCTCGGTCGCCGCGGCCGACCCGGTCGAGAACGTGCCGTATCGCGCGCTCACGGCCTTCGGCGGCACGTTCAACGGCGGCGCGAGCGTGGCCGTGGCCGACCTCGGCACGTTCGCGGCGGGCCAGTTGGTCGATGCCAACACGCCCGACAACAAGGTCGAGATCCTCGTCAGCAGCGGTCCCGGCATGCGGGCGGCCGTGGTGGCCTACGACGTCTCGGCCACGCCGCGGGTCCTGGGCCGCATCGAGCCGGTCACCGGACTCGGTGGCTTCTCGGTGACGAGCGGCCGCGCCGACGGCGACGCCATCGACGACATCGTCATTTCCATGGGGCGTGGTGGCGGCGGCGTGACGGAGGTCTTCTCCGGCCGGGACGCGGTCGCCGGCGTGGCGACGCGGCTGGCCCGCTTTCAGGCCTTCTCCGGCCTCGCCCGGCCCAATGCGCCGATCTACACGGCGGCCGTCGACGGTGATGGCGACGGCCGCATCGACCGCTACCTCGCCACGCAGGGCGACGCGGGCGGCTCGGCGGGGATCACCAAGGTGTCGGCGGCCGGCGCCCGCACGACGGCGTTCTCCACCGTCGCCGGCCCGCTGCGGATCGCGTCGGCCCGGACCTTCTTCCGCTCGGTGACGACGAACACGGGACTCACGTACCGCGACATCCTCGTCGGTCAGGGTGCCACGCCGACGACCGGCCAGCGGCTCACGGTGCACTACATTGGCCGGCTCGCCGACGGCACCGTGTTCGACAGCTCGATCTCCCGCGGGCAGCCGTTCGAGTTCACGCTCGGCGTCGGCCAGGTGATCGCCGGCTGGGACGAGGGGCTCGCCACGATGAAGGTCGGCGGCTGGCGGAAGCTCGTCATCCCGCCCAATCTCGGCTACGGCAACGTGGCCACCGGCAACATCCCGGCCAACTCGACGCTGTACTTCGACGTCGAGCTGCTGGCGATCGACTGAGCCACGACCGGGCGGCTCACCAGCGGGCCTCGAGGCCGAGGTTCGCGCCGCCCAGCCACAGCGTCTTGTTGGCGTCGAGCGTGGCGCCCGCCGTCGTGTCGGTCGAGAAGTCGAACTGATCCGGCGCCAGCGCCACGCCCGTCAGCCAGAGCATGCTGTAGCCGAACCGCAGCCCCCAGGTGTCGGAGAGCCGGTAGACCAGCGTGGCGCCGACGTCGAAGATCCCGCCCGGCGTGTCGGTCCGCGAGCCGCGGGCCGGGCGGTAGACGTCGCCCGTGATCGAATCGACGATCGCGTCCTGCGACTGTGCGAGCACGGATCCCGCGAGGGCCGCCTTCGCCCAGCCTTCGACCGCCCAGGCATCCCAGTCGGCCCGGCCGCGGACGCCCAGTTGGCCGCCGAACAGGTTCGAGCTCGTCCGCACGGCGTAGCCCGTGACGAGCGTTCCCGGGCCGTCGCCGAAGGCGAGGGCCGCCTGCTCGTCGAGGCCGGCCCAGCGGAAGCCGGCGAGCCAGTCGAGCGTGAAGGTGCCCGAGTGACACTCCGCGGCGTAGCCCGAGGACCGTGGCCGGTGGAGACACCGCTCGGTGAGGAGCACGTTGACTTCCGCCGAGTTGAGCACCGCGCCGTAGGTGGCCCGGGCGGCCGAGGCCCCGACGAGGCCGGCCACCGCGCCCGACAGCGGCGGCGCGATCTCGAGGTTCGCGTCGCCGGA
Organism: Pirellulales bacterium; assembly: GCA_044238145.1. Classification (GTDB taxonomy): domain Bacteria; phylum Planctomycetota; class Planctomycetia; order Pirellulales; family UBA1268; genus QWPN01. The sequence continues at coordinate 37,577 of JBIIDT010000011.1, read as the reverse complement.
CGCGTCGGCGTCGGCGAACATCCCGTACACGCCGAGGTAGCCGAACTCCCAGCCCACGCCGTCGGGGCCGTGCTGGCCGTAGGCGGTGCGGATGCCGGGGGCGACGGGGAACTGCAGGTCGGGCGTGCCGATGGCCGTGGCCAGCGTGTCGCCGTTGAGCACGAGCGGTTCGTCGTTGGTCGTGTTGTCGCGCTGCATGAAGAGCACGTCGAACACCGCGTACGACTCCCAGCCGCCGCAGACCGGCAGCCACTCGGCCCGGGCCGCGGGGCCGGCGAGCAGGGCCGCGACGACGGCGGCGGTCACCGCGATCCGGACGCGCGCTGTCGCTGGCATGATCCCCCCTCCGCCGGACGGGCGAACGCGGCACGACCGCCACGACCCGCACCACCGGCACGACAGGGTTTTTCGGCAGCCGCCCCGGGACTGATGAGATTTCCCCGCCGCGCACCGCTCCGCGGTCGTCGGCCGGGCAGGCGGCGTCGACCCTGCGGCTCCGGGGTGACGGAAGCGTGAAGATGGGCAGGGTTTGCGGGCGGTTCGTTGACCGTTCGTCGGGCAACCTCCAGAATCGGTTCCGGTGACCCGCGCCGGGCGGCCCCCCGGCACCACGAGGAGGCAGGAGCGTGAACTTCGTCGAGTCGGAGGATCCCGAGGTCTGGTCGGCCATCGCCGCGGAGCAGCAGCGGCAGCAGGAAGGCCTCGAGATGATCGCCAGCGAGAACTTCACGAGCCCGGCCGTGATGCAGGCGGTGGGTAGCGTGCTCACCAACAAGTACGCCGAGGGCTATCCCGGCCACCGCTACTACGGCGGCTGCGAGTTCGTCGACAAGGTCGAGGATCTGGCCCGCGAGCGGCTCAAGGCCGTCTTCGGCGCCGAGCACGTCAACGTCCAGCCGCACTCCGGCAGCCAGGCCAACGCGGCGGTCTACATGACGGCGATCGCGCCCGGCGACACCGTGCTGGCCTTCGACCTCGCCCACGGCGGCCACCTTACGCACGGCATGAAGCTCAACGCCTCCGGCGTGCTCTACAGGTTCGTCCACTACGGCGTCCGCCGCGACGACCAGCGGCTCGACTTCGACCAGATCGCCCGCCTGGCCCGTGAGCACAAGCCGAAGCTGATCGTGGCCGGCGCCAGCGCCTACCCGCGCGAGATCCCGCACGGGAGGTTCGCGGAGATCGCCCGCGAGGTCGGGGCGAAGCTGATGGTCGACATGGCCCACTACGCGGGCCTCGTCGCCGCCGGCATCCACGACAACCCGGTGCCCGTGGCCGACTTCGTCACGAGCACCACGCACAAGACGCTCCGCGGCCCCCGCGGCGGGATCGCGATGTGTCGGGCCGCCGATGCCAAGGCGCTCGACCGCTCCGTGTTCCCGGGGCAGCAGGGCGGCCCCTTGATGCACGTCATCGCCGGCAAGGCCGTGGCCTTCGCCGAGGCCCTGAAGCCAGAGTTCAAGGCCTACGCGAAGCAGGTCGTGGCCAACGCGAAGGCACTCGCCGAGGCCCTCGCCGCCGGCGGCGTGAAGCTCGTCAGCGGCGGCACCGACAACCACCTGATGCTCGTGGACGTCACGCCGCTCTCCATCGGCGGCAAGCTCGCCGAGGAGACGCTCGACCGCTGCGGCATCACGTGCAACAAGAACATGATCCCCTACGACGAGCGGAAGCCGATGGATCCCTCCGGCATCCGCCTCGGCACGCCCGCGCTCACGACGCGGGGCATGGGGGCCGACGAGATGCGGCGGATCGCCACCTGGATCCTCCGGGCCCTCAAAACGCCGCAGGATGCGACGGTGGTCGAGACGACCCGCCGCGAGGTGGCGGAACTCGCCGAGCAGTTCCCCGTGCCGGCGGCCCGGCTCGAGGAGGCGGTGACGGGCTGAGCCACGTGCCGTAGGTTGCCTGCTCCACCTGCCGAGGGGTACGCTTCTCGGTGTTCGTGGTTCGTGGTGCGTCCGGGCGAGTCGGCTCCCGTCCCCCTTCTTTCCGCCGGAGGATCGCGCGATGCGCACACGCTGCTCGTGGATGGTGGCGCTGGCCCTGGCCGTGCCCGGCGTGGCATGGTCGGCCGACAATGTCGACGCGTCAGCCGCGGGCCGGGCGGCGGTGTCCGACGCCCACCGCCTGGTGATCTCGGCGTTCGAGGCCGAGGCGGTCGGCGACTTTGACACCCGCGAGCGGCTGCTCAAGGAGGCGGCGGAAAGCGGCTCCGCGCCCGTGGCCCACGCGCACCTCGGCATGATCGACGTCGGCACGAAGAAGCCCGACTGGAAGACGGTCGACGAGAGCGTGTCGGCCGCGGCCAAGGATCCCAACCGTCTCCGCTACGAGCGCGTCCGCCGGCAGACGCCCGACACCGCCGCCGGGAACCTCGACCTGGCGCGGTGGTGCCTGTCGCGCAAGATGCACGACCAGGCGCGGGCCCACCTGACGCGGCTGCTCGAGTTCGTTCCCGATCATGCCGCCGCCCGTGCGGCGCTCGGCTACGTCAGCGTGGGCGACCGCTGGGTCAGTCCCGGCGAGATCGAGCGGCTGCAGGCACGGGCGGCGTCGAAGTCCAAGTCGATCGAGCAGCATCGCAAGACCCTCGCCCCGCTGCTGATCAAGCTCAGGTCGAAGACTCCGGCCGACCGCGAAGCGGTCAGCGCCGCGTTCCTGGCCCTCCGCGATCCGACGATGGTCGGCGCGATCGAGGCGGCGCTCGATGCGCCGGATCCTTTCACGTCGAAGCTGCTCGTCGAATGGATGGGGCAGGTCGATGCGGTCGAATCGTCGCAGGTGCTCGCCCGGTACAGCCTGCTCCATCCCGACGAGGCGGTGCGGGCCATGGCGATGGACAAGCTCGCGACGCGGCCGCTGCACGACTTCGTGCCCGATATGCTCGGCATGCTGTCGTCGCCCGTCACGATGATGATCCAGCCGAGCTACGACCCCCAGGGCCGCCTGGTCGGCTACCGCCAGGCCTTCGGCCGCGAGGGCATGGGCGAGAACGACATCCAGATCGTCGATCGCGGGTTTCAGCGGGCGATCGGCGGCGCCACCCTTGGCCAGATCATGGCCGCCGACGTCACGGCGGAGGCCGTGATCCGACGGCAGGCCGAGTCCGAGGTCAACGCGCGCCGCCTGGAGATGCAGCGGCAGAACGCCCTCATCGAACAAGTCAGCGAACGCGTCGCGGCCGTCGTCGCCCGCGTGTCGGGAAGGCTCATCGCCCCCGTGGCCGCCGACATGTGGCACTGGTGGGACGAATACAACGAGACCGAGTACCAGTCGGGCAAGACCGAGCGCGTCCGGCGGAGCTACTCGGTCGCCACGGTCTCGATCTCGGGGCCGCCCGAGTCCGCGGGACCGCCCGATTCGACCGGCGAATGCTTCGTCGCCGGGACGCCGGTCGTCACCAAGGTCGGGCCGCGGTCGATCGAAACGATCCTCCCCGGCGACCTCGTGTTGAACCGGGATCTGGCGACCGGCGCGCTGCGGTGGAAGCCCGTCCTCAGGGCCACGACGCGGCCGCCCGTGGCGACGATCGCCATCACGCTCGAGGAGACCGGTGGCGCCGCCGAGACGTTCCGCTGCTCGACCGGACACCTGTTCTGGGTGTCGGGCAAAGGCTGGAAGAAGGCCAGCGAGCTACAGGTGGACGACGTCCTGCACGCCGCCCGGACCCCGGCGCGGATCGCCCACGTCGAGCCGCAGCCGATCGCGGAGACCCACAACCTGGAGGTGGCCGACGCGCCGAATTACTTCGTCGGCCGCGCCATGATCCTGTCCCACGACGTCACGCCGCGTGAGACGAACCGCCAGACGGTCCCGGGCCAGGACCATGTGCTTCGCTTGAGCGACCCGCAGGTCGTGGCGAATGCCGGCGGCCGGTAGCATCGGCGCGAGGCCTGTGGCGATCAGCGGAACTCCAGCCGCACGTCGCCCTGGGTCTCGAGGCCATTCGGAAAATCCTTCTCCGATCGCAGCCGCACCCCGTTGATCGAGACGTCCTCGAAGAGCACGCGGATCGTCCCCGGGGCGGCGGTGCGGAGCCGCGACCGCATGGGCTGGTCCGGCCGGTCCTTGCGGTTCATGAACGGTCCCCACCACCGGCCGCGCTCCGTGCCGGTGACTGTCACCCGCCGCAGCACCAGGTCGACGTCGCGCAGGGTGACGTTCTCGACCTTCTGTGACCAGGGCGTGTCCTGGTCGAGGTTGTCGATGGCCAGCAGGTTGAGCGTGTCGCCGTGGACCCTGATGTCCTCGAAGCGGACGTTGCTCAAGGCACACCCCTTGGAGGCGCACAGGACGATGATCCCGCGATGGCCGTTCTGGGTCTCGGTCTCGTCGCGGATGATGTCGATCTTCTCGGCCAGGATGTCCTTGACCGCCAGCGAATAGCCGTAGCCCAGCTGGAACACGGCCTGGTTCATCTGCTTCCAGACGACGAGGTTCCGCAGTGTGCGGCCGGGCCAGTAGAGCGTGAACACGTCGTCGTTCACCTTGAAGAAGCAGTGCTCGACCAGGCCCGGGCCGCCGCTCCCGCCGACGCCGTCGGTGCTGTAGTTCCAGGAGAGGAGCTTGACGTTCCGCACCGTGAAGCGGCCGGTCAGCGCCAGGTTGTAACTCGGCGCGTCGATGACGGTGATGCCTTCGACGGTGGTGCCGCCCAGCCAGGCGTCGTTCCAGACCATCGGGGCGACTCCCCAGGCGCGGGCGTCCTGCGGCTTGGCCACGAGGCCGCGCTTGTGCCGCATCCATTCCTCTTGGAGCAGTTCGCCGCTGAGCACGCCGCGACCACAGATCCGGATCTTCGAGCCACGGGCGGTGATCGTGCCGCGGACGACGGCGCCGGGGGCCAGGTAGACCGTCTCGCCTCCCTGCACGGCGTAGTGCGGCCCGATGTCGTGGACACCCGGCCCGAAGAAGTGCACCCCGGGCCCCCGGGCCGGCACGTCGGTCTCGGGCGGATCGGCGAAGAGGAAGAGCGGATGACGGTCTCCGTGCGCGCCGTTGATCCGCACGAAGTAGTAGCCGGGATGATCGATGGAGACCTTCAATGTCACCCGCACGCTGCCGTCGGCCGCCACGGCCACGGTGTTGCCGGGCCGCTCCGGCAGCAGTTCCGCCGTCTTGGCCTCCATGCCGATGGCGCGAATCGTGAGGCGCACGTCGCCGTTGGCCGAGAGCCCGACCCAGTGGTTGTCGGCCGACATGACCGGCAGCGGCCACGTGGTGCCATCCTCGTCGGGCACCTTCTTCCAGCCGTTCTCGCGGTGGTACACGAACGCCGGGTCGCCGGCCGCGGAACGCACCTCGTAGAGGGGCGAGCGATAGCGTTCGTCCGGGCCGGGGCAGAAGGAGATCGTGTCGTCGGCCTGCAGGGCCGAGGAGAACGCCGCCGACAACACCGCGAGTCGCCAGATGGCCGTGCCCATGGCCGAGAGTGTAGGGCGGGCGCCGGCGCGGCCTCAATCGGTGGCATCCAGCGCATTCCCGCGTACCATACGACCATGGCGAAATCACCCAAGTCGGCGTCCCGGGTCGTGCGGATCGGCCTCGTGCAGTCGGCCTGCACGTCGTCGCGGGAGGCGAACGTCGCCCAGGCGCTCGCCGGCATCGCCGAGGCGGCGGCGGCCGGCGCGGAGGTGGTCTGCCTCCAGGAACTCTTCGCCGGTGAGTATCCCTGCCAGGCCGAGGACCACGGGAGGTTCGCCGCGGCCGAGGCGGTGCCCGGGCCGCTCACCGAGACGCTCGCCGCGGCGGCCCGGAAGCACGGCGTGGTGCTCGTCGGCAGCGTGTTCGAGCGGCGGAGTGCCGGCCTGTTCCACAACACGGCCGTGATCTTCGACGCCGACGGCTCGACCAAGGGCGTGTACCGGAAGATGCACATCCCCGACGACCCGCACTACTACGAGAAGTTCTACTTCGCGCCGGGCGACACGGGCTTCATGAGCGTGGCCACGAGCCGGCTGGCGGTCGGGCCGCTCGTCTGCTGGGACCAGTGGTATCCGGAGGCCGCGCGGCTCACCGCCATGGCCGGCGCCCAGGCAATCTTCTATCCGACCGCGATCGGCTGGCTCGACGGCGAGGAGCAACTGCACCGCGAGCAGTACGAGTCGTGGGACACGATGCTCCGCAGCCACGCCATCGCCAACGGCGTGTTCGTGGTGGCGGTCAACCGCACCGGCCGCGAGGGGCCGCTCCGCTTCTGGGGGGCGAGCGTCGTCTACGCTCCCAACGGCGACTGCCTCGTGAAGGCCGGCCACGACGCCCCCGAGACACTCGTCTGCGAGTGCGACCTCGACCGCATCGAGTGGTCGCGGACCCGCTGGCCCTTCTTCCGCGACCGGCGGATCGACGCCTACGGCGGCCTCCTCGACCGCTGGGGGTCGTGAATCCATGACCCCGGCGGAACTCGGCTACCGTCTGCCCGCAGAGTGGGAGCCGCACGCGGCGACCTGGCTGGCCTGGCCCTGTCGCCCGGCGACCTGGCTCGGCGACTTCGCCGCCATCCCCGCAGCCTACGCCCGCGTCGCCCGGCAGATCGCGGCCTTCGAGCCGGTGCGGATCGTGGGCACGGGCGCGGTGCTCGCCGAGGCGCGGCGGCACCTCGCGGACGTCGCGGCCGTGACGTTCGTCGACGTCCCCACCAACGACTCCTGGATCCGCGACACCGGACCCGTCTTCGTCCGCCGGCCGCATACCGCCGCCGGCCGGCCCGCAGGGAGCGAGATCGCCGCCGTCACCTGGGGCTGGAACGCCTGGGGAGGCAAGTATCCGCCGTGGGACGCCGACGCCCGCGTCGCGGCCACGATTGCGGAGCACCTCGGCCTCCGCGCCTTCGCGCCTGGAATCGTCCTCGAAGGGGGCGCGATCGAGACTGACGGTGCCGGCACGCTGCTGGCCAACGAGCGGTGCGTCGTCGACCCCAAGCGCAATCGAGACCTCGACCGTGACGGGATGGAGCGGGTGCTGCGGGAGAACCTCGGCGTCGAGCGAGTCCTGTGGGTTGGCGGCGAACTCGCCGGCGACGACACCGATGGGCACATCGACCAGCTGGCGCGGTTCGTGGCCCCCGGCTGCGTGGTGGCCGCGCGGCAGCCGGACCGGCTCGACCCGAACCACGCCCCGCTCGCCGCGAACCTCGAGCTCCTGCGGTCGCTCCGCGACGCCGCGGGCCGGCGGCTGGAGGTGATCCCGATCGACATTCCGCCCCGGTTCTCCTTCGAGGGCGTGCAGCTCCCGGCGAGCCACCTCAACTTCTACGTCGGCAACGGCTTCGTGGGCGTGCCGGTGTTCGGGGCCGCCACCGACGAGGCGGCGCTCGGCACGCTGGAGCGGTGCTTCCCCGGCCGCCGGGCGGTGCCGATCGACTGCCGCGAGATCGTCCGCGGCCGCGGCGGATTGCATTGCATCACGCGGGACGAGCCCTCCGTGGCCTCGTCCCGCTAGGCCCGCCGCAGTCAACGCCAAGGGTTGCCAGGGCGGGCGGTCGCCATCCTGGCGACGGCATCACGTCCGACGAGCCCCGGACCTGAAAGCATCCGGCCGGGCTTGCCTCGGCGGGGCCGGATCGCGACGATTGGGCCGGTCGACGACGTCATCCACCGGCAGCAGAGGGTTCTCTCATGGAACAGTTCGCGACGGCGATCCAGGGCTTCGTGTCGCTCGTGGCGCGGCTCATGATCGCGGCCATCTTCCTGGCCAGCGCGGTGGGCAACAAGATTCCGCACTTCAAGGAGACCGTGGAGTACATGACCGCCGAGAAGGTGCCGAACCCGACGTTCGCGCTCTTCGGGGCCATCGGCCTGCTCCTCATCGGGGGCCTGTCGGTGATCCTCGGCGCCTGGACCCGGTTCGGGGCGATCTTCCTTCTCGTGTTCCTCGCCGCCGCGACCTTCTACTTCCACGACTTCTGGACGATCGTCGATCCAGGTCAGCGAACGCTGCAGACGATCCAGTTCATGAAGAACCTGGCGATCGGCGGCGGGCTGCTGTCGCTCGTCGCCTTCGGTGGCGGGCCGTGGAGCGTGGACGGCTGGATCGGCCTCAAGCAGGAGGAGGCGGAGTCCGCACCGGCCGCCAAGCCGCGGGTCGCCGCCAAGCCACAGCAAGGGTGACAGCATGCTTCGCTTCGCCGCCCTGGTCGTCGCCGCGGCGGCCTGCGTCGTCGTGTCGTGCTCTGCCTCCCGAGCCCAGGCCGCTCCCGCGCCGCCGATGCCTGCCATGAAGACGTTCGGAAAACTACCCGACGGCCGCGAGGCCCGCCTCTACACGCTCGAGGTGCCGGGCGGCTGGCGGGCCACGCTCACCGACTACGGCGCGATCCTCACGAGCTTCCTCGTGCCGCCGAAGCCCGGAACCGACGCAGCGCCTACGGACGTCGTCCTCGGGTTCGACACGCTCGACGGCTACCTCGAGGGCCACCCGTATTGCGGCGCCATCTGTGGCCGCTGCTCCAATCGCATCGCCGGCGGTCGGTTCGAGCTCGACGGCAAAACCTTCACGCTGGCCGCCAACAACGGCCCCAACCACCTGCACGGCGGCGTGGCGGGCTTCGACAAGAAGCTGTGGAAGGCCACGCCGCGGGCCACCGACCGCGGGCCGGCCGTCGAGTTCGAGCTGGTGTCGCCCGCCGGCGAGGAGGGCTACCCGGGCCGGCTCGTCGTCAAGGCGGTGTACACGCTCACGCCCTCGGGCGAGCTGATCGTGGAGATGACGGCGACGACCGACGCGCCGACGATCGTCAACCTGGTGCACCACTCCTACTGGAACCTCGCCGGCCACGCCTCCGGATCGGTCGCCGGCCACGAACTGGCCGTCGCCGCCGACCGCTACCTGCCGGTCGACGCCACGAGCATCCCCACCGGGGCGTTCGCGCCGGTCGAGGGTACGCCCTTCGACTTCCGGCCGGAGCGGCGGCCGTGGGGCCGCTGCGGTCCGGCCATCGAGACGCTGCCGCCCGACGCCCCGGCCGGCACGCCCCGGGGCGTGGACCACAACTATCTCGTCCGCGGCTGGGAGCCCGACGGGAAACTGCGGACGGCGGCCACGCTCCGCGACCCGGCGAGCGGGCGGATGCTGGAGGTGCGGTCCGACCAGCCGGGCGTGCAGGTCTACATGGGCAACTTCCTCGACGGCACGCTCACCGGCAAGGGCGGCGCGGTCTACAAGGCCAACGGCGGCCTGTGCCTCGAGACGCAGAAGTATCCCGATGCGATCCACCATGCCGATTGGCCGAGCGTCCGCCTCGAACCGGGGCAGACCTATCGCCACGTGATGGTGCATCGGTTCACCCCGTGAGGCGCTGGCGATGGTCTTCCCCGTAGGCGACGACAACTCGGATCGGCGGTCCTTACCGTTCGTCACCATCGCGCTCTTGGCCGCGAACGTCTTCGTGTTCGTGGTCCTGCAGGGGATGGGGGCCAACGAAAAGTTCACGATGGCCTACGTCCAAGTGCCGGCCGAGATCCTCTCGGGGAAGGACATCGTCACCGAGCCGTCCGTCCGCACCGTGCACACGCCGCAGGGCGACTTCCCGGTGCAGGATCCGGGCCTCCAGCCGACGCCGATCCCCCCCTGGCTGACGCTGCTGACGGCCATCTTCATGCACGGCAGCATCATGCACCTCGCGGGCAACATGTGGTTCCTGTGGATCTTCGGCGACAACATCGAAGACGACATGGGCCATGTGAAGTACCTGCTCTTCTACCTGGCAACGGGGGTGATCGCGTCGCTGACCTTCGTGCTCTTGAACCGCACGGGCGAGGCGGCGCTGACGCCCTGCCTGGGGGCGTCGGGGGCGATCTCGGGCGTGCTCGGGGCCTACCTCGTGCTCCACCCGCAGCGGCGGGTGAGCGTGATCCTGATGCGGATGATGGTCGACGTGCCCGGCTACGTGGCCGTGGGGATCTGGTTCCTGTTCCAGATCGTGAGCGGGTTTCTGGACCAGGGCGGCGGCGGCGGCGTGGCCTATTCGGCCCACATCGCCGGCTTCGTGGCCGGCATGGTCCTGGCCAAGCCGATGAGTTTCACGAGCGTGCGCGAGGAGGCGGACCCGCTGGTGGTGCTCCGACGGCGGATCCCGTAGCGGGCCGCCCATGGTCTTTCCCGACTCGCGCTGGCACGTCTTCGACCTGGCCGATGTCGTCCGCCGACTCGAGGCCGACCCAGACCGCGGTCTCTCCGCCGCGGAGGCCGACCGGCGGCTCGGCGTCCACGGGCCCAACCTGCTCGACGAGCCGCCGCCCGAGCCGCTGTGGCGGAAGGCCCTCGGCCAGTTCAAGGAGGTCATGACCTGGATCCTGCTCGTCGCCGCCGGCATCGCGGCGGCCCTGGGCGACTGGGCCGACGCCGCCGCGATCCTCGCGATCGTGCTCGTCAACGCGGTGATCGGTTTCTTTCAGGAGGAGCGGGCGCTGCGGGCGCTGGCGGCGCTGGCCCGGCTCGCCCATCCGCTGGCCAAGGTCGTGCGGGACGGCGCGGTCCGCACGGTGCCCGCGCGGTCGGTCGTGCCGGGCGACCGCGTCGAGATCGAGGCCGGCGACGAGGTGCCCGCCGACGCGCGGCTGGTGGAAGCCTACGGTCTTCGCGTGCAGGAGGCGGCGCTGACGGGCGAGAGCGAGCCGGTGGAGAAGGCGCCGGGCGGTCCGCTCCCGGAGGGGACGCCGCTCGGCGACCGCCGCTCGATGGTCCACGCCGGCACCGTCGTGGCCGCGGGCCGGGCCGCGGCGGTCGTGGTCGAGACCGGCATGCGGACGGAACTCGGGCGGATCGCCGGCCTGCTCGAGCGGTCGCCGCCGGAGACGACGCCCCTGCAGCGGCGGCTCACCGAACTCGGCCGCATGCTGATCGCGATCTGCCTCGTCGTCGTGGGCGTGATCTTCCTGCTCGACGTCTGGCGGGCAGGCGGGGTGTCCGCGGCGTGGCGCGACGGCGGCCTCGGCGACCTCCTGCTCCGCGCGGTGAGCCTGGCCGTGGCCGCCGTGCCCGAAGGGCTGCCGGCGGTCGTGACCGTCGTGCTCGCGATCGGACTGCGGCGGATGGTGGCCAGGAACGCGCTCGTCCGCCGGCTGCCGAGCGTGGAGACGCTCGGCAGCGTGACGGTCATCTGCTCCGACAAGACCGGCACGCTGACCCGCAACGAGATGACCGTCCGCGAGATCGTCACGGCCGGCGGGCGGCTGGACGTGTCGGGCGCGGGCTACGAGCCGAAGGGAGCCTTCGCGCGAAGCGGGGGCGGACCGGTGGCGGTGGCCGAGGAGCCCGAACTGGCCGCCGTCCTCGAAATCGCCGCCCGCTGCGGCAGCGCCACGGTGCAGCCGGGCCGCGACGGCGGCGGCTGGCACGTGGTCGGCGACCCGACCGAGGGAGCGCTCGTCGTCGCGGCGATCAAGGGGGGCGTGCCGACCGAGGATCCGGCGAGGCCGGTGATCTTCGAGTTCCCGTTCGATTCGGAGCGGAAGCGGATGAGTGTCGTCGTCCGCGGGCCCGATGGCGGCCGCACGATGATGACCAAGGGGGCGACGGAGGCCGTGCTGCCCCACTGCGTGGCGGAACTGCGGGGAACGGCGGTCGTGCCGCTCACCGACGACCGGCGCGGCGAGCTGCTGGCGGCCGCGGCGGAGATGGCCGCCCGGGCGCTGCGGGTCTTGTCGCTGGCCCGCCGCGACGTGCCCGCGGGCGAGCCGCTCGACTCGCAGGCCGCCGCCGCGGAGCGCGGCCTCGTGCACGTCGGCCTCGTGGGGATGATCGATCCGCCACGCGAGGAGGCGCGGGCCGCGGTGGGGCGCTGCCGCTCGGCCGGCATCCGGCCGGTGATGATCACCGGCGACCACCCGGCCACGGCCCTGGCGATCGGCCGCGAACTCGGCCTCACGGCCGCCGGGGAGGCCGCCGGCCGCGTGGCGACGGGCGCCGAACTCGACGCCTTCGACGACACGCGCCTGGCGGCGGAGGTGGCCGCGATCGCCGTCTACGCCCGGGTGTCGGCCGAGCACAAGCTCCGGGTCGTGCGGGCTTGGCAGCGACGCGGGGAGATCGTGGCCATGACCGGCGACGGCGTGAACGACGCGCCCGCGGTGAAGGCGGCCGACATCGGCATCGCCATGGGCATCGCTGGCACCGACGTCACCAAGGAGGCCTCCGACATGGTGCTCATCGACGACAACTTCGCGTCGATCGTGAGCGCCGTCGAGGAGGGCCGCGGCATCTACGACAACATCCAGAAGTTCATCCACTACCTGCTCTCGTGCAACGCCGGCGAGGTGCTGACGATGTTCGTGGCCGCCCTGGCCGGCTGGCCCGCGCCGCTCGCGGCGATCCAGATCCTGTGGCTGAACCTCGTGACCGACGGGTTGCCGGCCCTGGCGCTCGGTCTCGAGCCCCCCGAGCAGGACATCATGGAGCGGCCACCGCGGCCGCCGCACGAGCCGGTGATCACCCGCGGCCGCGGCCTCCTCATCCTGGCTCACGGGGCCCTCGTCTCGGCGGTGATCCTGTGGGCCTTCTGGAGCACCTGGCGGGGCGACGACGCCCGGCTGGAGCGGGCCCGGACCTTCGCCTTCTGCGTGGCGGCCTTCGCCCAGCTGTTCTTCGCGATCGGCTGTCGCAGCGACCGGGTCACGGCGGTGCGGCTCGGGTTCTTCCGCAACCCGGCGCTCCTCCTCGCGATCCTGCTTTCGGCGCTGCTGCAGGTCGCGATCGTGTCGCTGCCGCACGCCCGGGAGGTGTTCGAGGTGGAGCGGCACGTGGGGGCCGACTGGGCGGCCGTCATCGGCCTGGCACTCGTGCCGGTGACGGTGATCGAGCTGGCGAAGCGGCTCGCGCCGCTACGGTGAGGCGAACTGGGCCACGGGGGCGAACCGCTCCACGTCGAACAGTCCCTGCGGCGCGAGCTTGAGCGTCGGGATGACGAGCAGGGCCATGAAGGAGAGCGTCATGAAGGGGGCGGCGAGCGGCGAGCCGAGCTCCTTCGCGAACCGCTCGAGGGCCGCGTAGCGGGCCGCCACCTCCGGGCCCGGCAGGTCGGACATCAGCCCCGCGATCGGCAGCGGCAGCACCTCCTCCCGGCCCGCGTCGACCGCCGCCAGGCCGCCGCGGCCGGCGACGACGAGGTTCACCGCCCGGGCCAGGCTCGCGTCGTCGGCCCCCACGGCCACGACGTTGTGCGAGTCGTGGGACACGCTCGAGGCGATCGCGCCGCGGGCGAGGCCGAAGTTCCGGATGAAGGCCACGGCCGGCGGCCGGTCGGCGTAGCGGTTCACGAGCGCGAGCTTGAGGATGTCGACGCCGGGATCGGCGACGACCCGGCCGGCGACGACCGTCGGCGGCACGAGGAGCGCGCCCGTGACGAGCTGGCCGTCGCGGGCCTCGATGACGCGGAGCCGGTGGCCGGGCGGGCCGGCGGGCACGGCGAAGTCATCGGGCCGCCGGGGCCGCGCGGCGAAGGCGTTGGGCGTGGCGGAGGCGACCCGCGGCCAGAGGCAGCCGCGGTCGTCGGCCGCGAGGTGGCCGCGGACAAAGACGCGGCGGATCCGCATCGCAGCCAGGTCGTCGACCTCGAGAAAGTCGGCCCGGTCGCCCGGCTGCAGGAGGCCGACGTTGAGGCCGTAGTGCCGCACGGCGTTCACGCTCGCCGCCTGCAGGACGTCGAACAGGTCGCTGCCCCGGGCCAGCGCCCGCCGCACGAGCGCGTCGATGTGGCCGACGAGCAGACCGTCGGGGTGCTTGTCGTCGCTGCACAGCATGACCTGGCCCGGGTGCGAGTCGACGAGGCTTGCGAGGGCGTCGAAGTTGCGGGCGGCCGAGCCCTCGCGGATCAGGATCTTCATCCCCAGCGACAGTTTCTCGAGGGCCTCGTCGAGGGCCACGCACTCGTGGTCGGTGGCGATCCCCGCCGCCGCGTAGGCGGCGAGCGCCGGCCCGCGGAGCCCTGGTGCGTGGCCGTCGACCGGCTTGCCGCGGGCTCTGGCGGCGGCGATCTTGGCGAGCACCTCGGCGTCGCCGGCGACGACGCCCGGATAGTTCATCATCTCGGAGAGGTAGCCGATGTCGGGCCGGTCGAGCAGGGCCGCGACGCCGGAAGAATCGATCACCGCCCCTGCCTGGTCGTAGGGCGTGGCGGGGACGCACGACGGGGCCCCGAAGCAGAAGGTGAACGGCGAACGGGCTGCGTCGGCGAGCATGTACTCGACGCCCGGGATGCCCAGCACGTTGGCGATCTCGTGGGGATCGGAGACGGTGGCGACGGTGCCGCGGGCGACCGCCAGCCGGGCGAACTCGCAGGGGGGCAGGAGCGAGCTCTCGACGTGCACGTGGGCGTCGAAGAAGCCCGGCACGAGCCAGGTCGGATGCGGGGCCGCATCTTCGTGGATGGCGACGATCCGCCCGTCGCGAATCGTGAGCGTCGCGGGGAAGATCCGCCGCGCCAGCGGGTCGACCACGTTGCCGCGGATCGTCGCGACCGGGTCGGCGTCGATCGTCGCGGTCATGACACCCCCCGTGTCCCGTGGTCAGTGGGCGGCGGACGCGGCGATCGCCGCGGCGACCGTCTTCGCGCCCAGCGGTTCCTTGCCGGCCAGGTCGCCGCTCACGTCGTCGCGGGGCAGCGTCTTCAGGTCGGCGTACCGGCCCTCGTCGGCATATTCCTTCTGCAGCCGCACGATCTCGGCCTGCAGTTCCGCGAACCGGGCCGTGATCTCGGGACGGGCCGCCTCGGCCGGGTCGAAGAGCAGGTTGTGGGTTTCGTGCGGGTCGGCCGCGAGGTCGTACATCTCCCACGCGTCCTTGGTCCAGTAGTGGATCAGCTTGTGGGTGGCGGTGCGGACGCCGTAGTGGGCCCGCGTGTCGTGGTGGCCCGGATCGTGGTAGTAGCGGTAGTAGACGCTCGTCCGCCAGTCAGCGGGGGCCTCGCCGCGGAGCAGCGGCACGAGGCTGCGGCCCTGCATCGACTCCGGGATGTCGACGCCGGCGAGGTCGAGGAACGTGGGCGCGAGGTCGATGTTGGCCACGAACTGGGCCGGCGCGAGCCCGGCGGCGATGCCGGGGCCGCGGGCGATCAGCGGCACCCGCAGGCCGGGCTCGTACATGAACCGCTTGTCGTACAGGCCGTGCTCGCCCATGTACCAGCCGTTGTCGGTCGTGTAGATCACGACCGTGTTCGCGGCCAGGCCCGATTCGTCGAGGTGATCGAGCACCCTGCCGACGCTGTCGTCCACGCCCTGCACGCAGGCCACGTAGTCCTGCATGTAGCGGCGGTATTTCCAGCGGAGGAGGTCGTCGCCCTCGAGGCCGGGCGGCGGCGCCTGCTTGAGGTCGTTCTTGTTCAGGTCGCGGGTGATCGTCTGCCGGTTCTCGGGGAGCGCGGCGGGCCGGGTGGCGTAGCCGTCGCGGAGCGTGGCAGGCTCGGGAAACTCGGCGTTCGCGAACCGGGCCTTGTTCAACGCATCGGGTTCCCAGCCGCGGTGGGGCGCCTTGTGGTGGAGCATGAGGAAGAATGGCTTGTCGGCCGGCCGCGTCTTCAGGAACTCGATGCCCAGGTCGCCGACGATCGCGGAGACGTGCCCCTCGATCGAGAGTGAGGCTCCGGGGGCCAGGAACTTCGGGTTCCAGTAGTCGCCCTGGCCCGGCAGGACGAGCCAGCGGTCGAAGCCGGTCGGGTCGCTGCCGAGGTGCCACTTGCCGATCATGCCCGTGTGGTAGCCGGCCGCCCGCAGCCGCTTGGCCACGTGGTCGACGCCGCCGTCGAAGCGGTTGAAGACCGGCACGCCGTTCTTGTGCGAGTACTGCCCGGTGAGCAGCGTGGCCCGGCTGGGCGTGCAGATGGAGTTGGTGACGAACGAGTTGGTGAACCGGGCCCCGGCGGCCGCGAGCCGGTCGAGGTGGGGCGTGACGTTGACCTGCGAGCCGTAGGCCGAGATCGCGGCCTGGGCGTGGTCGTCGGTAAAGATGAAGAGGATGTTCGGCCGCTCGGCGGCGGCCGCCGGCAGCACGCCGCCGCACGCGACGAGGGCGACCAGGATCCCGGGCTTCATGCGGAGTTCCTCGCGGGGCGAATGCCGAACGCGAGTCTAGCAGACCTCGGGCCAGGGCCGCCGTGGGCGGAAAGTAGAATCGCCAGAATGCACGACGACATCCAGGAGGCGATCAGGCTGCACGGCGCCGGACGGATCGCCGCCGCGCGGGCGATCTACGAGCGGATCCTGGCCGCCGACCCCGCGCGGGCCGACGCGGTGCAGCAGCTCGGTGTGATCGCCCAGCAGGAGGGGCGGCACGACGAGGCGGTGCGGCTGATCGGGGAGGCGGTGCGGCTCGCCCCGGAGGACGCCGTCTACCGCTCGAACCTCGGCCTGGCGCTGCGGTCGCTCGGCCGCCACGAGGAGGCGATCCGCGAGCTCCGCGAGGCGGTGCGGCTCGATCCGGCCTACGCGGTTGCCGCGAAGAATCTTGCCACGCTCCTCGCCGAGGCGGGCGACCAGGCGGCGGCCGAGGCTGTGCTCGCGGCGGCGGTGGCGGCCAATCCACGGGACGCGCAGGCCCTGCGTCGGCTGGGCCTGCTGCGGGCGCAGACCGGCCGGCTCGTGGAGGCGGTGGAGCCGCTCCAGGCCGCGGCGCGGCACGACCCCGCCCACGCCGCCACGCTCGTGAACCTGGGCGTCGTGCTCAAGGACCTCGGCCGGCGGGCCGAGGCGGAGGGTGTCCTCCGCCGCGCCGTCGCCGCCGCGCCCCGGTCGCCCGCGGTGGCCAACGCCCTCGGCGTCCTGCTCATGGAGAAGGGCCGTGCCGCCGAGGCGGAGGCCGTGCTCCGGGCGGGGCTCGCCGTGGCGGCCGACGACGTCGACCTGCTCAACAACCTGGCGGTGCTCCTCAAGCAGACCGGCCGGCAGCCGCTGGGCGAGCCACTGCTCCGCCGAGCGCTGATCCGGGCCCCCGACGACGTCAGCCTGCTCGTGAACCTCGGCGACCTGCTCGTGGCCGACGGCCGGGCGGAGGAGGCGTTGCCGCTGCTCGAGCGGGCGGTGCGGCTCGCCCCCCGGTCGCCCGAGGCCAACAACAACCTGGCGTTGGCGCTGAAGGCGCTGGGCCGCGAGGAGGAGGCCACGCCGCACCTCGAGGCCGCGCTGGCGGCCAATCCGGGGTATCTGCCGGCGATCCACAACCTCGGCAACAACCTCGTGGCCGTGGGCAGCGTGGCGGAGGGGGTTGCACACTTCCTCGCGGTGCTCGACCGCGACCCGCACAACCTCCCCGCGATCTACTCGCTCGCCACCGTCACCGACCACCCGCTCGACGACGCGGCGCTCGCGAAGATCGACGGCCTGCTGGCCCAGCCCCGTATCGCCGCGGAGGGCCGGCAGTTGCTCCACATGGCGGCCGCCGCGGCCCTCGACCGCCGCGGCGACCACGACGTCGCCATCGGCCACGCCGCCGAGTCGGGCCGGATTCGGCGGGCCCTCGACCGCCGCGCCGGCCGCGGGTTCTTTCGCGATCGCTACGCCCAACTCGTCGAGGAGATGATCGCGACGTTTTCCACGGCCGACGCCGTGCCGTCCTCGGGACTCGACACCGAGACGCCCGTGTTCGTCGTCGGCATGCCCCGCTCGGGCACGACGCTCGTCGAGCAGATCCTCGCCAGCCATCCGCGGGTGCACGGCCGTGGCGAGACCGACGACGTCGCCCACGTGGCGGCCCGGCTCGGCGACCTGCGCCAGGCGACCGCCGCCGCCGTCCGGGACGCAGCCGCCGGCCTGCTCGCGGTCGTCTCGGAAGGGGGCGAAGGCGCGGCGCGGATCGTCGACAAGACGACGATCAACTTCCTCCACGTGGGCCTGATCCACGCACTCTTTCCCCGGGCCCGGATCATCCACACGCTCCGCGATCCGCGCGACACCGCGGTCTCGTGCCTGTTCCACAACTTTACGGGCGGCGGCCTCAACTTCACCAACGACCTCGGCGACCTGGGCCACGTGCTGCGGTGCAAGGACCGGCTCATGGCCCACTGGCACGCCGTGCTCCCGGGGACGATTCTCGACGTGCCCTACGAGGCGCTCGTGGCCGACGTGGCCGGCTGGACCCGCCGCATGCTCGACCACGTCGGCCTCGAATGGTCCGACCGGTGCCTCGAGTTCCACGCCCTCGATCGGCGGGTGAAGACGGCGAGCAACCTCCAGGTGCGGAAGCCGATCTACTCCTCGTCGGTGGCCCGGTGGCGGCGGTACGAGCCGCACCTCGGACCGCTGCTCGACGCCCTCGCCGGGCGGGAGGTGCCCGAGCCGGAGGAGCCGGCCGGCCTCGACGCCCCCCCGCCCCCCGCCCCCCGGCCGCGGGCGCCGTTCATGGCCCAGGGGATAGCGGCCCACGCGGCGGGCCGCACGGCCGACGCGGTGGAGTTCTTTCGCCAGGCCGTGGCCGCCGCGCCCGACGACCCGAAGGCGCTGGCCAACCTCGGCGTGGCGCTCAAGGACGCGGGGCAGCTGGCCGAGAGTGAGGCCTGCTACCGGCAGGCGCTCGCGATCGCCCCCGGGTCCGCGGCGACGCGAAACAATCTCGGCATCCTCCTGGCCGACACCGACCGCCACGCGGAGGCGCTCGCCGAGTTCGACGCGGCGCTGCGGCTCGACCCGGGATTCGCCGACGCCCGGCACAACCGCGGCGCGACGCTCGCCGCCCTCCACCGCCACGAGGAAGCCCTGCCCGAGTTCCACTCTGCCCTCGCCGCCCGGCCCGACGAGGCGGAGTACCACAATTCGCTCGGGGCGTCGCTCGCCGTGCTCGGCCGCACACCCGAGGCCCTCGCCTGCTACGAACGGGCTCTGGCGTGCGACGAAAACCACGTCTGGGCCCACTTCAACCGCTCGCAGGCCTGGATGCTGTCCGGCGACTGGGAGCGGGGTTTTGCAGAGTGGGAATGGCGGAAGCGGCTCCCGCGGGCGGAACGACGGACCTGGGCGAAGCGGGCCTGGGACGGGGCCGTGATGCCCTCTGGCACGGTGCTCCTGCACTGCGAGCAGGGCCTCGGCGACACGCTGCAGTTCGTGCGGTTCGCCGAGGCGGTGAAGGACCGCGTCGGCCGGGTCGTGCTCGAGTGCCAGCCGGCCCTCGTGCCGCTGCTCTCCCGCTGCGCGGTGTTCGCGGCCGTCGTGGCCAAGGGGCAGCCGCTCCCGCCGCACGACGCACAGGCGTCGCTGCTGTCGCTGCCGCACCTGCTCCGGCTCGGCGCGGGCCGACTGGGGCGGGAGGGGGCCTATCTGTCGCCCGACCCGGCGCTCCTGGAGAAGTGGCGCGGCGTCCTCGCGCGGCTGCCCGGCGATCGCCGCATCGGCATCGCCTGGCAGGGCAATCCAAAATACAGGCGCGACCGGTTCCGTTCGGTGCCGCTGGCGGCGTTCGCGCCGCTGGCGGCGATCCCCGGCGTGACGCTCGTGAGCCTGCAGCAGGGCGCGGGGCGGGCCGACCTCGACGATCCGGCGCGGCGGCCAGGTTTTCCATTGGTGGACCTCGGGCCCGACGTCGATGCGACCGGCGGCGCGTTCATGGACACGGCGGCGATCATGCAGGGCCTCGATCTCGTGATCACGTCCGACACCTCGATCCCGCACCTGGCCGGCGCCCTTGGGGTGCCGGTGTGGCTGGCGGTGGCGGCGAACCCCGACTTCCGCTGGGGCGATCGGGGCGACTCGACGCCCTGGTACCCGCGGATGCGACTCTTTCGCCAAGTGACCGTCGGGGACTGGACCGACGTCTTCGCCGCGATGGCGGCGGCCCTCCGCGCCGGCTGAGCGAGGCGCAAGCGGCTTTTTCCAGAGAAAATCCATTGGGAAGGCCGCACAGGTTCTCTAACCCGCAGGCTTGCATTCGGCCAGGCAACCGCTATCCTTCCTAGCCTTCCCATTTTCTGCCCGTTTCGGGGGGGTCCACAACCCGATCCTGGTGCGTCCGGCGGCCTTTTCGGCATTCGCTCAAGCTCCAAACCCTGCAGAGGTACTTTTCATGGTCACGCTCCTCGATCGCTTCGGTTCGCTCTCCCGCGGTCTGCGTCGCAAGCCGGTGTCGAAGCGGAATCGCCGGCTCGAGGACCGTCGCATGCGGATGGCGATCGACCAGCTCGAGGCTCGCCTCGCCCTCGCGATCACCACGCCGCTCTCGATCGGCGGCACCACGGTGGGCAGCTTCCTCGACGCCCCGACCGGCGTCGCCAACCAGAGCGACTTCGTGACCGTCAGCATCGAGGGCACGAAGGGCACGGTGATCTTCAACGGCGGCAAGGGCGTCGCCGACTACACCGACATCCAGACGGTCGAGATCGTCGACGCGAGCCCTGACTTCCAGGTCACGTTCAGCGCGGCGATCCAAACCGGCAACGCCGTGCCCTACGGCTCCGACGGCGTCATCCAGCTCGGCACGATCACGACGAACAACGTGATCCGCGGCATCAACACCGTCCGCGGCCCGCTCACGAACGTGGCCGCACCGCAGGAGATCGAGACCTCCGCGATCCACCTCTACACGTTCAACGAAGGCACCGTGAGCGGTTCGACCGTGACGGACCTCGTGGGCGGCCTCGACGGCACGCTCGTCAACGGGGCCACGGTCTCGGGCGGCCAACTCGTCCTCGCCGATATCGGCCAGACCGGCGCGAACGTCCAATACATGCAGATGCCCGCGGACGTGATTCCGCAGGGTAGCACGGCGGCCACGTTCGAGCTGTGGTTCACGGCGTCGGCGGGCACCGGGATCTGGGGCCGTGGCTTCGACCTCGGCAGCGGCGCGAGCAACTACGTGATGTTCTCCCCGCTGAACAACGCCGGTGGCAGCCGAGCGGCGATCAAGAACAGCGAGGACCTCGGCGAGCAGTTTATCGACAATCCCGGGTCCTACAACGATGGCACGCCGCATCTCGCCACGGTCACGATCGACGACGCCACCGCCACGATGGTCTATTACATCGACGGCGTGCAGATCGGTCAGTTGTTGCTCGGCGATACAAATCTCTCCGGCATCGAGGCCGTCAACAACTTCCTTGGCCGCTCGCAGTTTGCGCAGGACGCCGGCTTTGTCGGCTCGATGAACCAGTTCGCGATCTACGATCGCGCCCTGTCCTCGGCCGAGGTCGCCGCGAATTACGCCGCCGGTCCGATCTCGGGCGCTCTCGCGCCGATCGGCTTCACGCAGTCGACCGCGGGCAGCAACACGCTCACGCTCGAAGGCAATCAGACCGCGACGTTCCCGGTCGGGGCGTTCGTCTGCGCGACGCCGCTCCTCTCCAACACGACCGTCGGCGCCCCGTCGTTCGGGACGGTCACGTCCGTGGTGTTCGATGCCGTCACGAACACGACGACGCTCGTGTTCGACAACACGACCGCCGCCGGCACGACGGCCGGCGCCCTGACGCTCGCCGAGTGGATCCAGCCCGAGTTCCGGCTGACCACGTTCGTCGGCGTCAACTTCACGAATCGGAACCTCACGGAGGGCGGCGGCATCTTCGTCGACGTCGTCCAGGGAGGCGACTACGCCTACCAGGGCGTGACGATCCCGAATCTCGGCATCCTGCTGACCGACGGCCTGCTCGCCTACTCGACGATCGGCGTTCGCCGCGAGCTTGCGGCGACCGTGCTTCTCGGCCCGTCCGCCAAGGCGTCGGTCGACGGTCGAATGTTCGTCGAAAGCGCGACGCCCGAAAGCCTCGTTTTGATTGGCCCGCAGAACGCGCCCACCGCGAAGAACTCGAAGTTGCAACTCATCGGCGGTGATGGCGAGTTCGGGGCCAGCGTGCTCGTCGCTCAGAACTTCAACGGCGTCGTGAACCTTGGCGGACCGGCGACGGGCGAGTTCGTGTTCCTCGGGAACGTGGGGCCGCTCGCCGTGCTCAATGCCCAGGCGTGGGAAGACGTGCGGGTGGCGGGCAACTTTGCCGGCACGATCAACAGTTTCTCGGAGGGCTCCGAGGATCTGGGCGACGTCACGCTCGATGTCCGCGGCAACCTGACCGCGACCGCCCGCGTGAACAGCGAGTCGAAACTCCGCGTCAACGTCGGTGGCAGCATCTTGAAGGGGGCGATCCTGTCGGCGGACCAGGGCACGACGTTCACCGTTGGCGGCAACGTGCTCGGCACGATCCAGGCCGGCAGCGATTACATGAGCGGCAACGTCGGTGGCAGCCTGACGGGTGCCACGCTGGCCAGCAGCAACGACATCACGTTGGCCGTCGCGGGCAGCGTGGTCAATTCGACGCTGGCGGCCGACGACGAGTTCTCGCTCGCCGTGGGAGGCAGCATCCGCGGGTCGACGATCACCAGCGGCGACTCGGAAATCACGTTCGACGTCGCGGGCAGCGTGGTCAACTCGACGTTCGCGGGGGCGTTGTCGGGTGACATCGGTGGCAACGTCACCAATTCCCAGTTCTTCGCCGAGGCGGACAGCCTCGACGACGAGGATCCGGACATCACGCTCGACGTGGCCGGCAACATGACCAACTCGGCGGTCCAGGCGGCGAGCCTGGTGTCGGTGGCGGTGGGCGGCAACGTGTCGAAGAGCCGGTTCATCTCGACGACGAGCGGCGTGACCGTGGACGTCGGCGGCTCGATCGCCGACAGCACGCTGATCGCCGCTGACGACGGCGTCGTGCTCGACGTCGGCCGCGATGCGACGAACGTGAAGGTGGTCGGCGACGACGACGACACGAGCGTCACCGTCGGGCGGAACTTCACCGGCTCGGTGCAGAGCGGCTCGGGTGACCTGTACATCGACGTCGGCGGCTCGGTCCTCAAGGCCAGCTCGTTCACGACCGGCGGCAACGCCGTCGTGGATGTCGTCGGCAACTTCGATGGGTCGGTGGCCGTGAGGGATCTTCGCTACTACGTCGATGGCAACGTGTCGAAGGCCTCGCGGATCGTCGCCCAGCGGGTGACCGACTGGCAGGAAGCGGGAGGTCCGAACTTCGGGATCGGCGGACGGTTCGACGGGATCGTGAACGTTGGCTACTTCGACGCGTACACGAATCAGGCGACGAACGTGACGATCATCGGCGGCGGGGCGGGCGCGAGTGCCCGGTTCTACGTCGACCGGTTCGACACCGACACGCTCATCTTCAACGGCGACTTCCGCGGCAACCTCCGCGTGTTGCAGGATCTCGTGGCGAACCTGCAATTCAACGGCAACGTGGACCGGATCACGATCGGTGGTCGCGTCGGATCGTACGTGACGGGCAACACCATCGCGCCGGTCGTCGCGAACATCAACGTCACCGGCCGGCTGCTCTACATGAACACCAACAGCTACTTCCAGGCGTTGGGGAGCGGCGACGGTGTCTTCTGGAACGTCCCGAGCACGTCGAATCCGTTCTTCGCGACCGGCTCCCTGTTCACCGGCAGCTACGGGAAGGTCGTGCCGACCCTGCAGACGCAGCCGCTGCCCGGTCCGACCACGCCGCAGACCTACACGGCACCGACGGCTCCCACGCCGTTCTCTGCCGGACCCACGACGGGGCCGGATGGCATCAAGGTGAGCTTCGGCGCCCCCACGAGCAACGGCGGCCTGCCGGTCGTGTACTACGAGTACACGACGAACGCACTGGCCGGCTCGCCGTCGTGGCGGCGGTTCAACAACCCGGCGCAGGGTCCGGGAACCGACATCCAGCTGACGGTCGATTCGGCGGGTGGGACATGGATCCCGGGCAACACGTACGACGTGGCCGTCCGGGCCGTGAACGCGATCGGTTCGACGGCCACCACGTCGACGCCGGTCACCGTCCCCGGCCCCTGATCTAGCCTCGGGCGGTCGGACCACCTGTCGTCGGCGGGGAGTCGACGTCATCGTTGAGGAGATTTCTTGCATGCAGGTCGCGAATCGCGCTCGGTCCCGGCTGTCGTTCCTCTAGCAACTGTTCGGCAGCCGACCTGGTCGGGCGGTCGGGCATCGCGGCCGCTCGTTCCGCCCCACGCTCGACCGGCTCGAGCCGCGAATGGCCCTCGCGGTGGACACGCTGGCGATCGGTGGTCAACAGGCGGCCGTCTTCACGGACAGCACGGGTGACATCGTCACGGTCTCGATCACGGGATCGGCGGGCACGGTCGTGTTCCGTGACGCCGGCGACTCCCCGGTCGGCGACGGCGACAACATCGCCTTCGTGACGATCACCGGTGCGAGCCCGGACTTCCAGTTGACGTTCGGCGCCTCGAGTGGTCTCGTCCCCTCGTCGATCGGGCCGTTCAACGGCGTGGGCTCGGTCTACCTCGGCCAGATCACCGCCGACTCCGTGATTTGGGGCATCAACACGGTGACGTCCACCTCCTTCGCCCCCGGGGGCGGCCCGAGCACCGCCATCAACCCCGACGTCGCCTTCATCCTCACGAGCTTCGTCGGGGTGAACTTCTCGAAGGGGGGCGGCCTGTTCGTCGACGTGGTCACCGGCGAGGGCGAGAGCGACTACGGCATTCTGCTCACGAACGGCTTCAGCCCCTACGCGACGATCGGCATCCGCGAGCAGCTCGACGCGGTGATGCTGCTGGGTGCGAAGAACGGCGCCAAGGCCGATGGCCGACTGCTCATCGAGAGCGCCACGGCCGCGAGCCGGATTCTCGTCAACAACGCGGGCGACACGCGGGCGAACTCGAAGCTCGAGATTCTCGGCGGCGCGGGTCCGTTCGACGCCGGCGTCCTCTTCCGGGGCACGTTCTCGGGCGCCGTGAACCTGCAAAGCCCGGCCGGCGGCTCGTGGGTCTTCCAAAGCGGCGTCGGCCCTGCGGCGGTCCTGACCGCGGCGACCTGGGAGGGTCTCACCGACGGCGCCCCGCTGACGTTTCCCGGCCTGGCGGTGTTCGGCGACTTCGCCGGCGCACTCAACGCGACGGCGGCTCTCGTCACCGACGTGTCGGTCGCCGACGTCTTCGGCGGCATCGGACTGACCGTCGCCGGGAGCGTGAAGGGCACGGCGCGGGTCAACTCGGCGACGGGCCTCGACCTGCGGGTGCAAGGCAACGTGCTTCCGGGAGCCCAGTTCAACGCCGTCGGGCCCAGCCGGGCCGAGGTGGAGGGCAACTTCTCCGGCGCCGTCTCCGCCGGCGACGACCTGCTCGTCGAAGTCGGCGGCAACGTCTCCGGGGCCAAGCTGCTGTCGGCTGGCGACACCGGCCTGACCGTCGGTGCGACGCCGGTGGTCTCAGCGAGCGCGGTCGGCCCGCCCCGCAGCATCGTGAACTCGTCGGTGGTCTCCGCCGGCGACATTGCACTCGCGGTCACCGGCGACGTGGTCAAGTCGTCGTTCGTCGGCCGAAACATCTTCTTCGGTGGACTGGTGCCCCAAGGCGACGTGACGGTGAACGTCCTGATCAACGACGGGATCCGTGGCGGCGTCAGGAACGCGACGTTTTCCGCCGGCGGCAGCCTCGAGGGCACGGTGGGCGGCAGCGTCGTCTCGTCGGTCCTGCAAGGCCAGGGCGGCCTGACGGTCGGCGTCGCGGGCAGCGTCGCGAACACGCGGTTCGTGACCACCGAGGGCGAGCTGGCCGTGACGACTGTTCGCGACTTCCAGGGCACGATCCAGGGCGGCGTGGCCGACGTGCGGCTGTCCGTCGATGGCTCCGTGCTCAAGGGCAGCTCGCTCCTCACCGGCGGCGACGCCGAGGTGAGCGTGGCCCGCAACTTCGACGGCTCCGTCACCAGCGACGACCTGCGGTTCTTCGTCGACGGCAACGTGGCGAAGGCGTCGCGGATCGTTGCCGCGCGGGTGAGCGACTTCAACGCGTCGGGCGAGGAGAACTTCCGCATCGGCGGCCGGTTCGACGGCATCCTGAACGTCGGCGTCTTCGATGCGGCCCCCGGCGATTTCGGGGTCGTGGAAATCATCGGCGGTGGCGCGGGTACGTCGGCCCGGTTCTACGGGGACCGGTTCCTGGACGACGCGATCAAGGTGGTGGGTGATTTCCGGGGGAACATCCGGGTCCTCCAGGATCTTACCGCCGTGCTGGTGTTCGATGGCGACGTCGATCGGATCACGATCGGAGGCCAGGTGCTGGCCACCATCGGGGTGCGGGGCCGGCTCCTGTACCTCAACTCGAACAGTTACTTCGTGCCGAACCAGCAGGACAAACGGACCGGGTTGTTTGTCAACGGCTCGTTCCAGCAGACCGGCTTCCTCGCGACGGGGTCGTACGTCACGGTGCTGCCGCTCTCTCCAGTCCTCCCCTGACCGACCCTCCCCATTGAACGAGGCCACTTCGGGGGCGATTCCTGGGTGGCCGCCACCAAGGGAGGGCGAGAGATGCCACGAGCGGTGCTGTCGCCGGCCAGCCAGGCACCGACGAGAGAGTCCCGCTCGGCCGCCGGCTCACACCCGCCTGGTCAGCGGTCGGAGTCGTTCGAACCGGACAGATAGCTGGCGTAGTAGAGCAGCGTGAGCACGCTGTGGAGCGTCGCGGCGACGTAGGTCCAGGCCGCCGCGTTGAGGACGCGGTTGACGGCGGTCATCTCGCCGGCGGGGACGATGCCGAGTTGCACGAGCTGGGCCTTGGCCCGGTTGCTGGCATCGATCTCCACCGGCAGGTTCACGAGTTGGAAGAAGACCGTCGCCGCGAACAGCGCGATGCCGAGCCAGGCGACCGCCTGGAGGGCCATTCCCAGCCCGATCATGAACACGAGCAGCCCGAAGCCGCTGCCGATGTTCGCGACGCCGACGGCCGCGTTGCGGATCGCCATCAGCGACGAACCCTGCGCATCCTGCAACGCATGGCCGGCCTCGTGGGCCGCGATGCCGACGGCAGCCAGGGATCGCTGCCCGTACACGTCGGGCGAGAGCCGCAGCACCCGGTGCCGCGGATCGTAGTGGTCGGTCAGCTGCCCGGGGACGGCCTCGATCTCCACGTCGGTGGCCCCGGCCGAATCGAGGATGTGGCGGGCTGCGGCCGCCCCGGTCAGCGGAGCCGGCTCCCGGGCGGCGGCCGCGAACGACGAATGCACCCGCCACTGCGCCCACATGGCGAGGAGCGCGGCCGGGGCGATGCACAGCATGTAAAGGGGGTCGAAGAACAATGGCATGGGTTCGTTTCCGCCGAAACCTCGGATCTCCGCGACTCGAGGGTATTCTAGACGGCTCGTCCCGAGACGACGGCCGCCTGTCCCCGAGCCCGTTTCATGCCGTACGCACCCGCTGCCGCCACTGTTCGCTGCAGGCCGCGCGGGTGGCTGGTGGGAGGCAGCGCCGTCCTGCTCGCGGTCCTCGCCGCTGCGCCGGCCCGCGCGGAAGCCCCCACCACGGCCGTGGAGCCGGCGACGGCTGCAGGCCGCCGGGACCTCTGCGGGCGGATCGACGCCGCCCTGGCCCACGCCCGCGACGCCCGTCGACTCGATGCCGGCGTTCAGGGCGCCTGGCAGGCGGTGCACGGCATTCTCGCCTTCGGCCCGGAATTCCTGCTCACCGTCGACGGGACCGCGAAACCCGCCACCGAACACCTCCTCGGCGGCGGCTCGCTCACGGGCTGGATCCTGCGGCCGGGCAGGCAGGGGGTGGTGGCGGTCGTCGAGGAAGGCAGCACGATGGGCCAGGGTCATCCCGACCAGTGGCTCGGCTACCTGTCCCAGTGCGGCGTGGACGCGGATGGACCCGGTGGCCTGCCGCTTTCCGCGTCGCTCGTCGTCGCCGGCCGGCCCTACACGCTCGCCGACCTGCTCACCCAGGCGAAGCACGACCTTCGGCCCGGCCAGGAGGCCACCTGGACCCTCATGGCGCTGGCCGCCTACCTGCCACCCGACGCCGCGTGGACTTCGGGCGACGGAGACCGCTGGGATGTCGAGCGGGTGGTGGCCATGGAGGCCGAGGCCGAGATCTTCGAAGCGGCCTGCGGCGGCGCCCATCGGCTCTACGGACTGGCCGCGGCGTTGGTGGCACGCCGGAAAGCCGGCCTGCCGATCGAGCCGGGGAGCGGCTGGGCGCGGGCCGCGGACGTGCTCGAGGACGCGATCGACCGGGCCCGCCGCTTCCAGCAGCCCGACGGCAGTTTTTCCATCCACTCCTTCGAGCGGCCGGGCACGTCGCCCGACGTCTTCGCCCGCCTCGGAGCCACCGGCCACGTGTTCGAGGTGATCGCCCTGGCGCTCGACGACGACCGTCTGGCGGAACCCTGGGTCACGCGAGCGGCCGACCGGCTCACCAGCCTCCTCGAGCAGACGGCCGACGTCGACGTGGAATGTGGAGCCCTCTACCACGCCGCCCATGGCCTGGCCCTCTATCGGCTGAGGACCTGCGGAAGCCCCCCCGGCGATCCGGCTTTCGGCCGGGCCGGGGAATAGTTCCTGGAGCCCGCTCCGAACGACTTGGTACCTTTTGTGCCAGGGTCAGCCCGTTCGGGCCGTCATCGCTTCCTCCCAGGCTCCGCGGTTCCAGTGCACGGGATCATCTTCTTCTACATCCAGAAGTTCGCCGACATGCTCGCGACGGCCACCGCGTCGCATGCCGGCCTGCGGTCCACGATCGTCGGCAGCACGGCGAACTACCTCCCCTCCGGCGTCTACGACGACGGCGAGGCCGTCGCCCTGCTGCATTCGATCGCCGACGGCATCGAGGAGCCGGTGCCCGGCCTGCTCGGCCGGTTCGGGGAGTTTCTCGCACCGCACCTGGTCAAGGTGGCCGGTCCGCTCGTCGACCCCTCGTGGCGGACGCTCGACCTGATCGAGCACACCGAGTCGCTCATCCACTCCATGGTGCGGACGGCGAAGCCCGGCGCGGAGCCGCCCGTGCTGGAGACGGTCCGTGTCGCGCCGGAAGAGTTGCACCTCGTCTACAGCTCGCGGCGCCGGCTGTGCCCGCTGGCCGCCGGCCTGATCCGCGGCATGGCCCGGCACTTCGGCGAGACGCTCGACGTCGAGGAAACGAGCTGCATGCATCGTGGCGACCCGTTCTGCACCTTCAATCTCCGCCGCGCGAGCGGCGACACGCACTCCCCCGACTCCCTGCTGTCGGAAACCGTCGTCATGCCAGCGGACGGCGTCGGATCGCGGTCCGTCTCCATCGCCGTCGCAGACGACCCGATGCCCGAGCGGATCGGCGGGTACGAGATTCTGGGGCTCGTCGGCAGCGGGGCGATGGGTCGCGTCTACCTGGCCCGCGACACCCGGCTCGATCGCCGCGTGGCCATCAAGGTGATGAAACCGGCGAAGGCCCGCGACCCCGCGGCCCGGCGCCGGTTCATCCGTGAAAGTCAGGCGGCTGCGGCCGTCGAGCATCCGCACGTGATGACCATCCATCAGGTCGACGAGGACCGCGGCCTGCCCTTCATCGTCATGCAGTTTCTCCACGGCGACACGCTCGCCGCATACGGCCGCGGCCACGACCGCCTGCCGCTGCGGGAGGTCGTGCGCATCGGCCGCGAGGTCGCCGAGGGGCTCGCCGCCGCGCACCGCTGCGGTCTGGTTCACCGCGACATCAAGCCCGACAACATCTTCCTCGAGGGCGAGGCCCGCACGGTTCGGATCATCGACTTCGGGCTCGCCCGCGACTTCAGCGGTGACCCTTCGACCGTGACGGTGGATGGCGCCCTCATCGGCACGCCGGCCTACATGCCGCCCGAGCGGATCGGGAGTCACGATCTCGACGCGAAGAGCGATCTCTTCGGCCTGGGCGTGATCCTCTACGAGTTGCTCGCCGGCCGCCTCCCCTTCGAGGGGCAGTCGATGGTCGCGATGCTCGCGGCGATCTCCCGCGGCGGACCGTTGCACCTGCGGGACGCCGCCCCGGACGTGCCCGCCGGGGTCGCGGACATCGTGATGCGACTCATCGCCCACGACAAGGCCGACCGGCCGGCCGATGCCCCGGCCGTGGCCGCCGAACTGGCGGCCATCGAACGGTCGCTGCCGGCCGGTTGAAGCCGGCCGTCAACCGGTCCGCATCGCCGCGCACTGCGAGTGCACGGCGTCGACGAGCACCTGCAGGTCTCCGTGCCAGTCGATCACGGTCCCTTGTTCCGTGCGCAGGTTCTTGAATTGGGCGGTGCCCGCCCGGAACTCGTCGCTGCCGATCACCAGCGCCGCGGGGCACCCCCGCTTCGCGGCGAGTTTGAGCTGCTGCCCCACCCGCTTCGGCTCCGGGAAGAACTCCACCGCCATGCCGCCGGCCCGCAGCGCGGCGGCGATCCGCAGATAGTCGTCGAGGCGGTTGGCGTCGAAGTGCACGAGGAACACGTCGGCGGGTGTCTCGGCCGACGCCAACCGGCCCAGTTCCTCGAGCCCGGCGAGCAGCCGGTCGATCCCCAGCGACGCCCCGACTCCCGGAAGCGGCTGCTTCGTGTACAGCCCCGCGAGGTTGTCGTAGCGGCCGCCCGAGCAGATGCTGCCCAGGCCCGGCAGGTCGGCGAGAAAGCTCTCGAGGACGATGCCCGTGTAGTAGTCGAGCCCGCGGGCGATCGAGGGATCGATCACGACGCGACCCGTCGGGACGCCGGCCGCCGCAGCTCCGGCCACGATGCCCCGCAGCGCCGCCACGCCCTCGCGGCCCGCCGGCGCGTCGCCCACGACGGCGTCGAGCCCGGCGAGCACCGTGTCCGGCGGCCCGGCGAGTGCCGCCATCTCCAGAAGCGTGCGCACGGCCTCCGCGTCCACGCCCTGCGCCGCCAGTTCCGCGGCCACGGCCTCGGGCTTCGCCTTGCCGAGCTTGTCGAGGCTGCGGAGCACGCCGGCGGAGCGGTCGGCGAGGCCGAGTCGGGCGAGGATGCCGCCGAGCACCCGCCGATCGTTGAGGTGGATCGTGAACGCGCCCACGCTGATGGCGGCGAGCAGGTCGTGCACCACGAGCACCATTTCCAGGTCGGCCACCGGGCTCGTGGTGCCGATGGTGTCGAAGTCGCACTGCATGAACTCGCGGTAGCGACCCCGCTGCGTGTTCTCGCCCCGCCAGACAGTGGCCATGTGATAACGCTTGAACGGCAGGCCCAACTCGTGCACGTGCTGGGCCGCGAACCGGGCGAAGGGCACCGTCAGGTCGAACCGCATGCCCACGTCCCGGCCGCCGTGGTCCGTGAAGCGGTACATCTGCTTGTCGGTCTCCTCGCTCCCCTTGCCGGTGAGGATCTCGAGGTACTCCAGGGCCGGCGTGTCGATGGGGGCGAACCCGTACGACCGGTAGACCTGTCGGGCCACGTCGAGGACCCGCTCGCGGGCCAGAGCCTGCGCGGGCAGATGGTCGCGGAAGCCCTTGAGGGTGCGGGGTTCGATCACGTCGTCCCTTCCCGTCAGACGATCTGCAGCAGGGGCGGCTTGGGGCCGCGGATCGACCGCCGGCGGTTCTTCCGCCGGCGCCCGTCGCCGACATGCTCCCCGCCCGGGCCGAGGACGGCGTCCATGTACTCGACCACCTGCTCGGGCGTCTCGAAGTACCGGTCGTAGATCCAGTCGTCCTCGTACTCGCACTCCTTGGTCGTGTACTCGCGGCAGACCGGCGGCCGCGTCTCGTAGATCCCGCAGCGATGGTCGTCCTGGAGGTGCTTGCAGACCGTATGCACGCAGACGTACCACTCGCCGTCCTCGGTGAAGACGGTGGCCTGATCGTGGAGCAGGAACCAGCGGATGTACTCGAACTCCTCGCGGGTCGTGGGCGTCTCCAGCGGCAGGGCGAAATAGCGGCAGCACTTCGCGGTGCAGAACTCGCACAGGACCTTGTCCTGCGGCACGTCGCCCCGCGGCGGCTTGGCGGGCAGCACGGGCAACGGCAGGTCGGCGACTGGCATCGGTCTTTCCTCGGGGGTGGGCCGCTAATATAGCGACTGCCCGGCCGTCTTCGGGCCGGTCGCGCGGGCCTCTATGCAGGCCTATATACTGCCGACGTCCGCCGCCCGAGGAAAGGAAGCCCCACGTGCCGAAACGCTGGCACATCCGCCCACACGACCGCTCGGCCGTGGCGCGACTGGAGCGCGAGGCGGGCGTGCCGAGCATCGTGGCCGCACTCCTGACGGCCCGTGGCATCACGTCGGCCGCCGCGGTCAAGGCCTTCCTGGCCGGCACGCTCGCCGACCTCCGCGATCCGGAGACCCTGCCCGGCGTGCCCGAGGCCGCCGACCGGATCCTGGCCGCCGCCCGGGCCGGCCGCCCGATCGTCATCTACGGCGACTACGACGCCGACGGCATGTGCGCCACGGCGATCCTCGCCGGCTGCCTCGAGGCGATCGACGCAAAGTCGAGCTGGTACGTGCCCGACCGGTTCGAGGAGGGGTACGGACTCAACGCCGCGGCTCTGGAGACGCTGGCCGCGGGCGGCGCCGGCCTCGTCGTCACGGTCGACTGCGGCATCGCCAGCGTGTCCGAGGCCCGCCGGGCCCGCGAACTGGGCCTCGAGCTGATCGTCACCGACCACCATGCGTTTGCCGACGCGCTTCCGGAGGCCGACGTGCTCGTGCACCCGCGGCTGCCGGGCACCGATTACCCGTTCGGAGAACTGTGCGGCGCGGGCGTGGCCCTCAAGCTCGCCTGGGCGATCGCCACCCGGGCCAGCAGTGCCAAGCGGGTGACGCCGCGGCTGCGGGAGATGCTCCTTCGCGGCATCGGCCTGGCGGCGCTGGGCACGGTGGCTGACGTCGTGCCGTTGCTCGACGAGAACCGGATCTTCGTCAGGCACGGCCTCGAGTGCCTCCGGCAGAAGGGCGGGCCGGGCCTGGCCCGGCTCATCGAGTTGGCGGGCCTCGCCGAAAAGTCGGCGCTCGACGCCGAGGACGTCGCCTTCCGCCTCGCGCCGCGACTCAACGCCGCCGGCCGGCTGGGCCAGGCGGCCCGCGGGATCGAGCTGCTCACCACCGCCGACGCCGCGCGGGCGGTGAGCCTGGCGGACTATCTTCACGAACTCAACGCCCAGCGCGAGACCGAGGAGCGGAGCATCCAGCTCGCCGCCACCAAGCAGGCCCGGGAGCGGTTCGATCCCGAGTCCGACGCCGCCCTCGTCCTGGCCGACCGCGGCTGGCACGCCGGCGTGATCGGCATCGTGGCCGGCCGGCTCGCCGAGCGGTTCCATCGGCCGGTCGTGATGATCGCCCAGGACCCGCACCAGGGCCGCCCGGCCATCGGCAGCGTGCGCAGCGTGCCGGGCTTCGACGTCCACGAGGCGCTCGTCGCCTGCCGCGACCTGCTCGTCACGTGCGGCGGGCACGCGGCGGCCGCCGGACTGCGGATCGAGGACGGCCGCATCGACGCCTTCCGCAAGGCCTTCTGTGACGCCGTCGACCGACGGCTGCCCGCCGAGTTGCGTCGCGCCCAGGTCGCCATCGACGGCGAGACGTCGCTCGGTGGCCTGACGCTCGACGCCGTCGAGCAGCTCGAGCGGCTCGCCCCGTTCGGCCAGGCCAACCGCCGCCCGATCTTGTGCGCCTCCGCCGTGACCCTCGCGGAGCCTCCCCGCGTGATCGGCGCCGGCGGCAAGCACTTGGCGATGCAGTTCGTGCAGCACGGCCGCAAAGTCCGCGGCGTGGCCTTTGGAGCCGCGGAGTGGCTGCCTCACCTTCCGTCCCCCGGTCAGCCGTTCCACGTGGCCTTCAAGCCCAAGATCAACGAGTATCGGGGACGGCGGACGGCGGAGATGGAGGTCATCGACTGGCGGCCCGACGGGATCGACGTCGGCCTCGACCTGCCCGAGCCGGCGGTCGCCGCCGCCCCCTGACGCACACCACGGAGCGGCCTCATGTCCGGACTTCGCCTCGCCCTTGCCTGCCTCGTATGGTCCGTCCTGATCGTCCCGGCCGCGACGGCGGACGACTGGCCGCAGTGGCTCGGCCCCCGGCGCGATGCGGTGTGGCGCGAGACGGGCATCGCCCGGTCGCTGCCGGACCGCGGCCTGCCCGTGAAGTGGCGGGTTGCGGTGAAGGGGGGCTACTCCGGGCCGGCCGTCGTCGGCGACCGTGTTTATTTGATGGACTACGAGCGTCTCTCGGGCGACTTGGCTAACGCCCCCAACGATCGCACGCAGCTCACCGGCCGCGAACGCATCCTGTGTCTCGACGCGGCCACGGGCGCGGTCGTGTGGAAGCACGAGTACGACCGGCCCTACTCGATTTCCTACGCGGCGGGTCCGCGGTGCACGCCGACGGTCGCCGACGGGCGGGTCTACGCGCTCGGGGCCGAAGGCGACCTCACCTGTCTCGACGCGGATTCGGGCCGGCTGCTCTGGAAGAAAGACTTCCAGAAGGACTACGCCGCGCCGGTGCCGATCTGGGGTTTCTGCGGCCATCCGCTCGTCGAGGGCGACCTGCTCGTCTGCCTGGTGGGCGGGCCGGGCAGCGTGGCCGTGGCCTTCGATCGCAGGACGGGGGCCGAGCGGTGGCGGGCGCTGACGGCCAGCGAGAGCGGCTACTGCCCGCCCACGATGGTCGAGTCGGCCGGCGGCCGACAACTCGTCATCTGGGACGCCGACAATTTGAACGCCCTCGATCCGACCTCCGGCAAAGTGCTGTGGTCGAAGCCGCTCAAACCGATGTACGGCATGTCGATCATGGCCCCACAGGTTGCCGACACGAAACACGGCCGCGTGCTCTACGCCAGCGGCATCGGCCGCGTCGGGGCGCTGTTCCGGCTCGCCGCCGATCCGCCGGGGGTGGAGGTCGCCTGGCGCGGGGAGCCGAAGTCGGCCGTCTACTGCGCCAACAGCACGCCGTTCATCGCGGCGGACACCCTCTACGGCTGCGACTGCGACACCGGGCTGCTCACGGCCGTCAACCTCGCCGACGGCCGCCGGATCTGGGAGACCGCCGTGCCCACGACCGGCGATCGCCGCGGCAAGCACGGCACGGCCTTCCTGGTGCGACAGGCGGCAGCGGTCGCCGGCGACCCACCGGGCGCGACCCGCACCTGGCTGTTCAGCGAGACGGGTGACCTGATCCTCGCCCGGCTTTCGCCGGAAAAGTACGAGGAGCTCGGGCGGATGCACCTCCTCGATCCGACGAACGAATGCTTCGGTCGCGAGGTGGTCTGGAGCCATCCGGCGTTCGCCGGCGGCCGGATCTACGCCCGCAACGATCGGGAGTTGGTCTGCGTCGATGCGGCGGAGTGAGGCCGCTCCGGCTGCCTCGGTTTCGGGCGTTTTCGGCGGGGCGCACCGGCTTGCGGCGGCCGCATTGTCCCACGGCGGTTCTCCGGGTAATCTCCATCTATCTCTCCCGCGTGCGGCAATCTGTCGCACCGCTCGGGGCGTAGCTCAGCCTGGCTAGAGCGCTACGTTCGGGACGTAGAGGTCGCTGGTTCGAATCCAGTCGCCCCGACTCTTTGGGATCCCTCCGGTCGCACGATCCGGGGCGATTCTCGCTTTTCCCGGGATAGTGACGTCCTTCCTGGTTCTTGGCTGACCGGGATGGTGGGGCGCTGACTTTTTGACATCGCTGAAAAGGTTGTGTTTTCGATGGAGAGAAAGCATGAACGAAGAATCTGACCCCATGCTTCGCCCACCCAGCATCGCGCGGCGCAGCCCCGCCGGACGCCCCCGATGACCAGTCGTTGGCTTGTCGCCGCCGTTCCCGTCGCCTTCGGCCTGGCCTGGCAGGATGCCCCGCCCCTGGCGGTGTTCGCCGCGGCCTTGGTGTCGATCGTGCCGCTGGTCGGCCTGATCGGCGATGCGACGGAACGCCTGGCGGCCCGTCTGGGTCCCACGCTCGGGGGCCTCTTCAACTCCACGCTCAACAACCTCCCGGAACTGATCATCGGCGGCGTCGCCCTGGCCAATGGCCTGGCGCCGGTCGTGAAGGCATCGCTCACGGGTGCGATTCTCGCCAACCTGCTCGTGAGCCTCGGCATCGCGCTGATCACCGGTGGCCTCCACCACGGGGAGCAAAAGTTCGACCCCCGGCGGTTGGCTGTGAACGGCTCGATGCTGATGATCTGCGCGTTCTGCTTCATCGTGCCGGCGATGTTCAACATCGGCACGCCCCAGGGAACCCGCGACCTGTCGTTCGAGATGTCGTTCGTCCTCATCGGGATGTACGCGATGAACGTGGCGGTGACGCTCTTCGGCGGCACGGGGGGCACCAACCTCCCCGACGACCAGGCCATCGACGACGAGCATGCCGGCACCCCGATATGGCAGAGCGTGCTGGTGCTGGTCGGCGCGGCGGCGTGTCTCGGCGCGGTGACGGAGGTGCTCTCGCATGCCCTCGAGCCGACCGCCCGCCAGTTGGGCCTCTCGAACACCTTCAGCGGGCTCGTGCTGCTCGGCGGCGTGGGCAGCCTCGGGGAAGTGCTGTCGGGCTACCACTTCGCCCGCCGCGGCAAGCCCTCGTTGGTGCTGGCGGCCACGGTCGGCTCGACGATCCAACTGGTGCTCCTCGTGGCGCCGCTGCTGGTGTTCGCCGGTCGACTGATGGGCCAGCCGATGGATCTGGCGTTCACGGGCTTCGAGGTGGTGGCGATCGTGCTGGCCACGATCATCACCCGGGAACTGATCACCGACGGGAAGGCCAACTGGTTCGAAGGCTTCCTGCTCCTCGGGGTGTACCTGATCCTGGCGATCGGCTTCTACCACCTGCCGGAATGACGCCGCCGAAGCCATCCGACAGCCCGGCGCCCGTCTGCGACACCGCTAGTCGCCCAGGCCGTACCGGCGGCGAATGAGCCGGAGAAACCACGACTCCGGGAGGAGCTTTCGCAGCCGCATGAGCAGCGGGGCCGGCGGGCCGACCGGGAAGCGGAGCCGCCAGCCGCGATCCATCACCGCCCGATAGATCGTGTCGGCCACGACCGTGGGGCTGCTGCCGGCCGCCTTGCCGGTGGCCAGCGAGATCGCCTCGCACCGCGCGACGAAGTCGTCATAACCGCCGTCGGCGGGCGTGGCGGCCCGCTGGCGGCTGCGGCCGTAGAAGTCGGTGGCGATCTTGCCGGGCTCCACAAGCCGCACGCGGATGCCGAACGGCCGCAGTTCGAAGGCCAGTGATTCGCTGAAGCCCTCCACCGCCCACTTCGTGCCGTGGTAGATGCTGTAGAGTGGAAACGTCACGCGGCCGCCCATCGACGACACCTGCACGAGCGTGCCCTCCTGCTGCCGCCGCAGCAGCGGGAGCACGGCCCGGGTCACCCGCATGAGGCCGAAGACGTTGGTCTCGAACTGCCGGCGGATCAGTTCGTCGTCCATCGACTCGAACACCCCGTCGACGCCGTAGCCTGCGTTGTTCACGACCGCATCGAGCCGGCCGAACGCTCCGTATGCCGCCCCGACGGCGGCCTCCACGCTCTCCGTCGACGTCACGTCGAGCCGCAACACCCGCACGCCCGGGAGCGAAGCGAGGTCGTGCCCGTCGTCGGGCCGACGCATCGTGGCGGCCACCTGCCAGCCGGCGGCTGAGAAGGTCCGAACCGTCGCCCTGCCGATCCCGGACGAGGCTCCCGTGACGAGGATCGCCCGGGGAGAAGCGGAGGCGGGCATGCTGGCGTTGATCACGGGAAGTTGGTCGATTCGACACCATGTTTTAGCATAGGGTTTCAGGCCGCGAGGAAGCCGCGGACCGGCCGGAGAAAGGGTGCTCACAGGATGGCCGATGTTCAGGGCTCAGGCCCGTCACAGCGCCGGCGCGGCACGCTCGAAGATCACCTCCCCGCCACCGACATCGTCCCACTGCCCGCTATTTCGCCGCAGGAGTGGA
>JBIIDT010000087.1:0-12580 GCA_044238145.1 Pirellulales bacterium | reverse complement strand
GCCTGGAAGGCCGAGGCGAACGTCCGGCGAGAGGGTACGGCAGCCCCGATCGCGGGCCATTCCGCATGCCGGAAGACCTCACCGCCCGCCGGGAAACGTGAGCGGCGGCGGCGGCGCGGGGGCCGGTTGCTGCGGCGGTGCCGGCGGCGGGTTGCCGAAGATCGTCTCCAGCGACTCGAGCCCCCGCACCACGCCGTCTTGAATCACCGCCTGCGCCGTGTTCTCCACGATCCGGCCGAGCAGCACGTCGATCGCCTGGGCGTCGAACTGCGGCCGCTGCACGGTGCCCTTGAGCGGGATCGCCAGCGGCGTCCGCAGCAGCTGGGCGACGACCGGCGTCTGGCCGGCGATGTCGCCGCGGAGGGCGACCTCCACCACCATGGCCAGCGTCCCGTCGGCGGCCACACTGCCGCGGGAACGGACGACGAGCTGGCCCGAGTCCATCACCAGGCCCTCGTGCCACAGCCGGCCCTCGGCCAGCCGGACCGTGATCGGGTCGGGCCGCACGCGGAGGAGCACCACCTTGTCGCCGAAGGCGAATCGCGGATCGACCACGGCCTGGAGTTTCGCGAGCAGCTTGACCAGCGGCTGCGTGGCTCCGGCCGGTGTGACCTCGAACTCGTCGAACACGACCTGGGCGGCGAGCTCCCCCGCAAACGGACTCGCGAGCGGCAGCCGGCCGCCGGCCACGTCGATCGTGACGACTCCGCGGGTGTGCGTCGCATGGCCCAACAGCGGCGAGAGCCAGCCCACCCAGCGGTCGCAGAGGGGCCCAGAGAGGCTGACGCGTTCCGCCAGGCGGCCCTGCGGCACGATCAGTTCAGTGGGGGCGGCCAGCCGAACCCAGGGGGCGCCCCGCAGGCGGCCACCCGCGGCCGCGACGTCGAACGGTCCGAAGGCGAGTTGCCCCTCGAAGAGCCGCACAGGCATCTCGCCGGCTCCGAGCGCGAAGCCGTCGATCTCCGCGGCCGTCCAGGCGGCGGTGGTGTCGACGGCGACGCCGCGGGCGAGGGCCACGAGCGCGGGCTCGGCCGGTTGCGTCGCCTTCACCGGCCGCGTCACGCGGGCGGCGCGATCGGCGGCGTCGCCGCCGCGGGCGGCCGAGAGCCAGTCGTCCGGCAGCGGCACGACGGCCGGCTCGGTGCCGGCGGGAACCGCGGGCGAAGGGATCGCCGCCTGCCGCCCGAGCGGGCCGCGGAAGGCAAAGGGCCGGGAACCCGCGCCGGCGACCCTCAGCCGGCCGCCCGTCCAGGGCACGAGCAGCCGCGAGACCTGCGCCCAGTCGTAGGCGGTGGTGCCCTCGAGCGCCACCAGCCGCCGGCCCGTCCACTCCTGCACGTCGCCGCGGGCCGAGACCGCGACCGTCGACGACTCGAGGCCGAGTCGGTCGATGCGGAGCGCCTCGGCCCCGGCGGCACCGGCCGGCCGCGTGACCTCGACCGCGAGCCTGGCCTGCGGCTCGCTCCAGACCGGCTGGGCCGGGCCGCCGGCGCGGCCGGACGCGGCGGCACGCCCGATCGACAACTGCGTGCCGGTCGCCTCCACCAGCAGGTTCGCGCCGGCGGGCGT
The DNA here is from genome assembly GCA_044238145.1 of Pirellulales bacterium. GTDB lineage: Bacteria > Planctomycetota > Planctomycetia > Pirellulales > UBA1268 > QWPN01. Next base: position 11,011 of record JBIIDT010000087.1, on the reverse strand, counting down.
GTCGGCCACCTCGAACGTGCCCGACAATTCGCCGCCGACGGGCCAGGCGGCCGCGGTGCCGGCCGGCACGAGCCAGGATTCGAGTCGCCCCGCATGCGCCCGCCACTGGGCCTTGCCCCGCAGCCGCAGCCACGCGTCGAGCAGGTCGGGCCGCCCGTCCGCGGCGGGCAGCCAGCTCAGCCCGCCCGTCCGCACCGAGAGCGTCGTGGAGAGGATCTCGCCCGAAGAGACGTCGATGCGGCCGGTCTCGGGGTGGATGGTGCCGGCGGCGGTGGCGACGACCCGTGGCTCGTCGATCCGCCGGTCGGTCGCGCGGATCACGAACTTCTCGATCTCCGCACCCGCCCGCGTGACCTGCCAGGCGGCACCCCGCGCGGCGAGGGCCGCCGACGAGGTGAGCGTGCCCGACCAGGTGCCGCTCGCCGCGACGGCGGGCCAGATCGCCGCCAGCCGCGGCTGCCAGCGGCCGAGGTCGCCCGACAGCGAGCAGTCGGCGGCGATCGCCTCCGCGCCGGCTGCGGCCCGCACCCGCACGCCGTCGGCGAACGCCACGACCGCGCCGCCGGTGAGGGTCGCCTCGAACCGGTCGGACGCCGCGGCGACGACCGCGTGCGCCTCGTCGACGAGCGCGGCGCCGTCGGCGAGCCGGCCGGTGGCCGTGCCCTCCAGCGTGATCTCCGCGTCCCGCCATGCGGGCCGGTCGGGAACGGCGAACTCCAGCTTCGAGACGCTCGCCGAGACTTTGAGCGCCCCGGGGGCGGCCGGATCGGCCCGCGTCACGTCAATCCGGCCCCGGGCATCGCCGCTGACGGCGAGGCCGCCCAGGTCGAACACCTCGGCCGCCTCGGCGGCGAAGCGGCCGAGGTCGGCCGTCCACTGCAGCGTCACGGAACCGGCGTCGCCGGAGACCGCCAGTTCCACGGCGGCCGACGAGATCCGTCCGTCCTCGATCCGCAGCCCCTCGCCCGGCCGGCGCCGGCCCTTGAGAAACGCCGTGAACGGCTCGGTCCAGCGGAGTGGCCGCTCGCCGCCGGCCCCCGCCACGCCCTGCAACGCCGCGAGATCGCGGGACGTGGCCCGCACCTCGAGCACCCGGTCGTCGCCATCGGCGTGCGAAGCGGCGGCGAGGTCGAGGCGGCCGTCGGTGATGCGGACGTCCGGTCGCACCGCCAGGCCGTCGGGCAGGGCCCGACCGACCGCCGCCAGGTCGATGTCGGCCGCGATCGCGAAGTCCTCGTCGACGAGCCCCTCGGCCCAGTCCCACGGGCCGCCGGTCGGCAGCCTGATCCGCCCCGAGGCCTCGGCACGGAACAGCGGGCTTGCGACGGTGAGCTTCCGCACCACCAGCCGGCCGTCGCGGATCTCGCAGTCGACCGGCACCTCACAACGATCGATCGCCAGCACTTCCGCGAGCGTGGCGCCGCGGCAGACGGCCAGATCCTCGACCGCCACGGTGCCCACGACCCGCCGACCGGCTTCGGCCAACGTGGCGTCGAGGCGGACGTCGGCCAGCCCGTCGCACACCCAGCCGCCGTCGAGTCGCGTGGCGAGCACCGCCGAGATGCCCAGCGGCAGGCGGTGGGCCGCGATCGTCACGGTCCGCGTGCCCGCCTCGGGGACGGGACAGGAGAGAGAGAAGCCGCCATCGCGGGCCAGCGCGGCGGTCGCGGCGGCGGCGACCGTCGAGCGGTCGAGCCGCTGGTCCACGGCCTCTGGCATCGGGGCCGCGGGCGGCCCGCCCGCCGGGCCCGCGGCGGACGGATCGACGTGCCGCACGCGACCGGCGACCGTCCAGGGCGTCGGCCGCGCGTCGGCCCCCACGGTGCCCACCGCGGTCAGATCGGTGAGCCGCCAGGCGTCGCCACGCACGACGTCGCGGCACTCCACGGTCGCATCGGCCACCTCCAGTTCGAAGGCCGGCCCGCCCGCCGCGGCATCCTGGGCGGCCAGCCAGGGTGCGATCACGTCCTCGAGCGAACTCCCCCCGGAGCGGACGTCGATCACCGCCTCCGCGCCGACCAGCCGCACCGTGCCCAGGTCCCGCGGGTCGAGGGCCAGCGCGAGCAGGCCCCGGTCGATCACCAGCCGGGGCACGGCGACGACCGCGCGGCCCGCCCGGTCGCGGAGGAGAATGTCGCGGTACTCGATGCCGCCGAGCCAGTGCCACGCGGCGCTCGCGCTCGACACGTCGCCGTCGATTCCGGCGAACGCCGCCTCCAGCGGCCGATTCCTCAAGGCCGTGAGCACGAGCACCCGCGGCGCGAGCCAGGCGGCCACGGCCAGCACCGCGAGCGTGGCCAGCGAGAACACGGCCCAGCGCCGCCGGCCCCCGCTGCGGTATCGGGAATGTCTCCTCGCCATGAGGGCGGAGTATAGGGATGCCCGCTCACGGGGCAGAAGGCGGGATTCCGCGGCCACGCAGCCGTTCGAGGTCGGCCGGCGTGTCGACGTCACGCACTGAATCACCCCCGGCATCGACGGCCGCGAGTTCCGCCTCCGACACCCGCACGATCCGCTCGGGCGCTGTGGCCTCGAGGCGGTGGAGGAGCCCGCGGGGATCGCGCCGGCCGGTGGCGAGATGGGCGTCGATGGCGGGCAGGAGGTCGAGGGCGACGACCGAGAGCAGCACCTGCGGATGGCCTTCCCAGTCCGGCACGACCCACAAGGCCCCCGTGTCGAGACCGCGGGCGACGAGCAGCCGCACCACGTCGCGACGCAACAGCGGCACGTCGCAGGAGGTGACGAACGCCACCCGCGGCAGGGGCGTCCGCCGGGCCGCGGCCACCAGGCCGTCGCGAATGGCCGCCAGTGGGCCGGTGCCGGGTGCGGCGTCGCGGACGATGTCCACCTCGGGGTCGAGCGGTGGCAGCGGCTGGCCCGGCGCGGCCACGACGAGCACGCGATCGACCGCGCCGGCCACGGCCTCCACCACCCGCGCGAGCAACGAGGTGCCGTCGAAGGCGATGGCCGCCTTGCCGCCGGGGGGCAACGGCACGGCCCCCAGCCGGCTCGAGCGGCCCCCGGCCAGCACGATGCCGACCGCGCCTGTCATGGAGTCACGCCAGGAACTTCGCGATCCGATCGAGCCCGGCGGTGAGCTTCTCCTCCGCCGCCGCGAACGACATCCGCACGTGCCCCTCGGCACCGAAGGCGCTGCCGGCCACGAGCGCCACGTGCTCCTGCTCGAGGAGCGCCTCGCACCAGGCGAGGCTCGTGCCGAGGCCGCGGGCCCGCGACCGCTCGAGCGCCGAGCGGATGTCGAAGAAGGCGTAGAAGGCACCGCCGATGTCCGGCAGCCGCACGCCCGGCATCGCCTTCAGGCGGCCGGCCACGAGGTCGCGCCGCCGCTGGAAGGCGGCCCGCATCTCGGCGACGCACTCCTGCGGCCCGGTGAGCGCCGCGACCGCGGCGTGCTGGCTGACGCTGCAGGGGTTGCTCGTCTCCTGGCTCTGCAGGTTGGCGATCGCCTTGGCGAGCGGCTCGGGGCAGATCGTCCAGCCGATTCGCCAGCCGGTCATGGAGTAGGTCTTGCTCACCCCCGCCACCACAACGGTGCGCTCCGCGAGGCCCGGTCGAAGCGTGGGGAACGACGGGCTCTTGCGGCCGTCGAACACGAGCTGGTCGTAGATCTCGTCGGCCACCACGGACAGGTCGGCCTCGATGGCGACGTCGGCCAGCGCCGCCAGTTCGGCCGGATCGTAGACCACCCCCGTGGGGTTGCTCGGGGAGCAGAGGAGGAGCATCCGGGTGCGGGGAGTGACCGCGGCCCGCAGGGCCTCGGGCCGGAGCTTGAAGTCGTCCTCGATCCGGGTCTCGAGCAGCACCGGCCGGCCACCGGCGAGCTTGACGAGCTCGGCGTAGCTCACCCAGTACGGAGTGGGCACGACCACCTCGTCCCCCTCGTCGAGCAGGGCGGTGAACACGTTGTGCAGGGAGTGCTTGGCCCCGTTGGAGACCACCACCTGCGCGGGCTTCGTCACGAGGCCGCTCCGCCGGGCGTAGTCGTCGGCCACGGCCTGCCGCAGGGCCGGGATGCCGGCGGCCGGCGTGTACTTGGTCTTGCCGGAGCGGATCGCGGCCTCGGCGGCCCGGCAGATGTGCTCCGGCGTGGGGAAATCGGGCTCGCCGACCGACAGGTCGATGACATCGACGCCGGCGGCGGCCATGGCCGAGGCCCGGGCGGCCATGGCCAGCGTGGCGGACGGCTCGAGCGACGCCATCCGCCGCGCCGGGCGGAGGCTACATGACTTTTCCGACGACTGCATGACTGCCGACATGGGTCTCCCTGCGGTTCCTTGACGCGTCTTCCCGCGAGCTGAATGATACCACCCGTCCTTCGGTTTCCCACCTCCGCCCGGCACCTCCGGAGTCCATCCCTTGCCAGCGAGCCGTTCCGGCCCCCGTCGCGTCGGCCTGTGGCTCGTCGGCGCCAAGGGAGGCGTGGCCACGACGCTGCTCGTCGGCCTGGCGGCGCTCGTGCGCCGGGCCGTCGAGCCGATCGGGCTGGTGACGGCGCTCGAGCCCTTCACGCGGCTCGACCTCGTCGACTTCTCGGACATCGTCGTCGGCGGGCACGACGTTCGCGCCGGGAGACTGGGCGACGAGGCGCTGCGGATGTGGACCGAGAGCCGCGCGATCCCGCCCGATCTCATCGACGGCGCGGCCGAGTTCCTCGCCGGCGTCGAGGCGCGGCTGCGACCGGGCACGGTGCTGGCCGCAGGCGAGCGGATCGGCGGCCTCGCCGACGACGACGCCTGCCGCCGTCCGGAAACGCCGCGGCAGGCGATCGCGCGGCTGCAGCACGACATCCAGGCCTTCGCGGCCGCCGAGCGGGTCGAGCGCGTGGTCGTCGTCAACGTGGCCTCGACCGAGCCGCCGCCGGCACGGCCGATCCCCGCCGACTTCGCCGCGATCGAGCCGCTGCTCGACGACCCGGCCGCCTGCCCCCTGCCCACGAGCAGCCTGTACTTCCTGGCCGCCGCCGCCGCCGGCGCCGCCTACGTCAACTTCACGCCCTCCACCGGGGCCACGCCCGCGTGCCTGCAGCAGGTGGCCCGCGAGCGCGGCATCCCCCATGCCGGCTGCGACGGCAAGACCGGGGAGACGCTGCTCAAGAGCGTCTTGGCCCCGATGTTCGCCGCCCGCAACCTGCACGTCATGAGCTGGGTGGGCCACAACATCTTCGGGAACATGGATGGACAGGTGCTCGACGATCCCCGCAACAAGGCGGCGAAGGTCCGCAGCAAGGACCACCTCCTGGCCGCGATCCTCGGCTATCCGCCCCAGACCCACGTCTCGATCGAGTACATCCGGAGCATGGGCGACTGGAAGACGGCCTGGGACCACGTCCACTTCCAGGGTTTCCTGGGCACGCCGATGACCCTGCAGTTCACCTGGCAGGGCTGCGACTCGATCCTGGCGGCGCCCCTCGTCCTCGACCTCGTGCGGCTGGTGGAGCGGGCCGCGCGGGCCGGGGAAATCGGCGGCCTCGACTGGCTCGCGTGCTTCTTCAAAAGCCCGATCGGTGTCGCCGAGCAGGACTTCTCGCGGCAGGTGGCGCTGCTGCACGATTGGGCACGCCGGATGCTGTAGTGGCACCGCCGCATGGTGACCACGGGTGAGCCGGCGCCGGCAAGGTCCGCCATCCGCTGGAAAGAATTCGGAAAAATTTCCGGAATTTCTCTTGACAGTTTTTGGCACCATCGCTCACAACTCTCCAATCGTCGGTCGTGAAGCGTGAGCAATCACGGTGCACGGTCGACGAAACGTCGTCCGTTTCCGTCCCTGAGCATCCACGGAAATGGGCGTGAGATTCGTGTCCGGATGCTCGCGGCAAGGAGCCATATCCATGGCGAAGAAGAAGAAGAAGGCTGCCAAGAAGGCCGCCAAGAAGAAGAAGGGCCACGGCTGAGCCATCCGTCGGGAAGGAATCCGACGGGGCTCTTCGGGCCTCGCTTCGGCGGCTTTTCCGACACGGCGCAACCTTCGGGTTCGCCAAGGATGCTCCGCCCGGAATCCCATGCGTGGGGTTCCGCAGTCCGTTTCGACGGCCTGCCCTTCGTCCTCTCCGGGGCCGCTTCGGCGGTAGCGGGTGAGGGCGTCAGCGTTCAGACGAGAAAGGCCGGCCCGGGCCCTTGGGCGCCCGGGCCGGCCTGATTTTTTGGCCGGGCGATCGGGGACCATGATCTGGGGATAGGATCGGGGCCATGCCCCCCGCCCCCGAACCGCCGGCCGCTCCCGAACCGCCCCCGGGCCCGAAGCCGGCAGGGGGCTTCTTTCTGGTGGCCTGCCAGGGGGGCGCCGAGGAGGAGGTCTGCCGGCGCCAGCGGGAGGTGCTCCCTGGCTGGACCCGCGCCGCGTGGCGGCGCGGCCTGGTCACGTTCCGGCTGCCCGCCGGTCCCGCTCCGGCCGATGACTTCGTGCCCGATCTCGTCTTCGCCCGGGCCGCCGTCCGCTCGCTCGGGCAGGTGAAGGGGGCGACCGTGCCGGAACTCGTCGCCGCCGCGGTCGCGGCCGGCGGTGCGTCCGCCTGGCGCAACGTGCACGTCTGGCCCCGCGACCCGCGGGCCGACGTCGCCGTGCCGGCGATCCGACAGTCGCTGCTCGCCGCCTGCGGCCTGCCGGCCGACACGCCGGTCACCGCCACGCCCGGCGAGCTGATCCTCGACTGCGTGATCGACGAGGCCGATCGCTGGTGGGTGGGTACGCACCGGGCGGTCGCGCCGCCGACCCGGTGGCCCGGCGGCACCTACCCCGGGACACTGCCGGCCGACAAGGTGTCGCGGGCCTGGCTCAAGCTCGACGAGGCGATCGCGACCTTCGCCGTCCCGTTGGCGGAGGGCGAGCGGGCCTGCGAGCTCGGCGCGGCGCCCGGCGGCTCGTGCCAGCGGCTCCTCGAGGCCGGTCTCCACGTCGTCGGCATCGACCCGGCGGTCGTCGACGACCGCGTCGCGGGCCACCCGCGGTTCACCCACTGGCGCAAGCGGTCCCGCGACGTGAAACTTCGCGAGTTCCGCGGGTTCGACTGGATCGTCTCCGACATGAACATCGATCCGGCGAGCACGATGGAGGCGCTCGGGCGGGTGGTCACGGCCCCGGGCGTGCGGCCGCGGGGGATCGTGGCCACGCTCAAGCTTCCGACCTGGGCCCGGGCGGAGTCGCTCCCCGGGTGGCTGGCGACCTTCCGGCAGTGGGGCTACGCCCCGCAGGTGCGGCAGCTCTCCACCGGCGGCCGCGAGGTGTGCGTCTTCGCCCCGCGGGCCGGCCGCGGCGTCAGCCGTCCCCGCGCCACACGGCGGCCGGATCGGTGAGGCTGCCGGAGGCGAAGAGCATCCGTCCGGCCGCCGTGTCGAGCACGAGCGCCCCGTCGGTGGTGATGCCCCGGCAGATGCCGTGATGCCGCTGGGCGCCGAGGTGGAGTGTCACGGGCTCGCCGTGGAGCGGGCACAGCGGGTGATAGCGATCCGGCAGCAGCGCCGGATCGGCCGCCAGATCCGCGAGCAGCCGGAGGAACCTGGGCAGGAAGGCCACCAGCAGCCGCTCCCGGGGCAGCACAGTCCCCACGAGATCGGGCAGCGTCGCCACCCGCGCGGCGAGGGCCGGCGGCGCGTCCGCAGCCGTGCCCGTCGTGTTGACGCCGATGCCGAAGATGACGCGGCCTGCGGCCACCGTCTCGACGAGAATGCCCGCGAGCTTGCGGCCGCCGACCTCGACGTCGTTCGGCCAGCGGACGACGGCGGCCACGGCGGGTTCGACCGCCCGCAGGGTCTCCGCCAGCGCGACGCCGCAGGCGAGCGACCACGCCGGCGGCGGCCCCGCCGCGGCCTCGAGCACGATGCTGGCGGCGAGACTGCCTGGCGCTTGCCACCAGCCGGCCCCGCGCCGGCCCCGGCCCTGCGTCTGCCGGTCCGCGATCACGATCGCCGGCAGCCGGGCGGTGGCATCGGCCGCCACGCCCCGCGCCCGCAGCATCGTCGATTCCGTCTCGGCCAGCAGTTCGACGGTCGCACACCCCGCGGACCGCAGTCCGGCCGGATCGACGGGATCGTTCCAGGGAGCGGTCGACATGATGGGGCACGCCGAAAGTCAGGCCGGATCGTCACGTCGCGAAGGCGATGCGGCCAGCGTAGCACACGGTGCCACACGTCGGCCGCCGGGGCATTCGTGTATGCTGCCGTCCTTCGCCACCGCAACGCCGCCTCGCGCCCGGTCATCGCCCATGATGCTTCGCCGCACGCCGCCGCCGCCCGGGGTGGGGCTGCGGCTGCGCCGCACCGCGGCCCTGGCGCTGGCGGGCGGCGCCCTGTTCGCGTCGCGCGCGCCGGCCGAGTCGCCCTGGAGCCAGTGGCGGGGGCCGAACCGCGACGGGTTCGTCACCGCTGCGGCCCCCTGGCCGGACGGGCTCGACGCGGGCCGGATCGAGAAGCGTTGGCGGGCCGAACTCGGCCCGAGCTATTCCGGGCCGGTCATCGCCGGCGACGCGGTGATCGTCACCGAGACTCGCGACCAGAAGACGGAGCACGTCCGCAGCCTCGACCGGGCCACGGGCCGGGAACGGTGGCAGGTCTCGTGGGAAGGCGCGATGAAGGTGCCCTTCTTCGCCGCCTCCAACGGGTCGTGGATCCGCTCCACGCCCTGCGTCGACGGCGGACGGGTGTACGTGGCCGGGATGCGCGACGTGCTCGTCTGTCTCGACGCGGCGAGCGGCCGTGAGATCTGGCGGATCGACTTCACGAAGGACCTGGAGAGCCCGCTGCCGGCCTTCGGGTTCGTGTCGAGCCCGCTGGTGATCGGCGACCACGTGTTCGTCCAGGCCGGCGCGGGGTTCGTCAAGCTCGACAAGGCCACGGGAAAGGTGGTCTGGCGGGTGCTGGAGGACGGCGGCGGGATGTGGGGCAGCGCCTTCTCGTCCCCGTATCCGACGGCCATCGGTGGCACCCCGCAGATCCTCGTGCAGACCCGCGAGGAACTCGCCGGTGTCGATCCCGCCAAGGGCACGGTGCTCTGGAAGACGAAGGTCGAGGCGTTTCGGGGAATGAACATCGTCACGCCAACCGTGCACGACGGGAAGGTGTTCACGACGAGCTACGGGGGCGGCTCGTGGCTCTTCGCGGTCGATCCCGCCCGGCCCGACAAGCCCGTCGAGCAGGTGTGGCGGAACAAGATCCAGGGCTACATGTCGACGCCGGTCGTGATCGGCGGCCACGCCTACGTGCACCTGCGGAACCAGCGTTTCGCCTGCCTCGACCTCGCCACCGGCAAGGAGGCATGGATCACGAAACCCTGCGGCCGCTACTGGAGCCTCGTGGCCCGCGGCGACCGGATCCTGGCCCTCGACGAGACCGGCGACCTGCGGCTCGTGCGGGCGACCCCCGAGAAGTACGACCTCCTCGGCGAGGCCAAGGTGGCCACCGGGGAAAGCTGGGCGCACCTCGCCGTCGAGGGGGACGAGTTGTACGTCCGCGATCTCGAGGGCTTGACCGCGCTCCGCTGGAAGTGAGCCCCAGCGGGCGGACGCCGCCCGCCGCGCTTGGCGACCCTGCCCACTTCGCCCGGCTCCCCGGGACGCGCGGACCCATGTTCCCTTGACCGCGCTCTCTTCGGCGCGGTACCCCCCCGCGTCCCGGCCCTGTGGCCGGTGAACGACAGGTGACCTCCATGCGGAACATCACGGCGTCCGCGCCGGTGCTGGCCGCGCTCCTCTGGTGCGCACCGTGGGCCGCTGCGCAGACGGTGCAGCTGCCGCCGCCGGCGGCCTCGTCGCTCGATCGGCTCGCCCAGGCCGGATCGCTCGCCCCGCCGCCACCCACGTGGGACGCCTACGCGCCGGCCGGATCGCAGCCCTTCCTCTCGGCGCCGCAGCCCAACACCTGGGCGCCCTCCGCGATCGGCGGCCAGCCCGGCTATCCCGGCTACTCGACCGCCGCGCCGTCGCTCGTCGCGCCCCCGGGCACGCCGCCGCCGGGTCAGCCGGCGTCGCTCTTCCCCGCCGGCTACCCCGCGCAGGGCTCCTCGTTCCAGCAGACCTACCAGCAGACGATGCACGTCTACCAGGGGGCCCGCGGCAGTTGGGCCTATCTGCTCGGCGACGGCCAGGGCACGCGGGTCGGCGTCAACGAGCTCGACACGACCGTCACCTTCGCCCTCCCGTTCTTCCACAACTCGCCGGCCAATCTCAACCACGCGCCCCTGCTGATCACGCCCGGCTTCGGCCTGCAGCTGTGGGACGGCCCGCAGACGACCGACTCGATGAACGCCGACCTGCCGCCCAACACCTACGACGTGTTCATCGACGGCGCCTGGAACCCGCAGTTCACGCCGCTCTTCGGCGCCGAGCTCGGCCTGCGGGTCGGCATCTACACCAACTGGGACGTGTTCGTCTGGCAGAGCTGGCGGCTCATGGGCCGGGCGATCGGCACGCTCCAGCTCACGCCCACGATGCAGGGCAAGGCGGGCATCGTGTACCTCGACCGCAACCTCGTGAAGCTGCTCCCCGCCGTCGGCCTCACCTGGATCCCCGACGCCAACTCGCGGTACGACATCTTCTTCCCGGCCCCACGCGCGGCCAAGCGGTTTACCGAGACCGGCCGGCACGCCTGGTGGGGCTACGTGTCGGGCGAGTACGGCGGCGGCGCCTGGACCTTCCGCCGCAGCACGCCCGAGTACGACGGGATCTCGCCGTTCGACTACAACGACATCCGCGTCGCCCTCGGCGCCGAGTTCGTGCCGAAGACGACGACCGGCCTGTCGGGCAACCTCGAGGTCGGCTACGTCTTCTACCGCCAACTCTTCTACGTCGACGGCCCCCCGCAATACCAGGATCTCCCGAGCACGATCATGTTCCGGCTGGGGCTGGCGTACTGAATATCGCGCCTGCGGGGCCATCCATGGCCCCCGCAGGCTTACGCCCGTCGCGGGGAACGCCAAGGGTTCCCCGGACGGGCCGCCGGCCTTCCTGGCCGGCGTTCGATCTGGAAAACCTCGCGGGACCTTGGCCCCCGCAGGCTTACGC
>JBIIDT010000017.1:0-45424 GCA_044238145.1 Pirellulales bacterium | reverse complement strand
TGGCCCCCGCAGGCTTACGCCCGTCGCGGGGAACGCCAAGGGTTCCCCGGACGGGCCGCCGGCCTTCCTGGCCGGCGTTCGATCTGGAAAACCTCGCGGGACCTTGGCCCCCGCAGGCTTACGCGGAAGGGGTTGCCCGTGACCCAGGAGCCGGCGTTGCTGACCAGCGCAGCCAAGGATGGCGAAGCGCAGGCAGCATCGAGAGAGCGAAGGGCAGGATGCCCGCAGCGAACGTCCGGCGATGGGGCATGGGCGACCCCGACCCTCGCGCCGCTCGTCGCCACCCTCGCGCTCGCCCTCGCACTGGCCGGCACGGCCGCCGCCGACGAGCCGCGGCAACTGCCGCCGGTCGGTCCGGATCGCACCTGGGACGTCAAGCCGCTGCCGCCGGTCGACCAGGGCTTCTTCGACCGCATCCGCCTCGCCGCCCTCGGCGACCCGCAGGATCTCTCCGAGCCGCTCCTGCCCGACGACGTCGCGCCCCCGGGCCAGCCGCGGCAGGAGTTCGAGCCCCCCGGCCGCAAGCTGCCGCCGGGCGCGAAGCCCGGCGCCCTCCAGCAGGCGATCTTCACCGTCACTGAATTGCCCCGCCTCGGCTCCGACGGCCTCGGCCTCACCACGCTCGAGACGAGCCTCACGATCGGCATGCCCGCGCCGACCGTCGACTCGCCGCTCCTGGTCACGCCCGGCTTCGGCACGACGTTCGTCGACGAGGTGGCTGGGCCGATGGATCCCGGCCTGCCGTCGCAGCTCTACGAGTCCTGGATCCAGGCGCGATGGATGCGGAAGGTCGGCGACCGGCTCGGCGTCGATCTCGCCGTGGCACCGGGTTGGTACAGCGACTTCGTCAACGACACCGCGCAGGCCCTGCGGATCACGGGCCACGGCTTCGGCGCGTGGGAGGCGAGCGAGGATCTCCGCGTCGTGGCGGGCGTCATCTACCTCGACCGCTACGACGTAAACATCCTGCCGGCCGGCGGCCTGCTCTGGACGCCGAGCGACGACCGGCGGTTCGAGCTCATCTTCCCCCGGCCGCGGCTGGCCTGGCGGGTGGCCGAGGGCCCCCGCGCGAGCCAGTGGCTCTACCTGGCAGGCGAGTTCGGCGGCAACCAGTGGGCCGTGCGCCGCGACAGTGGCGCCGACGACGTCGTCGTCTACCACGACTACCGGCTCCTCGCCGGCTGGGAGCGGCGGCCGGCCAATCTGGGCGCGAGCTGGCGGGCCGAGATCGGCTGGGTCACCGGCCGGCTCGTCGAGTACTACATCACCGACACGGCCGACTACCGCCCCGACGACACGTTCGTCGTCCGCGGTGGGATTTGGTACTGAGTACACGGAAACCCTCGGCATCCTGCCTCGGTTTCCTTGGCCGGCCTCCGCCGGCTCGCGATGGGCCGCCATCCAGGCGGCCAGCGCAGGCAGACGCCTACCAACCTGACAACAAAAACCCTCGGCATCCGGCCGCTACACTTTCCCTATGGCGTTTTGCACCGACTCGTTCCTGCTCTCGTGCGGCACGGCCGCCGACCTCTACCACCGCGTCGCCGCGCCGCAGCCGATCTTCGACTACCACTGCCACCTCTCCCCCAAGGACATCGCCGAGGACCGGCGGTTCGAGAACCTCCACGCTGCGTGGCTCGAGGGGGATCACTACAAGTGGCGGGCGATGCGGGCCGCGGGGATCGCCGAAGACCGCATCACCGGCAGCGCGACACCGCAGGAAAAGTTCCTCGCCTGGGCGGAGACGGTGCCCCAGACGCTCCGCAATCCGCTCTTCCACTGGACGCACCTGGAACTCCGCCGCCACTTCGGCATCGAGGAACTGCTCGAGCCGGCGACTGCCGGAGCGATCTGGGACGAGGCCAACCGGCAGCTCGCCCAGGGGCCGCTCACGGCCCGCGGCCTGCTCGGGCTCATGAACGTGGAACTCGTGGGCACGACCGACGACCCGGCCGACCCGCTCGACTGGCACGCGTCGATCGCCGCCGCCGGGCTCGCCACCCGTGTCGTCCCCACGTTCCGCCCCGACGCGGCACTCAAGGTGCAGCACCCGGAGCGGGTACGGGCTTGGGCGCGGCGGCTCTCGGAGGCCGCCGGCACAGCCGCCGACACGTTCCCCGGGCTGCTCGCGGCGCTCGAGAAAAGGCATGACGATTTCGCCGCCACCGGCTGTCGCGCGACCGACCACGGACTCGAGTTCCTGCCCGACGTCGCGGGCACGGAGGCGGAGGCGCGGGCCGTCTGGGAGCGGGCGATGGCGGGCACGGCCGCCACGGCCGCCGAGGCCGCCACGTTCACCGCGTTCCTCATGCTCCACGTCGCCCGGCTCAACCACGCCAAGGGCTGGGTGACGCAGCTGCACCTCGGGCCCTTCCGCGATCCCAACCCGCTGCTCGCCCGGAGGCTCGGGGCCGACGCCGGCTGCGACACGATCGGCGACGCGCGGCAGGGACCGGGGCTCGTGCGGTTCCTGGGCACGCTCGCCGCCGAGGACTGCCTCGGCCGCACGATCCTCTACAACATCAATCCCGCCGACAACGCACTCTTCGCCGCCATGCCCGGCTCGTTCCAGGACGGAGTGATTCCGGGCAAGATCCAGTGGGGCAGCGGCTGGTGGTTCATGGACCAGGAGCGGGGCATGCGCGAGCAGATCAACATGCTCTCCGACCTCGGGCTGCTCGCCCGGTTCGTGGGCATGGTCACCGACTCTCGGTCGTTCCTCTCCTATCCCCGCCACGAGTACTTCCGTCGCATCCTCTGCGACCTCGTCGGCGCCGACGTCGAGAGCGGCCGGCTCCCCGACCGCCGCGACTGGCTCGAGCGGCTCGTGTCCGACGTGTGCTGCGGCAACGCCCGCCGGCTGTTCGGCGCCGCGTGCTAGAGCGGATGCGGGTGGCGTGGAGCACCGGCCGGGGGGCACGAGTCGCCGCTGCGCGGGCGTGTCCAGCGGAACCATGGCCGCGACGGCACGCGCCCGTCGAGTGGGCGATTCCGTCAGCCCGTCGCGTCGAGCAGACCCCGCATGTAGCCGACGGCGAACAGCCGGCCCTGCATGTGATAGCCGGCCAGTTCGTTCGACTCCCCCTCGAGCGTCGGCACGTGATCGGGCCGCGCCGGGCCGGTGAAACCGATCGACCGATAGGCGCGGATCGCGGCCGCCATGTCCGTCTTGCCGTTGTCGTGGAAGGTTTCCCGAAACCGCGGCACCGCCCCGGCGACGTCCCGGAAATGGACGTAGTGGATCCGCGGGCCGAACCGGCGGATCAGCGCCGGGATGTCGTGGTCGCCCATCGAAGCGAACGTGCCCTGGCAGAAGCACATGCCGTTGGCCGGGCTGTCGTTGATGGCGAACACCCGCTCGAACGCCTCCGGTGAGATCACGATCCGGTCCTGCTGCCGCAGCGGCGACATGGGCGGGTCGTCGGGGTGGAGGGCGAGTTTCACCCCCTCGCGCTCGGCCACCGGCACGATGCGGTCGAGAAACCAGGCGATGTTGTCCCACAGCCTGTCCGCGGCGATCGGCCCGCCCCGTCCGGGCGTCGTTTCCAGGTCGGCCACGTCGAAGGCCGTGACGAGGGCGCCCCCGCGGTCCCGCGCGGTGGCCGTGGTCCGCGTCCAGTCGTCGTCGGGCATGAAGTTCCAGCACAGGATGCCGACGCCGAGCCGGGCCATGTCCCGCACCAGTTCGACGAAGCCGGCCAGCTGCCGCTCGCGGTCTGCGCGGCCGTGCGTGATCGCGTCGTGCGGGATATAGCCCTCGACGATCGACAGCGCGAGCCCGTGCCCGCGGGCCTGCGCCACCATCTCGGGGAGCGTGCGGCCAAGATGCGGCGGGTAGCGGGCGACGACGTCCGTGACCCCGATCTGCGCGGCGAGCCGCAGGGTGGCGTCGGTGTGTGGCGTGCAGACGAGGGCGAGACGCACGATGAGTCGCTCCGGATCGGCGCGGTCAGCGCGGGGCCCGGGCCGACCCGACGCGGCCCGTCAGGCCGAGCCCGGCCGAGTCGATCCGCCGCTGCTGCTCGAGCCAGCCGCGCAGCGGCACGTCGCCGTCCTGCGGGGCGTACCGGCCGTCCGCGCACAGCGCGTCGCCGAGGATCTGCCGACGAATGGGGTCGAGCTGCGGATAGAGCTGCCGCACGTTCATGTCGTCTTTGGGCTGGAGCCAGCGATAGGCGTACCCGAAGAACACTCCCTTGCGGGTCACCGTCGACGTGTTCAGGCTCCGCGAGTGCCACAGCCGGCGGTCGAAGATGATCGCCGTGCCGGGCCGGCCCTCCACGGCCACCGCCCCCGGCGGGTCGACCGCGCCGGGCGGCAACTGCAGGTCGTCCTGCCGGTGCGATCCCGGATAGACCCACATGTTGCCGCAGCCGGGCAGCGTCGTGTCGGTGAGGAAGTACGCCACCTTGATCGAGAGCCGCGGCCGCGGGTGCACCTCGATCTCGTCGTTGACCCGCATGCTGTCCTGATGCCAGGCGCGGTACGAACGCTGCCGCGAATCCTCCGCGCCCGCCGCGACCGGCACAGGCGGGGTGACGTCGCAATGGGCGTGGTAGAGGTAGATGTTCCAGCCGAGAATGCCCCAGATCTTCGGGAACACCCGCGGCCAGTCGACGAGGTCGAGAAAGGCCGGATCCTCGCGGATGAAATCCGTCTGCGAAAACAGGCCGGGCGGCCCGCCGGCGAAGGCGCTGGTGTTGTCCAGAGCCCGGTGCCGCGCGTAGAGCGCGTCGACCGCCCTGGTCACCCGGTCGAGTTCTTCGTCCGCGAGCGCCCCTTCGACCAGCAGATACCCCTGGGTGTCGAACTGGTGGTATTCGTCGGCCGTGAGACAGTACTCGAGGCAGTCGGCATGCATGGTGTTTCCTCCCGGTCGTGCGCGGATCCATGGCCGAGCAGGCCCGACGCCGACGCTGGCGGGCGTCGGGCGGCGAGTATAGGGCGGGCCCGTCGCGGCGCCGGGGTACGATAGTACGGGTGGTGGCCCCCACCGCCGGATCCACCGATCCCCGTCCAGCCATGCCAGCCCCGTCACGACGTCGTTCCCTGTCGCGGCAGCTCGTGGCCCCCGTCGTGGGTCTCGTGCTGGCGGCGGTGCTCGTCAACGCCGCCGTCTCCGGCTGGCTCGCGGCCCGGCGCAGCGTCGCCGCCGCCCGCGCCGGGCAGGAGCAGCTCGCCGCCGCGCTGCGCGACGCCCGCGTGCCGCTCTCCCCGCAGGTGCTCACGACGCTCCACGCGCTCACGGGCAGCCATTTCGTGGTCTGGAACCCCTCCACCATGTCATCCGGCGGCTCGACCCTGCCCCACAGCGCGGTGACCGACGCGGAGCTCGCGCAAGCAGCGACCGATGGCGTCGTCACGATCGGTGGCCGCAGGCACCGCGTCGGCACCGCGCAGGCCGCGGGCGTGCGGCCGGAGACGGTGCTCGTGCTCACGCCGCTGGCCAGCCCGCTGGGCACCCTCGTCGACGCGCTGTGGCCGGTGCTCGCCGTGGCCGCCGTCACGCTCGCCGTGCTCGTGCCGCTCTCGTTGCGGACGACCGGCCGCCTCGCGGATCGGATCGCCGCCATCGAACGGCACGTCGGCCGGATCGCCGGCGGCGACTTCGGCCATCGGCTGCCCGCGGCGGAGACGGCCGACGCCGCGGAGGTGGGCCGGCTCGCGGCGGGCGTCGACCGGATGAGCGCCACGCTCGACACGCTCCGCAGCGAGCTCGTGGCGGGCGAGCGGCAGCGGCTCCTCGGCCAGCTCGCCGCCGGCTTCGCCCACGAGCTCCGCAACGCCGTCACCGGGGCGAAGCTCGCCATCGACCTCCATCGCCGCCGGTGCCCCGCCGGATCGGCCGACGACAGCCTCCCCGTCGCCTCCCGACAGCTCGACATCCTCGAGGAGGAGGTCCGCGGCCTGCTCGCCCTGGGGCGGCAGCCGCAGGCGGCCCCGGAGCCGCTCGCCGTCGACGCCCTGCTGGCGGAGGTGCGCGACCTCACCGCCCCCCGGTGCCAGCACGCGGGCGTCCGCGTCGAGGTCGGTCCCGCGACGGGACTTTCGATCCTCGGCCGCCGCGACGCGCTGCGGGCGGCCATGGTCAACCTCGCGCTCAACGCCGTCGACGCGACCGGCCGCGACGGCACGCTGCGGATCGCCGCCACCGCGACCGACGGCCGCCTCGTCCTCGCCGTCGAGGACGACGGGCCGGGGCCGCCGGACGCGATCCGCGACACGCTCCATGAGGCGTTCGTGACGGGCAAGCCGGAGGGCATCGGGCTGGGGCTGGCGGTCGCCAAGGCGGTGGCGGAATCCCACGGCGGCGACCTGTCGTGGGCCCGCACGGGGGGCTGGACGCGGTTCACGATTACATTGCCGCTGGAGTCCGCGGCCCCCGTTCCGCAGCCGGCCCCCGCATGACCGCCATCCTCATCGTCGACGACGAGCCGGCCATCGGCTGGAGCCTGCGCGAGCTGCTCACCGACCAGGGCCACGACGTGGCGGTCGCGGCGAGCGTGGACGAGGCGCTCGAGGCCTGTCGGCGGCGCGCGCCCGAGACGATCCTTCTCGACGTCCGCCTCCCCGGCCGCGACGGGCTCTCGGCGATCCCCGACCTGCGGGCCCTCGCCCCCGGCGCGCCGGTGATCGTGATGACCGCCTTCGGCGACCTCGACACGGCCGTGCGGGCGGTCGCGGCCGGCGCCTTCGATTACCTCGTCAAGCCGTTCGACCTCGAGAAGGTCGTGGCGGTCGTCGGCCGGGCGCTGGCCGAGCGGCCGGCCACCCCGGAGCCGGTGGCCATCGACGACGACGCGCCGCGGCTCATCGGCTCGGGGCCGCGGATGCAGGAGGTGTTCAAGCAGATCGCGCTCGTCGCGGCGACCGACGTGCCCGTGCTCCTCACCGGAGCCGCCGGCACCGGCAAGGAGCTCGCGGCCCGGGCGATCCACTCCCACGGCAGCCGCCGCGGGGGGCCGTTCGTGGCCACGAACCTCGCCGCCCTGGCGCCGGGCGCGGTGGAGAGCGAACTCTTCGGCCACGCCCACGGCGGCGGCGATCGGCCGGGCCTGTTCGCCCTCGCGGCCGGCGGCACCCTGTTCCTCGACGAGATCGACGCGGCCCCGGCCGACGTGCAGGTGAAGCTGCTCCGGGCGATCGAGTCCCGCGAGTTCACCCGCGCGGGCGCGACGGTGCCCGAAACGGCCGACGTCCGCGTCGTCGCCGCGACCGATCGCGACCTCGCCGCGGCCGTCGCCGCCGGCTCGTTCCGCGGAGACCTCCTCCAGTTGCTCGGGGTGTTTTCGATCGCCATGCCGACCCTCGCCGACCGGCTGGAGGACGTCGAGCCGCTGGCCCGGCACTTCCTCGCCCGGCATGCGGCCCGGCAGCCGCAGCCGGCCGCGGCGGCGATCGCACCGGAGTTCGTCGCCGCCCTCCGCGACCGCCGCTGGCCGGGCAACGTGCGGGAGCTCAAGGCGGCCGTCGAGTACGCCGCCGTGGTCGCCCGCGGCGGCACGCTGCGGCCCGAGCACCTCCCCGCGCCGAAGGCGATCGCCGCGCCCCCTGCCACCACGCCCCTGGCCACCGCCACGGCCGCGTTTACCGCCGCCACCAAGGAGTGGGCCGCCGCGGCACGCCAGGAGTTCGGCGACTTGACCGAGCCCGACCTCCACCACCGCGCCAGCACGGCGCTCGAAGCTGCGCTGCTCCGCGAGGTGCTCGCCCATACCGGTGGCAACCGCACCGCCGCCGCAAAAATCCTCGGCCTCGACCGGGCCACGCTGCGGACGAAACTGCGGCTCCTGGGCCTCGACGAGTGACCCACCGGTGCCGCGCGGCGAAATCTTCCCCGCGCGGTCGAAAAGTTCTCCGCGGTTCGGACGTGAAAACGGCCTCCATCCGCCGCCGAATTGCGAAATAATCGTTGGACGCCCATCCGAAGAGTTGGGGCCGGGAGTCCCCTTCGGTTTCGCACGCCGATCTTCCGACGCCGACCGTCGCGCTCAGGAGAGCACGCATGGATCAAGAGCACCGCGACCTGCCCGTGCCGGCCGAGCCGCGCGGCTTCACGCTCGTGGAACTGCTCGTCGTGATCGCGATCGTCGCCACGCTCATCGGCCTACTCCTGCCGGCCGTGCAGGGCGCCCGGGAGGCGGCCCGCCGGACCGCCTGTGCCACCAATGCCCGGCAGCTGGCCCTGGCCGTCCTCAACTTCGAGAGCGCGAAGCGGCACTTCCCTCCGAGCATGATCCACAAGCCCGGCACGACGTTCACGAGCAACAACGGCTCGTGGTCGGTCCATGGACGGATCATGCCCTACATCGAGGAGGGGGCCTCCGCCGTGAAGGTCAACATGGAGCAGGCCTGGGACGACGGCTTCACGACCGGCACGCCCGATCCGACCAAGAACTGGGCGACCGTGCGGCAGCTGCGGATCACCACGTTCGCCTGCCCGAGCGACGCCAACAACGTCTCCCGCACGAAGAGCGGCGTCACCTACGTCTACCCGCACACCTACGGCTTCAACTTCGGCACCTGGTTCGTCTACGACCCGGCGACCGGCGCGGGGGGCGACGGCGCCTTCCATCCCAACTCGAAGTTCAAGTCGGGGGCCTTCGGCGATGGGATGAGCAAGACGCTGTGCGTGGCCGAGGTGAAGGCTTTCACGCCGTACGTGCGGAACACGTCCGATCCCGGCGGCACCTATCCCCCGGGCAGCCCCCCGGCCGATCCGGCCGTCATGTCTGGACTGGCCACCGGCGCCTCGAGCAGCGACCAGAAGCTCGGCGCCACGACCAACGACTGCACCGGCCACACGGAGTGGCCCGACGGCCGCGTCCATCACGCCGGGTTCACGACGGTGTTTCCGCCCAACACCCGCGTGCCCCACACCGTCGGAGGCATCACGCACGACTTCGACTTCAACTCCCGGCAGGAAGGCTCGAGCGCCACGCAGAAGACGTTCGCCGCGATCACCTCCCGCAGCCACCACAAGGGCCTGGTGACGGTGTCGATGCTCGACGGCTCGACGAAGGCCGTGAACGACGAGATCGACGGCGCCGTCTGGCGGGCCCTGGGCACGCGGGCCGGAGGCGAGACCGCCGCCGCCGAGTGAGCATGGGCCGGAATCGCCACGGCGGCCGGATTTGCAGCCCGGGAGGCGCATGGGCCCCCGGCATCTGCTAGCGTGGTTCTTCCGTGGCCGCCGGCCGCGGTGGACGAGCGGCCATGTGGCCGCGGCCCGCCGGCGCGCTGCCATGGAACCTTGGAGGATCCGGCGATGGACATTCTCGGCGAAATCTTGAAGCAGGTGCTCGAAGGCGCGGCGCAGGCCCAGCAGCAGCCGCAGCAGCGGGCACCCGCCCCCCAGCCGCGGCCCCAGCAGCCGCCGCAGGGCATGCCCTCCTCCACCGATCTGACCGACATCCTCACCCAGATCTTCGGTGGCGGAGGGGCGCAGAAACTGCCCGAGGTGGTCCGGCAGTTCGAGGAGAAGGGCATGCGGGATCAGGTGGACTCGTGGGTTCGCACCGGGCCCAACAAGCCCGTCGACCGCCGGCAGATCGAGGACGCCTTCGGGCAGCGCGAACTCGAGCAGATCGCGCGTTCCAAGGGCGTCGACCGCGACCAGCTCGCGGAGGTGCTCGCCCGCTACATCCCGAAGATCATCGACGAACTGACCCCCACGGGGCAGCTGCCGAGCCGGCGCTGAAGAGCGACATGCGGCAGGCGACGGCCAGGACGGCGTCATCCGCGCGGCGGGCCACGGCTTCGTGGCTCGTCGCCGCGGTGACGTGCTGCGCGGCGGCGTTCGCCGGGGACCCGCCCCGCGACTGGTCGCGGGTCGAGCTCGCCTGGCGGGACGACCCGCGGGCGGCCGGCGACGTGCCGGCGGGAGACGCGGTGCAGCCTCACCGCCCGTCGCGACGGGCGGTGCGCCGGGCGGCCCGCCGCGGGCTCTCGCTCGACGACCTTCCCGTCGGCGTGCAGCGGCCAGCCGCCCCGGGCTCGCTCGACGGCATCGTTCCGCAGACCGAGCCAACGGGGCCCGCGATCCACGCCGGCCGGCAGCCGCCGATCTCCGTCGCGGCCACGCTCACCTCCCCCTTCACCGCGGATGAGGCGGTGCTCGCGCACCGTGACCAGCCCTACGGCGGCCACGACGACGCCCGGCGGCGGTTCGACATCCACCTGCCGGGTGCCTGCGCGACGGGCAGCCTGCCGCTGGTCGTGTGGATCGCGGGCGACGATTGGCAGGGCGGATCGCGGGCCGACTGCCCGCTCGTCTGGCTCGTCGAGCGAGGCTACGCGGTGGCGAGCATCGACTACCGGCCGTGCACGGCAGCCCCGTTCCCGGCCCAGCTCGACGACTGCCGCGCGGCCCTGGCGACGCTCTTGGGCGAGGCGGAGACCTGGGGCGTCGATCCCGGCCGGATCTGCGTCGTCGGCCGCGGCGCCGGTGGCCACCTGGCCGCGCTCGTGGCACTCGCCGACCCACCGGCGGAGCAGGCCGTGCCGCCCGTCGAGGTGGCGGCCGCCTGTGCCGTCGCCGCACCGGCGCACCTGCCGAGCCTCGCACCCGCGGAGCGCACGGCCGCCGCCGCCGGCCGGCTCGTCGGCGGGCCGCTCGTGGAGTTCCGCGAAGCGGCTCAGGCGGCCAGCCCGCTCGCCCACGTCTCCGCCGACGACCCACCGGTGCTCCTCGTCCATGGCGACCGCGACACCGAGGTGCCGGCGACGCAGGCGGTCGGCCTCGATCGGGCCCTCAAGGCAGCCGGCACGGACAGCCGGCTCGTGCTGCTCGACGCGGCCGGCCACGCCGTCCCGCTGACCGTCGACAGCGATGGGGGGGCGGCGGTCCTCGAGTTTCTCGACGCCGTGCTCGGCGCCGGAGCCCGCGAGACGCCGCCGGCGGCGACCCGGTCCGCGGCGCCGCCCGGCCGCTGATGCCTTGAACGTTGCCGGGCGATACGGTGCGACCGGCACGCTCGGCACGTTCGTTCCACGCAGCGCGGTCTACCTTCCCCTCCGGCCTTGTGCAGTCCCCGCTGCCACACGTCGATACCTTCCCATGTGCCGGCTGCATCCGGCGCCCGTGGGGCCGCTCGGCCGCACGCCCGACCTGCACCGCCCCGGAACCCAGCGACCCGTCATGCCATCGCCGCGCCGCAAGCCATCCGCCACCGCCGTCCAGAACCCGCTCGAGACCTACCTGCGGGACATCAACGAGACCGCGCTGCTCACCGCCGCCGACGAGAAGCGGCTCGCCGAAGCGATCGCCCGCGGCGACGCGCTGGCCCGCGACCACATGGTGCGGGCGAACCTCCGGCTGGTCGTCAACATCGCCCGCGGCTACGCCAACCGCGGCCTGCCGCTACCCGACCTGATCGAGGAGGGGAACCTCGGCCTCTTGCGGGCGGTCGAGGGCTTCGACCCCACGATGGGCACCCGGTTCAGCACCTACGCCAGCTACTGGATCAAGCAGTCGATCAAGCGGGCGCTGATCAACTCCGGAAAAACGATCCGCATTCCCGCCTACATGGTGGAACTGCTTTCGAAGTGGCGGCGGGCCACGGCCCGGCTCGTCGATTCCCTCGGACGCACGCCGACGCCGGAGGAGGTGGCGCGGATGCTGGGCCTGGCCCGCAAGAAGCTGCCGATCATCAAGAAGGCGATCCACGTCCACCAGGCGGCTCCGCAGACCGAGCAGCCCGAGGGCTGGTCGCTCGGCGAGCTGATCCGCGATGACAACGCGAAGTGTCCGGCGGAACTCCTCCTCGACGAGGACACGCTGCGGCACGTCCTGCGGCGGATCGACCAGCTCGACACCCGGGCCGCCACGATCATCAAGCTCCGCTTCGGCCTCGGCGGCGGCGAGCCGATGACGCTCAAGGAGATCGGCAGCGTGCTCGGTCTGACGCGGGAGCGGGTCCGACAGATCGAGGCGGAGACCCTCGCGGGGCTGGCCGTCGAGATCGACGGCCTGCCGCGGGCCCGGCTCCAGTTGCGGCACGGCGCCTGAGCCGGGTAGCCTCTGCCCTGCCATGGATCTCGCCCGCCACATCCGCCCGATCCCCGACTTTCCCAAGCCCGGGATCCTGTTCCGCGACATCACGCCCCTGCTGGCCGACGCCGGTGCCTTGACGGCGGCGATCGCGGCCCTCGCCGAGCCCTGGCGGGACGCGCGGATCGACGCCATCGCCGCCGTCGAGGCCCGCGGCTTCCTGTTCGCCTCACCGCTGGCCCTCGAGCTCGGTGTCGGCGTGATCCCGGTGCGGAAACCGGGCAAGCTGCCCGCCGACACGATCGCGCACGAGTACGAGCTCGAATACGGCCGCGACCGCCTGGAGATGCACAAGGACGTGCTCGCCCGTGGCAGCCGCGTGCTCGTGGTCGACGACGTGCTCGCCACCGGCGGCACGGCGGCGGCCTGCATGCGGCTGGTCGAGGCGGGGGGCGGCACGGTGGTGGGCGCCGCATTTCTCGTGGAGATCGAGCCGCTCGGCGGCCGTGCCCGCCTGGCCCCGCACCGGGTGGAGAGCGTGCTCGTCTACTGACCTCCATGGCCCACTCCTCCCGCGTCGTCGTCGCCATGTCGGGAGGCGTGGATTCGAGCGTGGCCGCGGCGCTGCTCGTCGAGGCCGGCCACGACGTGGTGGGCGTGTTCATGCGGCAGGGGGCCCCGGAGGCCGCCGGCGGCCTGCCGATCCACGTGGAGCCCGCGGCCAAACCGGGCCACCAGGGCTGCTGCAGCGTGGCCGACGCGCTCGACGCCCGCCGCGTGGCCGACCGGCTCGGCATCCCGCTCTACCCGCTCGACCTGTCCGCCGACTTTGGGCGGATCATCGACTACTTCGCGGCCGAGTACGGCCGGGGCCGCACGCCGAACCCGTGCGTGCGGTGCAACGCCTGGCTCAAGTTCGGCCGGCTCTTCGACCATGCCGACGCGATCGGGGCCGGCCACGTGGCGACCGGCCACTACGCGATCCTCGCGACCGACGATGCCGGGCCGCGGCTGCTGCGCGGCCGGGAGACCGCCCGTGACCAGTCCTACTTCCTCTTCGACGTCCCCCGCGAGCGGCTCACACGGATGCTCCTGCCGGTGGGTGGCCTGACGAAGGCCGAGGTCCGGACGCGGGCGGCGGCGCTCGGCCTCGCGACGGCCGACAAGCCCGACAGCCAGGAGATCTGCTTCGTGGCGCCCGGTGGGCACGCGGCGCTCGTCGCGGGCCGGCTCGGCGGATCGCGAGCCGGCGAGATCGTCGACACCGCGGGCCGCGTCCTCGGCCGGCACCCGGGCATCGAGCACTTCACCGTCGGCCAGCGGCAGGGGCTCGGGATCGCCGGCGGCACGCGGCTCTTCGTGGTGCGGATCGAGGCCCCGACATGCCGCGTGGTCGTCGGCCAGCGGTCGGAGGTCCCCGAGGCGGAGCTCACGGCCGCGGAGGCGACGTGGCTCGTCGACCCGCCGGACACGCCCTTCTCCTGCCTGGTGCAGTGCCGCGCGCAACGGCCGCCGGCCCCGGCGACGGTGACGCCGCTCGCGGGCGGCCGGTTTCACGCCCGCTTCACCGGCGGCCCCGACGCCGCCCCGGGCGCCATCTCCCCCGGCCAGCCCGCCGTTTGCTATGCGGGCGACCGGCTGCTGGGCGGCGGCTGGATTGAGGGCTAGGGCCGTTCTGGTTGTGCTGGAGCGACGACTCGGTAGTGTGCGAGAGGGAGGCGAGGGGGTCGGCGAACGCTCGAGGAGCCTATGGCCGCCGCGGCCATAAGCGACGAGACTTTTGCCGCCCCCGAGCCGGTGATCCACGTCATTCGAATGCGCCCGAGGGCCGTTTTTTGCCCGGGGCGACCGGGCGAACTAGGCTTGCAGCATCGCCGCCAGCGCGCCGGAGCCACCGCCACCATGCCCTTCCTCTTCGCCCAGAACGACGCCCCGCCCGTTCCCCTGCCCGTGCTCATCGGCGGCGGGATCCTCCTCGGCGTCCTCGCCCTGACGATGCTCCTGCTCGTGTTCAACTACGGGCAGCTGTGGTTCCAGGCCTACTGGTCGAAGGCCCGGGTCTCGTTCCTCGAGCTACTCGGCATGAGCCTCCGCAAGGTCAATGCCCGCACGATCGTGCAGGCCAGGATCATGGCCACGCAGGCGGGCCTCGGGCCTGACATCACGCCGCGGCGGCTCGAGGCCCACTACCTCGCCGGCGGCGACGTGCCCCGGGTGATCCGGGCACTGATCGCCGCGCAGCGGGCCGACCTCGATCTCGACTTCGACCGGGCCTGTGCCATCGACCTCGCCGGCCGCGACGTGCTCGACGCGGTGCAGACGAGCGTCAACCCCAAGGTCATCGACTGCCCCGACCATGCCAGCGGCAAGTCCACGCTGTCCGCCGTGGCCAAGAACGGCGTCGAGCTCAAGATCCGGGCCCGCGTGACGGTGCGGACGAACCTCCAGCAGCTCATCGGCGGGGCGACCGAGGAGACGATCATCGCCCGCGTCGGCGAGGGCATCATCACCTCGATCGGCTCATCCGGCAGCCACTTCGAGGTCATGGAGCACCCCGACACGATCTCCAAGGCGGTGCTGCAGCGCGGCCTCGACGCCCAGACGGCGTTCCAGATCGTGTCGATCGACATCGCCGACATCGAGGTCGGCGAGAACATCGGGGCCCGGCTGCAGGCCGACCAGGCCGAGGCCGACACCCGGGTGGCCCGCGCCAAGGCGGAGGAGCGGCGCAGCGTGGCGATCGCCCGCGAGCAGGAGATGAAGGCGGCCACGGCCGACAACCGCGCGCGGCTGCTCCAGGCCGAGGCCCTCGTGCCCAAGAGCATCGGCGACGCCTTCCGGGCGGGCCGGATGACCGCCCCGGGCGGCTCGAACGGCCGGGTCTGACCGCACCGACCGCCGCCGAAGCCCCAGTTTGCCGATTGTGACGGCGAGGATGGGGTATCCCCGCACATCCCGGGAAATCGGCCAAACCTTGCCGGCTGCAGGTGCCGATAAAGAAAGTGGCGGCGGTCGACGACCGTCACGATGACGTCCGGCCCCGGCAGGGGCCAACGCCGGCCGCCCGCGAGCCTCGAGCAAGGGAGTGTGCCATGGCGATGCGAAACCTCCGGATTTACAACGGTCCCGAGCAGGTCGCGGCGGGGCTGTCGGTCGTGTCGGCCCCACGCGAGGGCACGGTCCGCGTCGCGCTCGGCGAGGTGTTGCCGCTACTGGCCGACGCCGTCGCGAGCAACCGGACGTGGCTGACGGACTTCGCCGCCGACGAGATCGAGATCTCCTCCGATCTCCACGAGGTGCTCCAGGCCTACCGGCACTTCCGCCGGCCGAGCGCCTGACGGGCGGGCTTTGCCCCCACCCGGTGGGCAAGGGTACCATCCGGTGGTCCGCGGCATACCGTCCGCGGCGAGCGCCACCGGAGCCGAGCCATGCCCCTTCACCGCCGTGATTTCGTCGAACGTGCCCTCGGGATGGCCGCCCTGGCCCTGACCGCGAACCCCGCCCGCGCGGTGGACGAGGCCGGGCTGTCGGGCGGCCGCGCGGCCGGGCCCAACGACCGGCTGCGGGTGGCGGTGATCGGCGTCAACGGCCAGGGCCGGTCCCACGTGGGCGAGTGGCTCGCCAACCCCGACGCCGACCTCGTCGCCATCTGCGACTGCGACCCGGGCGCCTTCGACCGGCTCCGCGAGACGCAGTTCAAGGACGGCCGCCGGATCCCAGAGTTCACGCCCGATGTCCGCCGGCTGCTCGACCGCAAAGACATCGACGTCGTCTCGATCGCCACGCCCAACCACTGGCACGCGGTGATGGCGATCTGGGCGATGCAGTCGGGCAAGGACGTGTACGTCGAGAAGCCCTGCAGCTACACCGTCGAGGAGGGCCGCGTGATGACGCAGTGGGCCCGGAAGCTCGGCCGGATGTGCCAGATGGGCGTGCAGAGCCGGAGCATGAGCGGCATGCGGCAGACGGTGGACTTCGTGAGGAGCGGCAAGATCGGCCCCGTGAAGCTCGCCCACGCCCTGTGCTACAAGCGGCGGAAGAGCATCGGCCTGGTCGACACGCCGGCGCCGATTCCTCCCGGCATGAACTTCGACCTGTGGGCCGGGCCCGCCCCGGCGGAGGTGCCGATCCGGCAGAAGCTCCACTACGACTGGCACTGGAACCACGTCACCGGCAACGGCGACCTCGGCAACCAGAATCCGCACGAGCTCGACAAGGCCCGCTGGGGCCTCGGGAAGCAGGAACTGCCGAAGCGGGTCGTGAGCCTGGGGGGGCGGCTCGGCTACGTGGACAACGGCGACGTGGCCAACAGCCAGATCACGATCTACCAGTGGGACGATTGCGTGCTCGTCTCCGACGTCCGCGGCCTGGAGATCAAGACGCCGGTGACCTTCGGACTCAAGGCGGGGCCGCTGGGCGTGGCCAACATCTGGTGGGGCACCGAGGGCTACGTCGTCGGTATCGGCTACACCAAGGGCGTGGCCTTCGACTACGACGGCCGGGAGCTCGGCAAGTGGGAGGGGGGCAGCTACCAGGCGCACTTCGCCAACCTCGTCGCGGCCGTGAAGAGCCGGCGGCATGCGGACCTGCACCTCGACATCGAGGACGGACACCTGTCGAGCGCCCTGGCCCACCTGGGGAACGTCTCCTGGGCGCTCGGTGAGCCGGTCGAGCCGGGCACGCGGCCCGGGCTCGCGGCCGACGACGAGCGGGTCGGCCGGACGCTCGAGAGCTTCGCGGCCCACCTCCGCGACAACGGGGTCGACTTTCAGAAGACGCCCCTCCGGCTCGGCCGGGAACTCGTCATCGACCCCACGACCGAGAAGGCCACCGATCCCGCGGCCAACCGCCTCTTCACCCGCGAGTACCGCAAGGGCTACGAGCTGCCGCGGGTGTGACCGTCAGCCGTCCACCGGATGCTCGGGCGTCGGCAGGATCAACTGCCAGAACTCGAGGTCCAGCCAGCGGCCGAACTTGAAGCCGGCCTCGCGGATCGTGCCGCAGCAACGGAAGCCGGCCGAACTGTGCAGGGCCACGCTCGCCACGTTGCTGGCGTCGATGCCCGCCACCAGCATGTGCAGGCCGCGCTTCTTCGCCTCGGCGATGATCGCGTGCAGCAGTTGCCGACCCACCCCCTCGCCGCGGAAGCGTTCGTCGACGTACACGGAATGCTCGGCGGAATACTTGTAGGCGGCCCGGGGCCGAAACGGCCCCCAGGTGGCGAAGCCCGCCAGCACGCCGGGCTCCCACTCGATGCCGAGCACCGGGATCCCTTCCCGCTCGCGGGTGGCCAGCCACTCCCGCATCACCTCGTCGGTCCGCGGCGCGTACTCGTAGAGCGCCGTCGTCGTGAGGATCGCGTCGTTGTAGATCGCCTGGATCGCCGGCAGGTGGGCGGCCGTGCAGGCGATCACCTCGCGGCGGGGCGGGGGCGGCTTCTTGCGGGGCATGGCGGCGTGTTCAGCGACGCGGGGCGGGGGGCGGCGTGAGGAGTGATACCACGACGAGCACCAGGAATCCCAGCGGGATCGTCACCAGGCCCGGCTGGCTGAAGGGCATGGGCGCGGCCTCGCGGGCCAGGCCGTAGACCTTCTCGAAGGTGTCGGCCGACAGCAGAATCCAGCCCAGCGACGCGAGCATGCCCACCGTCACCGCCGCCACGATGCCCTGCTTCGTCGTCCGCGGCCAGAAGAGGAGCATGACAAGCGCCGGCAGGTTCGCCGAGGCGGCGATGTTGAACGCCCAGCCGACGAGAAAGCTGACGTTGAAGCTCTTGAAGAGGACGCCCAGGGCCATCGCCACGACGCCGAGGCCGACGGCCGCGATCTTCCCGCAGCGCACCTTTTCGTGATCGGTCATGGCGACGCCGCACACGTTCTCGATCAGGTCGTGGGCCACGGCGCCGCTGCCGGCCATAATCAGTCCGCTGACCGTGCCGAGCACCGTCGTGAAGGCGATCGCCGAGATGATGGCGAACAGCGTCTCGCTGAAGGATTTGGCGAGCAGCGGCGCCGCCATGTTCGAGTCGGTGGGATCGAGGGCCCCCGACGTCATCGCGCCCAGGCCGAGGTACAGCGTGAGCACGTAGAAGGCCCCGATCGCCGCGATCCCCACCACGGTGCTCCGCCGGGCCGCCGCCGCGTCCTTGACGGTGTAATAGCGGATGAGGATGTGGGGCAACGAGGCCGTGCCGCAAAAGAGCGCGAGCATGAGGCTCGCGAAGTCGAGACGGTCGGCGAGTTTCCCCGTCGTCAGCCCCTTGAAGTAGCCGCCCGGCTTGAGCAGGTCGGCCCCCTGGCGTTCCGTCGGCGTGAAGGTCGTGTGCATGCCCTTCTCGTCGGCGTGCTTCTTCGCGGACCAGGTGACGACCGTGGAGTCCTCGAGGACGCGGAAGTACTCGAGCGGCTTGAGCGGGCCAGTCTCGCGGCGACCGGCGTAGGCGGCGGGCAGTTCCTTGACGGTGCCCACGGGCCGCAGGTCGTGGTCGCGGGCCTGCGGCCGGCCGTCGACGAGCACCGTGCCGTCGGCGCGGACGGTCCGCACCTGCGGGGCCAGGTCGACGTCGCCCGGCCGGCCGGCGTTCACAGCCAGGCCCCGATTCAGGATCAGCACCGTGAGCACGCCGCAGAAGAAGACCAGCAGCGAGCCTTTGATGAACTGCACCCAGGTGGTCGAGACCATGCCGGCCGTGACCACGATCAAGGTCACGGCGACGCCCACGAGCACCACGCCGGCCGTGTGCGGCAGGCCGAGGAGCGGGGTGACCAGGGCGCCAGCGCCCACCATCTGCGGGATCAGGTAGAAGATGCTCACCACGAGCGTCGAGATGGCGACGGCGAGCTTGATGCCCCGGCTCTTGAAGCGGGCATCGAGGGCGTCGGCGAACGTGAACCGCCCCAGGGCCTTGATCGGCTCGGCGATCACGAACAGGGCCACGATCCAGCCCGCCAGGAAGCCGATCGAATACAGGAACCCGTCGTAGCCCGAGACGGCGATCATGCCGCAGATGCCGAGGAACGAGGCGGCCGAGAGATAGTCGCCGGCGAAGGCGATGCCGTTGACGAACCAGTGGATCTCGCCGTGGGCGGCGTAGTAGCCCTGCGCGGTCTGCCCCTTGCGGCCGAGCCAGAAGGAGAGGCCGATCACGCCGGCCACGAAGGCGGCGAAGATCGCGATCGCGGTGGCGGACGTTTCGTAGAGCATCGTGCCTCGTCCGGCCGCCCGTCGGCGACCAAGGGCGTCAGGGCGCGGTCACAGGATACACGAGCGGGAGCACCGTGCCGTCGAGCACGCCGATCGCATGGTCGAGGAGTCGTCGCTGGTAGCCCGTCCCGGCGTTGTCCGGGGCGTTCGCGACGGCGGCCGCGGCCCGGCGCAGGCCGGGCAGGGCAGGGCGGGCCGCCTCCCCGATGCGGTCGAGGACGTTGCCGGCCTGGAGGGCCGTCCAGGGGCTGGCGGCGTCGGCGAGCGCCGCCTCGAGCACGGGCAGGGCGGCCGCGGGATGGCCGAGCGCCGCCACGGCCTCCGCGGCCGCGACCCGCACGGGGCCCGAGGTGTCGGCGAGCGCTCGCGCGAGCGGTTCGAGCATCGCCGCCCGGTCGGACTCGGGCAGGCGACCGCGGCGGGCGAGAACGGCAAACCCCTGTGCACCCCACCAGCGGATCGGCTCACTCGGGTCGCCGAGGGCGGCGATGAACGCCTCGCGATCCTCCCCGCGACCGTCGGAGACCCGCACGGCCAGGTCGTACACCCGCTCGATCGGCAGGCCACCCGGCGCCCGTGCGGGGTCGTAGCCTTCCAAGGCCGACCCTTCGGGCACGAAGCCGTTGTCAACGATCTCGACGGCGTGCTCTCGCAAGGCCGCCCGCATCCGTTCGAGCGTCTCGCGATGCGCCGGGTCGGCCGCGCGGTTCACAACGTTGTCGGGATCCGCGTCCAAATCATAAAGTTCCTCCGCCGGCTTCGGACCCCAGAAGGCCGTCGTCGCCGGCGTCAGTCCGCCCTCCCGGGCGAGCCTTGCCCACGCCTGATAGCCCCGCGCCCGGAACGGGTATTCGAGCGGTTGGACGAACGGCAGGTCGGGGCGAAAGTGCCGCACGTAGAGCCAGCGGCGATCCAGCGCCGCGCGGCTCATGTCGTAGCGCTCGTCCATGCGGTCGCGGCTGGCGAAGGCGAACTCCCGGCGCTCGACCACCGCCTTCGGCCCCGCGAACGGCCGGCCGTGCACCACGGCCGGCCGCGGCAGGCCGGCCAGTGCCAGCACCGTCGCCGAAAAGTCGACGAACGAGACGGGGTCGGCGACCCGCGTGCCGGGAGCGGCGGGCGCCAGGTGCCGCCACCGCGCGGGAAAGAACACGACCAGCGGCACGCGGCTGCCGCCGGCCTCGAGGAACCGCTTCGTCCGCGGCGTGACGCCACCGTTGTCGGCAAAGAAGAACACGATCGTGTCGTCGGCGCGCCCGGCCTCCTCGAGCGCCGCGAGGTGCCCGGCCACCTGCCTGTCGAGCAGGGCGATGCAGTCGTAGTGCCGTGCCCGGTCGGCGCGGATGGCGGGCGCATCGGGCTGATGGGCGGGCAGCCGCAGGGTTGCCGGATCGGTGGCGGGAAAGGGCAGCGCGGGACCGTGCTCGGGAAACAGGCCGCTCTCGTGCGTGACCTGGAAGTTGAAGACCGCGAAGAACGGCCGCGCGGGATCGGGCCGCAGCCGCCAGTGGGCCTTGGGGTCGCTCACGTCCCACATCGCCGCGACGTCGAGCGGCGCGTTGTAGTCGGTCTTGGCGGCGTTGGTCGTGAAGTACCCGGCCTCGCGGAGGAGTTGCGGGAAGGGCTTCAGTCCCGCCGGCACCCGGCCCTGGGCCCGCATGTGCTGGGCCGGGCCGCAGGCGGCCGGATGCAGGCCCGTGGCCAGGGCGAACCGCGAGGGCGCGCACACCGGCTGGGTGAAGCAGCGGTCGAAGACGACGCCCTTGGCGGCCAGCGCGTCGATCGCCGGCGTCCGCGCGGCCTCGTCGCCGTAGCAGCCGAAGGTGGTGGTGCAGTCCTCGGCCACGAGCCACAGGATGTTCGGCCGCGCGGGAGTCTCCGCTGCGGCGGCGATCGCCACCGCCACGCCGACCAGGCCGACCAGGCTGATCGTCACAATTCGACCAGTCATCGATCGCGGCGCTCGACGAGCCGGCAGGCGGCCATGTAGACGATCGCCAGCACGAGCGCCGCGGCGATCAGCCCGAGGCCGTAGGCGATCGCCAGGTTCGTGCCGCCGAAGGGCCGGGTCGAGAGCCAGTCGGGCCGCACGAGGACCACGGCCATGAAGCCCACGTACAGCGCCACGTAGAGGGCGAACAGGCCGAGGCCGACCCGCGCCCGGGCGCGAGCCGCCCCGCCGGCGCCGTGCTCGTCATTCATCGCGTCCTCCCGTTGCGGCCTGCTCTGCGAGGAAGGCGGTCTTGAACGGATGCTCCGCCGGGCCGTCGCGGTCTTCGTTCACGAGATCGCCCTGCACGCTGTTCCACCATTCCGCATACATTCCGGCGAGCCGCGCGACCTCGCCGGGATGGTCGGCCGCCACGTCGCGGGCCTCCCCCGGATCGGCGGCGAGATCATACAGCTCCCAGGCGGCCGGATCATTCCTGACGTTCACCAGGCTCCAGCGGCCCTCCCGGATCCGGCAGTTTCTCAGGGCCGACTCCGCCGCCTTCCCCCGGTCCCAGCGGCCGACATGGGTGACCAGCGGCCGGTCGGGCCAGACCGCGGTCGCCTCGTGCAACAGCGGCACGAGGCTTCGGCCCTCGACCCTGGCCGCGACCGCCGCGGGGATGGCCGTGGCCGTGATCTCGCAGAGCGTCGGCAGGACGTCGACGTGCGCCACGAGGGCCGGTACGTCGACCCCTGCCGGGAGCGTGCCCTGCCAGCGCCAGAACGCCGGCACCCGCGTGCCGCCGCGATACGGCTGGGTTTTCCTGCCGCGCATGCCGGCGTTGAACACCGGTGCCCCGGTGGCCGTGCCGTTGTCGGTCGTGAACACGACGAGCGTGTCGTCCGCCAGGCCCCACGCGTCGAGTTTCGCGAGCAGCCGGCCGACGTTCGCGTCGATGTTCTCGATCATGCCGTAGAACCTCGCGATCTTGCCCCGCTGCTTTTCGTCGGTGATCCCCGCCGCCTCGAGCGGTGCGAGATACGGGGCGTCGGACCCGACGGGACAGTCGAGTGGGTCGTGCGGGGCGTTGGGCGTCAGGTAGCAGAAGAACGGCTTGCCTTGCGTGCGGCAGGAGTCGATCCACTCGAGCGCCGCGGTGAAGAACACGTCGGTGCAATAGCCGCTCGTCTTCACGAACGTGCCGTCACTGCGGATCCAGGGGTCGAAGTAGGAGTTGCCCGGCACGTCCCCGCAGCTGCCGGGGTAGCTCTGGCCGATGCCCCCCGCGCCGTGGATGAAGACGCGGTCGAAGCCGCGGCGGCCCGGCTGGTACTCGTCCTCGTCGCCGAGGTGCCACTTGCCGAAGATGCCGGTCGTGTAGCCGGCGGTGCGGAGCAGTTCGGGCAGCGTCGTGGCCGACAGGGCCAGCCGCTCGCGCTCGAGGATCGTGTGCGTGACGCCGGAGCGGAACTCGTGCCGGCCGGTGAGCAGGGCGGCCCGCGTGGGGGCGCAGGTGGGACTGGCGTGAAACTCCGTGAACCGCACGCTCTCGCGCCGGAGCCGGTCGAGGTGCGGCGTGCGGATCACGGGGTTGCCGTGGGCCGCGATGTCGCCGTAGCCCTGGTCGTCGGTCATCACGTAGATCACGTTCGGCCGGCGGCGCTGCGCGGTCGGGGGCCTCGCCGTGGCCACCGGCTTCGGTTTGGGCGGCTTGACGACGCCCCCCGGCGGCCGCACGCCCGCGCCCTGTCGACTGGTCAGGGCGTCGCCGAGCTCCGCGCGGGCGGCCTCGGCCACCCGCTCGAGGTCGGCCACGATCTCCGGGTGGGCGGCCGCCACGTCGTGCCGTTCGCCCGGATCCGCTTGCAGATCGTAGAGCTCCCGGCCGACGGGCAGGGGCGCGGTCTTGCCGATGCGGCCGTCGCGGCCGGGCTCCTGGCCGGCGATGCTGTCCGCATTGTGCGGCAGGAAGAGCTTCCAACGCCCCCGGCGAACCGCCTGCAATTCACCCGTGCGATAGTGATACCAGTGCGTCACGCCGTCGCTGACGGAGGCCGGCTCGGTCGCCGTGAAGGCGGCCTGGCGGTCGTGGCCGTCGATCCGTTTTCCCGCGACGATGCACGAACCGGCCTCGTCCAGCGGCAGCGGATCGCCCGTCAAGGCCGCGACCGTCGGCAGGATGTCGATCGTGGCGAGCAGGGCGTCGCTCGTGCTCCCCGCCGGGATCAGGCCCGGGAGCCGGGCCACGCAGGGCTCGCGGATCCCCCCCTCGAACACCGTCCCCTTGCCTTCGCGGAGCGGGCCGGCCGAGCCACCGTGGTTGCCGAATCGCAGCCACGGACCGTTGTCGCTCGTGAAGATCACGAGCGTGTCCTGAACGCGGCCCGTGCGGTCGAGGGCGTCGAGGACCGCCCCCACCGAGGCGTCGATCTCGGTGACCACGTCGCCGTAGATGCCGGCGGCCGACATCCCGCGAAACTCCTCGCCCACGAAGAGCGGCACGTGCGGCATCGTGTGGGCGAGATACAAGAAAAACGGCTTGCCGTCGCCGGCCTTCGCGGCCCGCTCGATGAAGTCCACGGCCCGCGCCGCATAGCGGCCGGTGAGCGTCGCCTGATCCGCGGCCGAGACATCCTCGTCGATCACCCGCTCGCCATCGAACAGCGGCAGCGGCGGATACCGGCCGCCGTTCGGCGGCCACATGTCGTTGGAGTAGGGAAGGCCGAGCCACTCCTCGAAGCCGTGCCGGGTGGGCAGGAACTCGGGCAGGTGGCCGAGGTGCCACTTGCCGACGCAGGCGGTGCGGTAGCCACGGTCGCGGAGCAGTTCCGCGAGCGTCGTCTCAGCGGCCGCGAGGCCGTGCGTCGAGTCCGGCATCAACGCCCCGTGGATCGACACCCGCGGCCCGTAGCAGCCCGTGAGCAACGCCGCCCGCGACGCCGAGCAGACCGGGTGCGGCACGTGGAAGTCGGTGAACCGGATCCCCTCGCGGGCGATCCGGTCGATGTGCGGCGTCGGCACCTTGCCGCCGTAGCAGGACGGGTCGCCGTAACCGAGGTCGTCGCAGAACACGAGCACCACGTTCGGCGGCCGTTTTCCTGGCGCGGCCGGCGTTGCCGGCCGCGGGGCCTCGACCGCGGGGCCGCTCGCGGCCAGCCGCGCGCACTCGGCGGCGATCGCCTGCCAACGGGACTCGAGATCACGGACCCGCGCGGGCTCGGTGGCCGCGAGATCCTTGGTCTCACACCGGTCGGCGGCGAGGTCGTAGAGCTCCCAGCCTTTCTGCCGGTCGGCGACGAGCTTCCAGTCGCCCACGCGGACGGCCCGGTGGCCGCCGTGGCACCACCAGAGCGTGTCGTGCACGGGAGCCTGCGGGTCGCCGACCGCCTTGAGAAAACTCCGGCCGTGCATCGGCGGCACCGGCCGGCCGTCGTGTTCGACCGGTGCCGCCACGCCGGCGAGTTCCATGACCGTCGGCGTCACGTCCACCAGGTGCACCATCGAGCGGCGCAGCTCGCCGCGGGCGGCGACGCCCCGCGGCCAGTGCACGATCCAGGGGGTGGCGATGCCCCCCTCGTGGACCCACATCTTGTGCCGGCGGAACGGCGCATTGGCGCAGCTCGACCAGCCCGGCCCCAGGCAGAGGAACGATTTTCTCGAGCCGGGCGGCGCCGCCGAGTCGTGTCCCTCGCCGCGAACGAGCATCTCCGCCGAGGCCCCGTTGTCGCTGGCGAAGAGGATGAGCGTGTCGTCGAACAGGCCCGCCGCCTTGAGTTCCGCGACGATCCGGCCCACCTCGCGGTCCAGGGCCTCGACCATCGCCGCGTGGATCGCCATCTTCTCCGCCTGGAACGACCGCTGCTCGGCCGTGAGATCGGCCCACGCCACGGGCTGGTTCACCTCGGCGGTGCCGAGCCGCTCCCGCATGTCCTTCATCGGGTAGGGCGGGCCGACGCCCCGCTCCATGTCGCCCGCCGGCGTCGTGACGATCCCGAGTTCCGCGACGCGGGCCACCCGGGCGGCGCGGACGGCGTCCCAACCCGCCCCGTAGCGGTCGCGATACTTCGCGACCAGGTCCGCCGGCGCGTGGAGCGGGAAGTGGGGTGCGGTGAAGGCGACGTAGTGGAAGAAGGGCGTGCCGGCGTGCTGCGCAGCGTGCCCCCGCAGGCAATCGACGGCGTGGTCGCCGATGATCGTCGTCACGTAGCTGGCGTCGGTCTCGGGAACCGGGCGGCCGTCTGCGGTGACCGAATGGGTCGTGAAGTAATTGCTCTGCGCTGCGGCGTCCACCAGCAGCGACCGGGCGAAGCCCTGCTCCCGCGGGTCGCCGTCGACATGCCACTTGCCGGAGTGGTAGGAGCGGTAGCCGGCCGATGCGAGCCGTTGCGGCAGGAGCCGGGCCCACGGCGGCCGCGCGGTGTCGTTGCCCCCCTTGCCGCCCGGTAGGGCATCGCGGCCGACCGCCTGGGCGAAGTAGCCGGTGAGCAGGGCCGCCCGGCTGGGCCAGCAGCGGGCCGTGTTGTAGCCCTGCGTGAACCGCAGGCCGCCCGCCGCAAGGGCGTCGAGGTGCGGCGTGTCGATCTCGCCGCCATAGCAACCAAGATCAGAGAAGCCGAGGTCGTCGGCGAGGATCACGACGACGTTCGGTCGCGGCGGCGCGGTGGCCACGGCGGCGTTGCAAACGAGTGCGGCGGCCGCGATCACCACCCAACCCAGCGGCCATTTCAGCCCGCACCGCATCCACACCTCCTCAACGACCGGCCCGCGATCGGTTCACGGGCATCGTACCGCGCATGCCTCGTCACTTCACCGCGTGCCGACTCGCGGTCGGGAACCCCGGGACGCGGGGGCCACGATCGCAACGCGTGCGCGGCTTGACCGACCGGACTCGGGCCGAGGTATAGTCGCGGCCATGACCGGACGAGACACCGACGGCGACGATTTCGGCCCCCACGCCCCGGACGTATACGAGATCCGTTCGGCCGCCCCCGGCCCGGCCGGCAGCCTGCCGCTCACCGACAGCCTGTTGCGCGACAGTCCCAGCGGCGACCTCTTCGGCTTGGCGCAGAACGTCGGCATGGGATGGGCCGCCGCCGCCGCCGCCGATCGGCAGGTGCTCATCCTCTCGACCCAGGGGGGCGTGCGGGCCCCCGATGGCACGCCAGTGGCGCTTGGCTACCACACCGGCCACTGGGAAATCGGCCTGCTCGTCGAGGCGGCGGCCACGGAACTGCGCCGCCTCGGCACGATCCCGTTCGCCGGCTTCTGCTCCGATCCCTGCGACGGCCGCACCCAGGGCACCGCGGGCATGTTCGACAGCCTGCCGTACCGCAACGACGCGGCGATCGTGCTCCGCCGTCTGGCGCGGTCGCTGCCGCTGCGGGCGGGCGTGGTCGGCATCGCGACCTGCGACAAGGGCCTGCCCGCGATGCTGATGGCGGTGGCGGGCCTCGGCGACCTGCCGGGCATCGTCGTGCCCGGGGGCGTGACGCTGCCGCCCACCCAGGGCGAGGACGCGGGCACCATCCAGACGCTCGGCACGCGATACGCGCACGGCCTCGTCACGCTCGAGGAGGCGGCCGACCTCGGCTGCCGGGCCTGCGCCTCGCCGGGCGGCGGCTGCCAGTTCCTCGGCACGGCGGCGACGGCACAGGTGGTCGCCGAGGCGCTCGGACTCACCCTGCCGCACGCGGCGCTCGCCCCGAGCGGCCAGCCCGTGTGGCGGGATCTCGCCGTCCGCTCCGCGCGGGCCGTCGTGGCGCTGGCCGACCGAGGCCTGGCGACCCGCGACGTGCTCACGCCGGCGAGCCTCGCCAACGCGATGACCGTGCACGCCGCGTTCGGCGGCTCGACGAACCTGCTGTTGCACCTGCCCGCGATCGCCCACGCCGCGGGACTCGCCCAGCCGGCGGTCGACGACTGGATCGCCATCAACCGGCGCACGCCGCGGCTCGTGAGCGTGCTGCCCAACGGCCCGATCCATCACCCGACCGTCCGCGTGTTCCTGGCCGGCGGCGTGCCCGAGGTGATGCTCCACCTCGACCGGCTCGGGCTGCTCGACACCAGCGCGACGACGGTCTCAGGCGGCACGCTCGCGAAGCAAATCGCCCGGTGGGCCACGAGCGAACGGCGGCAGCGGTTCCGTGAGATCCTGCGGGCCGCCGACGGCGTCGATCCCGACGACGTGATCCTGCCCCCGGAACGGGCGGCGGCCCGCGGGCTGCGGGGGACGACGGCCTTCCTGCGCGGGTCGCTCGCGCCCCAGGGCGCGATCGTGAAGGCGACCGCGATCGACCCGCGGACGATCGGGGCCGACGGCGTCTACCGCCACACCGGGCCGGCCCGCGTGTTCACCAGCGAGCACGCGGCGATGGCGGCGATCAAGGAGGGACGGATCACCGCCGGCGACGTGGTCGTGCTCGCCGGCATCGGGCCGATGGGCACCGGCATGGAGGAGACCTACCAGGTGACCGGGGCCCTCAAGCAGTTGCCGATCGCCAGCCGCGTGGCCGTCGTCACCGACGCCCGCTTCTCCGGCGTCTCCACCGGTGCCTGCATCGGCCACGTCAGCCCCGAGGCGCTCGCCGGCGGCCCGCTCGGCCGGCTCGTGGAGGGGGACCGGATCGCGATCACGATCGACACGGCCGCGGCCACCGGCACCGTCGACCTCGCCGCCCACGGCGACCGGTCCTTCACCGCCGCCGAGGCCGCGGCGGAACTCGCCCGCCGACCGCCGCGGGCCGATCTGGCCGCCGACCCGCGGCTCCCCGCGGACACGCGGCTGTGGGCCCGCCTGCAGGAGGCCAGCGGCGGCGTCTGGGCCGGCTGCGTCTACGACGAGCGGCGGATCGCCGCGCGGCTGGGCGGCTGATGCCCGCCGCGCCGCGCGGTCACCGCCGCGGCGGCAGCCCCTCGGGCCCATACGGATCGACGGGCGCGGGGTTCGGCGTGGGCATCTTCGCGCCGACCTCCGCCCGCCAGGCCGCCAGCCGCTTCGCGAGGGCGGCGGCCCGCTCGGGCCGCGCGGCCGCGAGGTCGTGCCGCTCGCCGGGATCGGCGGCGAGGTCGAAGAGCTCCACGCGGCCGTCCTCGAAGTGCTCGACGATTTTTTCCACGCCGCCCGTCGCGCCGTCGCCGGCGAGGAGCGCGCCCGCGGGCCGTCCTCCCTGGTTGGGATAGTGCGGGTAGTGCCACACGAGATCCCGGGCCGCGGGCCTCCCGGTGCCGGCCAGCAGGGGCCGCAGGCTCGTGCCGTCGAGCACGTGCTCGGGCGGCTGCGTGCAGCCGCCCGCGTCGAGGAGCGTGGCGGCGATGTCGAGCGTCGTCACCGGCATGTCGCAGGTCGACGCCGGGGCGACGACGCCCGGCCAGCGGACGAGGAGCGGCACGCGGATGCCGCCCTCGTAGAGGTAGCCCTTGCCCGCCCGGAGCGGAAGGTTCGATGTGGACGAGCCCTCGGCCGTCGCCAGGCCGCCGTTGTCGCTCGTGAAGATCACGAGCGTGTCCTGTGCCTGGCCCGTACGCTCGAGCGCGGCGAGCACCGTGGCCACGGTCTCGTCCATCTCGCGGACCATCGCCGCGTAGACCGGCAGGTCCTGCACGGCCCGCGCGGTGCGATCCCCCTCCGGCACCTCGCGCGGCCCTGCGTGCGGCGGCAGGCCCGCGAGCCGTTGGGCTTCCGCCGCGACCAGTTCCGCCCGCGCCTTCAAGGGCACGTGCGTGGAGTGCATCGGCACGTAGCAGAACCAGGGTCGGCCCTTCTCGTGCTCGATGAACGCCGTCGCCTGCGCGGCGATCGCCCGGGCGTGCATCGGGTCGTCGGCCGGCCCTGTGCCCGGGCCCACGCCGTTGGAGCCGCAGACGTCGAAGCCGTGCCGGCGGACCAAGTCCGCGGGGCCGAGGTGCCACTTGCCGAAGCAGCCGGTGGCGTAGCCCGCCTGCTGGAGCAGCTCCGGCACCGTCAGCTCGGCCTCGGGCAGGGCGTGGAGATACTCGGCGGGCAGGAGGCTGCCCCGGCGGTTGCCGGGGATGTAGTTCGTGATCCCGACGCGGGCCGGGTGCCGCCCCGTGACGAGCGCCGCCCGGGTGGGCGAGCAGACGGTGCAGGCGGCGTAGCCGCGGGTGAACCGCATGCCGTGCGCGGCGAGCGCGTCGATGGCCGGCGTGAGGTAGCCGCGGCTGCCGGTGCAGCCGAGGTCGTGGGCGCCGAGGTCGTCGGCGAGGAACACGAGCAGGTTCGGCCGGGAGGCCGGCGCCGCGGCGGCCCCAACCGTCTTGTCGTCGGCCGCGGCGCCCGGCCGCCACCACGCGTCGAGGCTGCCAGTGAGCCGCGCGACCACGGCCGGCTGCTCGGCCGCCAGGTTCCGCGTCTCGGCCGGGTCGGCGGCGACGTCGAAGAGCTCGACCGTGCCCGCGGCATAGCGGTTTCGCGACTCGCGATCGACGTGGCGGCCCTCCGGCTCCGGGATCACACCGCCACGCGACGGCACGATCAGCTTCCAGATCCGCCCGTCCGGTTCCGTGGCCACCGTCCACCGCCAGAGGAGGCTCCGGGCGGGGTCGTCGAGGTCGAGGATCGTGTGCGTGTAGCACTCGCCGAACACCTGCTGCCGCGCCGCCACCGCCGCGTCGTCGAGGAGGTTCACGCCCGGCAGGCCGGCGGGGGGCCGCACGCCGCAGGCGGCGAGGATCGTGGGCGCAAGGTCGATCGCGCTGGCGACCGCGGCGGTCTCGCGCGGGCGGATCGTCCCCGGCCGGCGGAGCATGATCGGCGTCCGCAGCCCGCCCTCGTAGGGCGAGAGCTTCGACCGCGGAGCGAACTTCGCCGCGGCCGGGTCCTGGATCCAGCCGTTGTCGGTGACGTAGACGACGAGCGTGTCCGCGGCGAGTTTTTCAGCATCGAGAAAATCGAGCAGCTCGCCGACGGTCTTGTCGAACCGCTCCACATTGCCCCAGTAGCGGGCCACGTGGACGCTGTCGGTCTTGGCGGAGTAGTGCTCGACGAGTTCCGCCGGCGGGTCGTGCGGATCGTGCGGCAGCATCGGCGCGTACCACACGAAGAACGGCTTGTGCCGGGCGCGGCAGTCATGGACGAAGTCGTACACCGGCTGCATCGTCCGCCGGCCGATCGCCAGCCCATCGTCGCCGTGCCGTTGGCCCCTGGTCATCCCCTCGTCGAACCCGCCGCGTCGAAAATCCCCCTGCCACCACTTGCCCGTTTGCAGCGAACGGTAGCCGGCCGCACCGAGGAGCTTCGGCAGCGTCGGCCAACGCTCGAGCATGCGGTTCATCCGCTCCCGGCCGACCGCGAAGGCCTCGTCGTCCGCGGGCGACTTCCGCGAGCCGCGCGACGTCCCGGGCGGGTCGTTGCCGACGATCCCGTGCTCGTGCGGGTAGCGGCCGGTGATGATCGAGGCCAGGCTCGGGCAGCACAGGCTGCTCGGCACGGAGCCCCGGGAGAAGACGAGGCTCTCGCGGGCGAGCCGGTCGAGGTGCGGCGTCCGCAGGTGCGGGTGGCCGGCGTGGCTGTAGTCGGCCCAGTGCTGGTCGTCGGAGACGATGAGCACGACATTGGGCGGGCCGGCGACCGCCAGCGTGGCAAGCGTCGCGACCGCGGCGATGAGTCCCGGCACGGCACGGAAGAACACGGCGACGCCCCTGGATTTGCCGACCCGACGACGGGCGGCGAAGATTGTCGCACACCGCGGCGGACCGACCAACCGGCTGCCGCGGCCCCCCCGGCATCCACGAGACTCCCATGCCCCAGCTCGCGGTCGGCGACCATGCACCCCCGTTCACCGCCACCCTCCAGGACGGCAGCACCTTCGACTCGGCCACGCTCCTCGGCCGCAAGGCGCTGGTGCTGTTCTTCTATCCCAAGGACAACACGCCCGTCTGCACCCGGGAGGCCTGCGGGTTCCGCGACGCGTACGAGCAGTTCCAGGCCGTGGGCGCGCAGGTCGTCGGCGTCAGCAGCGACTCGCCGGCAAGCCACCTCGCCTTCGCCGCCAAGCACCGCCTGCCATTTCCGATCATCAGTGATTCCGACCGGGCCCTGCGGAAGCGGTTCGGCGTGCCCAGCCCGCTCGGCTTCCTGCCGGGCCGGGTGACGTTCGTGATCGACAAGGCGGGCGTCGTCCGGCTCGCGTTCAACGCCCTCCTCGTCTCCGACGACCACGTGAAGAAGGCGCTCGCCGCCGTCGCGGCCATCGCCAGCGACGCGTGAGCGGCCGGCAGCGAACTGTCCCGCGGCCGCGGCGGACGGTGGCGGCCTGCACCGGCGACGTTGTTGCCCGGCGGTGGGTGCCGTGCGAATGATGCGACGCCGCCTTTCGGC
Source organism: Pirellulales bacterium (assembly GCA_044238145.1). GTDB lineage: Bacteria > Planctomycetota > Planctomycetia > Pirellulales > UBA1268 > QWPN01. The sequence continues at coordinate 13,960 of JBIIDT010000017.1, read as the reverse complement.
CTCGCGAGGCCACGGCCGCCACCGGCATCACGGACGCCCCTGCCAGCGGAGGACTGTCCGTGACGATCATCGCCGAGGCCCTGTCGATCGCGCGGCTCTCCCCCGCCGCGCTGCTCGAGCTCTTGTCCCCGCAGCCGTCCCCCTGCCTGTCGGTCTACCTGCCGACGCACCGGAACGTGCCCGACAACTCGGTCGACCGGCCCACCTTCAGGCGGCTCATCGCGGCGCTCGAAGCGGCCCTCGAGCCGACCCAGCCAGCGACGCAGATCGAGCGGCTCCTACATCCCTTGCGGCTGCTCGCGGAAGACCGCGACTTCTGGGAGCACACCCGCGACGGCCTGGCCGTGCTCGCCGCCGCGGGAGCCGCACGGGTGTTCCTGCTGCAGCGACCGGTGCCGCCCATGGCCGTGGCCGCCGAGCGGTTCCACACGATGCCGCTCGTACGCGCCGTCTCGGGACTCGACCGCTTCAAGGTCCTCGCCCTGACGAGTCGCGTGGCCCGGGTGTTCGAGGGGACTGCCTGGAGCGACTCCCGGGGCACGGCCGTCGAGCGACTCGATCCGGTGCCGGTGGGCTCGGGACCCGCCGGGGAAATCCTGCGGGCCGAGGTGGTCGACGAGGAGATCTTCCAGCCGCATCGCGTCCAGCGTGGCATGGGCATCGAGGGCATCATCCACGGCGGCACGGGCGGCAAGCGGGACGACGTCACCGCCGACACCGAGATCTTCCTGCGGCACGTCGACGAGACGGTGCACGACAGGCTCTCGCGGCAGTCGGGGCTGCCGCTGGTGCTCGTGGCGCAACCGCGGCTGGCCGCCACGTTTCGCGGGCTCACCAGGAACCCGCACCTGCTCGAGGAGCAGGTGCCGCTCGACCCGCACCTCATGACCGCCGACGAGCTCGCCGCGGCGGTGCGGCCGCTCGTCGCCGCCGCCCGGCAGCGGACGATCGCCAAGGCGGTCGCGGCCTACGGCCAGGCCCACGACCGGGGGCTCGCGCAGGGAGACCTGGCCGACGTGGCCCGCGCGGCCGTGGCCGGCAAGGTGGCGACGCTCCTGGTCGAGGCCGACCGGTTCGAGGCCGGCCGGTTCGACCGCGACTCCGGGGCGATCGAGTTCGGCGCCGGCGAGGACGTGTTCGGCGCCACGGCCGAGACCGTGCTCCTCCACGGCGGCACGATCCTGGCGCTCGCCCGCAACGAGATGCCGACCGAGTCGGGCGTGGCGGCAATCTATCGCTACGCCTGACCGCGGCAGGCGGCCAGGTACGCCGCGGTCCGCTCCCGGAGCCGGTCGAGGCCGCCCGGCGCCATGACGTCCTTGTTGACGAGTTCCGACCCCGCCCCCACGCCCCAGGCGCCGGCGTCGAGGTAGGCCCGCGCCACTTCCGGCGTCACGCCGCCGGTGGGCATGATTTTGACGTGCGGCAGCGGCCCGCGGACGGCCTTCACGAACCCCGGCCCCAGGGCCGACGCGGGAAAGAGTTTGGCGGCGTCGGCACCGGCGTTGACGGCCTCGACGATCTCGGAGGGCGTGAAGCAGCCCGGGAACGATCCGAGGCCGAGTTTTTTGCTGTGGGCGATCACGGCGACGTCGCGGTTGGGGGAGACGATGAACGTCGCTCCGGCCGCTGCACAGCGCTCGACTTCGGCGGTCGTCATCACGGTGCCGGCCCCCACGGCCAGCCGCGAGCCGAAGGCCTTGGCCACCCGCTCGATGGCGGCGATCGCGTCGGGCGAGGTGAGCGTCACCTCCACGGCCGTGAGCCCCGCGTCGGCCATCGCCGCGACGATGTCGGTCTCCATGCCACCAAAGTCCCCGCGGAAGATCGCCACGACTTTTCCTGCGGCGATCCGCTGCAGCGTCTGCTCGAGTGCCACCGGCCTTGCCTCCTCATGGTGCCCGCGCCGCCGGCCAAAACGAACCGGCCGGACACGAGTTCCCCAGTATAAGGCGGCGGTCGCAGCGGTACCGATGTCGCCGCCGTGGGCGGGCATCATGGAGCAGGAGGGGGCCCCAACTCTTCGAAGCCACGACGCGGCAGGCCCTGGGCCTGCTGGATGTCCGCGAGCAGGGTTTCGAACCGCCGCGCGGAAGACTCGCCTCCCAAAGCCGGCTGCGTCTGGCGGGTGAAGGCGATCGCCTGCTTGGCTTCGGCGAGCAGCGTGGCCTTTCCGTCGGGCGCCTTGCCCGGGAGCTGGGCCCGCGCGAAGAGGCAGTTCGCGATGTTGAACCGCGCCTCGAGGTATTGCTCGGCCCAGCGGCCGCCGCCATCCAGCTTCGACGCGAGCTTCTCGGCGATGCCGCCCCAGCCCCAGACGACGGACGTGCCGTCCTTGCGGCCGACCGTCGCCTGGCCCAGCAGCCTGTCCGCCTTTTCAGGATCGGCCGCGGCGGCCGCCGTTCCGGCAGCCTGGAGCAATTCCGTGGCCTGTACCTGGACGTCGAGCATGGCCTGTCGCTTGCGGTCGGCGAGAATCCAATCGATCTGCTTCTGGGCCTCGTCGAACTTCCCACGATCGCGGTCGATACGGGCCAGCCGCAGGCGGATCGACGGCTCGAACTTGGCGGCCTGGTCACCGCCCTTCTCGAGCAGCCCGTCGAACGCGGCCGCCGCGCGGTCGAGGTAGCCCTGGGCCTTGTCCTTGGGCACCAGGGAACCAGGGCCCTTGCCGGAACCCAGCGCCATGGACATCACGACGAAGTACATACGCGATGGGAACCGGTTGTCACCGGCGAGTTTGACGAGAACACTGTCGATGCGGGCGAGGAGCATGGCCGCCCGTTCCTGCACCCCGGGCTCGTTCGCCCGGGCGGCGAGTGCCTCGAGCTCGTCCTTCAGATCGCGCAACATGCCCATGGCGACGGCGTACTCGTCGTCGGTCAGTGTCTCCGTGGCGACCCCGACCGTGTGATCCCCGGCCGTCTTCTCGCGTTGCTCCACGGCTTGCGGGCCGGTCTCCGCCGGCTCATCGGCCGCGTGGATCGTCGTCGCCAAGACGACGCCGAGCGCCACGACGCCAAATGCCCCCGCCATCGACATCGCCAGCCACGTCATCCGCGTCATGGGAATAGTCCTTGTTGTGAGGTTCACCAAGCGTTCCACCCGGCCCTCGAGCACCGACCGATCGTCGCCTGGATCGAGGGCCCCGACTGCCAGCCGCAGCCGGCGGCCCTGCAGGGCCGCCGCCATCTCCACGAGCACCTCGGCGAGCCGGACTCCGTCCCCCTGCACGCCAACGACGTAGTCGTCGCAGATCTCCTCGCGAACCTCGGCCAGCCGGCGGTTGAGCCGATGCACCGGCGGGCACCACCAAAAGACAGCGGCCACGGCAGATTGCAGCAGGCCGACCCAGAGGTCGCCCTGGACGACGTGCGCCGCCTCGTGCACGAGCACGGCGGCGAGGCGTTCGCGGTCGAATCGCCCCGCCATCCCCGCGGGCAGGACGACGACCGGGCCGACGGGCCCGATCACGACGGGCACCGGCACGGCCGCCGACTCGCGGAGCCGTGGCGGATGCCGCAGCCCCACGGCCCGCGCCGCATCGTCGAGCAAGTTGGCCGCGGCAGGACTCGCGCACGGCACGAGCGTCCGCTTCAATCGGCGCAGGCGCACCAGGTCGCGAAGCAACAGGGCCCCGCTCCAGATCACGCCCGCCAGCCACACCCACAGCAGGCACGAGGCCGCCTCGCGGAACGTAGGCGGGCGGGCCGACGACGCCGGTTGGTCGTCGCCAGATCCGCCCGGCGCGGCCGGCACCGCGGCCGCAGCCGAGGCGGGAACCGTGTCGGGCAGCGGTGGCTGGGGCCGCGCGACGGTCGCGCCGCCGACGGGCCCCGGCACCACGGGCCAATCCACGACGGCGGACGGAATCTTCACGGCAGCCCTGCCACTGAGGCGACTGGCCGCGGCCACGGCCGGCACGAGGCCGAGCACGACGAGCGCCGCGAGCATCAGCCCATGGCGCAGCGGCGCCGGCCGGCCGCGGACCGTCCGGTCGATCGCCAACCCCAGGGCGGCCACGATGACCGCGGCAACCGCGGCACCGAAGCCAGCGCCAATCCAGCCGCCGTCGAACAGGAGCGTGTTCATGATCGCCCTCCCTTGAGCGGCCGCTGGCCGCCGCGTGCCTTGCGTTGCTTGGCCTCCGACAAGATCCGCTGCAGCCGGTCGATGTCGGCCGTGGACACGTCCTCCGACCCCAGCAGGCTCTGGACGAATTGCATCGGTGAACCGCCGAAGAAATCGGCCACGAACCCGGCCGCGAGCCGCCCCGCGACCGCCTGCCGGTCGATCGTCGGCCGGTAGCGGTAGACGCCTGAGACGCTCTCCCGCGTCAGCCAGCCCCGCTTCTCGAGCCGATCGACGAGGTTCAGCACCGTCGTCCGCGTCACGCTCCGGCGGTCGGCGATCGCCTGCCACATCTCGGCCACCGTCATCCCCGCGACCGGACCGTCCCAAGCCACGGCCAGGATTTCGTACTGGGCGGGCGTCAATTCACCCGCCGGAGTCGCCGCCGTCTTTCGCGCCATGTTTCACACCCTGCCACGCATCAGGAGCCTTGCCGACCTCACGACGACAAGTGTCGTCACTTGACACGATACGCTTGACGACGAATGTCGTCAAGCGGCTTTTTCCGCTCGGGGCGTTCAAGGTGCGTAGACTTTCCCGGCCATGACCCACCATCCCGCCCCCGATCCCGCGTTCGCCTCCTGCCCCGATCGCCGCGGCACCGGCTCCGAGAAGTGGGACCGCTGGGCCGGCCGCGACGTCCTGCCCGTGTGGGTGGCCGACATGGATTTTCCCGCGGCCGAGGTGATCCTCGACGCGATTTGCGACCGCGTGGCCCACGGCGTCTTCGGCTACACCCACGACCCGCTCGGCTTCGCCCCGGCGCTCGCCGCCCACCTCGCATCGCGCCATGGCTGGACCATCGATCCCGGGCACGTCGTCGGCACGCCGGGCGTGGTCACCGGGCTATCGATCACGGCACGGCTGCTCTGCCAGCCCGACGACGAGATCCTCACGTTCACGCCGGTCTATCCGCCCTTCCTCTTCCTGCCGGGCCTCGCCGGCCGCCGCAGCGTCCGCGTGCCGCTCGCCCAGGCCGCCGGCTCGTGGTCGATCGACTGGGACGCGCTCGAGGCGGCCGTCACTCGCCGGACCAGAATCTTCTGGCTGTGCCATCCCCACAACCCCACCGGCACGGTCTGGTCGCGGGCCGATCTCGAGCGTCTGGCCGAGTTCGCGGCCCGGCATGGCCTCTCGGTCATCAGCGACGAGATCTGGGCGGATCTCATCCTCGACGAAGCGGCCGGCGGGCGACACGTGCCCTTCGCGAGCCTCGACCATCCGGTGGCTCGGGCCGCGATCACGCTCACGGCCCCCTCCAAAACCTGGAACCTCGCTGGGCTCGGCTGTGCCGCCGCGATCGTGCCCGACCCGTCGCTGCGCACGCGCTGGCGGGCGGCCGGCGGTGGACTCGTGCCGATGGTCAATCCGCTCGGCTATGCGGCCGCGGAGGCCGCCTGGCGGCACGGCGAGCCGTGGCGGCAAAAACTCCTCGCGCTCGTGCGGCATCATCGCGATCTCGTGCAGCAGGCCGTCGAAACCATCCCGGGGCTCACCTGCGTGCCCGCGCAGGCGACGTACCTCGCCTGGATCGACTGCCGCGGCACGAACGCAGCCGATCCGCAGGCGGCCTGCGAGGCGGCGGGCCTCGGTCCCTCCGACGGCCGCGAGTTCGGCACGCCGGGGTTCGTCCGCATCAACACGGCCTGTCCTACGCCCAGACTCGAGGAGGCGCTCGCCCGGCTCGGCCGGGCGTTTGCCGCCGGTGGGCCCGGCCGCGGCGGCCTGCTATCCTGAGCGGCTTTCCCGTTCGCTTCCCCACTTGTGCGAGACCGTGCCATGAGAAACGTCGCCTCCGCGTCGGTTGCCCTGCTCGCCCTCGCCCTCTGCCTCCAGGAGACCGCCGTGCCCGCCGACCCCCCCACCGCCGCCGAAGTGGCCCACCCGAAGCTGCCCGATGGCGCCGGCAAGATCGATGCCGATGCCCCCAAGGCGTTCACCACGACCGCTTCCGGCCTCAAGTACCGCGTCCTCCGCAAGGGCGCCGGCCCGATGCCCAAGGCCACCGACACCGTGAAGGTCCATTACCACGGCTGGCTCGACAACGGCACGAAGTTCGACAGCTCCTACGACCGCCGGGAAATGATCGAGTTCCCGCTCAACGGCGTCATCCCCGGCTGGACCGAGGGCATGCAGCTCGTCGGCGCAGGGGGCATGATCGAGCTCGAGATTCCCAGCGGCCTCGGCTACGGCAAGCGGGGCGCCCCGCCGGTGATCCCGCCCGACGCGACGCTGCACTTCCTCGTCGAACTGATCGCGGTCCGCTGAAGCGGCGGCCGATCGCACCGTGGCCACCGCGCCGCCCGCCGCCGTGTACCTCGACCACGCCGCGACCACGCCGCTGCGTGCGGAGGTCGCGGAGGCGATGGCCCGCGCCCAGGCCGACGCCTGGGCGAATCCTTCGAGCCCTCACGCGGCCGGCCGGCGGGCGAAGCGGCTGCTCGAGGATTGCCGCGAGGCGATCCTCGGCCTGCTCGGGGCGCGGGCGACCGGCCCCGGCCGCGACCGGCTCGTGTTCACCAGCGGTGCGACCGAGGCCAACCGGCTGGCGATCCTCGGCCTCGCCGGCCGGGAAGCCGGCACCTGCGGCTTTTCGGCCCGCGACCACGCGAGCGTGCGCGCGGCGTGCGCGGAACTCGCCGGACGCGGCTGGCGACTGGAGGAGATGCCGCTGGCGACCGATGGCCGCGTCGATCCGGCCTGGCGACCGCCGGCGGATACGGATGGCCCGAGGCTCGTGACGACGACGCTCGTGTGCAGCCAGACCGGGTCCGTCGACGACGTCGGCCGTCTCGTCGCGGCCCACCCCGACTGGACCGTGCACGTCGATGCCACGCAGGCCGTCGTCTGCGAGCGGGTGGCGTTCGGGGAGTTGGGTATCGCCACCCTCGCGGTCGCGCCGCACAAGTTCTCGGGGCCTCGGGGCATCGGGGCGGTGATCGTCCGGGGGGACGAGGCGATCGCGCCGATCGCCCCCGGCCCGCAGGAGGCCGGCCTGCGGGGGGGCACCGAACCGGTCGTGCTGGCCGCCGGATTCGCCCGGGCGCTGGAAGCGGCCGTGGCCGAACGGGAGGCGACGGGCCGCCGGATCGTGATCCTGCGGGATCGCTTTCATGCGGCGGCCACGGCGGCGGCGGCGGCCTACGGCATCGCGGTCGGGCCGATCCTGCCGTCCGGTTCGAGCCCGCACATCCTCTGCCTGGCGATCCGTGGCGTCGACCGGCAGGCCTTCGTGATGGCCGCCGACCTGGCGGGCGTCGCCTGTGCGACGGGCACGGCCTGTGCCAGCGGCTCGAGCGAACCGGCGCCGGCGATCGTGGCGATGGGCCTGGCGGACGACGTCGTCGCCGGCACGGTTCGTTTTAGTTTCGGCCGCACGACGACCACGGACGACGTCGATGCCGCGGTGGAGCGACTCGGGCCCGTGTTCGCCCGGTGCTGTCGATCCGCTGTCGATTCACGGATGGGCTGAGGGCCGGCGCCAGGCCGACGCCGCGAGCGACCGGGAACCGCGGCTGGAAACGCCGCGGGCCGGCAGGGACTCGCCCGGTCGGCGACGGAAACCGGTCCGCCGATCACCACACCTCGCAACCTCGTCCCCCAGACTTTCAACCCGCCACCGACACGTTATCAACACTCGGCATGCGCTTGTGCAGGCAATCGGTCCCAGATCTTCCAGACCATGTTTCCATGGGGTCTTGCACGCTTCTATCACCTTCGGATGAGTCCAAAAACGAGGTTCCGCAAAGTCACTTATTAGTCATCCTCTCTCCTTCCTCCTCTCTTCCTAAAAACTCCTCTCTCAAAACAATCTAATCAGGAAGAAGACCCGATCCGGGACGGTGGCGAGCGACCCCTGAAAAAGCCGTTTCGGGCGGTCTCCAGGGGCATTTTCGTGGGCCATTCTTCAGGTACAGTAAAGGGTCTTCGCCGGGTCTTTTCCGGCCCTGTCGGGGCCATGTCCCCGGCCCGTTCCGCATCGTCAGGACACCGCCTTCCATGAAAGTCCGCTGCCCGCGGGAGCCGCTTCTCGCTGCCCTGCAGAGTGCCGCCGCCGTCGTTCCCGCCCGGTCGCCGAAGCCCGTCCTCACGAACGTGAAACTCGAGGCCACCCGTGAGGGCACGGTGCTCTCGGCGACCGACCTCGAGGTCGGCATCCGCATCGATCTGGAGGGAGTCGAGGTGCTCGCCCCGGGGGCGGTTCTCCTGCCGAGCGCCCGGCTCGCGGCGATCGTGCGCGAGAGCCCGCCGGGCACCGTCTTCGAGATCCATGCCGACGGCACCGCCAGCGTCGTCAAGGCGCCCCGCAGCGAGTTTCGCCTGCCCGCCGAGGACCCGCTCGAGTTTCCCTCGGTGGCCACGTTTCCGACGGAGGCCTGCTTCGAACTCGCCACGCCCCTGGTACGGGAACTCGTCCGTCGCACGGTGTTCTCCACCGACAGCGAGTCGAGCCGCTACGCGCTCGGCGGCGTGCTCGTCGAGTTCTCGCCGGAGGGTGTGATCGCCGTCGGCACCGACGGCCGCCGGCTGGCCAAGATGCAGGGGCCGGCCAAGAGTCATGGGGGTGCCGCCGCCGCGACCCAGCCGATCGTGCCGGCCCGGGCGATGCAGCTCATCGAGCGGTGTCTCGGCGGGCCGGACCAGCCCGTGCTCGTGGCCGCCCGCCCGGCGGAGATCCTCGTGAAGACGTCCGGGACGACGATCTCCGCCCGGCTCGTCGACGGCCGCTTCCCCCGGTGGCGAGACGTGTTCCCCGAGCGGCCGCAGGCGGCCCAGGTGCAGTTCGTCGCCGGGCCCCTCCTGGCAGCCGTGCGGCAGGCGGCGATCGTGACCAGCGAGCAGTCGAAGGGCGTCGACTTCTCGTTCGAGCCCGGCCAACTCGTGCTCGCGGGCCGGTCGGCCGAGAGCGGCGAAAGCCGCGTGGAACTCCCGATCGACCACGCCGGCGCGGCCGTGCGGATCAAGCTCGACCCGCGGTTCGTCGTCGACTTCCTCCGCGTGCTCGACGGCGCGGTCAACGTGACGGTCGAGATCACCGACCCGCAGAGCGCCTGCGTCTGCCGCACCGAGGACGGTTACGGCTACGTGATCATGCCGCTGGCCGCCGACTAGACCCCGCGAGACCGCATGGCATCCGCACCACACCGCCCCGACGCCCGGCCCTCCGGCCCGGTTTCCATCGGCCGGCTCATGAGCCGGCTCATGGCCCGCACCGGCTACGACCGCGAACTGGCTGCCAGCGGCCTGGCGGCGGCCTGGGAGGCGGCGGCGCCGCCGGCCCTCCGGGGTGCGTCGCGGCCCGGGCTGGTCCGCCGCGGCGTGCTCGAAGTGTTCGTGAGCCATTCGGCCCACGTGCAGGAACTCGCCTTCCAGAAGCGGGAGGTACTCGCCCGGCTGGCCGAACTGGCTCCGGCCGCCGGCATCACCGATATCCGCTGCCGCCTCATGGCCGACGCCGGCCTCACTCCCTGACCGCCGCCGACCCGCGGCCCACCGACCCCACCCGACGCGAGGAACCACCGATGGCAGACAAGCAGACGCAGAAGGAATACACGTCGGCCGATCTCAAGCACCTCTCGGACCGCGACCACGTCCGGGAGCGGCCGAGCATGTACATCGGCGACACCACCTCCCGCGGCCTGCACCATCTCGTCTACGAGGTGGTCGACAACTCGATCGACGAGTGCATGGCGGGCCACGCCAAGCACGTGAGCGTGACGGTCAACGTAGACGGCAGCGTGACGGTCGAGGACGACGGCCGCGGCATCCCGGTCGACCGCCACCCGCAGCTCTCGGAGGAGATGGAGCGGGACGTCTCCACGCTCGAGGGCGTGATGACGGTCCTCAAGTTCGGCGGCAAGTTCGAGAAGGGTGCCTACCAGGCCACCGGCGGTCTGCACGGCGTGGGCGTGACCGTCGTCAACTTCCTCTCGGAGTGGTGCGAGGTCGAGGTCTCCCGCGAAGGGCACGTGTGGCAGCAGGAGTACCAGCGGGGCGAGCCGACGGGCCCCGTGCGGAAGATGGGCGCGACCAACCGCACCGGCACGAAGACGACCTTCAAGCCCGATCCGCAGATCTTCCAGCAGACGAAGTTCTCCTGGGACGTGCTCGCCAAGCGGCTCAAGGAGCTCGCCTACCTGAACTCGGGCCTGCAGATCCACTTCCACGACGCCGCCAGCGGCGCCGACGAGAACTTCTGCTTCGACCGCGGCATCGTGCAGTTCGTCGAGCAGCTCAACCACGCCAGCGAGCACGTCCATCCCGACGTGATCTCGATCAAGGGCGAGTACTCGGGCGTGGGCTGGGACATCGCCTTCCAGTACGCGAAGGAGTACACGGAGAACCTGCACAGCTACGTGAACAACATCTCGACGACCGAAGGGGGCACCCACGTGGCCGGCTTCCGCTCGGCGCTCACGCGAACGCTCAACCAGTACGGCCGAAAGAGCGGCCTCTACAAGTCGCTCAGCGACAACCTGCTCCCGACGGGCGAGGACGTGCGCGAGGGGCTGACGGCGATCATCAGCGTGCGGGTGCCGCACCCGCAGTTCGAGGGGCAGACGAAGACGAAGCTCGGCAACGGCGAGGTCGAGGGTGTCATCAACTCGGCCGTCGGCGACTTCCTCGCGAAGTACCTCGAGGAGAACCCCAAGAGCGCCAAGGCGATCATCGAGAAGGGCATCCTGGCGGCCGAGGCCCGTGAGGCGGCCAAGAAGGCCCGCAAGGAGCTCCGCGACCGGAAGAACGCCCTCTCCGGAGGCGGCCTGCCCGGCAAACTCCGCGACTGCACCAGCCGCGAGGTGGAGAAGTGCGAGCTGTACCTCGTCGAGGGCGACAGCGCCGGCGGCAGTGCGGAGGGGGGGCGGCTCCGCGAGTACCAGGCGATCCTGCCGCTGCGCGGCAAGATCATCAACGCCTACAAGAGCCGCACGGCGAAGGTCCTCGCCAACGAGGAGGTCAGCAGCCTGATCGTGGCGATCGGCTCGGGCTTCGGTGACGAGACCGACCTCACGAAGCGGCGGTACGACAAGGTCGTGATCATGACCGACGCCGACGTCGACGGCTCCCACATCCGCACGCTCCTGCTCACCTTCTTCTACCGTCAGATGCCTCAACTGGTGTCGGCGGGCCACGTCTACGTCGCCCAGCCGCCCCTGTTCCGCGTCCGCTCCAAGAAGCACGTCTATTACGTGCAGACCGAGGAGGAGATGAAGGGGCAGCTCCTCGACCAGGGTCTCGGCGAGGGCGTGTTCCTGCCTGGCGACGGTCGCGAGATCGCCGGTGACGAGATGCAGAAGCTGTGCCGCACGCTGGCCGGCCTCGAGGACGCGCTCGTGGCCCTCGAGCGACGGGGGGTTAGCCTCCGCGACCATGCCGCCCGCCGCGACGCCAAGACCGGCCGCCTGCCGATGTACCACGTCTACTACGGCATCGAGGAGCGCTGGTTCACCAGCCGCGACGAGCTCGAGGCTTTCGTGAAGGGCAAGGAGAAGGCCGCCGGCGGCGAGCTGCAGGTGGGGCGGATCGAGGAGGCCGAGAAGGCCGGCGACTCCACGCCCGGCACGGCTCCCGGCACGGGCGAGCATCAGCTCGTGGTGGTCGACCTGCATGAGGTGCGGAGCATCAACTCCGGCCTCAAGGAGCTCGAGGCGATGGGCTTCGACATCGATGCACTCTTGCCACAGGACCGGACCGGCAGCGAGGAATCGCGGTACACCCTGCGGCGCGGCGAGAACGAGATCGGCCTGGAGGATCTCCGCGGCCTGCTGACCGCCGTGCGGCGGGCCGGGGAGAAGGGCCTGTCGATCACCCGCTTCAAGGGCCTCGGCGAAATGAACGCCGAGGAGCTCCGCGATACCACGCTCGACCCCGCGAATCGGACGCTGGTGCGGATCACGATGTCCGACGCCGCCGCGGCCGATGACCTGTTCCGGGTGCTGATGGGCGAGCAGGTGGAGCCGCGCCGCGACTTCATCGAGAAGCACGCCCTCGACGTCAAGAACCTGGACGTTTGACGTCCCGTCCGACACAAGGAGACCCCCGATGCCCAAGCAGTCCGTGGCCGACATCGACCCCGCCGGCAAGACCGTCCTCGTCCGCGTCGATTTCAACGTCCCGCAGGACGACTCCGGCGCGATCACCGATGACCGGCGGATCCGGATGGCGCTACCATCGATCCGCTCGATCATCGACCGGGGGGGCAGGGCGGTGCTCATGTCGCACCTCGGCCGGCCCGCCGGGAAGGGATTCGAGGCTGCGTTCTCCCTGGCGCCGGTGGCGAAGCGGCTCGGCGAACTGCTCGGGCGGCCCGTGGGCCTCGCGAGCGACACCGGCGGCCCGGATTCGCATGCCAAGGCCCGGGCCCTTCCGGCCGGCGGCGTGCTCGTGCTCGAGAACGTCCGCTTCAACAAGGGGGAGAAGAAGGGGGACGACAAGGCCTACGTCGACGGGCTGGCGACGCTCGCCGACGCCTACGTCAACGACGCGTTCGGCACCTGTCACCGCACCGAGGCGAGCATGCACGCGGTGCCGGTCGCCATGAAGGCCCTCGGCAAGGCTGCCGTGTCCGGCTTCCTCGTGGAGAAGGAGATCCAGTACCTCTCCGACGCGATCGCCCGGCCCAGGCGGCCGTTCGTGGCGATCTTGGGTGGCAAGAAGGTGTCGGACAAGATCGCCGTGATCACGAACCTGCTCTCGATCTGCGACCACGTGCTGATCGGCGGCGCGATGGCCTACACGTTCTCGCTGGCACAGGGGGGCAGGACGGGAAAGTCGCTGGTCGAGCCCGACAAAGTCGAGCTCGCCCGGGAGCTGCTCGCAAAGGGGGGCGGGAAGCTCGTGCTCCCGGTGGACACGCACTGTGCCGACGACTTCTCCGCGGCCGCGAACAAGCGGGTGGTGAAGGCGGGAGAGATCCCCGACGGCTTCGAGGGGCTCGACGTCGGGCCCGAGACCGCGAAGCAGTACGCGGCCATCATCCGCTCGGCCGGCACGGTCGTGTGGAACGGGCCGATGGGCGTGTTCGAGATGCCGCCATTCGACGCGGGGACCAAGGCCGTGGCCGACGCCGTCGCGGAGGCGACGGCCGGCGGGGCCGTGACGATCATCGGCGGCGGCGACTCGGCGGCGGCGGTCGAGCAACTCGGCTATGCCGACAAGGTGAGCCACGTCTCCACCGGCGGCGGTGCGTCTTTGGAGATGCTCGAAGGCAAGGCCTTCGAGACCGTGGCCGTCCTCGACGACAAGTGACCCGCGGCGATCGTTAGAGGCCGGCGGTGTCGGTGGGCTGCGGCGCCTTCGGCCCGGCGAGGAGCCTGGGCTGCGCTTCGGCGGCGTAGTCGCGGTCGTGCGGGCTGAGCCGCTCGAGCGGCACGCGGATGGTGCGGCCATCGGCCCGGAGGATCTCCGCCTCCCGGTCCGACACGCCCACCAGCGTGCCCACGGTCGCATAGCGGCCCGTCGAGTCGATCCAGCGGCGGGCCGGCTCGCGGCTCGAGAACGGATCGGCCTCGTCGGCCGGCTCCGCAGCGGGCTCCTCGGTCGACTCTTCGGCCGCGGCGTCCTCTTCGGTCGCGGGCTCGTTCTCGCCGGCCGGCGGGGTGGCGGCCTCCTCCTCCATCTCCTCCGTGGGCGCCGCCTCGGTCGCGGGCTCCTCGGTGGCCGTCGTCGGGTCACTGGCGGGCGCATCGGCCGGCGCATCAGCCGGGGCATCGACCGGCGGAGCGGGCTCGGTGGCCGAGTCGGTGGGGAAGGGCGACTCCTCGGCGGCGGGTGCGGGCTTCGGCTGGGCCGGCGCATCGACCGTCTCGAAGAGGTTCTCCTCCTCGGG
>JBIIDT010000135.1:0-5721 GCA_044238145.1 Pirellulales bacterium | reverse complement strand
GGCCTCCCGACGGAGATCGGCCCGGTCGCGCACGCCGAGATCCGGGGCCCGTGCAAGCACGAGCCGACGCATCCCGACCTCTTCTGGTACGGCATCCACGGCGTCGAGGCCCTGTTCACGGTGCTCGGCCCCGGGTGCGAGTCGGTGCGGCGGACGCAGGCCACGGACACGGTCGACGAGGTGCAGGGCCGGTGGTCGGACGGCCGCACCGGCCGCTTCGCAGGCGACGTGACCGGCAAGGCCCCCTTCGGCGGCGTCGTGCAGGGCGCGCGCGGCGAGGCGCAGACGGGCGCGTTCGGCGGCTACCGGCCGCTGGTCGTCGAGATCGTGAAGTTTTTCCGCACGCGGCAGCCGCCGGTCGCCCCGGAGGAGACGCTCGCCATCATGGCGTTCATGGAGGCGGCCGACGAGAGCGAGCGGCAGGGCGGTGCGGAGGTGTCGGTGGCCGACACGCTCGCCCGGGCCCGCACGGCGGCGGCCGCCCGGCCCGACCTCCCCATCCCCCCGGCGGCGCGATAGCCTCGCAGACCATGTCCCGCCCTACCGACATCCGCGTCGTCGGCACCGCCGCGTTCCTGATCCCGATCCGCACCCGCGTGCCGCTCAAGTTCGGCAACCAGGTGCTGGAGACCGGCACCTGCTGCCGCATCGCCGTGGAGGTGGAGGCGGCCGGCGGGCGGCGGGCCGTGGGCTGGGGTGAGACGCCGCTCTCCGTGCAGTGGGGCTGGCCTTCGGACCTGCCCTACGACGACCGCCACGACGCGATGGTGCGGCTGGCGACCGCCTGCGCCCGCGAGATCGTCGCGTTCGGCGAGACCGGCCATGTGCTCGAGATCGGCATCGCCTTTCGCCGCGCGCGGCTCGACGACCTGGCCCGGGCGGCGGCGCCGCCGAACGCGGCCTCGGTGCCGGAACTCGCGGCGCTCATTGCCTTGAGCCCGCTCGACCTCGCCCTCCACGACGCCTTCGGGAAGGTCCACGGCGTCGACACGTATGCCACCTACGGCCCCGCCCACCTCACGGCCGATCTCGCCGATCTCTTCGGCGACCTCCCGGCCGCGGACGTGCCCCGCTTCCGCGGCCGCTTCCCCGCGGAGTTCCTCGATCCCGCGCCCCCCACGAGCCTCCCGGCCTGGCACCTCGTCGGCGGCCTCGACCCGCTCGAGCGGACCGACCTCACCGGCCGCGAGCCCGACGACGGCCACCCGGTGCTGCTCGGCGACTGGATCGACCGCGACGGCCTCACCTGCCTGAAGGTCAAGCTCCGTGGCGACGACCTCGACTGGGACATTGACCGGCTCCTCCGCGTGGCGGCGATCGGCACGCCCCGCGGCGTCGATCGCTACTGCGCCGACTTCAACTGCACGGTCACCGATCCGGCCTACGTCGGCCGGGCCCTCGACGCCGTCGCCGCCCGCGACCCCGTGCTCGCCGCCCGGCTGCTGTACGTCGAGCAGCCCTTCCCCTACGACCTCGAGGCCCACCCGATCGACGTCCACGCCCTCGCCGCCCGCACGCCCCTGTTTCTCGACGAGAGCGCCCACGACTGGCGGCACGTGGCCCGCGGCCGCGACCTCGGCTGGAACGGCGTGGCCCTCAAGACCTGCAAGACGCAGTCGGGCGCCCTGCTCTCGCTGGCCTGGGCCCGCACGCACGGCATGCAGATCATGGTGCAGGATCTCACGAACCCGATGCTCGCCATGCTCCCGCACGCCCGCCTCGCCGCGCACGCCCGCACGCTCGCCGGCGTCGAGACCAACGCCTCGCAGTTCTATCCCGACGTCTCGGCCCCCGAGGCGACCATCCACCCGGGGCTCTATCGCCGCCGCGGCGGCCGCATCGACCTTTCGTCGCTCGCCGGCCCCGGCTTCGGCATGCGGGTCGAGGAGATCCCGCGGCGGTTGCCGGAACCGGTCCTCGCCACCGGCACCGCTCCCTCCCTGTAGCGACGGTCTCCGGCCGCCGCTACCGCGCGCCGAGCGCCGCCAGCACCGCGTCGCGGCGGGCCGGCCAGTCGGGATTCGGCGTCGCCTCCACCATGCGGAAATCCCGCAACTGCGTCGCCTTGCCGCGGATCGAGAAGCAGAGCAGGTTGCGGGCGGGGTGGGCGATGCCCGGGCCGTGGAGGTAGGCGACGGGCTTGCCGTCGATCCAGAGGAGCATCTCGTCGCCCACGACCTCGAGCCGGGCCCGGTACCAGCGGCCCTTCTCCACCTTGAAGGGATAGGTCCGCGCCGACTTCGCGAGGATCTCCGCCTTGAGCCGCTCCTTCTCCTCCTTGGAGAGCGCCTTGTCGGCCAGCCGTTCATAGTTCGTGTTCGCCATGGTGCCGTTCTTGTAGTCGGAGAGCCGGATCTCGCCCGGCATGATCGAGAGGCAGCAGATGTGGCCGGCATGGCTGCCCTTGTACGTCGTGTCCCGCATCTCGAGGTGCATGACCTTCGTCGCCTCCCAGCGGAAGCCGAACTCGACGAGGATGTCGCGGTGCTCGAACCGCGGCGTCACCTGGCAGACGGCGGCGCTGTCCTGGTCGGCCCGTTCGCTGGCGGTGGCGACGCCGTCGGCCACGACCCAATCGCCCTTGGGCGCGGCCCATTTCGGCGTCATCGCGGTTCCGGAGAAGTCGTCCGCGAAGAGCACCTTGCCCGGCACGCCCACGAGCGGCGGCTCGTCGGCCGCACGGGCGGGAACGGGGGGGACCGCGACGAACAGGCAACCCAGCAGGAGCATCGGCAGGGAGCGAAGCACGGCTGAGTCTCCGGGAACGTGGGCCTCGTGGCCGATACCACCACGGCCTCCGGCGGCGAACCGGACGACCTCTCGCCAACCATTTGACCGCCTTCCGCCCACGTCGTAAACTTTTAGTTACAGGATCACGTTGGTGAAGACCGGCTTCGACGCCCCGGGAATGGCCTGCGAGCCCTCCGCGATGACAGCCCTCGGCTGGTTCATCCCGTCGCCCTTCCGCCGCCTCGCGGCCCTGGCCCTGTTCGCGGCCGCTGGGTTCGCGTTGCCCTTCAGGGTCGCCGCCGCGGCGACGCCCGCTGCTGCCACGGCCTTCGTGGCGAAGTTCTGCGGCGACTGCCACGGCAAGGACGACCCCGAGGGCGACGTGCGGCTCGACGCGCTCGCCGCCGCGCCCGCCAAGCCCGACGACCTCGCGGCCTGGAAGCACGTCTACGAGCAGCTCGAGAGCCGCCGCATGCCCCCCGCCGACGCCGAGCAGCCCGCGCTCGCCGAGCGGCTGGCGGCGATGGATTGGATCCGCACCACGCTCGCCGCCGCCGGCGCCCCCGTGGACGAGTCGCGGGCCCGGGCCTCGTCCCGCGGCAACTGGGTGGATCACGAGTTCCTCTTCGCCGGCAAGGCGCAGGGCGACACCGCCACTCCCGGTCGTGTGTGGCGGATCACCGACGACGCCTACACCGCGTGGCTCAACCGCATGGGCAAGGGCTACGGCAAGGAGCTCACCGACCTCGTGCCCCCTTGGCAGATCCAGGCCAAGTGGTCGTTTCCGGACTACTCGACCGCCCACCGCATCGGTGACGCGGAGGTCGAGATCCACATGCGGTCCTGCCAGCGGCTCGCCAAGAAACTCCTCCATGACGGCGCGATCATGGGGGGCGACGGCAAGCCGCTTTACAAGGCCCTCAAGACCAAGCCCTTCGCCCCGCTCGCCGCGGTGCTCAAGGACGGTGGCAAGGCGACGCCCGAGCAGGTGTCCGCCGCCGTACAGGCCGCCTTCGAGCTGCTGCTCGGCCGCGAGCCCGACGCGGATGAAGCGAGCCGCTACGGCACGTTCCTGAAGGCCAGCCTCGAGGGCGACGCCGCCGAGGCGGCCGTGGAGCGTTTTCTGACGGTCGTGCTCTGCCATCCCTCGGTGCTCTACCGCATCGAGCGGCCGGCCGACGGGAAGCCCCGCGGCCTGCCGCCGCCCGGGGATCTGGCCCGATCGATCTCGTTCACCCTCACCGACCGCGAGCCCGACCCCGCGCTCGCCAAGGCCGTGGCCGAGGGGAAGCTCGCCACCGCCGCCGAGGTCCGCGGGCAGGTGGAGCGGATCCTCGCCGACGACGCGATCCCGAAGCCGCGGGTCGTGCGGTTCTTCCGCGACTACTTCGCCTACGACACCGCGCCCGACGTCTTCAAGGACGAGACCACGCAGAAGGCGAACGGCGTCTCCGAGTGGTTTCCCACGTTCTTCGTCACCGACGCCGACCGGCTGGTGGGGTGGGTGCTGGCCCGCGACAAGGACGTGCTCAAGGAACTGCTCACGACCAACAAGACGTTCGCGCTGACCTACGACCCCCGCAAGAACCTCAGGGAAGCCTACTACCAAAACACCCGCTTTGGTGGCAAAGGAACCCCGCCGGAAGCACCCTTCAAGCGGGGCACGGGCGTGCACGGCGTGATGGCGGTCTACGAGCTCGATTTCAAGACCCGCGGCGACTGGTCACCCGACGTGCCCTACGAGATGCCGGCCGAGCACCGCATGGGGATGCTCACGCACCCGGCGTGGCTCGTCGCCCAGTCGGGGAACTTCGACAACCACGCCATCCACCGCGGCCGCTGGATCCGCGAGCGGCTGCTCGGCGGTGCGATCCCGGACGTGCCGATCACCGTCAATGCCATGCTGCCGGACGAGCCTCACCGCACCCTCCGCGACCGCATGAACGCCACCCGCGAGGCCTACTGCTGGACCTGCCACCGCACGATGGATCCGCTCGGCCTGCCCTTCGAGCAGTTCGACCACTTCGGCCGCTTTCGCACCGAGGAGCAGGTCGTGGACAAGGAGGCCACCGAGGCGTTGCAGGCCCAAATGCTCGCCGCGGCCAAGCGCAAGGGTCGGGAGCTGAGGCCCGAGGAGGCTGCCAGGATCGTCTACAAGAAGCTGCCGCTCGACACCGTGGGCGTGGTCGAAGGGAGCCTCGATCCCGCCCTCAATGGGCCGGTCAAGGATCCCTTCGAGCTGATCCGCAAGCTGGCCGACTCGAAGCTCGTGGAGCAGGTCTTCGTGCGGCACGCCTTTCGGTTCTTCATGGGCCGCAACGAGACCTACGCCGACGGGCCGGTGCTGGTGGCCGCCCACGAGGCCTACGCGAAGAACGGCGGCAGCATGCGGGCCCTGATCGCGTCGCTGCTCACCTCTGACGCCTTCCTCTACCGCACGAGTCCCGCGCCCTCCTCCCCAGCCCGCCGCCAGACCGCGGCGGCCAAGTGACGCGACATTTCCTTCCGCCAGGAGACCCATCCATGACAGCCTTCCACCGCCGCCGGTTCTTGAAGGGCGTATCCGCCGGCACCTCCGGCCTCGTCCTCGCGCCCTTGCTCTCGCGACTCGCCGCCCAGGCCGCGGGCACCTACGCGCCGCCCAAGCGGGTCGTGTTCCTGCTCTTCGACAACGGCTTCCATGAGCGGGCGGCGCAGCCGGTGGACCTGCCGCTGGTGGACACGACGAAGACCACGCGGACCCCGATCAAGGGCCTGAAGCTCCCCTTCGACATCGAGCCCTTCGCGGCGTTCCAGGACCGGCTGACGGTGATCCAGGGCCTGCGGGGGCACCACATCGACATCGACCACGGCGGCGGCTTCTGCTCGCTCTCCGGCCTGCCGAGCGCCGACAAGTTGACCTCGGTGATGGGCGAGTCGATCGACTCGGCCATCGGTCGCACGCAGCCGACCGTGTTTCCGGTGCTGGCCCTGGGAGTCGCCGCCACCGGC
>JBIIDT010000010.1:0-59256 GCA_044238145.1 Pirellulales bacterium | reverse complement strand
AGGTCCGCGAGTTCAAGGAGATGGTGCGGGCGCTGCATGCCGCCGGCATCGAGGTGATCCTCGACGTGGTCTTCAACCACACGGCCGAGGGCAACGAGCTGGGGCCGACGCTGTCGTTCAAGGGTCTTGAGAACCGGGTCTATTACATGCTCGGCGACGGCGGCTCCACCTACCGCAACTACACCGGCTGCGGCAACACGATCAACGGCAACCATCCGATCGTCCGCGAGCTGATCTTCCTCTGCCTGCGGCACTGGGTGCACAACTACCACATCGACGGCTTCCGCTTCGACCTCGCGAGCATCCTGTCCCGCGACCGCAACGGCGACATCCTCCCCAACCCGCCGGTCGTCGAGGTGATCACCGAGGACCCGCTCCTCGCCGACACCAAGATCATCGCCGAGGCGTGGGACGCAGCCGGCGCCTACCAAGTGGGCTCGTTCGCCAGCCTCCGCTGGGCGGAGTGGAACGGCCGCTATCGCGATGACGTCCGTCGCTACTGGCGGGGCGACTACGCCCAGACCGGGCACCTGGCCACGCGGCTCGCGGGCTCGAGCGACCTGTATGGCGACGACGGCCGCCAGCCCTTCCACAGCATCAACTTCGTGACCTCCCACGACGGGTTCACGCTCCAGGACCTCGTCAGCTACCGCGAGAAGCACAACGAGGCCAACGGCGAGGGCAACCGCGACGGCGACAACAACAACTTCTCCGACAACTACGGCGTCGAGGGCGCGACGCGGCGGGCCGACATCACGGCCGTCCGCTCCCGGCAGGTCCGAAACCTGGTGGCCACGCTCCTCCTCAGTCAGGGCGTGCCGATGCTCCTCGCCGGCGACGAGTGCCGCCGCACCCAGCGGGGCAACAACAACGCCTGGTGTCAGGACAACGACGTCTCCTGGTTCGACTGGCGGCTCGTCGACGAGCATGCCGACATGGTCCGCTTCGTCCGCGAGCTGGTCGCCCTGCGCCGCTCGAACCCCACGCTGCGGCGGCGGACGTTCCTCGTCGGCGGCTCGAGCGCGTCGGGCATCCTGCCGGATGTCGAATGGTTCTCGCCCGAGGGGGCGCACATCGACTGGTACGCCGCCGATACCAGCCTGTCATGCTTCTTCGGGGCCCCCGCCGGCGAGCGGGCCGCCGGGGACGTGCCGCGGCACGTCCTCGTCTTCGCCCACGCCGGGTCAGCGCCGCGAATCTTCCACTTCCCGCAGGCCGAGGCGGTGCGGTCGCTCACCTGGCGGCTGTTCGTCGACACCGGCAGGAGCCCGCCGCACGACGTGCATCCCGCCGGCACCGGCCCGCTCGTCGACGTCGAGCGTCCGGTGGAACTCGCCGACCGGTCGCTGGTCTGCTTCCTGGCCGACGCGGCGCCGGAGCCGAGGCGGCGGATTGCGGGGCCCAAGGCCTGACCGATAGACTTTTCGTACCGATTGCCCGCCCCCAGACCTGCCGGAGTCCCGCCATGCGTCGCACGATCCCCCCTGTCGCCGTTCTCGCCACGGCGGTCGCCTGGATGGTGACGGGCTGCAGTCGGCCCGCTCCGCCCCCGGCGGCCCCGAAGGCCGCCGCTGAGGGGCACGACCACGACCACGACCACGGGCACGGCGGCGAGGAGCACGATCACCCGGGCACCCTCGCCGAGGGAGTCGCCCAGCTCAAGAAGGCCGCCGCCGACGTGAAAACCCATCTGGCAGCCGGCAAAGCCGACGCGGCCGACGACGTCGTGCACGGCGTCGGGCACCTGATCGAAGACATCCAGGGCCTCCTGCCGAAAGAGAAGCTGTCGGACGAGGGCCGGGCGGCAGCCGCCAAGGCGCTCGACGAAGTCTTCGCCTGCTTCGACGAACTCGACACGGCCCTCCACGCCCCCGCGGGCAAGGGGGATTCGCCGGCCGACGTGCACGCCGGCGTGGCGAAGCGGATCGAGGACGCGATCAAGACGCTCGAATCGGCCCGCTGACGGACGGTCCCACTCCAGGAGACGACGCGATGCGAACGGCAGGGATGCTGATGCTCGTGATGGCAGGGGTTCTCGGGGCCGCCCCCACGCAGGCCGCCGATCCGACCGCCGCCTCGATCGTGCTGGCCGAGGAGCCGGCCGGCGCCCTCACGCTCGCCCAGGCGAAAGCCAAGCTGACGACCACGCCCCAGCCGGTCGTGATCACTGGCCGGATCGGCGCCAAGGGCGGCATGGAACCGTTTCTCGACGGCAAGGCCTCGTTCTCGCTCCTCGAGATCCCGACCGACGATCATGCCAACAAACCGGGACACGTCGCCGACGACTGCCCGTTCTGCAAGAAGCGAAACGCCAACTCGCCGATGGCGGCGGTGCAGTTCCTCGGGGCCGACGGCAAGCCGCTGCCCGTCGACGCCCGCAAGCTGTTCGGTGTCGACAAGGGATCCGACGTCGTGATCCGGGGCTCCGGCGTGTTCGACCCGAAGCTGGGCATTCCCGTGATCCAGATGACGGCCGACGGGATCCACGTCCGCAAGCCGGCCAAATGACCCCGCCCCGCCCCGCTCCGCCGGCCTTCGCCTTCAAGGAGTGGGCGGCCATCTGTCGGGCCCTCGCGACCGGCCGTCAGGACGTGATCCTGCGGAAGGGCGGGATCGTCGAGCCCGGCGGGGCGTTCCGGCCGGACCACGCCGAGTTCCTCCTCCTGCCTACGTTCGTCCACCAGGCCCCGGAGAGCCTCGTGCCGGAGGCCCGCGACCTGCTCGTCGACATCGACGCCGACCGGCCGCCCGACGGGAGCGTCGTGTTCCGCCACGTGGCCCGGGTCCGCGACGCCCGCCGGGTGCGGTCGCTCGGCGACCTCGCCTCCTTTCGCCCACGGCACGTGTGGAGCGACGCCGTGGTGGCCGAGCGGTTCCACCGCTGGCAGGACGAACTGCACGTCCTGGAGGTGGACGTCACCCCGCTCTCCGAACCGCTCACGCTGCCGTGGCACGAGTCCTTCGGCGGCTGCAAGTCGTGGGTGGAACTGGCGACGCACCCATGAGCCGTCCGGCCGCCTGCAGCGACGCCCTGACGTGGTGACCCCGCCATGAGCCCCTCACTGGCGGTCTTTCTCGTCGGTGAGGTCGCCCTGCTGCTTGTCGCCCAGGCGGTCGGGGGCGCCCCCTGGACGTTGGTTGCGCTGGTCGCGGTCGTCACGCTGTCGCTGTCTGGTCCCGCCGTCGAGTCACTCGCCTGTGCGGCGTCGGCCCTGATCTGGCTCGGGGTGTTCCATGTGACGGGCGACCGCGAGTTCTTCTTCCCTTATTCGATGCACCTCGCCGCGGCCGCGATCTGTCGGGGCGGTGACCGCGGGGCCACGGCCGCGATCGTCGCCGGAACCGCCGTGGCGGCGGCCTTTCTCGGCGTCCGGGTCTGGCAGCAGGCCAGTGCCCAGGTGTTGGCCGTGGAATGCGCCGTGGCGGCGGCGATCGTCGGCGGTGCCGTGCTCCTGCGCGGGCGGCTTCCGCGCACGCGTGCCAACCAGGCGGCGATCATCGCGGCGGCTGCGGTCGCCGCCTACGCCGGGCTGGCACTGTGACAGTGGATCACGTCGCGCACGCCGAGCCATCCTGGCCTCGGCAGCTTACGAGGCGGCCGTCGTGGCCGCCTGGGGTCATCGCACCACCCGCGCCCCGCCACCCTTGATTTGCTTCGCGGCTTTCGCGCCGCCGAGCCATCCTGGCCTCGGCAGCTTACGAGGCGGCCGTCGTGGCCGCCTGGGGTCATCGCACCACCCGCGCCCCGCCACCCTTTATTTGCTTCGCGGCTTTCGCGCCGCCGAGCCATCCTGGCCTCGGCAGCTTACGAGGCGGCCGTCGTGGCCGCCTGGGGTCATCGCACCACCCGCGCCCCGCCACCCTTTATTTGCTTCTCTACTTCCGCCCGGGTGGCCATCGAGGTGTCGCCGGGGGTCGTGCTCGCGAGCGCCCCGTGGGCGGCGCCGTACTCGACCGCCTTCTGCGGGCAGTTGAACTCCAGGAACCCGAAGGCCAGGCCGCTGGCGAAGCTGTCGCCGCCGCCGACGCGGTCGAGGATCTCGAGTTCCGGATACTTCCGGCTGTCGTAGAACTTCCCGTCGTGCCAACAGATCGCGCTCCAGTCGTTCTTCGTCGCCGTGATCACCCGGCGGAGCGTCGTGGCCGCCACCTTGAAGTTCGGAAACTCCTTGACCGCCGTCTCGATCATCCGCTTGAAGGCCCCGGTCTCGATCTCGCTGATCGCATGATCCACGCCTTCGACCTCGAAGCCGAGCGAGGCGGTGAAGTCCTCCTCGTTACCGATCATCACGTCCACGTGCCGGGCGATCTCCCGGTTGACCTCGCGGGCCTTCGCCTGCCCGCCGATGCTCTTCCAGAGGCTCGGCCGGTAGTTGAGGTCGTACGACACGATCGTGCCATGCTTCTTGGCGGCCTGCACCGCCTCGATGGTCAGGGCGGCCGTCGTCTCGGAGAGAGCCGCGAAGATGCCGCCGGTGTGGAACCAGCGGACGCCCAGTGTGCCGAACAGGTGGTTCCAGTCGACGTCACCGGGCTTCATCTGGCTGGCGGCCGTGTTGCCGCGGTCGGGCACGCCCACCGCCCCGCGAATCCCGAAGCCACGCTCCGTGAAGTTCAGCCCGTTGCGGACCGTGCGACCGATGCCATCGTCGGCCCGCCACTGGATGAAGTCGGTGCACACGCCCCCCTGCATGATGAAGTCCTCGACCAGGTGCCCCACTTCGTTGTTCACGAAGGCGGTCACCACGGCGGTCTTCAGGCCGAAGCACTTCCGCAGGCCGCGGGCCACGTTGTATTCGCCGCCCCCTTCCCAGACCTGGAACTGCCGCGCCGTGCGGATCCGGCCCTCGCCCGGGTCGAGCCGGAGCATGATCTCGCCGAGCGAGACCTGGTCGAAGGTGCAGGAGTCCTTGGGCTTGAGGGGAAGCGACATGGGCGGATCCTTATGCGGTCTTGAGGGAGGAGGTGTCGAGGGGCGGGACGCCGGCTTCGTGCGCGATCTCGTTGAGCGCCTCGACCTCGGCGGTGGAGAACAGGAGGCCGCCGGCGGCCTCGCTGCGGGCGGCTGCCTGGGCCTCGAGCTGGCCGGGCAGCATGCACGTCTCGTTGCCGTGACCGAGGATGTCCGCGAGCACCGCCTTGACGTTGGCCGCCTGCGACCGGCCGGCCGCGAACGCGCCGCCGCTGACGGCCTCCGGGTGGATGACCTGGAAGTAGAAGGCACAGGTCTGCTTCTCGCCGGCTACCGGCGCCCGGTTGCGGATCGTGGGCAGCGAGCCGCCAATGAAGCCGGCCACGATCTCGTTGATCAGCGACAGGCCGTAGCCCTTGTGGTCGCCGAACGGGAGCAGCGACACGGCCGCCGCAGGGTCGGTCGTGGGCCGGCCGTCCTTGTCCACGGCGGCGTTCGGCGGGAGCGGCTTGCCCTCGCGCTTGAGCTGCTGCACGCGGCCCATGGCGATCACGCTGGTCGCCCAGTCGATCACGATCGGGAAGCCCACCGCCTCGGTCGTGGGAAAGCCCCAGGAATGCGGATTGGTGCCCAGCGTGGGAAACACGCCCTTGAAGGGCACGACCTCCGCGAGCGCCGCCGTGCAGTTCGTGTAGGCGATGTAGCCGCGCTTGGCGGCCTCCATCACGTAGCCGCCGCCCCACAGGTAGTGAAAGGCGTTGTCGACGCTCACCGTGCCGCACCCGTGCCGGTCGGCGAGGCGGATGCAGGTGTCGATCGCCTCCCAGGCGACCGCCTGGCCGAGCTTCTTGTGGGCGTCCCACACCTCGCAGGCGTCGAACCGCGACGGCAGCTTCGTGATCGCCGCCTTGGGCACGCAGCCGTGGGCCTTGGACCCGAAGTGCTCGTCGAGGTGCAGGGCCTTGATGGCGTTGTGCGTGCGGATCCCGTGCCGCGTGGCGGCGGTGGCGAGTTTGGCCGCGTGCTCGGCCTCGGCGGCGTCGAAGCCCCGCTTGAGATAGGCGGCACGGACGATCGCCTCGTGGGCGGCGACGGGGACGACGTGGAAGGTTTCGGACATTCGTGGTGAGTTCCTAGACGACCTTTGTGATCGGCACCTCGGGATTGACCTGGGCGAGGGGCTTCTCGCCCCGCATGGCGTTGATCAGGTTCGTGACGGCCGCCATCGCCTGCCGTTGCACGCTCTCGTGCGTCCGCGAGCCCACGTGCGGCGTCACCAGGCAGTTGGGCAGCTTCGTGAGCGGGTGGTCGGCCGGGGGCGGCTCGGCGTCGAGCACGTCGGTCCCGTAGCCGCGCACGCGGCCGGACTGGAGCGCCGCGGCCATGTCGGCCGTGTTCACGATCTCCCCGCGGGCGCAGTTGATGACGATCACGCCCGGCTTCATCTTCGCGATCGTCTCGGCCCGGACGAGGTCGCGGGTCTCGGGCGTGAGGTTGGAATGCAGCGAGACGTAATCGGCGGCGGCGAACAGGTCGTCGAGCGACGCCGCCCGGGCGATACCGTGGGCCGCGGCGAACGCCTCGTCCCAAAACACGTCGTACCCGACCGGCTTCATGCCGAAGGCCCTGGCCCGCAGGGCGACCTCCTTGCCGATCCGGCCCATGCCCACGATGCCGATCGTCTTGTCGAGGAGTTCGTGGCCCGTCTGCCGCTTCCAGCCGCCCGACCGGACGGAGTCGGTGTGGAAAAGGAGGTTCTTCTCCAGCGCCAACAGCAGCAGGAAGGCGTGCTCGGCGACGGTCGTGTGGTTCACGCCGGGCGTGAACAGGAGCGGGATGCCGAACTCGGTGCAGCTCTTGACGTCGATCTTGTCGACGCCGATGCCGTACTTGGAGAGCACCTTGAGCCGCGGCCGGGCCTGCTCGAGAACGCGGCGGGTGATCGCGTCGTCGCCGCAGATGTAGCCGTCCACCGCGCCCACGGCCGCGAGGGTGTCGGCCTCGTTCAACGGGCCGCGGGCGGTCACCACCTCCCAGCCGGTGGCGGCCAGGGCGTCGTGATGCGGGCCCGGCGTGTCTTGAAAAGAGGTCGTCGTCAGCAGGATGCGGGGCTTCATGGGCTTCTGTAACCGGTGGGTGAGGAGCCAGAAATTAGCCCGCCGCGTGGAAAACCTCAATCATCCCCGCCGGCGGGGCGGCGGTCGGCCAGGGTCGACACTCCGCCCTCGCGGACGAAGGGCTCGACGAGGGCGGCATGGACGCCGTTCCACTTCCACAGGTGACAGTCGCGGCGGTCGGCCGCGCCGGCCCCCGCCGTGCCGGTGCGGTGCAGCCAGTACGCCTCGCCGGGGCCGAGCGGATGACGGGCGAACTCGGCCGCACGTTGCGGCGGGACCCGGGTCTTGATCCAGTTCCAGTGATTGACGTGCCGGTCATACCGCTCGTCGGGGTGACGGATGCACCACAGCCGGTATTCGAGTTCGGTCACCGGGATGATCCGCCCCGCCTCCGCGGCCGCGACCGGATGCCCCCCTGCCAGCAACGACTCGGCCACCGCGCTGCCGACGGCCGACGTGGTGAGCACGATCGGACAGTCCGGATCGCCCGCCCCGCCGGCCACGTGCCGCCGCCGCGCCGCCTGGACCGCGGCCAGCCCGTCAAACCACGACACGAGGTGGGCGGCAAGGATCGCCCGTTCGGCGCTCGCCTCCGGACCGGATGACGGATCGTCCCGGGCCGGACGTTGCCGCCGCCAGTCCGCCACGAACGCCTCGAGGCCGGCGAGCCAGTCGCGGGATGGGGCCTGCATGGGATCCTCGGGGGGCGTACGATAAGCCTCCATGATCCACGGATCGTCGTCTACCGACCAGTCGGCATCCCGGCCCCTGGCCTGCGTGGTCATGGGCGTCTGCGGCGCGGGGAAGACGGAGGTCGGCCGCCGCCTGGCCGCCGCCCTGGGCTGGGAGTTTCGCGATGCGGACGAGTTCCACCCGCCCGAAAACGTCGCCAAGATGCGGTCGGGCACACCCCTGGAGGACGCCGACCGCTGGCCGTGGCTCGACGCCCTCGCGGAACTGCTCCGCGGGGCCGTGACGGAACGGCGGGGCACGGTGCTGGCCTGTTCGGCGCTCGCCCGCCGCTACCGTGCACGGCTCGGGCTGCCGCATCCGCGGATCCGCCTCGTGCACCTCGACGACGCCACCGGGGCCATCCGAAAACGCGTCGAGCAGCGGGCCGGGCACTTCATGCCGGCCACGCTGCTCGACAGCCAGTTGGCACTGCTCGAAAGGCCGGGACCGGACGAGCGGCCGATCGTCGTCGACGTCGCCGGGACTCCGGACGCGATCGTCCGGTCGATCCTGGCGGCGCTGTGAGCGATCGGCGACCCGGCGCCGGTCCCGGACGCGAGACTACTTGTTCAGGAACCGCTCGCGGAGCCACTCGTTCTTGCGGCGCTCGAGCTCGACGAGCTTGGCGACCGGGCCCTTGCGGGCGCCCTGCACCTGCTGACCACCGCGGATCTGCGAGGCCGACGCGGCGCCACCGACGAACAGGGTCGCCACGACGGCGACGAGCAGAACGATACGACTCATGGAAGGACTCCTCTGGAACTGGAAGAAAAGCACACGGTCACAGGCGGGCGACGGCACGCTGCCGCCGGGGACTCACCCACAGGGGGTTGATCGTCGACGCCCGGCGGGATTCTTCACGGCCGCAGCCCCCCGCCGCAGCCGCGGCAGAACCGCCATGGCGTGCGTTTTCGGCGTGTCGGGCACGGCCGGTGCCAGCCGTCGGCCGCGGCGAAAATCGTGGGCCAAACCGCCGCCGGTCGGCTTGACGGGTCAGGATTTGCGTGCCTGGGTCGCGAGCGGATCGTCGGGCCAGGCGTGCTTGGGGTAGCGGCGACGCAGTTCGTTCCGCACCTGCGGGTAGGTGCGGGCCCAGAAGCCCGCCAGGTCGGACGTCACCTGCTGCGGTCGGTGGTTCGGCCCCAACAGGTGGAGCAGCACGGGCACGCGGCCGCCGGCCACGCGGGGCGTCTCGCGGACGCCGAACAGTTCCTGGATCCGCGCCGCCAGCACCGGCGGGCCGGCTCCCTCGTAGGCCAGGCGGTGCCGGCGGCCCGTGGAGAGTTCGATGTGGGCCGGAGCCAGCCGCTCGACCTCGGCGATCCGCCCGTGACCCACGAGCCCGTGCAGCCGCCCGAGCCAGTCGGCCGTCCGCACCTCCTCGAGCGTCCGCAGGCCGCGGCACACCTCCGGCAGCAGTTCCTTGACCGCTGCGTCGTCGAGGGCCGGCAGGCCGAGGTCGGGTGCGGCGACGGCCAGCCACCGGGCCCGGGCCAGGAAACTTCCGGCCGGCGAATCCGCGGCGGGCGCTGCCCGCGCCCACTGGGCCGCGGCCTCCCGGGCGAGGACCGCCGCGGCAGCCTCCTGATCGTCGATCGCCGCGGGCGCCTCGTCGAGGACCAGATCCATCCACAGTGTCCGCCGCCGGGCCTCGACCTGGCGCCGCGACGGATGAAAGACGACCTCCTCGTCGGTCCGCAGGTTCGTCGCCGCGGCAGCATCCGCTTCGAGCCAGGCGCGGTCGACGGCCGAGGCCATCCGCACGCCGGCCTCGCCGGGGGCGTCGTCGATGTCGATGGCGAGGAACAAGGGCTCGCCGCGGACCCGCGACCCCTTGTCGAGTCGCACGCCCCGGCCGCCCACCATCGTGCCGCGATCCTGTCCTCCCGCACGCAGCCGCGCGAGCCGGTCGGGAAACGCCTCCACGAGGGCCTGCATCAGGGCGGCCGCGGGGTCGGCCGCGCGGGGAGACCGCGGCTCCACGATCCGGTAGAGCTGCTCGGCGACGCGGAGCACCCCGTGGGCGCCGGCCGGATGGAGCTCGAGATCGGAATCGTCTGCCGCCAGTCCGGCGTGGAACGCCTGCAGCGCGGCGACCCGGTCGACCACGTCGGAGCGGGTACGGACCGTGTGCCGGTCGCGCGGGCCGCCGGCGTGCCGTGCCGGTCGGAACGGGTCGCGTTCGGAGAGCAGTGCCGCGGCCACCGAGGTCTCGCGAAGGACGCCGAGCCGCGCCCCGGCGAGGAGGAGCCGGCCGAGCCGCGGATGGGCCGGCAGCCGCGCCAGTTCGGTGCCCAGCGGCGTGATCCGGTCCGGGCCGCCGTTCGGGCGGTCGATGGCCCCGAGGTGCGCGAGCAGCCGCCGGGCGCTCTCCCGGGCCTCCGCCGGGGGCTGGTCCAGCCATGGGAAGTCGGCCGCCTCGCCGATCGCCAGCAACTGCAGGAGCGGCCCCGCGAGGTCGCCGCGGACCGCCTCGGGCTGCTCGGCCTCGGGCCGGCGGTGGTGCGCCGATTCGTCCCACAACCGCCAGCAGGTGCCGGCGGCGGTGCGGCCCGCGCGGCCGGCCCGCTGTTCGGCCGCGGCCTTCGAGATCGGCACGAGTTCCAGCCGCGGCAGACCCGTCGCATGGGAGACCCGCAACTGCCGCGCCAGCCCCGAGTCGACGACCGCGGTGACCCCGGGAATCGTCAGCGACGTCTCGGCCACGTTCGTGGCCAGGATCACCTTGCGGCGGCCGAGATCGTCGAGCACGCGGTCCTGCTGCTCGGGTGGCAGGTCGCCGAACAGCGTGAGCAGCGCATGCCCCTCCCGATCGACGGCCGCCGCGAGTTCCCGCTCGCAGCGCATGATCTCGCCGACGCCGGGCAGGAACACGAGCACATGCCCATCCGTCCGCCGCAGGGCCTCGGGGACGGTCGTGGCCACGAGCTCGACGAGGTCACGACGGTCGCCGTGCTTCAGGAACCGCGTCTCCACCGGGAACATCCGGCCGCTGGCCGAGACGATCGGGCAGGCAGCCTCACCGCCGAGGAGCCGGGCGACGGGCTCGGCGGCGAGCGTGGCGCTCATCACGGCGACCCGCAGGTCGGGCCGCAGCGTCTGCTTCAGCCGCACGAGCAGCCCGAGCACCAGGTCCATTTCGACCGAGCGCTCGTGGAACTCGTCGAGCACGACGGCGGCGATGCCCTCGATCGCGACGTCGTCGAGCAGCCGCCGCAGCATGATGCCCGTCGTCTCCACGACCAGCCGCGTGTCACGGCCCACGCGGGCGTCAAACCGCACCTGGTAGCCAACCTCGCCGCCGACCTCCCCGCCCCGCAGGCGGGCGATCTGGCCGGCCACGGCTCGGGCGGCGAGCCGCCGCGGCTGGAGCAGGACCACCCGGCCCGCGGGCAGGTCGTCGAGCAGGGCCGCCGGCACGAGCATCGTCTTGCCGGAGCCCGGCGGCGCGGTGACGACCACGGCACCGCCCCGCGCGGCGGCCACGACGCGGTCGAGAACCGCGGCGACGGGCAGGTCGGTGGGAAGGCGAAGCGGCGGGGGCATGGCGGCGTCTCGGACCGGAGGGAACGCGATCCGATGATATCGCCTACGGCTCCCCTGCCGGCGGCGACGCGGCACCACCGGCGATCTCGTCCCAGGCAATCTTCCGCCGCGAGTACCCGCGGACGCGGGCGATCCAGCGCGGGTCCTCGACCTCGAGCCACTCCCCCGGCCGGCCGATGCCGCGGAAGAACGGGGCGTAGAGTCGATGCGCCGGCGGCAGCACCACGCCCAGCCGCTGGCAGACGGCGTCGAGGTCGGTCCGCGAGAACGGCGTGCAGACGTAGGCCTGGGGTCGATTGTCGGCGTAGAGGCAGTGGGCCAGGAAGGCGTCGACGCATCCCAGCCAGTAGCCCGCCGGCAGCACGAGGAGCACGATCGCTGCCGCGCGTGCGGCCCGCGTCGCGCTCGCCCACTCCTCCCCGAGGCCGCGACCCCGCCAGGCGAGCACGATCACCGGGCCGGCAACGGCGAGCGCGAGATTCCAGGGCCAGACGGCATAGTTCCACTGCAGCCGGAGTGCGAGCACGGCGAACGTCGCCAGGTGGAACATGGCCGCCACCCAGGCGACTTGGCAACGCAGGCGAGGCACGAAACAGCAGCAGCCCATGAGGATCTCGGTCACCGCGACGGCCGCTGCGATCACCCCCGCGAGCCACGCTGGGCCGCCGGGACACACCGCCTCGAGCAGCCACGGTCCGGTCGTGCCGTAAAACGCCGGCGACGTCAGCTTGTGGATCCCGGCATACGCCCAGAGCGCCGCCAGGCTCGCGCGGGCGACGATCTGCCCGCCCGCCGTTCCCGTCGTGGCCCACAGCAGGGTGGCCAGCGAGATCACGTGCGGCTGCAGTCGCGACTGGTCGGCGACGATTGCGACGGCGAGCACGACCGCGTGGAGCGGCACGCCCACCCGCGGCCGCGCGAGCACCACCGCGAGACTCGCGATCATGGCCCAGCCGGCGGGAAACCCCGGCAACTGCACGAGGGGGAGCATCGGCGGGAAGCTCCGCGGTTGCCAAACCTTCCAGGTCAGGAGGACCGTCGCCGCCTGCGCGACGACGAGGGCCACGCGCAGGCCCACCATCGTCGCCCGTCCGGCCGCCGAGTGGTCGCGACCAAGCCCCTCCCGCTCGCCCGCCGACGGCTTCTCCCGCGACGGCGTTGGCCGCACCGGCTCCATCGGCCGGATGGTACCGCCAGCCGAGAATTCCCTGCAAAGCGGGCTGCCTGGCCGGTGGTGGCAATCTCGCCGCCAGCGGTCTTGTTGGGGAAGAAAAAGCACCGTACCCTGCGAACTGGTCTCGAACCCGCCGCCCCCGCCTCGTGCCCGTGATGCATCCGCGACTGCTTTCCGTCCTCGTTGCCGCCTGCGGCCTGCTGCTGTCTGCGACAGCGCATGTCGCGGCCCAGACCGGACCGCCCACGCTCGAGAACCTCCTCGGGCCGGAGGCGGAGGCGAAGCCCTTCGACCCGCCACGGCCCCCGGCTGCTCGTCAGGACGCCGCTCGTCAGGACAAGGATGAACCCCGCCCCGCCTCGCCGGCGCCGCCCCCTCCGCCGCCAGCACAGCGAATGCCCGTCCCTGCGCCGGAGTCCGTGGCCGAGGCCCTCACCGTGATCCGGCAGGCCTACGAGGAAACGCTCGCGTCGGCCGCGGCAAAACCCGAGGCGGCGATCCGCACCTTTCGCGACGCGGCCGACAAGACCGAAGACCCGAGTCGGAAGTTCGCGCTCCTCGATCTCGCCGAGCAGGTCGCGATCGACGCGGGTTCCATTTCGGGCGCCCTCGACGTCGTCGCCCGACGGGCACGGCTGTTCGTCATCGACGAGTTGAACGCCCGCCACGCGCTGCTGTCCCGCGTCGCCCGGGCACCGCAGGCCCGGCCCGACGCCCTGGTCTTCGAGAAGGTCATGGCGACCGTCGACATGGCGGTGGCGGCCGACCAGTTCGACCTGGCCGACGCGGCCGCCGACCTCTCGCTGGAGATCGCCAAAGAGATCGCCAAAGAGGAGCGGGCCCGATCCGCCGAGCGCCGCAAGAAGGGCGAGAAGCCGCCTGCGCCGGTAACGCCGGTGGGGCCCGGCCTGATCGCCGAGGCTACCGAGCAGCAGAAGACGGTCCGCGAACGCCGGCGGCAGGCCTTCGAGTATGCGGCTGCCCGCGATGCGCTGACCGCCGCCCCGGACGACGCCGGTGCCGCGGAGATCGTGGGCCGCTACCTGTGCTTCGTGAGGCGTGACTGGAAGAAGGGGCTCGTGTCGCTCGCCTTGGGGCGGGACGAGTCGCTGCGTTCGCTGGCGGCCGCCGAGGTGGCCCTGATGGCCGACCCCAAGGCCGCTGCCCAGGCCCGGCTGAAGCTCGCCAACGACTGGTGGAAACTGGCCGATGCGGGCAGCGGCGTGACCGCCGCCGAGGCCACGGCCGTCAAGGCGCACGCCGGTGACATCTACCGCGAGGTAGCGCCCAAACTCACCGATCCCGTCGACGTGGCCCTGGCGAAGAAGCGGGCCCGGGAGACCGGGAGCGAGCCCCCGGCGGCCGACGCGGACGCCGAGCCGGCGAAGAAGCCATCGGCCCCGCTGCCCACGCTGGACGCGGTCCTCGAAGGCCGCGACACCTGACGGCTTCGGTGCGACTTAGGGCTTTGTCGCCCCGCCCACGTGGGCCTCGAGTCCGCCCGTGCACGTCGTGCCCGCGGGAAGGTTGACCTTCAGGTAGAGAATTCCGTCGGCATCCACCGTCCGGCTGTGCTCGCTGCCGACGAGAAACGGCTTCGGCGGCTTCGAAGCCGGCCGATCCCCAGCGGCTGGCGTCGCGATCAACCCCATCACCGCCCCCAGCGGGATGCCGGGCACGAGATCGGCGACCGTGTCCTTGGCGGCCACCCCGTTGGCCCCGACCGTGGCCACCGCCGTGAACCGGTATTCGCCCGTGACGCGGACCCGCAGCTGTCGATCCTTGGCGACGGTGCCAACGGCCTCCCACGCATCGCCCGGCTCCAGCTTCACCGTGAACTCTTCGGCGTCGAGCTGCCGGCGGTCGAGGTCGGCAAGCTTCTGTTTCACGGCCTCGTTGCCGGGGTTGAGCTTGCGGAGGGCCTCGAGCAGCAGCTTGGCCCGCTCGTACTCACCGATGCTCTCATACGAGCCGATCAGTGCCGTCGTCTCGCGCAGGAACGACTCGCTCAGATCCTTCATCCGGGCATCCAGCTTCGCGATCTCGGCTGGCGTGGCCGGCTTTTTCTCGGCCGGCGGCGGTTCGGCGGCCCGGGCCGCTGCGAGGATGCCAAGCGCGGCCAAGATCGCGCCCCCGACGTGTCGTCCGCTCATCGCCCACCTCCTCGTGAATGCCTCGCTCACTGGGTGACCAGTGCCGTGCGACCGGCAAGGGACTGAAAGCCCAGCGCCTGCCCGTGGGACGCGTGATGCTACCCTGCCGCTGACACGACGGAAAAGTCGCTTTAGAATCCTGCTGCCAAGAACGTCGACCTGAAAGATGCAGAAGGGGTTTGCATGACCCAGTCTTCTCCCCGCCGGATTCGTACCGCCATCGTCGGACTCGGCTTCGGCGCCGAGTTCATCCCCATCCATCAGCGGCATCCGCACGCGGAGCTCGTCGCCATCTGTCAGCGGTCGAAAGACAAGCTCGACGAGGTCGGCAAGGCGTACGGCGTCGAGCGCCGCTATACGAGCTACGCCGACCTGCTTAAAGAAAAGGACGTCGACGCCGTCCACATCAACTCGCCGATTCCGGACCATGCCGCGATGACGCTGGCGGCCCTCGAAGCCGGCAAGCACGTGATGTGCACCGTGCCGATGGCCACGAGCGTGGACGACTGCCGAAAGATCGTCGAGCTGTCGGCGAAGACCGGCCTCAAGTACATGATGGCCGAGACCGTCGTCTACGCCCGCGAGTTCCTGTTCATCAAGCAGATGGCCGACCGGGGCGAGCTCGGCCGGATCCAGTTCGTGCAGGCCAGCCACCAGCAGGACATGGACGGCTGGCCGAACTATTGGCCCGGGCTGCCGCCGATGCACTACGCCACCCACTGCGTGGGCCCGTGCCTGGCGCTCGAGCGGCTCGACGCCGCGGAGGTGAGCTGCTTCGGCTCCGGGCGGATCCGCGAAGAGCTGATCGCGCACTACGGCTCGCCGTTCGCCATCGAGAGCGCCCACGTGAAGCTGCGCAACAGCGACGTCGTGGCCCGCGTCATCCGCTCGCTGTTCGACACCGCCCGACAGTACCGGGAGAGCTTCGACGTCTACGGCTCGAAGAAGAGCTTCGAGTGGCAGCTCTGCGAGGGGGAGGAGCCGGTGCTCCATACGGCCAAGGTGCCCGAGCCCGAGATCCCGAAGCGGGTGCCGGTGCCCGACTTCGCCCACCTCCTGCCCGAGCCGATCCAGCGGTTCACCACGGGGGGCGTGTACGACGCCGACGATCACCAGCACCTGTCGTTCACGCAGGGCGGCGGCCACGGCGGCAGCCATCCGCACCTCGTGCACGAGTTCGTCACCGCCCTCGTCGAGGGTCGCGACCCGTATCCCAACGCCCGGCAGAGTGCCAACTGGACCTGCACCGGGATCCTGGCGCACGAGTCGGCGATGAAGGGCGGCCAGATCATGAAGTTGCCCGAGTGGAGCTTCTCGTCCTGAACCCAGCCCTTGGGAATCTGCCCAGCCATGCGCCACGCCCCGATCGACCCCGCCCTGTTCGTCGCCAACCGCCGTCGCCTCGTGGAGCACCTGCCGGGCCGCGCCCTGGCGGTCGTGCACGCGGCTGACGTCCAGCCGACGAGCGGCGACGGGACCCGCCGCCTGCACCCGGCGAGCGACCTGTTCTGGCTCACCGGCATCGAGCAGGAGGAGAGCGTGCTCGTCCTCGCGCCCCTGGCGGCCGACCCGCTCCGCCGCGAGATGCTCTTCGTGCGGCAGCCGAACGAGCACCTCGCCCAGTGGGAGGGCGAGAAGCTCTCCAAGGAGAAGGCCGCGACGGTCTCGGGAGTACCTCGCGTCCACTGGCTCTCCGAACTGCCGGGCATTCTCCACGCGCTCCTGTGCGAGTGCGAGACGGTGTGGCTCAACCTCAACGAGCACGAGCGCGCGGCCTACGAGGTCGAGGAGCGGGACCTGCGTCTGGCCCGACAGCTGATCGCCCGCTACCCGCTGCACCGCTACGAGCGGCTGGCTCCGCTGCTGCGGCGGCTGCGGGCGGTGAAGGCCCCGCAGGAGATCGAGCTCATCCGCCGGGCGATCGACGTCACCGACGCCGGCCTCACGCGGCTGCTGCATGCCCTCCGGCCGGGAGCGATGGAGTTCGAACTGGAGGCGGAACTGGCCGCCGAGTTCACCCGCCGCCGGTCACGGATGGCCTACGAGCCGATCATCGCGGCGGGTTCCAACGCCTGCGTGCTCCACTACGTCGAGAACGAGGCTGAATGCCGCGCCGGCGACCTCCTGCTCGTCGATGCCGGGGCCTGCTACGCGAACTACAACGCCGACCTGACGCGAACTTACCCCGTGAGCGGCCGGTTCACACCCCGGCAGCGGGCCGTCTACGACGCCGTGCTGCGGGTGCTCCGATCCTCGATCGCCCGGGCCACCGTCGGCACCACGCTCCGCGACTGGAAGCGGGCCGCCCAGGTGCAGATGGCCGGGGAGCTCGTGGAGCTGGGCCTTCTCTCCGCGACCGAGGCCGCGGCCGACTCCGCCGACAAGCCGGCCTGCCGGAAATACTTCATGCACGGCCTCGGCCACTCCCTGGGTCTCGGCGTGCACGACCCGGCGCCGGTCGACGGCCCCTTGGAGCCGGGCTGGGTGATCACGGTGGAGCCGGGCATCTACATCCCCGAGGAAGGGCTGGCCGTGCGGCTGGAGAACGACGTGCTCGTCACAGACCGGGGACCGGTGGACCTCGCGGCCCACGTGCCGGTCGAGGCCGACGACATCGAGCGGCTCATGGCGGGCCGGCGGTCGGGATGAACGCCTTCGAGGTCCGGGCGCCGGGTCGGGTCAACCTGATCGGCGAGCACACCGACTACAACGACGGCTTCGTGCTGCCGATGGCGATCGAGCGCGGGCTCCGCCTCGCCGTCCGCCGCCGCAACGACCGGCTCGTGGTGCTGCGGTCCGATCGTGAGGCCGCGGTGGACACGATCGACCTCGAGGCCGCCCTCGTTCCGGGGCGAAAGGACTGGACCGCCTATCCAGCGGGCGTCGTCGCGGGGTTCCAGGAACTCGGCTGGCGCATCCCCGGCTTCGAGGCGGTCGTGTCGGGCGACCTGCCGGCCGGCGGCGGCCTGTCGAGCAGCGCGGCGCTCGAGGTGGCGACGGCGACGGCGATCGAGACGCTCTGCGGCCGCTCGCTGCCGCCCGCCGCCAAGGCCCTGCTCTGCCAGCGGGCCGAGAACGTGTTCGCCGGCGTGCCCTGCGGCATCATGGACCAGTTCGCTGTCACCTGCGGCCGGGCGGGACACGCCTTGCTCCTCGACTGCCGCAGCCGAGAGATCCGCCATGTGCCGATCCACGACGACGCCATCCGGGTGCTCGTGGCCGACAGCGGCGTGAAGCACAGCCTCGGCGACGGCGCATACGGCGTCCGCCGCGCCCAGTGCGCGTCGGCCGCGGCCCTACTCGGCTGCGGGTCGCTCCGAGACGTGACGCCCGAGATCTGGCGGACGCGGGGGGCCGCCCTGCCCGACGTCGAGCGCCGTCGCGCAACGCACGTGCTCTCCGAGAACGACCGCACGCTGGCCTTCGTGGCGGCCGTGGAGGCGGCCGACTGGCCGCGGGCCGGTCGCCTGATGCGGGAGAGCCATGCCTCGCTGGCCCGCGACTACGAGGTCTCGTGCCGCGAACTCGATCTCCTCGTCGCCGCCGCGGCCGACCTGCCGGGCGTGCACGGCTGCCGGATGACCGGCGGCGGCTTCGGGGGCTGCGTCGTGGCCCTCGTGGCCGCCGACCACGCGGCCGACGTGATGGCGGAACTCCACCGCCGCTACCGCGACGCCACCGGCATCGACGCCGGGATGTTCGTCACCCGCGCGGCCGACGGCCCGTGCGTCACGCCGGCCTGAGCCGGACGCCGGCGGTCACACGAACCGGTCGAGCACCAGCACGCCGGCCAGGCCGACCACGGCCACGATCGTCTCCATCACCGTCCAGCTGCGGAGCGTGTCGCCGATGGAGACGTTGAAGTATTCCTTGAACAGCCAGAAGGCCGCGTCGTTGACGTGCGAGGCCACGAGGCTGCCCGCGCCGATCGCCAGCACCATGAGGTTGGGGTCGGCGTCGCCGGCGGCCACCAGCGGTCCGACGATCCCGGCGGCCGTCAGCCCGGCGACGGTCGCCGAGCCCACGCAGACGCGGATCGCGGCCGTGACGAGCCAGGCGAGCACGAGCGGATCGAGCGGCACCCCCTCGAGCGATCCCGCGATCGTCTTGTCGACGCCGCTTTGGATGAGCACCTGCTTGAACGCCCCCGAGCCGGCGATCACCAGCAGCGTGGACGCCACATCGGCGATCGCCGCGCCGTACACGCCCATCACGTCGGCCAGCGACCGGCCCCGGCCGAGCCCGAGCGTCGCCGTGGCGAAGGCCAGGGCGACGAGCATCACGACGTCGGGGTCGGAGACGAACCGCAGCCCCTGCGCGACGGCCGGATGCTGCCGCAGCCCGTCCGGCGTCGCAGCCTGGGCCAGCGAGGCCACGAGGAGGAGGATCGCGGGCAGGAGGGCGGCGACAAAGCTCACGGCGGCGCCCGGGAGGCTCTCCTCGGGGAGCGTCTTTGCGGCGAAGGCCGCCAGCGGACGGGCCTCGATCCGGGCCAGGGTCCGGGCGAAGACCGGGCCGGCGAGGACGATCGCCGGGATCGCGATCAGGAACCCGTAGAGCAGCGTCCGGCCCATGTCGGCCCCGAACTGCGCGACGAGCGCCGTCGGGGCCGGGTGCGGTGGCAGGAGGCCGTGGGCCACGCTCATGGCGGCCAGCGCGGGCAGGCCGACCACGAGCGGCGGGAGGCCGTAGCGGCCGGTGACGGCGAAGATGATCGGCACGAGGAGCACGAAGCCCACGCCGTAAAACAGCGGGATGCCGACCACGAAGCCCGTGAGGGCCATCGCCCAGGCCATGCGGTTGCGGCCGAAGGCGGCGACGAGCACGGAGGCGATCTTCTGGGCCGCGCCGCTCTCCACCACGAGTTTGCCGAGCATCGCCCCGCTGACGATCACGATCAGCAGGTCGCCGAGGATGGCCCCCAGACCCTTGCGGACGGCCCCGGGAATGTCGCCCGGCGGGACGCCGAGGGCGGCCGCCGCGGCCACCGAGACGAGGACGAAGGCCAGGAACGGGTGGATCTTCGCCCATGCCACCATGGCGACGAGGGCGGCGAGGGCGGCGGCGACGACGAGCAGGCTCATGGACCCGTCCCTTACGCCAGCTCGAACATGGCCTCGATCTCGACCGGAATGTCGTCGGGGAGCGAGCCCATGCCGACGGCGCTGCGGACGCCGACGCCCAGGTCCGGCCCCCAGACGGCCGCGAACAACTCGCTGCAGCCGTTGATGACCTTCGGGTGGGCCTCGAACTCGGGCGTGCAGTTCACCATCCCCAGCACCTTCACGACGCGACGGATGCGGTCGAGGCTGCCCAGGTTCGCGATCAGGGTGGCGAGGATCGCCAGGCCCACCTGGCGGGCGGCGTTCCGGCCGCCGTCGAGGTCGAGGTCGCGGCCCACACGGCCCCGCATCAGCTTCCCGTCCGGCAGCAGCGGCCCGTGGCCCGACACGTAGACGTGCGGTCCGACGACGAGGCAGGGCTTGTAGACGCCCACGGGCTTCGGGGCGGGCGGGAGGACGAGGCCGAGGGCCTCGAAGGCGCGGGAGGCGGACATCGAACGGCTCCAGGGGACGGGGTCAGTCGTGGTATTCGAACTTGTAGCGGCCGGGATTGGGAACCGGGTAGGTGCCGTCGGCGTTCTTCGCCAGCGGCGCGGGGGAATCGTCGTTCAGCGACTCGACTCCGGCGGTCAGGTCGCAGGCCATGTTCAGCATCTCGTCGTAGGTCACCGCCTTGCCGGTGTGGGCCGCGAACCGCCCCATCGCCGTCGCCAGGCTCGCCTCGGCCCCGCGGGCAACCTCGTTGTACGGCTCGTCCTTGACGATCGCGTCGACGAGGTGCTCCCACTCCAGCCGGTAGGGGCTCGGCTCGGGCTGCTCGGCCGTCCACAGGAGGTCCCCCTTGTCCATGTCCTGCGTCTTGTAGATCGCGCACTTCGCCGGGCTGTGGCCCTTGGCGGAGATCGTGAACGCCCCCTTCGACCCGGTGCCGAAGACGCCGAACTTGTTGACGCAGTTCTTCATCAGGTTGCCCATGTAGAAGAACTTGGTGCCGTCGGGAAAGGTGTACTCCACCGCGTAGCTGTCGAAGTTCTGGTCGGAGATCTTGCCCGGGTAGTGGCGGCCACCGACCGCCTCGGCCTTGACGGGCCAGGCCCCCTTCATCCAGCACACCTCGTCGATGTGGTGGACGTAATAGTCGCTGTAGATGCCGCCGCTGGCCCACAGGAAGCCGTGGAACCGCTTCGCCTGGAACTGCAGCTCCGTCATCCCCTCCGGCACGCCCGGAAACAGATCCATGCCCTGCGCGGGCTGCTGCATGCGGTAGCCGCGGAAGGAGAGCAGTTCACCGGCCTCGCCGTTCTGGAGCCGGTCGTAGAGCTCGCGGCGCCGATCGCAGTGGCGGCACATCAGGCCCACGCCCACCTTGAGCTTCTTTTCCGCGGCTTTGGCGGCCAGCGCGATCATCCGGCTCGTGCTCGGCCCGTCGATCGAGACCGGCTTCTCCATGAAGACGTGCAGCCCCTTCTCGATCGCCGCGGCGAAGTGGACCGCACGGAAGGCGGGCGGTGTCGCGAGGATCACGATGTCGCCGGGCCGCAGCGCGTCCATCGCCTGCTTGTAGGCCTCGAAGCCGACGAACGCCCGTTCCTCGGGGACGTCGATCCGCTCCTTAAACTCCTCGGTGAGCGACCGCTTGGACATGTCGATGCGGTTCTGGAAGACGTCGGCCATGGCATGCAGCTTGAGCGGGGCCTTGCCCGCTGAGAGTGCGTCCTTCGCCGCGCCGCCCCCGCGGCCGCCGCAGCCGACGAGCGCCACGCGAATCTCCTCGCTGCCAGCCGCGTGAACGGCGGTCCCGGCGAGCAGCGGGGCGGCCGCCGCGGTGCCGGCCACCCCACCGAGGAACGTGCGGCGGGAGGGAAGGACGATCGACCGGCGGGGAGTGAGGATCTCGGACATCGTGGAACTCCAGGGAAATGAAAGACGATCCGGAGGCTCAGCCCCCGTATGCCGTGGCGGTCGGCGCCCGCGCCAGGTCGGCCTCGAGCGACCGGTGCGGCCGGATCCCGAGTCGGGAGAGTTCGCCATGATACGCCCTCACCCCCTCCTCCGCACCGAGGTCCCCGTCGGCCACCGCCCGCAGGATCCGCACGAAGGCGGGCTGGTTCTCGGCGGCGTTGATCTTGCGGCCGAAGAGGGCGACGCGGGCGCCGTGGTCCCGGGCCTCGGCCAGGAGGCCGAAGGCGTCGTGGGTGGTGCCGGCGCCACCCCCGAGGATGCCGACCACCAGCGAGCGGTCGTAGGCCGCCAGCTGCTCGGTGACCTCGGGCCCGAGGTACGGGATCTTGAGGAACACGGGCCGGCCCGCCCGTGGGACGCCCGCCAGGCAGCGGACGACGTGATCGGCGAGGAACCGGGCCACGTCCCGCGGCCGGTCGCCGGCCCCCTTCCCCGGCACGCGGTCGAGCGCGTTGGGAAAGAAGACCTCGAGAAAGTGGCGGAAGCCCGCCCGCTCCGCCTCGATGCGAAACGCCCGGTAGGCCTCGAGCATCGCCCGGTCGAGCACCGCGTCGTCGTTGAGCGTGAGCGAGAACAGGCCGAGGTTCGCGCCCCGGTCGTGGTCGCCGGCACCATCCACCCGGCCGCAACGGGCCTGGGCGATGGTCGTGGTGGCGAACGGCAACGCCGGCTGCTTCGTGTAGCCGCCGGTGCCGGCCGCGAGCCAGATGTCGCTCGTGTCGTTCATCCGCACGGCCGGCGTCACGGGGCTGGCCGTGAAGATCCCCTCCTCGATCGCCAGCACCTCGCTCGTGCTCGCGCTCATGAGCATGATGTCGACGAGCCCCTGGCCGACCAGTTCCCGGATCGAGTCGCGGTACTCGGCCAGCGTGCGGTAGGGGCCGCGGGCCGGATCGCCGCCCGGCTTCAGCCCCGGCGCCGCGAGGCCGAAGGCCATGTCGGCGTCCTTGGCGTCGGCGAGGATGAAGTCGCGGCAGGCCGGATCGGCCACGATCCGGGCGAGCTTCAGGTCGAGCGACTTCTGCGGATGGGTCATGGCACGGGGCGACGGGTGCGGAGCAGACCGAAGCACGCGGAGAGTGTACCCTGTTTTCGTCGCGGCGGGACCTGCCCCCCGCCGCCCCACGGCCTGCCGGATTGCCCCAGCCATGCCCGACGTCGACGTCCTCATCTGCGGCACCTGCGTCGCCGACATCCTCGTCAAGCCCGTGCCGCTCGGGATGGCGATCGGCGGCGGCCGCCTGTTCCACGTCGACCCGATCGGCGTGACCACCGGCGGCATCGTCTGCAACACCGGCATCGCCCTGCGGCGGCTGGGGATGCGGGTCGCGGCGTCGAGCCTCGTGGGCGCCGACCCGTGGGGCGAGACGATCCGCGGGCGGCTGGAGGCAGAGGGCATCGACGTGGCCGCGCTCGAAACGCATGCCGCGCTCGCCACGAGCACCACCGCCGTGCTCATCGATCCGGGCGGCGAACGAAGCTTCGCCCATCACGTCGGTGCCCCGGCCGCGATCGACCTGGCATTCGTGCGGCGGCAGGCCGCCCACTTCGGCCGCTGCCGGCTGGCGGTCGTCGGCTACGTGGGCCTCCTG
Source organism: Pirellulales bacterium (assembly GCA_044238145.1). Taxonomy (GTDB): domain Bacteria; phylum Planctomycetota; class Planctomycetia; order Pirellulales; family UBA1268; genus QWPN01. Next base: position 36,005 of record JBIIDT010000010.1, on the reverse strand, counting down.
CCCGGGCTCGAGCCCGACCTCGCCACCGCGGTCGCCGCCGTCCGGGCGACGGGCTGCCGGGTGGCGCTCGAGACCGCCGGCTCGGGCGGCACGCTCGAGGCGATCGCCGCCGCGCTGCCGCACGTCGACGTCTACGTCCCGAGCCTCGACGAGGCCGCGCACCAGACCGGACGGGCCGACCCGCGGTCGATCATCGACCGCTACCGTGACTTCGGGGCCGCGGGCATCGTGGGCGTGAAGCTCGGCAGCCGCGGCACGCTGCTCTCCCCCGCCCCGGGCGCCTTCCTCGACATTCCCTGCGTGCCGGCGCCCGGCCCCGTGGCCGACACGACGGGCGCCGGCGACTCGTTTCTCGCCGGCCTGCTCGCCGGCCTGCTGCGCGGCATGGAGCCGAGGGCCGCCGGCCTGCTCGGCGCGGCGACGGCCGCCTGCTGCGTGACCGGGATCGGCGCCTCCGCCGGGCTGCGGTCGTTCGAGGAGACGCAGGCGCTGGCCGAAGCAAGCGGCTGACGCTCAGCCCGGCAGCCGGGCCGCGTCCCCGGGCCGCGCGGCATCCACGCCGAGGCGGCCGAGGATGGCCTGCAGACGGCCCGCGAGCCGGCCCAGGTCGGCCTGCTGCTCGGTCGTCTGCGGCTGCCGCGACCGGCCCATGCGAAAGCCGCGCAGCTCGACGCCGGCCCGCACGCCCTCGGGAAAATCAGCCCCCAGGATGAGGGCATCAAAGAGTTCCGTGACCCGGGCCTGCAGCGCCATCGCCTCGGCCAGCCGCCCGGCCCGCACCGCGTCGTACACCGCCCGCGTGAGCTCGGGCAGCACACAGCTCGTGGCGTTCGTGCCGCCGTCGCAGCCGACCACGAGCATCGCCACGAGTGCCGCGTCCCAGCCCGTGAGGAAACAGAAGTCGGGCCGCACGGGCCGCACGGCGGCGATCAGCCGGACCATGTGCGAGACGTCGCCGCTGGAGTCCTTGATGCCGGTGATCCGGGGGAACTCCTCGGCCAGCGTGCGGACCGTCGGCACGTCGATCGGCGAGGCCATGGCCGGAATGTTGTAGACGGTGACGTCGATCGGGGCGTGGCGGCCGATCTCGCGGAAGTAGGCGAGCACGCTCGGCGGCGAGAGCTTGTAGTAGAAGGGGGCGACCACGGCCACGGCCGTCGCGCCGGCCTCCCGGGCGTGCTCGCAGGCCCGGATCGTCTCGGCCACGTTGGCCTCCGCGGCCCCGGTCACCACCGGCACCCGGCCCCGGGCCTCGTCGCACACGATCGACGTGATCCGCCGCCGCTCCTCCGCCGTGAAGCGGAGGAACTCGCCGGTCGAGCCGTTGGGGTACAGGCCGTGGACGCCGCGGTCGACGAGCCACGAGACGTGCCGCCGCAATTCGGCCTCGTCGATCGCCCCGGCCGCGTCGAGCGGCACCATCAGCGGCGTGAGAATCCCGGAAATCCTGGCCGCGGCCATGCGGTCGCCCTCGGAGGTGACGGTCACGGGGGCGTATCGTAGCAGCCGGCCGCGGTCACGCCAGATCGGCGAGCGGGCCGGTGCTGTCGCCGATCGCCTCCACGTCCACGCCGGCCCGCGCGAGCATCGAGAGCCAGAGGTTCGTGACCGGCGTCTCATCGGCGAACTGCACGTGGCGGCCGGAGCGGATCGTGCCGCCGCCGCGGCCGGCGAGGAGGAGCGGCAGGTCGTCGTGGTTGTGGCGATCGCCGTCGCTGTTGCCGCTGCCGTAGGCGATCACGCACTGGTCGAGCAGCGTCCCCTCCCCCTCGCGGACGGCCTGCAGCCGCCCGAGCAGGTAGCCGAACTGCGCGGCGTGGAAGGCGTTGATCGTGGCGATCTTGGCGAGCTTCTCGGGATCGCCGCCATGGTGCGACAGCTCGTGGTGGCCGTCGTTGATCCCGAGGTTCGCGTACCGCATGTTGCTCCCCTCGTTGGCGAGGCTGAACGTGCAGACCCGCGTCGTATCGGTCTGGAAGGCGAGCACCAGCAGGTCGCAGAGCAGGCGGATCCGCGGCTCCAGCTCCGGCGGCACCGCCGGCGGCGCCAGGCTCGCGGGCAGCGCCGGCGGCGGGAGACGCTCCATCCGCTCCATCCGCTCCTCGACCTCGCGGACGGCCGTGAAATATTCGTCGAGCTTGCGGCGGTCGGCCGCGCCGACCCGGGCGGCGAGCCGCCGGGCGTCGTCGCGGATGAAGTCGAGGACGCTGCGGCGAGTCGCACGCCGCTCCGCCCGGCGGCCGTCGTCACCGCCGAACAGCCGCTCGAACACCAGCCGCGGGTCGGTCTCCTTGGGCAGGGGCTGCGTGGGGCTCTTCCAGGAAAGCGTCGAACTGTAGACGCAGGCGTAGCCCGAGTCGCAGGCGCCGGTCAGGCCGCCGGATTCGCAACCGATCTCCAATGACGGCAGCCGCGTGAACTCGGCGAGCCGCTCGGCGGCGATCTGGTCGGCCGACACGCCGGCGAGGATGTTGGCGCCGTCCGTCTTGCGGGGATGGGCGCCGGTGAGGAACGCGGCCATGGCCCGGGCGTGGTCGCCGGGCCCGTCACCGTGGCTACGGGCCTTGTCGGCCGCCAGTCCTGAGAGCACGAGCACCTTGTCCTTCACTGCCTCCAGCGGCTCGAGCGCCGGGGGCAGGTCACCCAGCGGCCCCGCCTCCGCGGGTCGCCAGCGGGACATGTTCACACCGTTGGGCACGTACACGAATCCGAGCCGCACCGGCGGCCCGGCCGGCGTCGCGGCAGCCGCGCGGGGGAGCAGCGATTCGAGCCACGGCAGCCCGACGGCCGCGCCGAGGCCGCGGAGCACGGTCCGTCGCGGAACGCGGGACTTCCCCGATACACGGTCGCCTGGCTCGTGCTGATTCATGGCGTTTCTCCCGAAGTGGTGCGTGCCGCCGCCTCCTGCGCCGCCCCGCGCCGCATCCGGAACGGCACGCTGTCGACGATGGCATGGATCAGGCTGCTGAACCGATAATCGGCATTCTCGACTTTCCGCTCGATCCCCGCCAGCGCGGACTCGTCGGCCGGCTCGAGTCCCCTGCCGAGGGCGTAGATCAGCATCTTCGTGGCCAGGCAGTGGACGATGTCGGCGCGGTGCGCGCGAAGATAGTCCTTGAGCCCCTCGAGTCCGTCGAGCCGGCGGCCGCCGATGTCGGCCGTGGCGTCGATCGGCAGGCCGGCTTCGTCCTTCTCCCGCCACTGCCCGATGGGGTCGAACTGCTCGAGGGCGAAGCCGAACGCGTCCATCCGCCGGTGGCAGCCGGCGCACCGCGGGTCGGCGCGGTGCTGCTCCATCCGCTGCCGGAACGTGCCGGTCAACTTCCGGCGGTCCGCATCCTCGATCGACGGCACGTTGTCCGGCGCCATCGGCGGCGGATCGCCGAGCAGGGTCTCGAGCACCCACTTCCCACGTTTCACGGGCGACGTGCGGGCAGGATTCGACGTCACGGTCAGGATCGCGGCCTGCGTGAGCAGGCCGCTCCGCGTGCCGGGCTCGAACGTCACCCGCCGCCACTCGTGCTTGTCCAACGCCGGCTTCATTTTCAGCCCGTAGAGCGTCGCCAGATTGCGGTTCACCCAGGTGAAGTCGGCGTCGAGGAGGTCGAGCAGGCTGCCGTCGGCGCGGAACACGTCGGCGACGAAGCGGCGCGTCTCCTCGACCATGGCCGCGGCCAACTGCTCGCGCCACAGCGGGAACTGGTCGGAGTCCACCCCGTGCACCGCGAGCCGGCCGAGCCCCAGCCACTGCATGGCGAAATCGTCGACGAGCGCCGCGGACCGCGGATCGGCGAGCATCCGTCGCACCTGGCCGTCGAGATTCGCCGCCAACTTCCCGCGGATGGCGAGGTCGAGCAGCTCCTCGTCGGGACAGGAACTCCACAGGAAGTACGAGAGCCGCGACGCCAGCTCCACGTCGGGCACCGGCACGGCGCCGGTCGAGCCGGGCGGCGGCGGCTCCTCGATCCGGAACACGAACTCCGGGGCCGCAAGGATGGCCGCGATCGCCGTCCGCCGGCCGTCGTCGCGGGATCGCCCCGCCGCGACGGCGCCGTCCACGATGCCCAACAGCGCCTCGACCGCCGCCGGATCGACCGGCCGCCGCCAGGCCCGCATCGCGAGGTGGGCGAGGTTTTCCCGATCCTGGACGGCGGGCGGCAGCCCGGGATCGGCGCGGAGAAACGACTTCGTGGCCGCCGAGCGGGCGTCGCGGGGCCCGTCGTAGCCGAGCCATTCGACGTGCAGCGTCGGGGTCTCCCCGCCGGGCTCGGGCTTGAAGGCCCCCACCAGGATCCGTTCCACGCCCCGCAGTCCCGCGAGCGGCACCTCGATCGTCTGCGGCTCGTCGGGCGACCGCGCGGTGATCTCGAACTCCTTGAGGATCATCCGTGGCTCCGGGTTGGAGAGCCCCTTGCCGTCGATCCGCGCCATCTGCTCGGGGGTCAGCCGTTCGGACATCTTGCGGCCGGCCACCATCAATGCCGCCCGCACGGGCCGGCCGTCGGGTGAGGTTGCATACAGTCTCGCCCGGACCATGTAGTTCCCATCGGGGTCGACGGCCACCGTCGTGTTGAGCGGTCCGGCCAGAATGATCTCCGACTCCGACGCCCGGATCGGGCGGAACTTGTCCCGGGGCACCTGCGCGCTCGCGGGCTCGCAGTGCTTGCCGGCTATCTCCCGGCGGACCGGCTTCGGCTCCGTGGCCGGCAGCACCTGGGCCGCGACCTGCTCGGCGGCATCGAGGTACCGCTCCATCAGCAGCGGCGACACGGTGAGCACGTCGGCGATGTTGGCGAACCCGTAGCCCACGCCGTCGGCCGGAAACGTCGCCCCGGCCCGAAGGTCGGTGTGGAACAGGTCGCGGATCGTGTTGTCGTATTCGGTGCGGCTCAGGCGCCGGATCACCGTCGGCCCGGGATCCGGCGGGGCCGCGTCACCGCGGGCGAAGCCGCCGCGGACGGTTGCCAGGAAGGCGTCGACCTCCGCCGCGGGCGGCCGCTCGGCCTCCGGGGGCGGCATCTCGCCCGCCTCCACTCGGGCGACGACCTTCCGCCACCGCGGCCTGTCCGCCAGCACCGCCGCCTCGTTCCGCGGGCCGTCGAGGGCCAGGCCCATCTCGGCGTCCGACCCGGCGTGGCAGTCGACGCAGTGCCGGTCCAAGAATCCAGCCACGTCCGCCCCGAAATCGCCGGCCGCGGCCGTCGCCGTCCAGGCGGCAAGGATCCCGATCGGGATCAGCTTCGCACGCTGCATCGATCAGCTCGCGGCGGGGTGAGGCGGGAGCGGCCGGTTTGCACGGCACCCGGCCGCCAGATCTATGATAGTCCGGCTCGTCACCCTAGGGGAACCCGGATCATGCCCGCTGCCACCGGTCTTTCACACGGCCCGCATCGCCTGTTTCACCGGATCGAGCATTGGCTGCTCGTCGTGGGGGGCTGTCTCGCGGCCCTGGGCGCCCTGGCCCTCGCCAAGCCGTGGCTGGCGGCGACCGTCGTCGACTTCCTCGTCGCCGGAGCGCTGATCGCCGGCGGCGTGTCGCAGCTCGCGATGGCGGCGAGCACGTTCACGTGGCGGGGATTCTGGCTCGCGCTCGTCTGCGGAGCCCTGTCGATCGTCGCGGGCACGGCCATGCTCGCCATCCCGGTCGAGGGCGTGCATGCCCTGGTCACGTTCCTCGGCCTCGTGATTCTCTTCGAGGCGGCGGCGAAGCTGACCGCGGCGTTCACCGTGCCGCGGGATTTTCCCTGGGGCTGGCTCTTGCTCGACGGCGTCGTCACGGCGGTGCTTGGCGGCATCCTGCTGACGGCGCGGCCGGAGCAGGCCGGCAACCTCCTCGGCATCATCGTGGGCATCAACCTGCTTTCGAGCGGGATCTCCTTCCTCGGCTCGGGTCTGTGGCTCCGCGGCCGCACCGGCTGAGGTCGCGGCGGCCCGCCAACCGGCTCAACGGCTCTGGAAGCGAGCGACACCGTCGGGCAGCTTCCGCGGCGGCGGGGCTTCGCCCGCGGCCGGGCGGGCGGTGAGGTCGCCGTCGTGGCCGAGCAGGAGGATGCCTGCGGCGGAGGCACGGGCGTCCTTGACCGCACCGAGATCATGGACGACCGCGCCGTCGCGGTCGAAGATCCGCCCCCGCCGCTCGTCGCCCGAGACCACGAGCGTCGTGCCGTCGACGAGCCGCTCCACCCGCAGGGGGTCGTCGACGTCGAAGCCCCAGGTCTCGGTGCCGGATTCGTCGATCTCGATCACGCGGTTCGCACCGTGCAGCGCGACGAGCGTGCCGCCATCGGGCAGCCTGATCGCGTCGGCGGGCATCTGGCCATGCCCCGCCTCCCAGCCCCACACCTTCTCACCGGCACGGTCGTACTCCGCGACCTGTCCCTTGTCGAAGCCGTCGAAGGCCAGGAGCGTGTGGCCGTCGTCGAGCCGGCGGGCGCTCATCGGCGTCCGTGGCAGGTTGGGCAGCGACCAGACCTCGCGACCCGCGGTGTCGTACTCGACGACCGACCTGCCGTTCGCCACGAGCCGGCTGCCGTCGGGCAGGAGGTCGCAGGCGTAGGCCTCGCGGGCCTCGGCCCGGAACGTTTCCCGGCCCTGGTCGTCGAATTCGACCACGGCATGCTCGCTGGGGATGCTGCAGAGCGTGCGGCCGAGCGGTTTTCCCGGAGCCACCGTATCCGGCCGCCGGAGCACCACGAGGTCCGCGAACATGCCCTCGCGGGCGATCCACTGCCGCCAGCGAAGCACGTCGGCCTGCCGCTTCTCGACCGCTTCATCGACGCGAAACGGCAGGTCGCGCCCGGACCTGCCCGTCAACTGACGCAAGAGCATGATCGCCCGCCGTCGCACGTGGGGAGCCTCCGCGGCCAGCAGTTCGCCGAGTGGTTCCAGGCAGCCGCGATCGCCCGCGAACGCGGCCTGCTCGGCGGCGGCGAGTGCCGCGGACTGTTCATCGGCGGCGGACACCGGAGCCGGCGCGGCGGCCGGGCCTTCCGGGCCTCCGCCGGCGACGGCCGCCGGCCCGCCCGCGGCGTCGAGCGCACGCGGCACCGCGGACGGCACGAGCACCCACTGCGCGTAGGGCAGGCTGTCCGGCGGAATCGCGGCGATCGCCGCGGCCACGAGGAGCCGGTCGCACGTGGCGAGGTCGATGCCGGCCTCGCCGAGGACGGGATGCCGGCCAACGAGCTGATTGCCGACGACCCTCCGGGCCTCCACGGTGAGCCGCCTTCCCGCGCCGGCGACGCCCTGCACGGGCACGCCCCCGGCACCCTCCGCGGCGGCCTCGGCCGGCGGGTCACCCTTCTTGGTCAGCCAGATCAGCCGCGTGGCCGCGTCCCGGGGAAACGTCTTCATGGTGCCGAGCACGTCGAACCGGATGCGGGTGTCGTCGAGCGACACGAGCTTGCCGCGAACGTAGTCTCCCGCGTTGAGGCGCAGCACGTGCGTGGGCGGATCGGCCTCCTGCTTCCGCGGCAGAGTCAGCAGCCGAACGAGCTTCTCCCGCGGCACGCCCAGCGAATCCGACGCCACGAGTTCCACCGCCCGCAGGGCCGCCGCCGGGACCGCCACGTCTGCGGCGACGGCCGTCCGCACCCGCAGGCCCTCCGCGCCGCCGGACAGCACGGCACACGGGAAGGCATCGCCGCTCCGCAGGTAGATCATCGCCGGGAGCGCCGCCCGGGCCACCGGCGCCGCGGTCCCCTTGTCCTTCGTTTCGGGATACGTGATCCATAGAGGCTCGACGCCCGCGGGGATCCGCACCGCCGCGACGGCGCCCCGCGACAGCCAGCCGAGACCGTCCCCGCCGGGCGGGTTCGCCGGACAGCCGGCCAGCCGGCCGTGGGCTGCCTCCAGCATCGCCAATCGCCCCGGCACCGCGGGCGGCTCGCGCGGCTGGATGGGCTCGAGCGTCGCCAGCGCCGCGCACGAACACTCGAGGTCGTCGGCCAGCGCCGGCGAGGCGAGGACGACGCCGCCGGTGGCAACCGCCCTGATCCGGCCGCTGATCCGCGAGCCCCCGCGAAACGTGGCCCGCAGCGCCTCGGGCGACGGCACGGGCGGCGGGCCGGCGGCGTCGCGGATCGTGAGCACGGCGAGTTGCGCCGCGGGCAGCCGCCGGGTGCCTGCCGCGTCGCGGATCGTGAACTCCCCGGTGGCGACGTCGTAGGACTCGGCCCGCGCCGGGGCGTCGACCGCGACCCGCGGCTCCGCATCCCGCCACTGCGTCACCTCCAGGCCGTCGATCCGCAGGTCACCCGACCGCAGCTTGACGAGGATGCCGCCCGCCCCGTCGCCGTGCGGCGGCACCGTGGCGTCGAACACCGGCGTGCCGGCCACCCCATCCCGCCCCGGGAGGATGACCGCCATGCGACCACGATCGCGGTCGACGAAGACCAGCATCCGCAGGCCGCGGGAGTCCTTGGCCAATGCGGCGATCTGCTCCACTGCTGCCAGCCCGCCCGCCTGGGATTCGGCATCGCTCGCCTTCCGGGGCCCGGGCGGTGAGGCCGGGGTTGCGACCGCGGCCCTGTCGCGCTCCCGCACCGCGACGACCGCGCCTCCCCCGCACTCGACGCGGAACGAATCAGATGGCTGTGGCCGTCCACCGGCCCTCGTCGGCGGCTCGACGGCCGCCACGGAAACGACGAACTCGGGCCGCACGTCCCACGAGAGGGCGATGTCGTAGCAGGCGCGACGCGGGGCGTCGAGCGGCCGATAGGCGGTCGCCCCCTTGTCGCGGGCCATCGGCCAGCCACCCGGCGCCGCCCATGCCCCTGCCACAATCCGCCATCGGTCCATGGCGCCGGGCACGACCACTTCCGCGCCGCCGGTGACGGGTGTCAGCCGCACGACGGCCGAACGCCTGATCCGCACCGCCCTCGCCCCTAGATCCACCGGCAGAAACGTGAGGTGCTCGGCGTCGAGCCCGCCGATCCCGCCCATCACGCAATCTCCACCCTCGAGTTCACACCTCCAGGCGGCGACCGGCGGCGGCGGGCCCGGCGCGAACCGCACCCGCTTGATCGAGTCGACGCGAAACTCGACCGGCTCCGCGAACAGCGGTGACCGCCAGGACAGCGTCGCGATCGCCTCGTCGCCTGCCGCGTGCTCGGCGAACCGGCCGGCCAAAAAACCGTCGCCAGCGATTTCGAGCACCGCAGTCGGCGGAACGTCGGCGGCCACCGCCGCAACCGCGAGCCAGGCACTCGCCAACGCCATTGTCGCGCGGGAACACATCCGCCGCAGGCCTCCGTCACGCCGTCGGCCCGCGACGATCGCACGGCCGCAAAAACCGCAGGATACCATGCGGCCGTGCGGCACATCCGCGGCCGGCTAGCGGCCGCGGCGCTTCGGCCTGGCCTTGGCGGCGGGCTTCGCCGGGGACTTCTTGCCGGGCTTCTTCGCAGCCTTCTTGGTGACCTTCTTGGCGGTCTTCTTCTTGGCGGTCTTGATCCCCGCCGCCTTATGGGCGGGCTTCCGCTTGCCCGCGGCCTTGCTGCGGCCGGCGCGTGGCAGCCGCCCGGCGGCCCGGGCCGCCTCCACCTCGTCGAGAAACTCTTCGGCGGCCTCGACCAGCTCCGACGTCGAGACCGGCTCGACCTCGTCGATCACGAACAACGCCAGTTCGCCCCGCTGCGCGGCCGCCATCAGCGTCTGGTACTCGGCCAGGGTGAGGTCGTCGTGGTCGTCGTCCTCGCTGGACAGGAACTCGAAGCCCACCCGGGCCTTGGCATCCCAGCCGTCGGCGTGAAAGTCGACGCCGTACTCGCGGAACGTGACGTTCCGCGCAATGGCATACCCCCGGGATCGGAAGATCCGGGCGAGCAGGTCGCAGGCCTTGGTCTCGGAGATCGTGTCGCTCATGGTCGGGACTCGCTTTCTCGGGGGTGGATCAGCCATAATCATAGCGAATCCCGCCGTCGCGACGCACCCCATGCCAGCCTCCCGCCCCCGCCGCGTCGGCATCATCGCCCTCCTGCAGGAGTCGAACACCTTCCTGGCGGGCCGGACGACGCTCGACCACTTCCGCGCCGATCTCCTCGCCACGGGCCCGGAGATCCGCGCCACGCTCGCGGGAGCCCATCACGAGGTGGGCGGGTTTTTCGCCGGCCTCGACGAGGCCGGGCTCGAGGCCGTGCCGATCTTCGCCGCGCGGGCCCTGCCCTACGGCACGATGACGGCCGCGTGCCTCGACGCCCTGCTCGCGATGCTCGGCGACGCGCTCGACGCCGCCGGGCCGCTCGACGGCCTGCTCGTCGCTCCGCACGGCGCGACTGTCAGCGAGAGCGTGGCCGACGTCGACGGCCACTGGCTCTCACTCGTGCGTCGCCACGTCGGGCCGATCCCCGTCGTGGGCACGATCGACCCCCACGCCAACCTCTCGCCGGCGATGGTCGCGGCCACCGACGCCCTCGTCGCCTACCGCACGAACCCGCACGTGGACCAGCGCGACCGCGGTCTCGAGGCGGCCCGGCTCGTGGCCCGCACGCTGGCTGGTGAGATCCGGCCCACGCAGGCGGCGGCCTTTCCGCCGCTCGCGATCAACATCGAGTGCCAGTCCCCCGCCGCCTTTCCCTGCCTGCCGCACTACGAGGCCGCCGCCCGGCTCCGTGCCGCCTACGAGTCGGCCCCCACGGCCGGCCCCGTGGCCCGCGGCACGGTGCTCTCCACGAGCATCGTTCTCGGCTTCCCCTACGCCGACGTCCCGGAGATGGGATCGGCCGCGATCGTGGTCACGAACGACGATCCGGCGGCGGCCCGGCGGGAGGCCGACGCCCTCGGCACCGGCCTGTGGCAGGCCCGCGACACCTTCCGCCCGGCGCTCCGCGGGATCGAAGCCGCGCTCGACGAGGCGGCCACCCTCCCCGGGCCCGTCTGTCTGCTCGACATGGGCGACAACGTGGGCGGCGGCTCGCCGGCCGACGGCGTGGCGCTTGCGCGGGCGATCCTGCGGCGCGGGCTCGCGGGGGGCTTCGCCTGCGTCTGCGATCCCGACGCGGCGGCGGCGGCAACGTCCGCGGGGCCGGGCGGCCGCGTGACGCTCGCCGTGGGCGGCCACGCGCCCGAGTGGTCGGGCGACGTCGAGTCGGGGCCGATCGCCGCCGACTGGCGGGTGCGGGCCGTGAGTGACGGCCGCTTCAACGAGGCCCGGCCGCGGCACGGCGGGGCGACCGCCTTCGACCAGGGTCCGACGGCCGTGCTCGAGCACGAAGGCGGCCTGACCGTGATGGTCACGACCCGCCGCATGGCCCCCTTCAGCCTCGGCCAGATCCGCCACGCCGGGCTCGACCCGGCCGCCTTCCGCCTGCTCGTGGCCAAGGGCGTGCACGCGCCGGTGGCGGCCTACGGCGAGGTCTGCCGGCACTTCATCCGCGTCAACACGCCGGGCGTGACGACGGCCGATCTCGGCCGCCTCGCCTACCGCCACCGCCGCCAGCCGCTGCACCCGCTCGAGCCGTAGATGCACACCCAGTAGCCGCAGAGTGGCACTCTGCGGAATGCGAACCGAGTAGCCGCAGAGTGGCACTCTGCGGAATGCGGCCTCCAACGAAGTGGCACGATGTGCAGACTGCCAGTCTGCACCTACAGGGGCGGCCGGCGGCGGCGGAGCGTCCACGCGGCGGCGGCGATGCCGATCCCGGCCAACGCCACTGCCGCCGGCTCCGGCACGACCACGGTGAACGTGCTCACCGTGCCGTTCACCAGATCACCATTGGCGAACGTGCCGCTCGTCGTCTGCGGCGTTGTCCCGACGCTCACCGACCAGGCCGGGTCGATCGTGGCCAACGGCACGTAGGTGCCCGAGTTGTAAACGTGCGTCCCGCTGCCCGCCACCCAGTAGTTGTAGGTCGCGTTTTGGATCAGCGAGGTGAAACTGCCGCCGTTGTCGGCGAAGAAGCCTCCGAGGAACACGTCGCCCGCAGCCACGCTCGATGGCAGGTAGACGTTCACCACGTTGCTGGTTCCGAAGGTCGAGTTCAAGAAGGGCGACGTGCCCGTCAGCCGAAGCACGTCGTTGAGGCTGTTCGACGCACTGGCATAGTTGGGTGCCGCGGTGCCGCTGAACTCGAAGGCTGCGCCGAGGCCGCCCGAGGCGTCGAACGCCTCGGCGGTGAGGACGCCCGGCGAGTTGCCCGGGGCCACGATGCCGGCCCCGCCGAGCGGCCCCGCCACGGTGCCGATGCCGCCGAGTGTGGCGCCCTGGTCGATCGTCAGCGTCCCCGCACCGTCGAGGATCGTTGTCGCGGTCTCGAGCAGGGCGGTGCCGTACCGCACCGATACCGCACCGGTCGTGGCCAGCGTGCCCGAGGTCGTAGGTGGAGCAAGCTTTACCGTACCCGTATACCCCGCCGCCCCGATCGCCACGTCCACGGTCGGGATGCCCGTGCCGGAGCCGTTCCGCCAGTTGCTTGCAAAGTTCGTCGTGCCGCCGGTGGTGGCGACGAGCGAGACGTTGCGGCCGAGATCGAGGAACACGTTGCCCGCGTAGAACGCCGTGCCGTTCGAGCTCGCGCCACCAAGCAGCACCGTCTGCGTGGATCCGACGCCGGCGGGCGTCACCGTGACACCGTAGACAGTCACGCTGGCCTCGGCGAGCAGGGCCACGGTACCCGGCGCACCGTCCGCCGTGTCACCCACGATCGGTGCACCGCCCTTGCCGAAAACACCGGAATTATTCACAGTCGACGCGTTCACTGCCGCCACGACCGTGCCATTCTTGAGCGTGAACGGGCCCGTAAACTCGCTCACGCCCGTCAACCGCCACAGGCCCGAGCCCTCCTTGACGACGCTCAGCGAGCCAGAGGTCGCCGCATTCTGAATCAGCCCGATCGAGTTGGCCGCGGTACTTGTGCCGGTGAGCGTGAGCGTCTTCGAGCCTGCGGCTGCCGAAATCGTGCCAGTCAGCACAAGCGGCCCAACGCCGCCGGCCTCGATCACCCCACCGCCGCCGGTCGTGCCAGAGAGGTTGATCCCACGATTGGATGATGAAGTGCCGCTGCCGACGTACCGCAGCGTGGCGGCAGTCGCGCCCGAGCCCAAGAAGATCGTGGAGTTCGCAGCCGTCGGAGCGCCCAGGGCGCTGGCGTTCGTCGTGCCCGAGTCGGCGATCGAGCTGAACTCCAGCACGCCGGCGTGCACGGTCGTGGTGCCACGGTAGGTGTTCAGGCCAGTGAGCGTGGCCGTACCGGCGTTGCTCTTCGTGAGCGTGGCAGCGGTGCCGCCGAGGATCGCCGATGCGGTCACCGTGCCCGAGGCGTTGCTGAAGGTGTACGACGAGCCAGTGAGCGTGCCGACGCCGATGATCGACGAACCAGGAACGCTCACCGTCACCGCCCCGGAGGACGACGAGTTGACCATGTCGAGCGCGCCGCCGGCCACCGAGATCGGGCTCGTGGTCGAGATGGCGTTCGTGATGCCGACCGCCAGCGTGCCGGCGAGAATGCTCGTCGTGCCGGTGTAGGTGTTGGCGGCGGAAAGCGTGAGGGTGCCGCTGCCGAGCTTCGTGAGGCCGCGGGCGTTGGCTCCGAAGTTCCCAATCGCGGAGCCATAGGTGCGGTCGCCCCCCGACGTGTCGAACCCGATGCTCGCATTGGCGGCGAACGTGCCGCCGGCCAGCACCGTGGCGACGTTCGCGTCGGAAAATCCGCTGCCGAGCGCGAGGGCGGCTCCGCCAGAGACGGAGTACCGCCCCGTGTCCCAGCCGGGGAGCGATGCGGTGGAACTCGCCGACAGGACGCCGGCCGACACGGTCGTCGTGCCACTGAACGTGTTCGTGCCGGAGAGCAGGAGCACGCCCGCGCCCGACTTCGTGAGCGTACCGCTGGTAATGGCGGCGGAGATCGTGAGATCGGTCTCGGCCCCCGTCGAGTTGCCGACGTTGAACGTGCGAGCCGCGTTGCCGAGCGACAGGTTGCCGGCGATCGTCGCGCCCCCTGGGTTGTTCGTGGCGTCATACGTCACGCCGCCGCCGAGCGTGAGCGTGCCTGTACCGGTCGTCACGCCGGCGTTCGTGGCTGCGGCACCGCCGCCGAGCGTGACTGCCGCCGTCGTGACGTTGATGCCGCCCGTGTCGAGCGTGCCTGAGTAGATGAGCGGGGCCGCCGTGCCGGTCGTGCCGGAGATCCAGGCCGCGCCCGAAAGCCGCAGCGTGCCGCCGCCCGCACCGCCGGATGAGCCGATTGTGGTCGTGCCGGTGTAGTTGCTCGAGGCCGAGAGCACGAGCGTGCCGGGGCCAAGCTTGGTGAGGCTGCCCGAGGCCCCGGAGTTGATTGCCTGGCTGACGGTGAACGTGTTGGCCGCGTCCGCGATGTCGAACTGCGTGGCCGCTCCGGCCGTGAAGTTGTTCGTGCGACCCGTCGACAGGCTCGTCAGCGACGTCCCCGTCACCCGGAGGGCACCGCCGGAGAACGTCAGCGGCGAGGACGTCATGAAGGCGTCGGACGACGTGGAGAGCGTGCCGGAGAGGAGCGTCATCGGGCCGGTGCCGATCTGGTCGGCCGCGGTCAGGAGGAGCGTGCCGCCGCGGACGCTCACGCCGCCCGTGAAGGAGTTGCTGCCGGAGAGCAGGAGCGTGCCGCCGCCGAGCTTCGCGATCCCGAGGGCGTTGGCGCCGCTGTTGGGGTTCGCGACGTTGGTCGAGTAAGTGAACGTGCCACTCGACTGGTTCGTCGTGTCGATGCCGAGGAATGAGCCGGGCAGGAAGCCGGTCAGTTCCGTGCCTAAGCCCTTGAGGATGTCGAGGTCGGACGACGTGAACTCACCCGTGCCGCCGACGTTCACGGCGAGGACGGCGCCGGAGCCGGTCGTGAGGTTGGCAGCGGTGTACTTCGTCGCGTCCGCGCCATAGAGCGACGCCCGACGGGCGAACTGCATGATGCCGCCCGTGGCCGACATCGGGCCCATCGTCGAGGGATTGGAGCCTGAAATCAAAAGCGTGCCGGCCGAGACACCGGTGGAGCCCGTGTGAAGCAGCGACCCGGAAAGCACGAGCAATCCCGCGCCGGACTTCGTGAGGCTCGTGACCGGAAACGAAGCGTAGGTGCCGTCGGAGATGTTGCCGCCGATCGTGACCGTGCCGGTCACGCCGACGTCACGCGACGGGCCGGCGCCGAGGCCCAGCGACACCGGGCCCGTGCCCATGTGGAGGCCCGTGCCCGAGCTCGTGAAGGTGAAGTCCACGTCCCAGATCTGGGCGTTGTTCGTGCCGATCCGGCCGCCGCCGGTGAGATTGGCATACCTCGGATCTCCGGAGATCGTGAACGTGCCCGTACCGATGGGGGATGCCGTCGTCGAGCCATCGGCGGTCCCAAAGTTGAACCCTCCGCTGGCCGTGGCATTCGCGTACGTGAGGCCTCCAGAGAACGTGTGCTGATTGCCCCAGCCTCCGCGCCCATGCCCCCAGTAGTCATGGGAGCCGAGCACGACGCGGCCGGCCCCGCCTGAGCCGTCGACGATCGGCGCGGTGATGTTGAAATCGCCGTAGGCGAGCACGAGCTCGTTGCTGGCACCGATGACCACCCGGCCTCCCGTGGAATTGATGGTGACAGAGCCGGCGCCGCCACTGCTTCCGACCCGCCGCGAGATGCCATTCAAGACCAGGTCGTTGGCACCGAGGGTGATCGTGGCCGCGGCCTGCGAGTTGATGTAGATCGAGTTGGCCGTCCTATTTCCGGTGAGCGTGCCGCCCACGGAGAGTTGGTAGTTGGCCGTCGCGTCGGTCAGGTCGTTGATCACCGACGTGCCGGAGTAGGTCAGCGTCTCGAGCACGCCGCCGGCTCCGACCCGAAGGTACTGATTTCCCACGTCGGCGGAGGTCTGCTTCCCCGTGGTCGCCCATGGCCCGAGGATGCCGTTGGTGTTCGTGTTCGACGTCGTGACAATGCGGGTGGGGCCCGGGAGCGTCGCGTTGCTGGTGCCGAAGGTCACGATTCCCCCGCCCGCCGAGCGGCTGATGGCGCCCATTTCCAACCGCACGGTCCCCGAAGTGCCGGGGTTGAGGACGACCGTGCCATAACCGGGCCGAATCATCGTCGAGGCCGGGGTCTGCACCGACGTCGTGCTTCCCGATCCGGCGATCGCAAGCACGCCCGATCCGATGACGAGCCGACTGGCAGTTGGCAAGAAGCCGGCCGTCCCGGAGAGCGTTCCCTGATTCACGGTCGTATCGCCCGTGTAGGCTTGCGCGACATTGATCGCTACATTGCCATTGATCCACACGCCGAGATTTCCGGCTGCGCTGCCGTCGGAGATGGTGCCGCTGATAACGGTTTGGCTTGACCGCGTTGCAAGGCTGAGCGTCATGTTCGTGGTCGCATCGGCGGCACGCGACACAGGGCCATTGAGGCTCAGGCTGTAAGCTCCAACGCCGGTGTGTCCCCACCGCCAAAGTTGTGACGCAGCGAGACGGATGCTCAGTGTGCTGGCGAGCGTCGTATTGTATAGTTGACCAATTCCATCGATGCCACCGGCACCGAGTGAGAGGTACGAGTTGGCGGCACCCGTGCCCTGCAACGTGCTGCCGGCTGACATTTGGCGAAAGAAGAGGCCGTTCGCCGAACTCGTCCCCGTGGGAACGGTGATTGTCCATGCGTTCGTGGACGTGATCACGTTGCTCGTCGACGTCGGCGTGAAGCCGGTCGGCGAGAGGGTCGGCGAGGTGGACCACTTGGCGGAGTTGTTCCAGGTCCCCGAGCCGCCGGTCCAGTAGAGGTTTTGAGCCGAAGCGGCCGTGGCGGCGAGGCCCGCCATGAGCGCGACGAGAATCCGCGCGGCATGCACGCATACCGGCGATCGCCTGCGGACGTTCGTGATCGAGGTTACGTTGCCCATGGCCCCCGTGCTCAGGTTCCCAACAACCATTAGGGTATCGCTGTGGCCTGCCGCCTGCCCAGTGAATTTCCTTTGCAAATCGGCCAGCTCTTTTGCGAAATCGGCCAGCCAGAGGGGCGTCCGCAGGTTCCTGTAGGTGCAGACTGGTAGTCTGCACACGGCCGCATTCCGCAGAGTGCCACTCTGCGGCTACAGGGGGGGCGGGCAACGCTGCGGCGACGGGGTGGCGGGCCGGGCCACGACGGCTACACTCCGCCGGCGGCTCCATCCGACACCGCGATTCCCCCGGAACCCCATGCCGATGCCCCGCATCACCGCGATCGAAACCGCGATCCCGCACGGGATCATGTCGAACCTGCTGCTCCTGCGGGTGCACACCGACGACGGCCTCGTCGGCTGCGGCGAGACCTACTACACGCCCCACGCCGTCGCCGCCCTGATCCACGACTGGATGGCCGCGCGGCTCCTGGGCGCCGACGCCCTGGCGATCGAGGCCCACTGGCGGTGGCTCTACGAACGCTGCACGCCCTTCGGCCACCCCGGGGCCGAGATGCGGGCGCTGGCCGCGATCGACATCGCCCTGTGGGACCTGCTCGGCCAGGCGACCGGCCAGCCGGTGTACCGGCTGCTCGGCGGCCCCGTCCGCGAATCGATCCCGGTCTACAACACCTGCGGCGGGCCGTCGTACGGCGCGATCCAGGAGACCGGCCCCGCACACCCCGGCTGGCCCGGCTACGGCTCGCCCGGCCGGCCGGGTGAGCTCGAGGACGCCTGGGCCTCGCTCCACGCGCCCGGCGACCTCGCCGAGCAACTCGTCGCCGAGGGCTACCACGCCGTCAAGCTCTGGCCCTTCGACCGCGCCGCCCACGCCCGCGGCGGCCTGCACATCTCCTGGGCCGACGTCGAGGAGGGGATGCGGCCGCTCCGCGCGATCCGCGACCGCGTGGGCATGAAGCTCGACATCGCCATCGAAGGGCACGCCTTCTTCCAGCTGCCGGCGGCCCTGCGGATCGCGGAGGCCCTGCGGGAGATCCGGCCGCTGTGGGTGGAGGATCTGCTCCGCGTCGACTGCGTGGCCACGCTCGCCGACTTCCGCCGGCAGGGGGGCGTGCCGATCGCGGCCAGCGAGATGCTCCTCGGCCGCAAGGAATACCTCCAGGTGCTCCAGGCGGGCGCGGCCGACTACTGCATGGTCGATCCCTCGTGGAACGGCGGAATCAGCGAGTCGCGGCGGGTGATCGAACTGGCTCAGGCCTTCAACGTGCCGGCCACGATCCACGACTGCACCGGCCCGCTGACCCTCTTCGCCGGCCTGCACCTCGCCGCCGCCTCGGCGAACGTGGCCTTCCAGGAGACGGTGCGGGCCCACTGCCGCACGCTCTATCGCCACCTCGTCGACCGCGGGCCCGTGATCGAGCAGGGCGCCGCCCGGCTTCCCGAGGGGCCGGGCCTCGGCACGCGGCTCCACGACTCGCTCTTCACCCCCGGCCACAACGGCCACAGGATCAGCCGGCTCGGCACGGCGTGACCGCCGCGCTGCGGCGCGGCTCGGAGGCTCGACGCATGGCACCCACCGGCGGCTGGTACGTGTTTCTCGTGGCCCTGGTCGCGGCCACCGGCGGCTTCCTCTTCGGTTTCGATCTCTCGATCGCCTCGGGCGCACTGCCGTTTCTCAAGGAGCAGTTCGGCCTCGATGCCGCGGGCGAGGGGCTGGCGATGAGCAGCGCCATCTTCGGCTCGATCGCCGGGCCGCTGGCGGGGATGTGGCTGGCCGACCGCGTGGGCCGGCGGAACACGCTCTGGATCGCGGCGGCCTGCTTCCTGGCCTCGGCGATCGGCACGGCCCTGCCGCGGACGATCACGGAGTTCAACGTCTGGCGGGCGGTGGGAGGCATCGGCGTGGGGCTGGCGGCGATGACCTCGCCGATGTACATCGCCGAACTCGCGCCGCCGCGGCTGCGAGGCCGGCTGGTGACGGTAAATCAGCTGGCGATCGTGATCGGGATCAACCTCGCCGTGATCTCGTCGTGGCTGCTCTCCTTTGGCGGTCACTGGCGGTGGATGTTCGCCTCCGAGATCCCGGCCATCGTGGCACTGATGGCGGGGCTGCTGCTGGTGCCGGAGAGCCCGCGGTGGCTCGCCGCGCGGGGCCGCGACGACGAGGCCCGCGACGTGCTTGCACGGATCAACGGGCCGGAGCAGGCGGCCCGCGAACTCGACGAAATCCGTGCCGACATGGCGGGCGAGCGGGGCACGTTCGACGAGCTGCTCCAGCCCGGCCTGCGCACGGCCCTCGTCGTGGGCGCGCTGCTGATGATCTTCCAGCAGGTCAACGGCGTGAACATGATGCTCCTCTACGGCCCGTCGATCCTCCAGAACGCCGGCATCGGCTCCACGTCCGACGCGATCTTCTTCACGATCTTCTTGAACCTCTTCATCCTCGTGGCCACGGTCGTGGCCTTCGGCCTCGTCCGCCGCTTCGGGCGGCGGCAGATCCTGATGACGGGCGTGGCCGGGATGGCGGCGGGGCACCTGCTGATGGCGGCCAACTTCTTCACGGGTGGCTCGCCGTTCGTGAACCTGGCGGCGATGATCCTCGCGGCCGGCTCGTTCACGCTCAGCCTGGCCCCCGTCGGCTGGATCGTAGTCTCGGAGATCTACCCCAACCGCGTCCGGGCCACGGCCCTGGCGGTGGTTTGCTTCCTGCTGTATCTCGCAAGCTTCGTCTGCGCGCAGTGCTTTCCGATGATCACGGCCGCCTGCGCGGACCGCATGGGGCACCCGGGCGCGGCCTACCTGCTGTTCGCGGCCATCTGCCTGTCGTGCGTGGCCTTCGTCTGGCGGTGGCTACCGGAGACGAAGGATCTGCCGCTGGAGCGGATCGGCCGGTTTTGGGCGGAGCGATCGCGGCGTTCCCGCACCCTGTAGGTGCAGACTGGCAGTCTGCACCCGGCCGCATTCCGCAGAGTACCACTCTGCGGCTCCGGGGGAGCACCAGCGGTATCAGCGGCGGCCTGTCAGGATCCGCGTCAGGACGGGCGCCAGGTTCTCGGCGTACTCGATCGCGCCCTGGTCGGGGATGTGGATCATGTCGCTGTTGAGCGAATCAGGCCGGCGGATCAACTCCTCGCCCGGCAGGAAGACGAGGTTGGGGTGGTCCTTCGCCAGCCGCGCGGCGACGTCGGCCATCGCCTGCCGGCACGTGGCGAGCGCCGGCGGCGGCACACCCGGCTTCTCGAACCGCAGGATCGGCGAGGCGAGGATCACGGGCTTCGTCGGGTGGGCGACCAGGATCGTCTTCAGAAAACCCTCCAGCCGCTCGGGGTAGCCCTTGTCCCAGATCGCGTTGGTGCCGATGTGGAGTGAGAGGATGTCGAAGTCGTCGCGGGCGGCGATCGCGGCCGCGAGGGCCGGCTCCGCCTTGCCGTAGCCGCCGATGCCGAGGTTCACGGCCCTGAGACCCAGCTTGCGGGCCGTGAGATCGACCCAGGTCATCGTCGGCACCGAGACGTTGGCCCCCTGCGTGATCGAGTCGCCGTGGACGAGCCACCGCTTGCCGAGGGCATCGGGCAGCTGGCGGTAGTCGTAGGGGGCGAAGTTGGCCTCGAGCTTCGCGTCGGCGTTCACCCGCACGCGGAGGATCTCCAGTTCGCAGTGCGTGGGAAACACGAACCGCACGACGTCGGTCTCCGGGAGCGGCCCCCAGGGCTTGAACGTGAAAGTCTGCGGCTCCTGGCTGCCCGGCACGAAGGCCACTGTGGGCAGCTGCTTGTGCGGCCCGCGGAACCACTCGGCCGTGACGCCGAAGCCGTCGTCGAACCGGCAGCGGGCCGTGACCTCGACGAGGCGGATCGTGCCCTTGAGCTGCAGCTCGATCCCGGTGGCCATCCGGGCGATCGGCCGCATGGCGTCGCCCATCGCCGCGAGCGACTCCGGCGTGAACCGCAGCGGGATCAGACCATCGGCCGTCTTCTCGACGTGGACCGCGTTCACGAACGTGACGGCGGCGAGATCCACGTCCCGGAGCGCGGGAGCCGGGTCGGCGGCCAGGGCGGCCGTAGCCCAGAGAACGATTCCGATCACGGACAAACGCATCACTGGACCTCCAGGGGGAGCGGGCGCGTCACTGGAGCCGCAGAGTGGCACTCTGCGGAATCCGGCCCGACCGTTCGCCACGGTGTGCAGACTGCCAGTCTGCACCCACATTTCGCTCATTCCAGCTCCACCAGGCCCCAGCCGTTGGGGTGCATCCGGCTCTCGGTCGGGATGTCATTGTTGACGTTCACCTCCGGCGCCCGGTCGCTCCACATCGCCCGCGTGGCGTTCCGCGTGCCCCCCTCGTTGCCGCCGATCAGGCCGGCGTCGAGGAGAAACTTCGTGCCGGCCGCGGGCTTCACGGCCGTGGCCGCCCAGGGGATCGCCACCTCCACGACGTACCCACCGGGGACGGCCCGGTAGTGCATCGGCAGGTCGTTCCACTCGGCGATCTCGTCGAAGTCCTCGCGGCCGGCCGAGGGCGTCTCGAAGAAGGCCGCGAGCGGCTTCTCCTTCGCTTCGATCTTGGGCCGGTAGCGGGTCGCGACGAGTTTTCCCTCTTTCGTTCGGCCGATGACCACCCGCAGGTCGCCCACCTCCATCGGATGGCGGTTGTTCGCGCCCACCTTCCGCTCGTCGAGCTTCGGCGTGAGGCAGATCTCGAGACCGCTGCCGCTCTTGAAGAGCTGCCGAAAGTCGGTCGGGGTGTTGAGGAACGGCACCGCCGACGTGATCTCGAACCGGGCATAGAGGTTCTTGTCGTCGTAGCCAAACTGCACGCGGGAGCCCTGTGACGGATCGTCGCCGATCGGCAGCGCGGCCACGCCCTGCCATTCCGCGTCGCTCGAGTCGGCGGCGGCCCGAGCGAGCCGCGGAATCACGGCCGACTTCCGGCCGCCGGCATACTTCGCCTGCAAGGTGAGCGCTGCCTTTTGGTTCAGCTCGCCGTTCTTATCGGCCTTGGCGAGCATCGCCGCGTCCACCGTGATCTTCACCGTCGCCCGCGCGAGGCTGTCGAGGCCGGTCAACTCCCAGATCCGGCAATCGGCGTCGCCACCGGTGAAGTAGGTCTTGCCGGTCTTCGGGTGCTTGAAGATCTGGCCGTTGAAGTTCTCCGTGAGCACCATCGTGTGGTCCATCGTGTACATCGACCGCTGGTCCTGGCCGAGGGCGTCGACGAACAGGCCGTCCTGCTTGTCGAGGAGGTAGTACTGGCCGTAGTAGCTCGTGACGGGGAGCAGGTCGGGGTGCTGGGCCGAATCCATGCGGAACGCGGCGGCGATGAAGCCCGGCGTGTAGGAGGAACTCGTCCAGGCGAAGCCGGGATGCACGTTCGTGTACCGCCACCGCTCCTTGCCGTCGGAACCGTACTTGGTGATGCGGGCGCCCGAACCCTGCGCCCGCTCGCCGCGTCCAAGCAGGCCGCCGGAGAGCAAGGCGTAACAGGAGCCGTCGTCGTCGGCGCAGACGCCGTTGAACGCGCCCCCCTCGTCGTCGTGAGCCACGACCTTGATCTCATCGGCGTACCGCAATTCGCCCTTGGGCCCGAACCCGAGGAAGTCGAGCCGGACGATGTCGAAGGGTTGATTGCGTTTGCCGGCGGCGCAGGGCTCCATCCAGGTGTCGCCCACGTACGAGCAGAGGTTCAAATGGCCGTCGATCACCACCTGGCGGCCGGTCATGATCCGCGACAGCCCCGGCTGCTTTTCGTCGTCCTGCACCCTGCCGTCGTTGTTGGCGTCGAGCCAGTCCACCGCCGGCTGCCGGTTCTTTCCCTTGCCGCGGGCCGGGGTGTGGGCCATCCGCGGCACCCACTTCCCGCCCACCTCCTCGTAGAGCGTCGGGCCGCCGAACGACATGGTGCCGTTCACGAGCATGAACTTGCGGCCGTCACGGGTGACGACGGTTCCGCCGGCGTGGTAGTCAGCCTCGCGCAACTCGACGCCGTTGTCCGTTCGCGACCGCATGACCGTGCCGTCGGGCCGCCAGGTGCCGTTGTCGTAGTCGACAACGTAGCGGGCGTTATAGGCGTAGAACTTCTCCGGATCCTTGGGATCAAAGGAGCCCGCCGTGGAATACGGCATCGAGCCGTAGAAGTCCTTGAAGAGGGAGCCGTCGGCGTTCCAGGCGGAATACCGCTTCGGATAGCGATCGTCCTCGGCCACCCACAGCCGGTTGTTCTTGTCCACCGCGATCGCATAGGGACTGAGCATCCCGGTGGGATCGAAGGTATCGATCAGCGGCCGCCCGCCGGCCTTGCCGAACTTCTGCACGGCCTTGCCCGAGGCGTCGAGCTTCCAGACCTGCATCGTCTTCCCCTGGAGCGACACGTAGACGTTGCCGGCCGCGTCGCAGGCGAGCATCTTCGGTTCGTCGAGGTCCTTCGCGATCGGCGTGAAGCCTCCCGCCTTCGGATCGACCCTGCCGACGGCGCTGTCGCTCACGGCGTAGAGCGTGCCCTTGCCATCCACCGCGAGGCCGCCCGTGAGCGGCACGGGGGTTGCGACCTCGGCCTTCTGCTTGCCGGTCGTGCTGTCGACGAGAAATAGCTTCGCTTCGCCATTGGCCGTGACGAGCGTGCGGTCGTCGAGCGCCGCAAGGCCGCGATTCACCGGAGCCTTCGCGGTCGGCCTGCCGTCAGCGAAGGGAGAAAGCTGCCCGTCGGTGAGGCGGAACTTCGTGAGGTTGCCGTTGTTGCCGAAGTAGCCGAAGCCGCCCCGGAGCGTGAGCGACAGGCCCGTGGCCGTGGTGCCCCAGAGCTTCTTGCCCTCCAAATCGGTGCCGATCGCGGCCTTCTGGGCCTCGAAGTTGCCGGTGCCGAGGATCACGCGGTCGCCCTCGGTGGCGACGAACGTCGGCGCCCAGTAGTCGCCCGCCCAGCCCCCCGTGCCGTCCTCCGTCTGCCACGGCGGAGTGCCGCTCGTGCCCACGTCGCAGACGAACCTCTGCCCGATGCCATCGTGCGTGAGGATCCTCGCCTCGTAGGTGCCCGCCGGCACCGGCCGGTCGAAGTCGTCGAGGCCGTCCCACATCCAGGTGTGCTCACCCGCCTTGAACGGCACCGCGCCGATGCACGTGCGGATCGTCCGGCCGGCGGCATTTCGGATCGAGATGCTCGCCTTGCCGTCGCGGGGCATCGTGAACTTCACGGGGATGTGCCCCGCCGCCCGCTCCGTGCCGCTCGTCGGCGGCGGCGGCAGATTGCCCTTCTCCATGAAGCGGCCCAGGCCCCAGGCGGCCGGTCCCATGTAGCCGAGCGTGTTGCTCTGCGGGTTGCGGACGTCGGTGATGCCCGACTTCAGCTCCGTGCCTTTCTCGTTGCCCCAGTGGATCTGAAACTGCATCTGCACCGCGTCGCCCCCCTTGAAGGGCCGCGTCGCCCGCAGCACGGCGAGGGGAATCCTGTATTCGAACGTGCAGCCCTTGCCGTCGGCGTCCTCGACGAACGCACCCTCGAGCCCCGGCGGGTTGAGCACCGCATCGGCGAAATTGAGCGTGTAGCTGGCCTGGTAGCCAGCCTTCTTGTCCTGGGTCGAGTACCAGAGGTTGATGTGGTTCACGAACTTCTGCTGCTCGGCCGCCATCCGGCCGCCCATTACGGTCGAGGCGTCACTGCTGATGGACGGGTCGGAGACGATCCGGATCTGGATGGCGTCGGCGTTCCAGGCGTTCTGCACGTCGCCGCCGAAGTGGTTCACGTTCCGCATCGGCGTCGGATCATTCCAGTGACCGCCGACGTAGACGAAGTCCTTGTCGTACATCATCGCCATGCGGATGTTGTGGCTCTCGCGGCTGGCCTCATCGATAAACATGAAGATCTCGCCCGTGCGATCCCACTCGTCGAGCTTCCCATCGATCACCACCTTGCCCGGTGCGGGCACGATGCGGATCTCGGTATTGTCGGCCTTGTTTTGCACGGCCGCGTAGGGCCACGCGGGCCGGGCCGCGAGCACGCCGAGGGCCAGGCAGGCGACGATGGCAGCGGCGCGACGGGCGTGGGAGGGCAAACGCGGCATGGCGGGACTCCGGAGAGCGAGGGCAGGACGAGCACACGGCTGGACGATGCCAGACGGCTCGACGTCACTGTAGCAGCCGTCGCTTGGCGCTCCGGCCGCGAAGTGTTTGCAGTTTGGCCCGCGAGCGGCCCGAACGCCCGGCGCCGTCACGTGGCGGCGCGGGAGCGGTACTTTGCCGGGGGCACACCGGCGTGCTTGCGGAAGGCGGTCGTGAAATGCGAGATGTCGGCGAAGCCGGCAAGCGTCGCGACCTTCTTCACGGGCATCTCCGTCGTGGTCAGTAGCCGCCGGGCCTCGGCCAGCCGCAGCCGCTGCAGTTCGGCGTGCACCGGCCGGCCGACCACGGCCTTGAACCGCGTCTTGAGCGAGGAGAGGGAGAGGCCGCTGGCCCGGGCGACGTCCTCGACCCGGACGAGGCCGGTGAAGTTCGCCCGCAGGAACTCGACCGCCATCGCGATCCCGGCATCGGCAAGCGCCAGCGTCTCCGTGGAGCGACGGGCCGTGACGCCCACTGGTGGCACCAGGCACGCACCCTTCGGCCGGCCGCCGCCCATCAGGTCGTCGAGCAACTCGGCCGCCCGACGGCCGATCTCGCGGGTGTCGTGCTCGATGCTGCTCAGCGGCGGCGTCGTCAGTTCGCAGAGCATCTCGTCGTTGTCGATGCCCAGCACGGCGACGTCACCGGGCACCCGCCGCCCCGCCATGCGGCAGGCCTCGACGACGTGGCGGGCCCGGGCGTCGTTGACCGCGAGGATCCCCACCGGTACCGGCAACTCGGCGATCCAGGCGGCCAGGGCCTCGAGCACCGCCAGCCAGTCGCGGGCTACCTTGTGCTGCTGGTCGAAGCGGTGAAAGGTGGCGCCAGCGGCGCCGGCGGCGACCGCGAACGCGTCGGCCCGCGGGCCGCACCAATAGGCCTGCTCGGTGGCGCCGCAATAGGCGAGATGCTCGAAGCCCCGCTCGAGGAAGTGCTCGGCCGCGAGCCGGCCGATGGCCGCGTTGTCGGTCATCACCAGCGGGATTCGCGACGGCAGTTCGCCCTCCCCGCGCTCGATCGACACGGCCGGCACGCCGAGCCGCTCCACCAGTCGCGTGACGCGGCTGTCGTTGAAGTAGGCGATCACGCCGTCACCCCGCCACGTCCGCGGATCGGGCACCATGTCCGCCGCCCGCGGCTCGATGAACAGCCGCCAGCCGCCGGCCCGGTGGACGTGCTCGGCGATGCCCCGCAGGATCCGCCGCTGGTACAGGTTCGTGGGGTCGAGAATCACGGCCACGTCGCGGTCGGCACCGGACCGCGCCGCCCTGCCCGCCGACATGTTCGTCCTCGCCGCCACCTTGCCCGCCATGCCAGCCCTCTCGACCTGTCGCGTCGCTCGGAACGGTGTGCTGACCTCGCGGGAACTTACTAGTGGCCGTGCCGCGCCCCGGTGACGACCCGCGTCACCTCGAGCGGCATGTGCATCCTCGACCAACCACCGTCGAGCACGAGCGTCGTGCCCGTCAGGTAACTGGCTTCGTCGGACGCGACCCAGGCCACGGCCCGGGCGACCTCCTCGGGACGGCCCCAGCGACCCAGCATCGTCATCGACTCGGAAAACTCGCGGACCGGATCCTCGCTGGTGGAGGCCTCGCCGCCATCGTAGACCTGGCTCATCGCCGTGTCGATCGCCCCCGGGGCGACCGTGACCACGCGGATGCCGGCCGGCCCGTAGAGTGCCGCCAGGTCGTAGGTGAGCGACTCCATCGCCCCCTTGCAGGAGACGTAGGCCGGGGAGACGCCGTGGGCCTGCCGGGCCATCATGCTGCCAACGTTCACAATCACGCCGCCGCCGCCGGCCTCCATTTCCTCGGCCGCCCAGCGGGCCAGGAAGGCCGGCGCGGTGAGGCACACGCGGATGGCATGATCCCACTCCGCGGGCGTGATGTCCCGCATCGTGATCAGCTCGCGGGCCGCGGCATTGTTGACGAGCACGTCGAGACGGCCGAAGCGGGCGGCGACCGTGCGCACGACCGACTCCGCAAACGCGAGATCGGCCAGATCGCCGACGAGGGCGACGACGCGTCCTCCGGCCGCCTCCAACCGCTGCCGCACCTCTTCGAGCCGCTCGGCCGATCGCCCCACGATGCCGACGGCGTAGCCGCGGGCAGCGAACTCCTCGGCCACCGCCACACCGATGCCGGCCGACGCACCGGTCACGAGGGCGACGCGATCGGCAACGGGACTGCGAGAGGGCGTGGACATGGGCAACGATCGTGGTTCGAAGAAGGGCCGGGACGACGGCACTCCCCAGTGAACTTTAATGTACGCCCGCGAGCCCGCGCCGTCGGGGAAAAAGTATTGTCAAAAACGGCTGGCAAGCTTGTGAAAAAAGCCAACCTGTGTAGGTGCAGACTGGCAGTCTGCACACCGCCGCCGGACGCCAGACCGTATTCCGCAGAGTGCCACTCTGCGGCTACTGGCCCGGTGCTGACTACGGCAGAAGCCACGCTCGAATCGACTCTCCACCCGCCGGCACGAGCGCCGGCGCGGACCCCTCGGGCCCGAGTCCGATCGCAAGCATCTCATCGCGCCACTGCCGCTGGAAGAGCGTCAGGTGGAGGTTCGAGTTGCCCGCCGCGTCGGGCGAGCGGCGGTCGAGCACGATGAGCCCCTTCCCGATCGTGAGCACGCGGAGATCGGGCTGGCCCGCGACGGTATTGAGTTTCGCCCGACCCGTGGCCACGAGGCCGTCGAGCGCCTCGACGATCCGCGGCCGGCGCCCCGGCGTCAGGCTCACGCCCGACACGGGGTCGAATCCCAAGTCTTCGCCCACGAGATACAGCCTCGCGCCCGTGGCGACGTGGTCGGCGAGCACGGCCGCCCGCGTCGTCCAATCCACACTAGCGAGCCGGCGGTTCGTGTCCTGCCGGCTCCCACCCATCTCGTAGGCGAAGGCCCCGTAAAGCCGCTTGTCCACGGCCGAGTCCGAGAGGTGCAACTCCCGCAGTCGCTGCAGGAGGCCGATGAACTCCATGTCATCCACTTCCGGTCCACGACGGGCGAACTGCCGCGATCGCATCTCGGGCTCGGCCGGCAGCCCCGCCTTCGCCAGGCCCGCCGCCTCGGCCGAAGGCTGCACCGCGAGCGACGCCTCCGCGGACGCCGCGGTGAGCGCGTCGGTGAATCGGATCCGCCACGGCTTTGAATCCGTAGCCGGGTCGTCGAGCCGCAGCCGCACCACCGCCGGCTCACCCGGCCCGAGCGCCACGCTCGCCGCATGGTGCGCAAGCGCTGTGCCGT
This sequence comes from Pirellulales bacterium, assembly GCA_044238145.1. Taxonomy (GTDB): domain Bacteria; phylum Planctomycetota; class Planctomycetia; order Pirellulales; family UBA1268; genus QWPN01. The sequence goes on along the minus strand of JBIIDT010000010.1, from coordinate 7,841 downwards.
CGGGTCCGATGACTTCGATCCGACCGTACGCCGTCTCCTTGCGACCGCCGCCGACCGAGAACGGCACGGCGTCGCCGAGCTTCGCGGCCGCGGGTCCCGCGATCGCCGCCGCGGGCGGCGGTGCCGCGGTGAGCGCGAGCAACTGCCAGCGGCCCGGCTCGACCACGACCGCCGACTCCAGGACGTCGCGGGCCGGATCGCGGAGCATGGGCAACTGCCGGCCCGTGAGCAGGTCGTGCACGCCAGTAAGAGGCTTGCGGATCCGCAGCCGGGCGTGGGCCGTGCGGCCGCGGTGGTCGCCGAAGAGGGCGAGCACCCGCGTCGGGGTGCCGGGCAGGTCGTACTGCATGGTGACGAAATCGTTGACCCCCTCGTCGTAGGCCCGGAGGTTCCGAAACTCGAACGCGGGCACGACGCCGCGCCTGCGGACAAGCTGGTCGATCACGGCCCGAAACGTCTCGGTCGCGTCGTTCACGGGGAACGGGAGGATGCTGTCGCCCGCGAGCAGCACGTTGAAGCAGATCGCCTCGCCGGCCCCGACCTTCCGCCACGTGAAGAGCGGCTCGCCGTCCTGGTGGTGACCGACGACGACCGTGTCCTGGGCGAGGTTCGTGAGCTTCTGGTGCCCCTCGGGGCTGTAGTGGTTGGGGTGGCCGCCGATGTGGATCGGCAGGTCGAAGAACAGCGGCGGCTCGCGGTCGGCTGCCTTCGCCGCCTCGGGCTTCTCGCCACCGATGATCCACGACTCGGCGAACGCCTCCTTGGCGGCGTTCCGCCCCGGAAACTCCACCTGCGAGCGGCCCATCACCCACGCGGGATCAGCCGTGAATCCCATGAGGGCGTCGAGGCCGGCGCCGGGGCAGGTGGGATACGGCTTGCCTCCCGCGTCGTACTCGGCGAGCGCCGGAAACACGACGAGCGACCCGCCTCCTTCGACGTAGCGCCGCAGCAGCGCGGCGGCCTCGGGATCGAGCGCCTCGACGTAGGGCACGAAGAGCACCTTGCAGGCCGCGAACTCGTCGGGCTTCACGTACTTCGGCGCGTAGCCGGAGGCAGCCAGCGCCGCGTAGAGCGGGAGCTCCGGGGGCATGAGATATGACGCCCCCGGCGCCTGGTGCGCCCCCTTTCCCATCGTGAGGTCGTGCGGCCCGTCGCGATCCATGAAGAAGCCGTAGCGGCCGCGGACGAGGGCCCAGCGGCTGTCGAACGTGAAGATGCCCACCTCGCGATCCACCCGCGGCGTCATCTTCCGCAGCACCGCCTCGGGCCGCTCCGCCTGCTTCATCGTCCGTGCCACGGCGAGCGACGTCCGCGTCGGCGTGAGGTCGCCGTTGAAGGCGTGGCCCCAGGTGGAGAGGTAGGTGCAGCCGGAGGCGAAGCCGAGCTGCAGGAACTGGTTGTTCATTGGCTCGTCCTCGAAGAACATCCAGTCGAGGTGGAAGGGGTTCGAGGGGGCGGGCGTCCGCGAGCGGATGTAGGCGTGCCACGCCGCCAAGCCTTCGGGCGCAAGCGCGCCCCAGAAGTTGGTCATCGGCGTCGGGCTGAACTGCAGGAACGTGAAGTCGTAGCTCATCGTCCAGGTGGGCACCGCGTTGGCGGTCACGAAGCCCCGCATGTAGTTCTCCGTGTACTGGCGGACGTACCACTCGTGGAAGGCGTGCGTGTCGACGTAGGGCGTGAGGTTCGGCTCGACGTCCTTCGGCGGCGGCATGAAGAGCCAGCCGAAGGGCTCGGCGTACTTCCGCCAGACCTTGATCTCCTGCCAGTCCTTGAACTCCTTCCCCCAGGCGGCGTTGAGTTTCGCGAGATCGTCGCCGTAGGCCTGCCTGAGATAGTGGCGAAACCACTTGTTGCAGTCCTCGGGCGCCTCGGGCTCCTTCCGCCAGGGGTACGCCTCCGACCACGGGCCGTAGCCCGTCTCCTCGCCCATCGAGAACAGGTTGAGCGCGGCCGACGGCCAGGGCCCGCGGAAGCCCGGCTCGCCGAAGCCCTTCGCGCTGGCGCCGCCCCGCCGCCTCCCCTCCGCGACATACCGCTCGGCATAGCCCTCGACGGGCGCCGCGAAGGGCGCCGTCTGGATCCCCATCCGCGTCGCGGCCTGGTGCTCGTCGTAGGACCGGAAGTTGTGTTGCTCGGCCACCTCCTTGTCGCGGAACGAGAACTCGGCGTTGAACCCGCTCTCGCGGAGGTAGCGGGCGAACTGGTCCGCGAGGCCCGGGCGGGCAACGTCGCCCAGGTGCCAGGATGCCAGCAGGAGCTGCTCGGTCATGTCGTAGGGCCGGTAGCGGTAGAGCTTCGTCGTGCCGCGGCCGAGCGGCTTGCCTGCGGGGTCGACGACGATCGCCTCGAGCCACGCGACGAACGCCCGCGGGTCGGGGTCGGCCATCGTGAACGCGAACGACTTCTCGATCTTCGCGTTGGCCGCGAGCGTGACCGGCTCCGACGCGTGCTTCACTGTCTTCCGCGCCCAGTCGAGCACCCGCCAGTGGAGCGTCGCCGGGCCCATGTCGGCCTTGGGTTCGATGACGAGCGACGACGTCGTCGCGAAGTCGGGCGTGGTGCCCTGTTTCGTCGTGAAGAGGTCGACGACGAGGGGCAACGGCGTCGCAACGGCATCGGCCACCGGCGCGGCCGGCGGAAGCTTTTCGGCACGGGCGAACCGCACGAGCCGCTCGAGCGCCGCCGTCCAAACGAGGTCGCCATCGACGCCCGGGGCGAAGGTCGCCGGAAAGAGCGACCCGTTGGACGCGATCGCAAGCACGCGGCCCTTGCCGACCGTGCCGAGGCCGACAAGCGGCTGCGGTTTTTGTTTCGCGTTCGCCGCGGGCAGCTCCGTCACCGTGGCCAGCCCCTCCGGCAGCGGCTGCGGCTTGCCGGCGACCTTCATGCCGAGTTCCGTAAGGTTCATGCCGGCGAGCGGATCGGCCGCGTCATCGACGGGCTTTCCATCAAGACCGGCCGGCAGACCGCCTCCGGCCATCCAGACGAGCGTGGTGCCGGCGGCCACGCGGTCGGCAAGGGCCTTCTGGATCTCCGGATCCGCGATGCCCGCCGCCACGATCACCGCGTCGTGCGGCTGTGCGAGCGCGGCGAGGATCGCATCCCTGCGGATCGGCACCCACTTCGGATCCTTGCCGAAGTGACCGTCCATGTCGGCCATGTGGTCGCCGGAGTCGTGCGGCACGGGCACGACGAAGAACCGCAGGTTCGAGAGGCTCTCGAGCATCAGGCAGTCGGCCGCCTGCGTGCCGCCGTAGCCGTGCGGCTGACCGATGAGGAGCACGTCGAGCCGCTCGGGCCCGGGAAACCGGGCCGAGGGTGCCGCGACGGCGATCGCGGAACTCAGGAGCGCGGCGGCGAACGGCAGGAGCCGAAGGGCGGGAGTCACGGTGGGTCCTCGAAAAGGGCGGAATATCAAACGGCATGAGCCCGTGAAGGCGACAACATACCACGCTCGCCGTTGGCAAAACGGCCGACAACCCGTGTAGGTGCAGACTGGCAGTCTGCACACCGCAACGAACCACAGACCGCATTCCGCAGAGTGCCACTCTGCGGCTACAGAAGGGGTTGGCGCTGCGGCCGAATCACTTGGCAAATCGGCCAACGCTCCCGCTGCGATGTACATTGAACTCCATGCTTCATCATGCTCCTGCCGTCACTGCCGACCGCCAGCCGATGCGGTCCCTCCAACCATTTCTGGCGTGTCTCGCCTGGGCGGGTGTGGCGTTTCCCGCGAAGGCCGACACGATCGCCGTCAATTTCGCAAAGTCCGCAGGCCGGATCCGCGCGATTCACGGCGTCTGCAACGGACCGGTGGCGTATGGCGAGAACCCCGACCTCAAGCCCTGGTTCAAGGAGGCGGGTTTTCCGACCGCGCGGCTCCACGACTGCCATTGGCCGAGCCCCGACGTGGTCGACGTGTCCACGATCTTCCCGCTCTCCCACCTCGACCCCGACGACCCGCGGAACTACACGTTCGCGAAGACCGATGCCTACATCCAGGGGCTCGTGGACTGCGGCACGAAGATCGTCTACCGGCTCGGGCAGAGCATCGAGCACGGCACCGCGTACCACATCCAGCCCCCCGCCGACATGGAGAAGTTCGCGCGGGTCTGCGTGAACATCGTCCGCCACTACAACGAGGGCTGGGCGGACGGCTTCCACCACGGCATCGAATACTGGGAGGTGTGGAACGAGCCCGAGGGTAAGGGCATGTGGCGGGGTACGCAGGAGGAGTTCTTCACGCTCTACGAGACGGTGGCGAAGGCGATCGAGGCCCACGACCCGAAGCTCAAGGTCGGCGGCCCCGCGCTCACGTCGAGTGCCTTTCAGAAAAATGGCTGGGGCCGGCCGTTCCTGGCCCGCTGCCGCGATCGCAAGCTGCCGCTCGACTTCTTCTCGTTCCACGCCTACACGGTCGACCACGTGGCCCTCTGCCGCGAGGCCCGCAAGGCGCTCGACGAGTTCGGCTTCGAGAAGACGGAGACGCACCTCAACGAATGGCGGTACGCGCCGACCTGGGAGGGGCTCCGCCCGCGGACACCGGAAATGTTCGCGACGGTGCCCGAGTGGTTTCGGCAGGGCACCAACGGCCGTGGCGGCGCCTTCGCGACCTCGCTCCTCATGCGGCTGCAGGACGAACGGCTCGACATGGCCAACTTCTACACGGCCGACACCTCCCGCTGGAGCATGTTCGGCACGTTCGGCATCCGCACGCCCGTGTACCACGCGTTTCGGGCGTTCAACGAACTGGCGAAGCGGCCGCGGCGGGTGGCGTGCACGGTGTCCGCAGCCACCTCTGCCCCCGCCGATAACGCGCTGCGGGCGAATGTCGCCGCCGTGACGGAGGCGAATCCCGGAGGGATCGGCGCAACCCGCGCGTCGCAGCCGCCGGTCGCCGTGGCCGGCCTCGCCGAAGACGATCGCTCGGCTGTCGTGCTCGTCAGCACGTTCGACGCCGCCGCCGGCCCCCGACAGATCACGGTCACCGGTCTTCCGTGGGCCACGACGGCGCGGGTCGAAGCCCTGCTCGTGGACGACGATCACGCGCTCGAACCGGTTGCCGAGGCCGTCGCCGACGAAGGCCCGGCCCGGCGATTCACCATCGACATCCCCGCCGACTCGACACTCCTGCTTCGGCTGACGCGGCCATGATGACCACCAAGACCCCGGCTGCCGCCTTCTGTCTCGTCGCCCTCGCCGCGGGCCTCGCCCTCGTCGCGGACGTCGCCCCCGCCGCGGAGCCGGCGGCCGTCGAGACGATCACGGTCGACTTCGCCCGCACGGCCGGCCGGATCAAGGCGATCCACGGCGTCAACAACGGGCCGCTGACCCGCGGCAATAACGCCGACCTCGAGCCGTGGTGGAGGGAGGCGGGCTTTCCGACGGCGAGGCTCCACGACTGCCACTGGCCGAGCCCCGACGTCGTCGACGTGTCCACGATCTTTCCGCTTCCGCATCTCGACCCCGACGACGAGCGGAACTACCTGTTCGCGAAGACCGACGACTATCTCGCGGCCATCCTGCGGTGCGGCTCGAAAGTGATCTATCGGCTCGGCCAGAGCATCGAGCGGCATGGGGTCCATTTCCTCACCCATCCGCCCCGCGACATGGACGCCTACGCGAAGGTCTGCGTGAACATCGTGCGGCACTACAACGACGGCTGGGCCAAGGGCTTCCGGCACGGCATCGAATACTGGGAAATCTGGAACGAGCCCGATCTCGGCCGCGGGATGTGGAGCGGCACGCAGGAGGAGTATTTCACGCTCTACGAAAAGGTGTCGCGGGCGATTCGTGCACACGACCCAAAGCTGAAGGTGGGCGGGCCGTCGCTCACGGGCAACGCCTTCACGGAAAAGGGCTGGGGCCGGCCGTTCCTCGACCGCTGCCGGGCGCGGAAACTGCCGCTCGACTTTTTCTCGGTGCACGCCTACGTGACCGAACCGGACCAGATCGCCGAACTCGTCCGCACGGCCCGCAGGGAACTCGACGCCCGCGGCTTCACGAAGACGGAGATCCACCTCAACGAATGGCGGTATGCGCCCGGCTGGAGCGACCTTTCGCCAAAGCGGCGCGAGGACTGGGCGACCGTACCGGCCTTCTTCAAGCGGGGGACCGGCGGCCAGGGCGCGGCCTACGCGGCAGCCGTGCTCATCCGGATGCAGGACGAGCCGGTCGACATGATGAACTTCTACACGGCCGACACGTCCCCCTGGAGCATGTTCGGTACGTTCGGCATCCGCACGCCGGTCTACCACGCGTTCGTGGCGTTCAACGAGGTCGCGAAGCGGCCGGCCCGCGCGGCCTGCACGGTCGCGGGGTCGGAAGGGCGACCGGCTGCGTCCCTGGCGGGCCTCGCGGAGGACGGCCGCTCGGCCGTCGTGCTTGCCAGCACGTTCAACGCGGCCGCCGGCCCGCGCGAGTTCCGCATCGCCGGGCTGCCCTGGGCCGCGGCGGCTCGCGTCGAGGCGCTGCTCGTGGACGGCGACCACGCGCTTGAACCGATTCTGCCGCAGGTGAAGCCGGCGGCCGACGGCTCGGCGATCACGGTGCATCTGCCGGCCGATGCCGTGTGCCTCGTGCGTTTGCGTCCGGCCGGATGACGATCCCGTACCATCCTGTATCCTCGTGGCATCGGACCGTCTCCGCCGCACCCCACGCCATGCCCGACGCCACCTTCTCGATCGCCGCCTCCGCCGCCCTGCTCGAGCGCTCGAAGCGGTCGCTCGCCATGGGCGTGGCCAGCGGCATGCGGAAGGCGGGGGCGCCCGCGCCGCTGTTCTTCGACCGCGGCGAGGGAGCCTGGTACGTCGACGCCGACGGCCACCGGCTTCTCGACTACACGCTCGCCTGGGGACCGCTGATCCTCGGCAACGCCCACCCCGCGGTGATCGCGGCCGTTACCGAGCAACTCGCCCGCGGCTTCGCCTTTGGCGCCCAGCACCGCGGCGAGATCGAACTGGCCGAGCTGATGACGGGCGTCGTGCCCGGCCTGGAACGCGTGATCTTCTCGAACACGGGCTCCGAGGCGGTGCAGGCAGCCCTCCGCCTGGCGCGAGCCTTCACCGGCCGGCCGCTCTTCGTGAAGTTCGAGGGGCACTACCACGGCTGGTTCAACAACGTGCTCGTGAGCTACAAGCCGAAGGCCGGCGACCCGATCGCGCCGCTGCCGACCTGCGGCGGCCAGCCGGCCGAGGAGTTCGCCGACACGCTCGTCGTGCCGTGGAACGACCTCGCTGCCCTCGAGCAAACGTTCGCCGACCATCCGGGCCGGATCGCCGCCGTGCTTACCGAGCCGCTCCTGGCCAACAGCGGCTGCTGCGAGGCCGAGCCGGGCTTCCTCGCCGGCGTGATCGACTGCTGCCGGCGGCACGGCGCAGTGTCCATCTTCGACGAGGTGATCACCGGCTTCCGGCTCGCGCTCGGCGGCGCCCGCGAGCACTTCGGGCTCGCCCCCGACCTCTCCGTCTACGCCAAGGCCATGGCGGCCGGCTTCGCCCTCGCGGCGGTCGGGGGCCGCGCGGAGATCTTCTCCGTGCTCGACGACGGCCGCACGATCCACGCCGGCACCTACAACGGCAATCCGGTGAACCTCGCGGCGGGCGCCGCGACGATCCGCACGCTCGCCACCCCCGGCACGTTCGAGCGGATGCACGCCCACGGCCGGGCCCTGCGGCAGCGGATCGAAGCCGCCGCTGCGGCCCGCGGCATGCCACTCGTCACCAGCGGCTCCGGGCCCGTGTTCAGCGTGCACTTCGGCCTCACGGCCCCGCCCCGCGACTATCGCGACACGCTCCGGGCCGACCCGGCCCGCTACGCCGCCTTCCGCCTCGAACTCCTGC
>JBIIDT010000059.1:0-19842 GCA_044238145.1 Pirellulales bacterium | reverse complement strand
GCGACGGCCGCGTCGTACCAGGCGGCAAACTGGCGGATCGGATCGCGATCGGCGGTCGCCTCGTCGAGGCTCGCGAACTCGTATTCCTTGCGGGCGTCGGTCGTCCTCTGCGGCATCGCGGTGGCTCTCCTGCGGTTGCTGGCTTCAGCCGATGATCGAGCGGCGGCGGGCGACGTAGTCCCAGACCACGAACCGGTCGAGGTCCTTGCCGGCCGCGAAGAACACGCGGCCCTGCGCGGCTTCGGCCAGCCGGTAGGCGAACTGGATGTCCTCCCGCGACTGCGACCAGCCCGAGAGCAGGAACACGTTCACCCGGATGCCGTCGCGGCGGCAGGCCCGGGCCTCGCGCAGCGTCGCCTCCTCGGTCCGCCGGTGGGGCGGGTAGAGCAGGTACAGCTCGCTCCCCTCGAAGTGGGCCGTGGGCAGGCCGTCGGTGATGAGGATCACCTGCTTGTTGGGCGTGTCCTGCCGGGCGAGGTGCTGCCGCGAGAGCTGCAGCGCGTGCTGGATGTTCGTGAAGTGCGGCGGCACGTCGGCCTCGGCGATCCGCGGGTCGGCCATGTCGGCCCGCAGGCGGACGACCGAATCGAAGACCGTGACCGGCTTGGGCATGAGCTTGACGATCTCGCCCGCGGGCCGGGGCTTCGCGAACGAGTACATCTCGATGAACTGGAGAAAGTCGCCGGGGTACTCCCGCTGCACGAGCCCCTGGAGGGCCAGGGCCATCTTCTTCACGTTCACGTGCAGGCCGCCGTACCGCATCGAGCCGCTCATGTCGAGCACGACGGTGGTGGCGCACTTGGGCGTGTTCCGCGTCCGGTGCACCTCGATGTCGCGGGAGTCGAGCCGCAGCGGGCCCCCCTCCGCCGCCCGCCGCAGCAGGGCGTTGACGAGCGAGCCGGGAATGTCCATGTGGGCGACCGAGTCGCCGAACTCGTAGGGCCGCGTGGGCACCAGCTCGACGGCGCCGTCGCCCGTGACGTCCCCCTGGTGGCGGCCCGTCCGCGACGGGGCGAGGTCAGCGAAGATCCGCTCGAGCAGCCGGCCCTGGAAGATCCGCAGGGCCTTGGGGGTGAGCCCGAAGCCGCGGCCGGTCTTCTCCAGCCCCTGGCGGGCGGCGAGCTGCTCGATCGCGTCCTGCACCTGGCGCTTCATAGCCTCCAGGTCGTGGAGTTCCCCCTGCTCAACGTAGCGGCCGAGGGCCTCGAGGTCGACGAGGTAGATCTTCGCGTTCTTGCGGGCCTCTTCCAGCTGCCGCAGGAGCTCCTCGATCTCCTCGAGCCGGGCCTTGACCTCGAGGGCTTCCTCAACGGAGAGCTTCTCGCGGCCGGTGAATGTCCACTTCGCGGCCAGCTCGTCGATCTGATAGACGTCGCCGAGCCGCTCGATGAGGCCCGCGAGCGCGGCGGCGAACGGGCTCTGGTCGTCCTGCTGCGCGTACCAGAGCCGCTCGAGCTTCCGCAGCTGCTCCTCGCGGACGGCCCTTTCGAAGGCCTCGCGGTGCCGGTCGGGCGGCCGGGCCTTGCCGGCGGCGGCGCGGAGGGCGGCGCGGGCCCGTTTCCGCACCGCGTCGGTCTCGAACCGCTCCAGGATCCGCCGTCGCGCCTCCTCGAGCCGCCGTCGCAGCGTGTCGAGGGACGGGCCGAGGCTGCGGAACTGCTCCGGGTCGAGCTCGATCGCCGCGGCCAGCTGCTCCTCGGTGAGCTCCAGCTCCTCGGCGTCGCCGAACTCGAGCACGTGCTCCATCACCGCGGAGACGAGGTCGGCGTCCGACGGTCGCGGCGGGGGAATCCGCGCCGGGTCGTACTTCTGATACGTGTGGACGATCCCGCCGAGCGTGTCACGATTGGGCATGGCTCACCGGAAGCCCCCGGTGTCGTAGACCGTCCGCCCGTGGGCCTGGATCCGCGAGATCCGATCCGTGGCGTACAGGCCGGCGAGCACGAACTCGATGCAACTCGCCCGCACCGCCGGGTCGCGGGCGACGTTGACTTCGAAAGCCTTCTCCCAGACCTGCGGCACCTCCTCAACGAGTCGCTCGTAGGCGGACGAGGGCACCATGTCGCCGACCTCGACCTTCACCCCCTGGGCGAAGACCTTCGCGATCTCGTCCAGCCCGTGGGCCTCCACGTACTCCTCGAACACCGCGGCGATCGCCTCGGCCACGACGGCGTCGAGCACCTGCCGCTCGGTCATCTGGTGGCTGCCCATGAGGTCGAGTTCGAGCTTGCCGAGGCTCGAGGCGTAGAGGTGGCCGAGGTCGCTGATCCGCGGCACGGCCGGCCGCTCGCCGAGGCGGACGGCCCGCTGCCGGGCGCTGGCCACGACGGTCTCGTAGTTGGCGATCGAGAACCGGGCGCTGACGCCCGACTGCTGGTCGATGAACTTGCTCTTCCGAGCCGCGATCGTCACCTGCTCGAGGATCTGCTTCATGAACGCCGGCACGACCACGGGCCACTCGCCGCCGAGGTCGATGCCCGCCTCCTGCTCGACCATGCGGATGCCGAGGTCTCGGTCGGCCGGGTAGTGGGTGTGGATCACGGCGCCGATGCGGTCCTTGAGCTGCGGGATCACCTTGCCGGACCGGTTGTAGGTGGACGGGTTGGCCGAGAAGAGCAGCATCACGTCGATGTCAAACTTGACGGGGTAGCCGCGGATCTGGACGTCGCGCTCCTCGAGGACGTTGAACATCCCCACCTGCACGAGCTCGTCGAGCTCCGGCAGCTCGTTCATGGCGAAGATGCCGCGGTGCATGCGGGGGATGAGGCCCAGGTGCAACGCCTCCTCGCTGGCCATGCTCGTGCCGCCGGCCAGCTTCGCCGGGTCGATCTCGCCGATGATGTCGGCGAACTTCGTGCCCGGGGCGAGCCGCTCGGCGTAGCGCTCCTCTCGTGGCCACCAGGCGATCGGCACCTCCTCCGGCGGCCGTTCGGCCACGAGCCGCTTCCCGGCTCGCGTGATCGGGGCGTAGGGATCGTCGTGCACGGGGATCGCGGGGTCGTCGAGGTAGGGGAGCTGCTCGTCGAGGAATCGCACGAGCTGCCGCATGAGCCGGCTCTTGGCCTGCCCCTTCTCGCCGAGGAACAGCATGTCGTGTCCGGCGAGCAGGGCGATGTTGATCTCGGGGATCACCGTGTGGTCGTAGCCCACGATGCCCGGAAACAGCTCGCCCCCTTCCCGCAGCATCCGCAGGAAGTTCTCCCGCACCTCGTCCTTGACGCTGCGGCTCTTCCAGCCGCTGGCCCGGAGTTCGGCGAGCGTGTGGGGCAGGGGGGTGGGGGGCATCGGGGCGGCTCCTCGTGGGGTGCCCGGATTGTAGACCGCGACAGCCGCACGGACACGCGGCCGGCCGCGTCATACGGTGCAGGTCGGGGCTGCCTATGCCCTCTCGCCGGACGTTCGCCTCGGCCCTCCCGGCCTCGGCTCGCTGCGTGTCCGCTGCGCTTCGCCATCCTGGCTACGCTTGCTCCCACAGCCCGCTCGAAGGCATGGGCAGCCCCTCCCGGCCGGAGGATCGTTCAGGCCGCGGCGGCCTGGAGCACGGGCAGCCGGATCGTGATCGCGGTGCCCTTGCCGGGCGCGCTTTCCACGCGGATCCGGCCGCGATGGGCCTCCACGATCTCGCGGCAGGCGGACAGGCCGAGGCCCGTGCCCCCCTTGCCAGTCTCGTCGGGGCCGGCCTTGGTCGTGAAGTGGGGCTCGAAGATCCGCCGCATCACGTCGGGCGTCATCCCACAGCCCATGTCGCGGACCATCAGGTCGACCAGGCCGCCCGGCTCGTCGTGGGAGAGGCGGAGGATCAGCCGGCCGCCGCTGGGCATCGCCTGCCGGGCGTTGACGAGGAGGTTGAGGAGCACCTGCTGGATCTGGCTCGGGTTCGCCGACACGCGGGGTACCGGAGCGAACTCGCGCTCCACCTGCACGCGATACTTCATCATCTCCCGCTCCAGCAGCACGAGCACGTCCTCGACGAGGAGCACGAGGTCGGTGGGCTCGAACCGTGCCGAACGGCTCCGCGACATCGAGAGCACGCTGGCGGTGATCTTCGCGGCCCGCGTGCCGGCCGAGAGGATCCGCTCCAGCGCCTTGTCGCGGGTCTGCTGGTCCCGGTGTCGCAGGCCCATGCGGGAGTAGTTGAGGATCGTCGTCAGGGCGTTGTTGAACTCGTGCGTGGTCGTGCCGAGGAGTTCCCCGAGGCCGGCGGCCTTGCGGGCCTCGAGGAGCTGCCGCCGCAGCTCGCCCAGTTCGGCCGCGTGGCGGCCGCGGGCTGCCTCGAGCTCGCCGCGGGCCGCCTCGAGCTGGCGGCGGAGGCGCTCGGTCTCGGGATCGACTGGGGGCGGTGTCGCGGGGCGGTCGGTGCGGACGAGGATCAGGTCCCGGCGCGGGGATTCCCGCGTCGGTCCGTGCTCGGACCCCGGTGCCATCGACTCGCCCTGCATGCCGCCCGTGACCCCGCTCTCGGTCCGAAGCCCCCGCCGCGCAGCCGTTTGCGCGTCGTCGACCGGTATCGTCCGCCGCCGGAGAAGGCCTGTACAATCAAGGGCTCCGCTCCGTTTCGTTCCCTCGACCGTTGAACTTCCGCGAACCAGAAGCCTTCCCGGCACATCCCGGCCGCCTGCCCCCGACCGTGACCGTGGGGTGGACTTTGCCGGCCCGACCGACCGCCCGAACGACCTGGACCCACCGATGACGCCCCCCGCAGCCACCCCTCGCCGCCATCCCCGCGGGATCACGCTCGTCGAGATTTTGGTGGTCATCGCCATCATCGGCCTGTTGATCGGGCTCCTGCTGCCGGCCGTCCAATCGGTCCGCGAGCAGGCCAGGCGGCTGCAGTGCAAGTCGAACCTCAAGAACATCGGGATCGCTTTCCAGCTGTACCTCGACCGCAAGACCGGCGGCGGACAGAAGGGCCGATTTCCCGACGCGGCCGTCCTGCCGAGCGCCGAGCTCTGGTTCTGGACGCCGACGCGGCCGATCCGGCCGAGCATCGCGGCGGTCCTCGGCCCCTTCTGCGAGGAGAACCGGGAGGTGTTTCGCTGCCCGTCCGACAACGGCTACTTCGTGCAGAACGGCGCCTACATGGTGTCGGACACGTATCCGACGCCCCAGTCCTACGTCGACGCCGTGAAGCAGAAGCTGGCCTCGCTGCCGGCCACCGCCCGGCCGGCGGAGTACGAGAACCTGCCCTACGAGGGCACGAGCTACGAGTACCCCGCCCGGCGGCTGGCCAACAAGACCCGCGTGGAGGCGCTCGTCTACCGGGGCAACCAGGGGGCCTCGTCGCGGCTCTGGGTGCTCTACGAGTTCGAGGCCTTCCACGGCGGCTTCACGCTCTTCCCCTCCGCCCCCGACGACTTCAACGACCCCGATCCCAACCGGCCGCCGCCGCAGGACGGTGCCCGCAACTTCCTCTACTTCGACGGCCACGTCGACAACCTCTGAGGACGAAGGTCCGGGCACGCCCCCGATCCGAGGTGACGCATGAGCACGGCCACGATTCGCTACCGTTCCGGCACCGCCGCCGGCCCGTCGTCCGGCGTCGGCCGCTGGCTGGCGGCGATCGCCGCCCTCGCGGTCCTCGGCCTGGCGGCCGCCTGGTGGTTCGGCTGGTTCGGCGCCGCTGTCGATCCGCGGGTCGCCGAGATCCAGAAGATGCGCGAGGAGCTGGCGGCGAAATACCCCGACGGTGCCGGCCCCACGAACCTCGCCGAGGCGACCGCGATGGCGACCGCCATGTACGGCATCCGCCAGAAGATCGAGGCCCTCCCCGAGAACCTGCGGCCGCAGGCGGAGCGGGGTGGCGGGAGCATGTTCCGCTCGGCGATGCGGGCCCGCATCGACACCTACTTCAACGCGCCGCCCGCCCAGCGCGACGCGGTGCTCGACCGACAGATCGACGAGATGGAGGTCATGCGGAAGGCCTTCGAGGCGGCGGAGAAGGTGACCGCGGCCCTCGGCGGCGGGTCGACCGCGGCCGCCGCGCCGCCGCCCGGCGGCCCGCCGCGGAGCACGAACGAGGACGAGCGAAACAAGTTCCGCAAGGGCATCATCGACCGCACGTCGCCGGCCGAGCGGGCTCGCTACGTGGAATACTGGCGGGCCGTCGCCGAGCGCCGCGAGAAGCGGGGCATGCCGCCGAGCCCCTGGGGCAGGTGACCGTGGCCGACACGCTCGGCCTCCTCCAGGAGGCGCTGCAACTCGCCAAGGATCTCGGCTACCGCGTCCGCGAAGAGCCGCTCGGCGACCTGCCGGGAGGGCCGTGCTCGGTCGGCGGCGCGAAGCACGTGCTCTTGAACCTCGAGCACTCCGTGGGAAGCCGGCTCGACGTCCTCCTGCGGGCGCTCGCCGCCGATCCGCGGCTTGCGGCGGAGCCCAAGAGCCGGCTCCTCGAGTCCCGGCTGGCCGCGATCGCGGCGTCAGGCTGACCGGTAGAGGCCGTGCGTGGCGATGAACGCCTCGACGGCCCGCGGCGTGCGGTAGCGGATGCTGCGGCCGGCGGCCACGGCGGCCCGCAGGTCGCTGGCCCGGATGCCGATGGCGGGCATGCGAACCCGGCGGTCGAGCAGGGTCGCAAGCCGTTCCGCGCCGAGCAGGTCGCTGAGGCCGGCTGCGGCGGCGGCCGCGGACAAATCGTCGAGCGTCTCCCGTTCCACGGCGACGAGCGTCGCGAGGTCGGCGATCCGGCGCGGCTCCCGCCACGTGGGGAACCCGGCGAGCGCGTCGGGCCCGAGCAGCAGGCAGAGTTCGTCACCGGGGTGGGCGGCCCGAAGCGATGCGAGCGTGTCGACCGTGTAGCTCACGCCACCGCGGTCGATCTCCAGCGTCGCCACGTCGAAGGCCGGATGGCCGCCGGTCGCCAGCCGCAGCATGTCGATGCGGTGCTGTGGGTCGGCGAGGCGGCGATCCTGCTTGTGCGGCTGCGTCGCCGCGGGCACGAAGAGCACGCGGTCGAGCCCCGCCTGCTCGCGGCAGCACTCGGCGAGGAGCAGGTGCCCGAGGTGCACCGGATCGAAACTGCCGCCGTACACCCCGATCCGCATCCGATCCTTCTCCATTTTCTTCTTCACGCCCCGCAGGACGACACCGACCCGATGACCGGGGAGGCGGCGGGGTCGGCGAACGCTCGAGGAGCGTTGGGCCGCCGCGGCCCTCCGCGACGAGACTTTTGCCGCCCCGCAGCCAGGGCACTTTCGGGGGACGTGTCCCACGACGCAAAAGTCTTGCGGGCACGCTCTAATCATCCTCATGTCCGCCGACAGCACAAGCCAGCGCGAGCTCTTCGACCGCCGCCCGCAGTGGGAGGAGGACGACGTTCGCCGGGGCACGGTCGCGACGGTCGTCCTGCCCGACGGCGTCGACAAGCCGCTCGACTACCTCGTGCCCGAGAGCCTCGCGGGGGAGGTCGAGCCGGGGCGGCGGGTGCGCGTGCCGCTGGGCCGGGGCAACCGCGAGCGGCTCGCCTACTGCGTGGCCGTCCGCACGGGTGAACTGCCGCAGGCGCCGCTCAAGAGCGTGGCGGCCGTCGAGGATCCTGCGCCGCTGCTCTCGCGGCGGATGCTGGAGCTGACGAAGTGGATGGCCGAGCGGTGGATGGCCCGCTGGGGCGAGGTGCTCGAGGCCGTCCTGCCGGCCGGCGTGCGGGCGCGGACGGGCGTGCGGACGGCCCCCCTGCTCGTCGCCACCGGCGCGACACCCGCCCGCAGGCCGACGCCGCCGCAGTCCCGCGTGCTCGCAGCCGCTGCGGCCGGCCCGCGGACGGCCGACGACCTGGCGCGGGAGACGGGCGCGAGCCGGGCGGTGATCAGCCGGCTGGTCAAGCTCGGGCTCCTCGCCCGGGCCGGCGCGGTGGAACGGCCGCGGGACCGTGCGGCGGACGGCCGCGAGATGATCCGCCACGACAAGCCGGCGGAGCTCTCGCCCGCGCAGGCCGCCGCCCTCGAGTCGATCCGTCGCCCGATGCGGGAATCGCGGCATGAGACGATCGTGCTGTTCGGCGTCACCGGCAGCGGCAAGACGGAGGTCTACCTGCAGGCGGTCGAGGAGACGATCGCCTACGGCCGTCAGGCTGTCGTGCTCGTGCCCGAGATCAGCCTCACGCCGCAGACCTGCGACCGCTTCCGGGCCCGGTTCGGCACGGTGGCCGTGCTGCACAGCCACCTCACGCCCGCCGAGCGGCACGCCCAGTGGCGGGAGATCGCGGCCGGCCGCGTCAACGTGGTCGTCGGCGCCCGCAGCGCCGTCTTCGCGCCGGCGCCGCGGCTCGGCCTGATCGTCATCGACGAGGAGCACGAGAACTCGTTCAAGCAGGGGACGGCGCCGCGGTACCACGCCCGGGACGTGGCGGAATGGATCGCCCGCGAGGCGCAGGTGCCGCTCGTGCTCGGCTCGGCCACGCCGGCGCTCGAGACGTTCGCCCGCTGCCTGGCCGGCGAGTGGACGATGTGCCGGCTGCCGGGCCGCGTCGGGGGCTCGCAGCTGCCGGCCGTGATCACGGTGGACCTGCGGGACAGGTCGGGGCGGCCGCGGGGGGCGATGACGGCCCGGCTCACGGCCGGCATCCGCTGGGCGCTCGACGCCGGCGGCCAGGTGATGCTGCTCCTCAATCGCCGCGGGTTCGCCACGCACGTCCAGTGCGGCGCCTGCGGCCATACGGCCCGCTGCCCGCAGTGCGACCTCGCGCTCACGCTCCACCAGCCGGGCAGCCGCGGCATCTGCCACGGCTGCGGCCTCGTCACGCGGCTGCCGGCCGATTGCCCTGAGTGCCACGCCCCCGGCCTCGTGCAGCGGGGCACGGGCACGCAGCGGCTCGAGGAGCAGGTCCGCCGCGCGTTCCCCGACGCCGCCGTGGCCCGCATGGACACCGACACGATGCGGGCCCGCGGCAGCCATGAGAAGACGCTCGACGCCTTCCGCGCCAAGCAGATCGACATCCTCGTGGGCACGCAGATGATCGCCAAGGGGCTCGACTTCCCGAGCGTGATGCTCGTGGGCGTAGTCAACGCCGACGCGGCGCTGCACCTCGCCGACTTCCGCGCGGCGGAGCGGACCTGCCAGCTCGTCACGCAGGTGGCGGGCCGCAGCGGCCGCGGCCCGCTCGGCGGTCGGGTCGTGGTGCAGACGAGCACGCCCGACCACCCCGCGATCCGCGCGGCCGCCGCCCACGACTACGAGGCCTTCGTCCGCAGCGAGCTGCCGGCCCGCGAGGCGCTCCTCTATCCGCCGTTCGGCCACGTGATCCGGTTCGTGGTCCGCAGCCTCGACGAGCAGGCGGCCGCCGACTGGGCCGGCGGGATCGCCGACCGGCTGCGGCGGGCGGCCGGGGATGCGGCCGGGATCCGCGTTCTCGGTCCGGCTCCCGCGCCGATCGCCCGGCTCCGCGACCGCTTCCGCTGGCACGTGCAACTGCACGGCCCCGACGGCCCGGCCCTCCGCGACTTGGTCCGCCGCGCCACGGCCGACCTGAAGACGCCCGACACGGTCGCGTGGATCGTCGACGTCGATCCCGTCGAGATGCTGTGAATCAGTCCGAGGCCCCATGCCCCCTTTTCCCTCGCGCGCCGTCAGGACATCGCTGGCAACGCCGCTCGCGCTGCTCGTCATGGCGTGGCCCATGTCGCTTGGCGCGATGGCCGAATCGATCGACGCCGCCGCACTGACCGAGTTGACGCCCGAGGCCGCCGGCCGCCTGGTCGCGGAGTTCCCGGGCGTGCTGGTCGACCTCAAGGGATGGGGAGCGGACCTGCCGGGCGACGCGCTGCCGCTCACGGGACTCAAGTCCCTCTCGAGTGAGGCGGCGAACGCGCTCGCGGCCTACGACAAGGGCCCGCTCCTGCTCGACGGCCTGACCACTATCTCCGTGGAGGCGATCCGTGGACTCACGGCGTTGCGGGGAGGCGGCCTGTCGCTGGGCGGGCTGAAGACGCTCTCCGCGGACGACGCCCGGACGCTCGCGGAGTTCAAGGGGCACATGCTGTGGCTCGACGGCCTGACGACGCTGTCACCGGACGCCGCCCGGGCGCTCACGGATTTCAAGGGGGCCGGGATGACGTTCGACGGCCTGAACTCGCTCGCGGCGGACGTCGCCCGTACATGCGCCGCCTTCCGGGGCCAGGTCCTCTCCTTCAGCGGCCTGACGACGCTTCCAGCAGACGTCGCCGACGAGGTCGCCACGTTCAACGGCCAGGTGCTGTTTCTCGACGGCTTGAAGACGCTCACTCCGGAATCGGCCAGGTCGCTGGCGGCCTTCAAGGGCCAGACGTTGGCTCTCGACGGGTTGGTCACCCTCGACGTCGATGCCGCCAGGGCCTTGGCCGCTGCCAGGGTCAAGCGGTTGCGGCTCAACGGCCTGACGACGCTGTCGGCCGATGCCGCCCGGGCGCTCGCGGGGTTCCAGGGTCCGCTACTGCATCTCGACGGGCTGACCACGCTCTCAGCCGAGTCCGCCGCGGCCCTCGCGGGGTTTGAAGGCAAGTGGCTGTACCTCAACGGGCTGACCACCCTGCCCGCCGATGCGGGCGCGATGTTCGCGAAGTTCAAGGGCAAGGGCCTGTTCGTCCGCGGCCTGACCGCCCTGCGGCCCGATGCGGCCCGCGGACTCGCCGCATGCACGGCATGGGACGGCCAACTCCCAGGGATCGCGGCCTTCGAAGCGGCCGACTCGGTGCAGGTCGCTGCGGCACTCGCGGACAGGCAAGGCAGGCTGCTGCTCCCCAACCTGAAACGCATCTCACCGAAGACGCTGCAGGCCCTGATCCGCAAGGAGGACGTGCAGATTCCATCGCTCGATGAACTGGAACTGATTCCCGAGCCCGATGGTGGCCCGACGGAGGACTTTGTGATCCCCGAAGGGTTCCTCGAGCGGCAGCGGCGCCGGTGAAGATGGTCCCGTCGTCGGCGTGTCCGCCGGCGTGTCGTCGATGGTCCCGGCCGGACGGCTGCGACCGGCGCCCCTACGACCGGTGCGATCGCTGCGATCCGTTCGTGGCGACCTCGGCCACGACCGGCGGGGCGTGACCTAGTCTTCGGAAGTGGACCGGCATGCGCGGTCCTTCCGATGGCACTTCGCAAGCGGCCCGGCCGCGGCCCCCGATCCTCCCCGTGAACGCTTCACTCCTCACCGCCGCACCCTGGTCGCGACCCGCCCGCTGGCTGGCGTCGCTCCTCATCTTCGGCTACCTGGCGGCGGTGATCGTGCCGCCGCTGGCCGGGCCGCCGCCGGCGAGCGAACTCGCGGGCGTCCTGCGCCGGCCGCTGCGGCCGCTCATCGGCGCGCTGTACCTCGACCACGGCTACCGGTTCTTCGCCCCCGACCCGGGGCCCGGACACGAGATCCGCTGGACTGCGACCATGCCCGACGGCTCGACCCGCAGCGGAACCATCCCCGACCGGGAGGCCGACTGGCCGCGGCTCCTCTACCACCGCCGGTTCATGATCGCGGAGAAGATCGCCACGCAGGTGCCCACGGTCGAGGCGCCGGCGGAGGTGCGGGCCCGGGCGAAGCCGGAATGGCTGCCGCTGGTGAAGGGAGTCGCCGGCAACCTGCTGCGCGCCACGGGCGGCACGCAGGTGAAGCTCGAGATGGTCGAGCACTACCTGCCCGGCCCCGAAGAGGTGGTCGCGGGCACGAGCGGGGCCGACATCGTCACGCCGCTGGGCACGTTCGCCTGGCCGCAGGAGGCCGCGAGATGAGCGATTCCCGGATCGTGACGGTCAGGCCGCGGCCCGACGCGCCGGCCGAGCAGGGCGGGGCAGGGGAGTCGTGGCGCGGCGACTGGGCCCGCGGCTGGAACGCCTTCTGGTTCACACCCGCCGATCCGCTGCCACTGGCGGTCGTGCGGATCGCCACCGGCCTGCTCCTCGCCTGGTCGACCTGCGTGTGGCTCGCAGACGTCGACGCCTTCTTCGGCACCGCCGGCTGGATGCCGCCCGAGCACGTGTGGCGGATGAACGACCAGCCCTGGCAGTGGAGCGGCTACTTCGCCGCGGCCGGCCCGAACGGCATCCGCGTGATCGCCGGGCTGACGCTCGTGGCGTCGATCCTCCTCGCGGTCGGTCTGGCCACGCCGCTGGCCGCCGTGGCGGCGCTCGTCGGCTTCCTGAGCGCGGCCAACCGGGCACCGCTCAACACCTTCGGCCTCGACGACACGCTCGGCATGCTGCTCATTCCCCTGGCCATCGGCCCCGCCGGAGCCCGGCTCTCCGTCGACCGGCTGCTCGGGGCAGGGGGGGGCGGCCCGTCCGTGGCGGCGAACGTGGCCCTGCGGCTGATCCAGGTCCACCTGTGCGTCGTCTACTTCTTTTCTGGCTGTGGAAAGATGCTGGGGGCGAGTTGGTGGGAGGGCACGGCCCTGTGGGGGGCGGCCGCCAACGTCCAGTACCGCACGCTCGACCTCACCTGGCTCGCCCGCCATCCGCTTGTGACGAACCTGCTTACGCTGGGTACGCTGTTCTGGGAGGTCGCCTACCCGGCCCTCGTCTGGCCCCGGCTCACCCGCCGCCTGTGGATCGCGATGGCCGTGGCGGTGCACTTGGGCATCGGCCTCGCGATGGGCATGATGGAGTTCGGCCTGGCGATGATCGCGGCCAACCTGGCGTTCGTCCCGGCCGCCTCGTGGCACGCGGTCCTGACTCGACTCTTCGCTCGTTTCTCCAACCCTGAAGGCAGAATCAAGAAATCCCCATGATCGACACGCTCGCAGTGGTCGGCGCCACCGGTGCCGTGGGCCGCATCATCGTCGAACTGCTCCTCGCCCGGCAGTTCCCCGCCCGGCGGATCAAGCTGCTTGCCTCGGCCCGCTCGGCCGGCAAGCCGTTCGCGGTCGCTGGAAAGACGTTCGCCGTCGAGGAATTGACGCCCGACTCCTTCGCCGGCGTCGACGTGGCCATCGGCAGCACACCCGACGAGGTGGCCGCGGAGTTCGTCCCCTGGGCCGTGGAGCGGGGCACCGTCGTCGTCGACGAGAGCGCCTTCTATCGCATGGACCCCGCCGTGCCGCTGGTGATCCCGGAGGTGAATCCCGAGGCGATCCTCGGCCACAAGGGGATCATCGCCAGCCCCAACTGCTCGACCACGCAGATGGTGATGGTCATGAAGCCGCTCCATGATGCCGCCCGCGTGAAGCGGGTGGTGGTGAGCACCTACCAGGCCGTGAGCGGCGCCGGCCTGTCGGCCACGGAGGAGCTGCGGAAGGGGACCAGTGCCTGGCTCGGCGGCCAGCCGGAGTCGAAGCAGGTCTTCCCGCATCCCATCGCCGCCAACCTCATCCCGCAGATCGGCTCGCCGAAGCCCAACGGCTTCACCAGCGAGGAGATGAAGATGGTGCTTGAGACGCGGAAGATTCTCGGCGACGAGTCGATCGCGGTCAGCGCGACCTGCGTCCGCGTGCCGGTGGCCAACGGCCACAGCGAGTCGATCCTCATCGAGACGGAGAAGAAGCTCACGGCCGACGAGGCCCGCCGGCTCCTGGCCTCCTTCCCGGGCATCGTCGTCGAGGACGACCTCGCCGCCAAGCGGTATCCGCAGCCGCGCACGGCCAGCGGCCGCGACGAGGTGTTCGTGGGGCGGATCCGCGAGGACATCTCCTGCCCCAATGGCATCGCGCTGTGGTGCGTGTCGGACAACCTCCGCAAGGGCGCGGCCACCAACGCCGTGCAGATCGCCGAATGGCTGGCCACGAAGGGGACGGGAGCGAAGACGGTGCGGGTGTGACCGCGGCGTCCGCTTCCGCCGCCGGCACCGCGCCGCCGCGCCGCATCGCGCTGCGGCTGGCTTACGAGGGCACCCGCTACTCCGGCTGGCAGGTGCAGCCCGGCCGGTCGACGGTGCAGGGGGAGCTGACCGCGGCCGTCCGCGCGGTGTCGGGCGAGGAGGTGCTCGTCCGCGGCTCGAGCCGCACCGACGCCGGCGTCCACGCGATCGACCAGGTCGCCGCGTTCACGACTCACGGGCCGCTGGCGGCCGACGTCTGGATGCGGGCGCTGAACGCGAAGCTCCCCGCCGACGTCGCCGTGCTCGCCGCCAGGGAAGTGGCCGCCGACTTCGATCCCGTGGCCGCGGCGGTCGCCAAGCGGTACCGCTACCGGATCCACGACGCCGCCTGGCGGCCGGTGCTCGCCCGGCACCTCGTGTGGCGGTGGCGGGGCCGGCTCGACGTCCCGGCGATGGAGGCCGCCGCAGCCGCGCTTGTCGGCGAGCACGATTTCACCAGTTTCGAGACCACCCCCTCCACACGCCTCTCGAAAGTGCGCACAATCCTCTCGCTCTCGGTCGGTCGCCACACCGGGTCCGGCGAAGGAGCCGACGCCGAGGTGTGCATCGAGGTCGAGGGCAACGGGTTCCTGCACAACATGGTGCGGATCATCGCCGGCACGCTGGTGATGGTCGGGGCAGGGCGGCGGGCCACCGAGTGGCCGGCCGCGGCCCTGGCGGCCCGCAACCGCGCCGCCGCGGGGCCCACGGCGCCTCCCGAGGGCCTGGTGCTCGTCTCCACACGACTGGATCCGCTTCAATGGCCCGACCCTCCGACAAACTCGGCCCCCTGACGCTCGTGCAGCAGATCGGCGTCGGCCGGCACTGCCAGATCTGGGAGGCGGTGGAGACGCCGCCCGGCCGGAAGGTGGCGGTCAAGCTGGTCGTGTCCGCGATGGCGGACGATCCCGAGCAGCGGAAGCTCCTGGAGCACGAACTCAAGGTCGCCAAGTCGCTCGACCACCCGACGATCATCAAGGTCGACCGGCTGGTCACGGCGGGCGGCCCACCGCACCTCGTGATGGAGCTGTTCCCCCATCCGAACCTCAAGAAGCAGATCGCGGACGGCGTGGCGGCCCTGGCCCCGAAGCTCCAGCGGATCGTCACCGAGATCGCCCTCGCCCTCGACCACATGCACGCCCGCGGCTGGGTGCACCGCGACGTGAAGCCCGACAACGTGCTCGCCGCCCCCGACGGCCAGGTGAAGCTCATCGACTTCGCGATCGCGTCCAAGGCGGCGGGCTTCCTCGGCCGGCTCCTCGGCGGCAAGACGGTCGCCCAGGGCTCGCCGAGCTACATGTCGCCCGAGCAGATCCGCGGCGAGACGCTCGACGCCCGGTCCGACATCTATTCCTTCGGCTGCGTGCTCTTCGAGCTGCTCGCCGGCAAGCCGCCGTTCACCGCGGCCCATCCAAACGACCTGCTCAACAAGCACATCTCCGCGACGCCGCCGGGCGTCGACCAGTTCAATCCCAACGCCACCACGGGGGGCACCGCCTTCGTGAGGAAGCTGCTGGCCAAGAAGCCGGCCGACCGGCCCGCCTCCATGCAGGAGGTGATCCAGCAGCTGCGGAGCGTGCGGCTCCTGGAGCGGGCCGGGGCCTGACCTGCCGGACGGCAACCGGAATTGACTCCGGCCGCGTCACGTGGGGACAATCGGTCGCATCCCGAGTTCGCGAGGCGCACCGATGGCCGCCGGCCTGCACCGACTTCCGCTGGAAAAGCCGATCTACGAGATCGAGGACCGGATTGCGGCCCTCGAGGCCGCCCCGCTGGGCGCCCACCAGCAGGAGGAGCTGCGGCGGCTGAAGCGGGAGTTGGTCGAGGTGCAGCGGCGGATCTTCTCCGGGCTCGACCCGTGGCAGACGATCGAGGTCTCCCGGCATCCGGACCGCCCCAAGACGAGCGACTACCTGGGACTCGTGTTCGACGAGTTCGTGGAGCTCCACGGCGACAAGGCCTTCGGCGACGACCCGGCGATGCTCACGGGGTTCGCCAAGCTCGACCAGCACAAGGTGCTGGTGATCGGCCACCAGAAGGGCAAGACGCTCGCCGAGCGGCAGGCCTGCCATTTCGGCTGCGCGCATCCGGAGGGCTACCGCAAGGCGATGGGCAAGATGCGGCTGGCGGCGAAGTACGGCCTGCCGGTGATCTGCCTGATCGACACGCCCGGCGCCTATCCGGGCGTCGGGGCCGAGGAGCGGGGCCAGGCCCAGGTGATCGCCGAGAGCATGTTTCTCATGGCCACGCTGCCGGTGCCGATCGTGTGCGTGGTGATCGGGGAAGGTGGCTCCGGCGGCGCGCTCGGCATCGGCGTGGGTGACCGGGTGGCGGTGCTCGAGCACGCCTACTACAGCGTGATCAGTCCGGAGGGCTGCGCCGGCATCCTGTGGAAGAGCGTGGAGTACAAGGCCGACGCCGCCCGAGCCCTGCGGATCCGCTCCCGCGACCTGAAGGAGTTCGGCGTCATCGACGCGGTGATCGAAGAGCCGGCCGGCGGCGCCCACCGGCATCCGCGGCAGATGGCGACGCGGCTCAAGACCTACCTCGTGCGCACGCTCCGCGAGCTCGTGACCAAGCCCGCCGACGAGCTGGTGACGGCCCGCTACGAGAAGTTTCGCACGATGGGCAAGTATCTCGAGGCCGGCGCCGCCGGCTGAGTGCCCGGGCCTGCGGCCGCGATCACTGGTCGCGGACGTCGCGGAGCATGGCGTCGCGGGCCATGCGGATGAGGGCGGTCACGGTGCGCCGGACCTCCCGGTGGCTGCCGCCGCCCCCCTGGATGGCCTGGAGTCGGATCGCGGCGGCCTCCACGATCCGCACCGGATCGCGTTCGTCCGCCGGGAGGCCGAGGATTTCGTGCGGGGCATCGACGTTGAGCGGGTCGTCTGGCATGGGAACGGCGTCCATGTCGGGGGTGGCCTGCGGGGCGGCCGCGCGGTCGCCCTCCATTCCGAATGGCGAGCGCCGCGGCTCCGACCGGCAATGAGCCCAGGAAAAACCTCCCGACTGGCCGGGAATCCGCGGGTCGCGCAGAATCGCAGGTCGTCGGGAGCCAGTGACGATGGATGACGACGCAGTCCTGGCCGAGAGTGTGGCCCGCCTCGCCGGTGGCGATCTGACGGCCCGGGAGCCGATCCTCGAGCGGTGCGGCACGCGGCTGCGGCTGCTGGCCCGGCGGATGCTGCGGCGGTTCCCCGAGGTTCACCGCCACGACGACACGGACGACGTGTTCCAGCAGGCCGTCCTCCGGCTGCACGAGGCGCTCGGCGACATGGCCCGGCGGGGCGAGACGCCGCGGTCGATCATGGCGCTGGCGGCCACGCAGGTGCGGCGGACGCTGCTCGACCTCGCCCGGCGCAACCGCGGCCCCTGGTCCCACGCGGCGAACCACGACACCAACGTCGACGGCGACGGTCGACACCACGTCGACCGTCTGGCGGACCCGGCCGTCGAGCCGCTCGATCGGTGGGAGGCCTTTCACGCGGCGGTCGAATCGCTTCCCGACGAGGAACGCGAGGTCGTCCTCCTGGCCTGGTACATGGGGGCCGACCAGCGTTCGATCGCCGGCATGGCCGGCTGCAGCGAGCGGACGGTGCGGTCGCGGTGGCGGCAGGCCCGGGAGCGGCTGCGGACGGCGCTCGCCGGCGAACCGCCGGCGTGACCGTGCCTGTCGGCACTCCCGCGGCGGAACGACGGCAGCCCGGCGGCGTCAGCGCGGCCGGTCGGCGAGCGTCACGCTCGGCATGGCGCCGCGATCGGGCTCGCTCCGCAGGAACTGGGCGCGGTGCACCTGGTTGCGATTCCAGGAGTTCGTCTCGTAGAGCCGGGCCCGGAAGAACACACGGCGGGCGTCGCGGACGGCCGCGGCGAAGCTGCCGTTCTCCCGCCGGCCCCCGGCGGGCGTCGAACTCATCACCTCGGTCCATGTCTCACCGTCCGGGGAGATCTCGAGGTGGACGGCCGCCTCGCGGTCGAACGGGACGTCGTTGTGGAGATTCCAGGCATCGACACGAAATCGGTCCAAGACCACGGCGGCGACCGGAAAGGGCGCGTCGAGCCGGTACACCACCTCGGCCCACTCCCGCTGCTGGATCGGCGCCCAGTAGGTCACGGCCCCGAACGGCTCGCGGTAGATCCGGGCGTTCGTCGCGCGGACGAGTTCCCCGCCGGGCGGTTGCCGAAGGTCGAACGTCGTCGTGGCCTCCCGTGGCGGGCCGACGCCCGCAGCCAGCCAGGCCAGGGTTGCGGCGACCGCCAGACCGGCGGCACCGGCCACGAGCCAGGCCCGCCGCGGCATTCCGGGCTCGATGGCCGGGTCGCGGATGGCGGCGGCGAGTGCGGCGGCGTCGGCGAAGCGGGCGGCCGGATCCTTCCGCAGGCAGCGGCCCACGATCCGGTCGATCCGCCGCGGGATGCGGCGGTCGATCCTGCTCGGCGGCGGCGGCTCCCGTTCGCAGACGATCCTTGCGGCCTCCAGCGGACTAAGGTCCCGGATGTCGTAGGGCGGGCGGCCGACGACGAGTTCGTGGAGCACGACGCCGAGCGCGTAGACGTCGGTGCGGGCATCGACGGCCTCCGGGCGGGCGGCGCACTGCTCAGGACTCATGTACTGGAGCGTGCCGATGAACTGGCCCGTGACGGTCGTGGGCGGGACGGTGGCCTCGTCCCGCCACCGGGCCACCCCGAAGTCGATGACCCGTGGCCGGCCGGCGGCGTCGACAAGGATATTGGCCGGCTTCAGGTCACGGTGCACCACGCCCCGGGAATGGCCGCAGCCCACGGCGTCGCAGACGTGGGCGAAGATGGCGAGCCGGTCGTCGAGCGAGAGCCCGGCGGCGTCCGCGAAGGAGACGATGGTCCGGGCCCCGGGCAGGAACTCCATCACGTAGTACGGAATGGCGGCCCCCAGGAGGTCGAACGAGCCGGCGGCGAAGATCCTCGCGATGCCGGGATGGTCGAGCTGGCCGAGAATCTCCGACTCGCGATGAAACCGGCGCAGGGCCTCGGCCGACGCCAGTCCGGGCCGCATCACCTTCACCGCCACCCGCCTGGCGGGCTGTTCCTGCCAGCCCTCGTAGACGCGGCCCATGCCCCCCTCGCCGATGAGCCTCACGATCCGCACGCCGCCGACGACCATTCCGGGCAGCGGGTCGGCCACGTCGCCGGCGGCCTCGAGGCCGAGCGCGGCACTCAGGCCATTCAGGCCCGTCGAAGGCTCGGTCGTATTGCCGGAGTCGCCATCGCCCGCGGTGGCCGGCGCCGCGGGAGGCAACGCCGGCTCGGCGGCCTCGGTGAATGGATCGGGGCCGGGCTGCATGAAACACCAAAGCGGGTGGATGTCGGCGAGAGGGGGACGACCGGGGCATTGTGGCCGGGGAACAGCCCCGCGTGCGATGGCCTGAAGCGCAATCCTGTCGCCGACACCGGAAAAGCTGCAAGCCGCCATTGAGAGGCTCGGCAGGACGAGGCGGATGTCAGGATGACGTCCGCGAAAGTCCGGCGACGGGGCTCCGACCTGCCGCGGCCATGCCCAGCAGAGCCCCACGGCTTGGAGGTGCAGACTGGCAGTCTGCACACCGTGGCAGTGCGGATTCCGCAGAGTGCCACTCTGCGGCTACACGGAATCGCCAATCGCGCCGGAACGCGGTCGGAATCAGCCGTCGCCGAGTTCCGTCAGGAGCATCGCGAAACCGTCTCGAGGTCTTTTTTACAGGTGCGGCACTCCGGGAGGGGTTGCCCGTACCGTCGAGCCGGCGTTGCTGGCCAGCGCAGCCCGGAGGGCGAAAGCGCAGCCAGCTCCGAGTGAGCGGAGGGCAGGATGCCCGCAGCGAACGTCCGGGCGAGAGGATACGGACAACCCCGACCCACGCGAGGCGTCACCTGATCTGGCAGGGGGCTGGGACATGGGCTTCAAGATAGCCAGTCGCCGCGAAACCGCCCCTCTCCCCAACGTCCGATAATGTCTCTTATGTCCGGTTCGGGTGAAGTCGTTTGGTGCTGGATTTCCAGATCCGATCGCTCGCGGCGGTCCCCTGCTGCCCCGCCGCCGGAAGCCGGACGTCGATGCCGCGCCGATCCTCGTGGTCAGACGA
>JBIIDT010000134.1:0-5846 GCA_044238145.1 Pirellulales bacterium | reverse complement strand
CACAGCATCCACGAGTGCAAGGAGATGGGCCGCGTCGCCCGGGAGACCGGCAAGATCCTCGCCACGGGCCACCAGCGGCACTACAGCGTGCTCTACGACAACGCCGTGCACACCATCGGCAAGGCCCGCCTCCTCGGCGACCTGCACTCGATCCGCGCCCAGTGGCACCGTGGCAACCTGCCCGGCAAGGACTCGTGGAAGCCGGCCATGCCGGACGACGAGTCGCTCGCCAAGCGGCTCGCGGGCTGGAAGAAGGACCTCGCGTCCGCCAAGCCCGGCGACATCGACAAGCTCACGAAGCAGATCGCCCAGATCGAGGCCCAGATCTCCGACCGTGTCGTCGAGGCGTCGAAGTACGGCTACACACCGATGACGCTCGGCGACGGCACGACGCGGACGCCGATGGAGGAGCTGATCCGCTGGCGGTTGTGGAATCGCACGGGCGGCGGGCTGATGGCCGAGCTCGGCAGCCACCAGCTCGACGCGGCGGGGATCTTCGTCTCGGCCATGCACGGCGAGGGGAAGAAGGTCAAGCCGCTGACGGTCACGGCCGTCGGCAACCGCAGCCTGTTCCCGGCCGACCGGGAGATCGACGACCACGTGTACTGCATGTACGAGTATCCGGCCCCGGGCTACGACGAGGACAAGAACAAGAAGATCGTCGTCACCTACTCGTCGATCAACGGCAACGGGTTCGGCGAGTACGGCGAGGTGGTGATGGGCACCAAGGGCACGCTCATCCTGGAGCGGGAGCAGGACGTGATGCTCTACAAGGACGCGGCCAAGGACACGCGGGTCACCGTGGCCAAGGCCAAGGACGGGGCGCCCACCCTCGACACCACCGAGAGCGGCGGCGGGAGCTACGCGGCCGGCGCCAAGGGCGAAGCCGCCCCGCCCTCGCGCGGCTACACCGAGGAGATGGAGCACTGGGCCTGGTGCGTCCGCAATCCGAGCCCGGAGAACCAGCCGCGGTGCAAGCCGGAGGTGGCGATCGCCGACGCGGTGATCGCGCTGGTCAGCAACATCGCCCTGGCGAACCCCGACACGCAGCCGCGGATCGAGTTCAAGCCGGAGTGGTTCGACATCGCCAGCGACGAGACCCCCGAGGGCGTGAAGCCCGACGTCGCGCGGGACCGCTACAAGGCCTGACGGCCCGTTTCGAGGTGCGGATGCCACGGACCGCCTGCCGAATACTCGTCGCCGTCTGCGCCGTGGTCGGGGCGGGAGCCGGCCGGGCGTCCGAGCCGCAGCCCGCGACCGTGCCGGGCACGAGCCTCGTGCAGCGGCGGTTCGTCGATGCCGAGCCGATCCGCCGCGACCCGGTGCTCCGCTGGAGGGTGCGGTCGGTCGCCGGCGCGGCCAAGGAGGAGTGGACCAACTGCATCGTGCACGACGGCGTGATGTACGGCACGGCGCGGGACGTGCTGCACGCGATCGACGTCGAGAAGGGCGAACTGCTCTGGACGGTGAAAGGGCCGGGCGGCCACCCGGCCATCGCGGGCGACACGCTCTATGCCGCCGGCACGGACCGGTTGTACGCGGTCGATCTCAAGACCGGCGCGGTGAAGTGGGAGACCCCCTGCAGCCCGCTGCTCTGCGGCTGGTCGCAGAGCTACGGCTTCATGAAGCCGGCCACGGTGATCGCGGACGGCGTCGTGTACTTCGGCGCCAAGTCCGACGCCACGGTCGACTGCCGCTACCATGCGGTCGATCTCGCCAGCGGCAAGCTCCTCTGGCAGGTGAAGCCCGGCAACGAGCCGTGGACGGCCCGGCCCACCATCGGCGGCGGCCGGCTCTTCGGCTCGTGCCACTACGACCCGATCGCCCCCGGCGATCCGGCCGTCTGGCGGCGGCCGCGGCAGGGCAGCGGCCTGGTCGCCCTCGACGGGAAGACGGGCCGGACCAGCTGGTTCCGGGCCGGCCCGGCCACGATCGCCAATCCCGTGTACGACGGGGCCACGCTGTACGTCGGCCTGCCGAACGGCGTCGAGGCCCTCGACGCCGAAACCGGCGAGTCGCTGTGGACGGCTCCGGTCGCCATCCACTCGCTCTCGAAGGATCATCCGGACGGCGGCAACGTGACGGGCCTGGCCCTCTACGACGGCGTCCTCGTCGCGGGCGGCGCGGGGCCGACGCTGGTGGCGGTCGACGTGGCGACGCGGCAGGAGCTGTGGCGGTACCGCGAGCCGGACGTCGGCGAGATCCTCAATCCCGTGATCTGCCGCGACGTGGTGATCGTCGCCACCTGCGGCCGGGTGGGCGGTGACGACTTCGCCACGGGGCGGAACTCGCCGATTGTCGGCCTCGATCTCAAGACCGGGCGGAAACTCTGGCAGTGTGCCGTGCCCGGCACCGACTGCCTGGTGGATGGCGAGCGCCGGGCCTGGAACTCCTACGTCTGCGGCTGGGCCTGGCCCGCGGACCGGCGGCTGTTCGTGTTCAGCTTCACCGGCTGCTTCTACTGCTTCGAGGAACCGCGGCCGTAGCACGCCGTTCGTCGGGCCGGTGCCGCTCGGCACCCACCCTGCACGCGAGGGTCGGCTACGCCAGGATCTCCGTGACCACCCGCTGCGGCTCGACGCCCGTGAGCCGCTGGTCGAGGCCCTGGAACTTGAACGTGAACCGCTCGTGGTCGATGCCCATGAGGTGGAGGATCGTGGCGTTGAAGTCGTTCACGTGGACGGGGTTCTCGACGACGTTGTAGCTGAAGTCGTCGGTCTCGCCGTGCGAGATGCCCGCCTTCACACCGCCGCCGGCCATCCACATGCAGAAGTTCCGCGGGTGGTGGTCGCGGCCGTAGTCGTCCTTCGTGAGCTTGCCCTGGGAGTAGACGGTGCGGCCGAACTCGCCCCCCCAGACGACGAGCGTGTCGTCGAGCAGTCCCTGCCGCTTGAGGTCGGTGACGAGGGCCGCCGTGGCCCGGTCGGTGTCGAGGCATTGGTTGGTCAGCTGCAGGGGCAGCGAGCCGTGCTGGTCCCAGCCGCGGTGCAGGATCTGCACGACCCGCACGCCCCGCTCCACGAGCCGGCGGGCGAGGATCGCGCTGTGGGCGAACGAGCCGGAAATGTGAACGTCGTCGCCGTACAGGGCCAGGGTCTCGGCCGACTCCCGCGAGAGGTCGGTGAGTTCCGGCACGCTCGACTGCATGCGGAAGGCCATCTCGTACTGGGCGATCCGCGTCTGGATCTCCGGGTCGCGGTAGCGGTCGAAGGCGATGGCGTTGAGCCGGCCGAGGCCGTCGAGCATCCGCCGCCGGTCGGCCGGGGCGATGCCGGCGGGGTTCTGCAGGTAGAGCACCGGGTCGCCGGAGCCGCGGAGCGTGACGCCCGAATACTTCGTCGGCAGGAAGCCGCTGCGCCACATTCGCGAGAACAGCGCCTGGCCGTTGCCCGAGACGGGAAACCGCGGCGTGAACACGACGAACGCCGGCAGGTCGTCGCTCTCGCTGCCAAGGCCGTAGGCCAGCCAACTGCCGATGCTCGCCTTCCCCGGCACCTCGGCGCCGGTCATCACGAACGTGCAGGCCGGGTCGTGGTTGATGGCGTTGGTGTGGACGGTCTTGACGAGCGCGATGTCGTCCACGATTCCCGCGGTGTGCGGCAGCAGGTCGGTGCACACCCAGCGGCCGCACTTCCCCCGTTGCGCGAACGTGAACTTCGACGGCGCCACGGGGAACCGGGCCTGGCCGCTGGTCATCGTGGAGAGCCGCTGGTCGCCGCGGACGCTCGGCGGGATGTCCTTGTCGAAGAAGTCGACGAGCTTCGGCTTGTGGTCCCAGAGGTCGATCTGGGAAGGGCCGCCGTTGGCATGGATGTAGATCAGCCGCTTCGCCTTCGGGGCGTGATGCGGGAGGCCGGGCAGCGCGGGGTGGACCCGGCCGGTCGCGCCGCCGGCGGCCAGGGCCCGGCGGGGCGCCTCGAGGAGGGCCAGGGCGGCGGCGCCGGCCCCGACGCCCGCAGTCTGGAGGAAGGCCCGGCGGGCCAGCGCGGTCTGGAGGGTGGAGTCGAGCGGCATCGTCAGTTCCTCGTCAGGGTCTCGTCGAGGTTGAGGATCATCGAGGCCACGAGCGTCCACGGGGCGAGTTCCCGCGGCGGCACGTCGGCGGGTGGCGGGGAATCGCCGTGGGCGATCGCCTGCGCCGCCGCGGTCTCGTCGGCGGCATAGCGGGCCCGATGGCCGGCGAGCGTCTCGGCCACGATCGCCGCCTCCGCGTCGCCCGGGTCGCGGGCGAGCACCGTGCGGAACAGCCAGCCGATCCGGGCCGCGTCGCCGCCGCCCGTGGCCAGGGCCCGGGCCGCCAGCCCCCGCGCCGCCTCGACGTGCTGCACGTCGTTCATCAGCTGCAGCGCCTGCAGCGGCGTGTTGCTCCGCTCGCGGCGGGCGCAGAACTGCTCGCGGTTCGGGGCGTCGAAGTTCGACATGAAGGGGGGCGGAGCCGTCCGCTTGAGGAACGTGTAGAGGCTGCGGCGGTAGAGCGCCGGGCCCGAGTCGCGGTAGTAGAACCGCGTGTTCGAGCCGACGAAGCCGACCGGCTCCCAGATGTTGTCGGGCTGGTAGGGCTTCACGCCGCGGCCCCCCATCGCCGGCACGAGCAGTCCCGAGACGAACAGCGCCTGGTCGCGGATCTGCTCGGCGTCGAGCCGGATCCGGGGGCCCCGGGCGAGGAGGCGGTTCTCGGGATCGGCGGCCAGGTGCGGCGGCTGCACGGCGGCCGACCGGCGGAAGGCGGCGCTCGTCACGATCAGCCGGATGATCCGCCGCGTGTCCCAGCCACCATCGCGGTACTCGGCCGCGAGCCAATCGAGCAGCTCGGGATGGCTCGGCGGCTCCCCCTGCAGGCCGAAGTCCTCGTGGGTCTTCACGAGGCCCGTGCCGAAGAACTGCTGCCACAGCCGGTTGGCCGCGACCCGGGCGGTGAGCGGGTGCTGCGGCGCGACGAGCCAGTTGGCGAGGTCGAGACGCGTGGGGGTGCGGCCCTCGGGCACCCCGAGCGGCGGCAGGAAGGCGGGCGTGCCGCGGGCCACCTTCTCGCCCGGCTTGTCGTAGGCGCCCCGCAGCATCACGAAGCTGTCGCGCATCTGCGGCCGGTCGTTGAAGACGAGCGTCTGCGGCGTGGAGATGTCGACGCCGTCGCGGATCTTGTGCACCGCGTCGGCGGCCAGGGACGCGGCGGCGAGGGCGGGCGGCTGCTCGCTCCACACCTGCGTCAGCCAGTACCGGCGGACCGCGGCGATGTCGGCCGGGTCGGTCGTCTTGTCGGGCCCCTGCTGGGCGAGTGGGCGGATCTCGGCGGGCAGGTCGAGCAGGCGGTCGTCCTGCAGCGACGACTTCTCCGTCCACCAGGCGCGGAGCGACCGACGGGTGTCTTTCGCCGCCGCGTCGGCGGCCGCGATGCCCACGGCGTCCCAGCGGGCGTGCCCGCGTCCCTGGACGAGCGCGACGGCCGTGACCCGCGCGCCGGCCTTGAGTTCGAGCCGCTTGGGATCGATGGCGAGGCGGGCCCACGAGCCGGCGGCCGGCAGGTTTCCGGCGTGAACCAGTTCGCCGCGATCCGTCTTCCGCGCGTCGGTGAACGGCACGTCCGTGAGGTCGCCCCAGTAGACGCCGTGATCCCAGGCGACGGATCGCACCTGCAGCATGATTCCGCCCGGCGGATCGGCCGGGTCGAGCCAGACGTGCAGGAACAATTCACCCTTCTCCGGAATCGTGAACTGGCCGCCGCCGGCGGTGGCCACGACCTGCGCCGGCTCGGCGGCGACGAGGTCGAGACAGGCGGCTCCCTCGTGAGCGCCGCCGTCCGCCGGGCGATCGACCCAGGCGGCCTTGCCGCCGGGGCTCGTGCGGAC
>JBIIDT010000133.1:0-5878 GCA_044238145.1 Pirellulales bacterium | reverse complement strand
CGATGGCTCATGCGAAACACCTCGCTCACGCTGCCCACCTCCTTGTAGGTGGCCAGGAGGCTGCTGCGGTCGGGGTTCCAGACCGTCATCCCCGCGGAGAGCTGGCCGCGGTTCTGGATGTCGAGGAGCATCCGCGGCACGAGCCGCGACACCTCCCCCTGCCCCTGCGTCGGTGCCAGCGGGCTCGTCTCGGCGGCCGGCAGGTGGTAGATGGCCGCCAGGCCACACTCGTGATGCAGGTCGCTCATGCGTGCGGCTCCGACGGCTTGTCGGCCACGATCCTCGCGGCCGGATGTCGAATATACGGGTCGCCGGTGGGCCCGCTCAACCGACCGCACGGGCGCCGCCGGTTTCGCAACCACCGCGGTGGTCCGGGGCGGCGCGGCGAGGGTAGGATGTGCGTCCGTCACGTCCCGCCGGCCGCCCGATGTGCGGCGGCCAGCCCCCTGCCGCCACCATGACCGATTCGGCCCGACTCGATCTCGCATCCGCGGCGCGGCTGATCGTCGTGAAGGTGGGCACCCGCGTGCTCACCGGCCCGGACGGCCTGCTCGACGCCGCCCGCATCGAGGCCCTCGGCCGGCAGTTCGACGCGGCCCTCGCCGACGGCCGCCGGATCGTGCTTGTCAGCTCGGGCGCCGTGGGCGCGGGCATGGGCCGGATGGGCCTCACCGCCCGGCCGCAGGAACTCGCCAGCCTGCAGGCCGTCGCCGCGATCGGCCAGAGCTGCCTCATCGAGGCCTACGAACGGGCCTTCCGCGGCCGCGGAAGGCACGCCGCGCAGGTGCTGCTCGTGGCCGACGACCTCCAGGACCGCTCCCGCTACCTCAACATCCGCAACACCCTGCGGGCCCTGCTCGACTATGGCGCCATCCCGGTGATCAACGAGAACGACACGGTGAGCGTTGAGGAACTGCGAACCTCGTTCGGCGACAACGACCGGCTGGCGGCCCTCGTGGCGACGCTCCTCGGCGCCCCGCTGTTGCTGCTGCTGTCCGACGTGGACGGGCTCTACGACCGCCATCCCGGCGAGCCGGGGGCGGCGATCCTCCGCCAGGTGCCGCGGATCGACGCGGGCGTCGAGGGGTTGGCCCGCGACCGGCTCGGCGGCCTCTCCAAGGGGGGCATGGCCAGCAAGATCGCCGCCGCGCGGATCGTCACCGAGGCGGGGGGCAACTGCATCATCGCGTCGGGCCGCAACGACCACGTGCTCGACGAGGTCCGCCGCGGCGAGCCCGTGGGCACGCTGTTCACGAGCCGCGCGGCCGCCATGCCCGCCTGGAAGCGGTGGCTCGGCTGGTCGGCCGACCCGCGCGGCAGCGTCGTCGTCGACGCGGGCGCCCGCGAGGCCGTCGTGGACGGCGGCCGCAGCCTCTTGGCCGCCGGCATCGTGGCCGTCGAGGGCAGCTTCGCATCCGGCGACGTCGTCGCGCTCACCACCGGCAACGGCCGTCCCTTCGCCCGTGGCCTGGTCAACTATCCGGCCGACGAGCTGCGGCAGATCGCGGGCCTGAAGACCGACCGCATCGCGGCCGTGCTCGGCTCGGTGCCCTACGAGGAGGTGATCCACCGCGACAACCTCGCCGTCGTCTCCCGCGAGGACGCGGCGTGCTGACCGAACTCCTGATCGTGCTGGTGCTGATCCTCGCCAACGGGTTCTTTTCCGGGGCGGAGATGGCGATCGTGGCCAGCCGCCGCGGCCGCCTCCGGCAGCTTGCCGACGCGGGCGACACCGCAGCCCGTGCCGCCCTCGAGCTGGCCTCGAGCCCCGATCGCTTCCTGCCCACGGTGCAGATCGGGATCACGCTCGTGGGCACGCTCGCCGCCGCCTACGGCGGCGACCACCTGGTCGAAGACTTCGCCGGCTGGATCGAGCGGCACGCGCCGCCGGCGATCGCCGGGATGAGCCACACGATCGCGCTGACGGTGTTCGTGATGGGGCTGTCGTTCGTCACGCTCCTCCTCGGCGAGCTCGTGCCCAAGCGGCTGGCCCTGCGTCAGGCCGAGTCGTTCGCCCGGATTGCGGCCCCGATCATGCAGGTCTTTGCCCGCATCGTGCGGCCGCTGGTGTGGGGCATGAGCACGGCCACGTCGGCCGTCCTGTTCCTGCTCGGGGCCCGCAAGCAGGACGGCCCGACCGTGTCGGTCGACGACATCGAGCACCTGCTCGAGGCCGGCCGGGCCGAGGGCGTGCTCGAGGCGGTGGAGCAGTCGGTGGCCGCCGAGGCCCTGCGGCTCGGCGAGCGGACGGTCCGCGACATCATGCGGCCGCGGATCGACCTCGACGCCCTCGACATCGACACGCCGCCGGGCGAGATCCTGGGCGCCATCGCCATGGCGGGCTACTCGCGGCTCCCCGTCTACGAGGGCTCGCTCGACCACATCCTCGGCTACGTCTCCATCAAGGACGTGCTCCGCAACACCTTCCTGGGCTGGCCGATCGAGCTCAAGAAGATGCTGCACCGGGCGGTGTTCGTGCCGGAGACGATGCCGCTCGACCGCCTCCTGGAACTCTTCCAGAAGGAGAAGAACCAACTGGCGATCGTGCTCGACGAATACGGCGGCACGGAGGGCATGGTGACGCTCGAGGACGTGCTCGAGGAGCTCGTCGGCGAGATCCACGACGAGCACCGCCGCGAGGAGGCGCGGGACTTCGTGCAGCGCGAGGACGGCTCGTGGCTCGTCGACGGCGGCGCGGGCGTGGAGGAACTGGCGGAGCGGTTCGACCTCAAGCTCGACGCGACGCCGCGCGAGTATTCGACGGTCTCGGGCCTGGTGATGGCGGAACTGGAGCGGATCCCGGTGGCGGGCGACGTGGTCCGCTGGCGCGGGCTGGTCGTGGAGGTCGTCGACATGGACGGCCGCCGCATCGACAAGCTCTTGGTTCGTCGCGGCTAGCTCACGGCTATTCCCGCCCGCAGAGCAGCTTGTCGATGCTCGCGCATGGTATGATCTTGCGATGATGGGCCCCGTCGCCGGGCTCCGGTTTTCGATCGAGGCCGAGCGTCGTGAGCAATCCAGCATCCGCCGACCCGAACCTGCCCGGCGCGGCACGCGAGCGGCACCTGGCTGCGGCGGCGCGGGCTCGCTCACCCGAGGCGCGTCTGCTGGTGCTGGAAGAACTCCTCGCCCGATCCCGGGCGTTGCTCGAGGCCAATCCCGCCGGCCGCGCCCATTTTCTGCGCCGGAACTACCGGGCCCGATCGGTGGCCGTGCCTGCGGATCCCGCCCATCATGGTGCCTGACTTTCGCCTCTTCGACGCGCTCAATCGCCACGCGGTGCCGTTCGTGGTGATCGGCGGCCACGCGGTCAACGTCCACGGCTACGCGCGGGCCACGGAGGACACGGACCTGCTCTGGGTACGCTCGCCGTCCGCCGAGACGAGTCTCCTGCGGGCGCTCGAGGAACTCGATGCCCACTTTATCGGCGACGAGATCGACCCGGCCAACGGCATCGAGCGCACGCATCCCGTCACGGCCGCCTTCATCCGCTCGCAAAATCTGATGATGCTCTGCACGTCGGCGGGATTCGTCGATCTGTTCGACTACGTGCCCGGCTGCCGCGACGTGGCGGTGACCACGGTCCTGGACACCGCCCTCGACGTGCGTGGCATCCGCTTCGCTTCGCTGGAGTGGCTGAAGCGCATGAAGCACGCCGCCGGACGCCCCAAGGATCTGATCGATCTGGCCAACCTGCCGTAGCCGCCGGGCCTCGCAGGCCGCAGGACGGCGGGTCAGTCGAGGGATGGGCCGGCGAGGTCGAGGACGTCCTGGAGCACGAACGGCTTCGGGAACGGCTCGTCGAGCTGCTCGAGCAGTTTCCGGTAGCGGTCCACGATGTCACGCATGTCGTCGGCCGTGAGCTTGTCCTGCCGTAGGACCGGCGCCGCGTCGAGCACCTGCCGCCAGGCGGCGAACGCCTGCTCGAAGGCCTTCTTCGCCGGCTGCAGGCGGGCGTTCTCGAACTCCCGGTCGGCCTCCCAGATCTTCTCGCGGGCGAGGAGGGCGGGCTCGGTCACCTCCGCCTCGCAGGCGGCCCGCCAGAAGTCGAAGTTCACGATGTCGCGATAGCGGTCGATGATCTCGGCCGTCTCCCGGGCCTCGACGTGCTGCCGGGCCAACTCCTTCGCCTTGGCCTGCACGTCGGCCGGCGCCTCGCGGGCCACCATCGACCAGGTCACCCGCGTGGCGGCCTCGGCCGCGGCCACGAGCTGCTGCTGGTGTTCCGACCGCTCGAGCGGGGTCGTGGCGAGGGCCTGCTTCTGCTCGGTCGAGAGCCCGTCGCGGAGCCGCTGCTCGAGGGCCGCGAACCGCCCCGGCAGCAGGGCCTCGAGCTCCGCGGCGATCCGGTCGGACCGGGCCAGCTCGTCCTCGCGGAGTCCGAGCCGGATCGGCACGTCCCAGCTGGTGGGGATCTCCCGCATCGCGAAGCGGACCATTTCCTCGCCGGCCAGCTTCCAGGCGTCGCGGGCGGCGACCCCGAACGTTCCGTCCTCCTCGGTGGCCCGGGCGTAGTTGATCGCCGCCATCATCGGCTCGCTGTGGAAGATGAGGGCCGTCGTCTTCAGCGGCGCCCCCGAGTCGGCCAGCCGCTGGGCGGCCAGATACTTCTGCCGCGAGACCAGCCAGTTGTCGCGCTCCGAGAGCGTGCGGTCGGGATCGTCGCGGTCGTGGAAGTCGTCGTCGGCCTTGAACAGCCGGCGGAACTGCTTCTTCTCGTCCGACTTGCCGATCTTGTGGCCGATGAACCAGCCCATCCGTCCCAGCAGCCGCGGGTCGCGCTGGTTGAGGGCAATGCCCTGGCGGAGGAACTCGATCCCCTTCATGACCCAGGCGTAGCGGTCGTGGTAGTCGTCGAACTCCACCGAGATGTTGTAGGACAGGTTGTGGGCCTGGAAGTCCCACACGGAATAGAAGTTGGGCTGGAGCTTCGTCATCTGCTCGAGCGCCGCCGAGAGGTTCGTCCAGTCCTCCACCTTCTT
This sequence comes from Pirellulales bacterium, assembly GCA_044238145.1. Lineage (GTDB taxonomy): Bacteria > Planctomycetota > Planctomycetia > Pirellulales > UBA1268 > QWPN01. The sequence continues at coordinate 896 of JBIIDT010000133.1, read as the reverse complement.
GTAGTGGTTGACGCGGTCCCAGAGCAGCGTCACGGCCACGTTCTTCAGGCCCAGCGTGGCCAGCCGCATGGTCTCGCTCGTCGGATCGACGTCGCCGAGGTTGGCCTGGGCGAGCCCGGCGGCCTTCCGCAGGCGGGCGAGCTTGCCACCCGGGCTCGTGGTGTCGGCCGGCTGGCTCAGGGCCGAGAGCGGGATCAGGAGCCCGGCGATCGCCACGAGCGACAGGAGCGTGCCCGGCCGCAGCCCCAGCCACGTGCCGGACTTTCCCGCGGCCCCCGCTGCGATGCGTGCGTCGTCCATCACGAGGCCACCTCCCGGGCCCGCAGGCAGAAGCTGCCGGCCACGATGAACGCCAGCACGTAGCCCAGCGTCTCCACGGCGTTCGCCGCCAGCAGGTCGAAGGGGATGTCGAAGCCGTCGGCCACGAAGTTGCTCGTGCCCAGCGCGGAGAGCGAGGGAAAGAGGCCCGCCGCCAGCCGCATCGGCGCGAGGAGGATCGTGTCCACCGTCTTCATGGCCTGCACGGCCGGCGTCGGGTCGAGTGGCACGGTGATGCTCATCTGCGTCACGATCCGGTACAGCGACTCGATCGGCCCGCCTCCCGGCACGATCGTGGCGTCGCCGGTCACCTGGCTCTCGAAGAGCTTGGCGATGAACTCACGGAACTGGCCGATCACGACCATCGAGAGCGTTGCCAGCAGGGCCACGGGCCCGGCGAGGAACGTGCTGAACATCACCCCCATGGCGGTCATGAGCAGCATCGAGAACCAGATGCCGACGCAGCTCTTGGCATAGTTGAGGGCGAACGACCCATCGCCGGCCCGGAGAAAGAAGTCGGCCTGGGCGACCCCGTAGTACTGGGCTCGCTCCAGGCACTGGAGCACGATCTCCACGCG
>JBIIDT010000132.1:0-5935 GCA_044238145.1 Pirellulales bacterium | reverse complement strand
CTCGCCGACGCCGACGTCGCGCCGCACGAGGTCGACTACGTCAACGCCCATGCGGCCGGCACGCCCGTGGGCGACGTGGCCGAGGCGGGCGCGATCCGCATGGCGCTCGGCGAGGCGGCCGACGGCGTGCCGGTGAGTTCCACCAAGAGCATGTCGGGCCACCTGATCAGCGGTGCGGCCGCCTTCGAGGCGCTGGCCTGCCTGGTGGCGATCGACCGTCAGGCCGTGCCTCCCACGCTCAACCTCGATGATCCCGATCCGCAGTGCCCGCTCGACCACGTGCCCCACGTGGCCCGGCCGCGGGCCGTCCGCGTGGCCGCGAGCAACTCCTTCGGCTTCGGCGGCTCGAACCTGTGCCTCGTGCTGCGGAAGGCCGCCTGAGAAGACCCGTCATTTCCCCTGGAGCAACACCCGTGCAGAAGCCCACCGCCCCCCTCACCGTCGGCACGATCGACACCCTGCTCGCCCACCTCGTCGCCCACTGGCACGACTTCGAAGTCGAGCATTCCGAGGAGGGCCTGCGGGGCCGGATCTGCGACCTGCACCGCTTCAACTTCCTCCTCTGGCACGAGGAAGACATCGCCCGCTCCCCGGCGGTGACCGACGGTCGCATCGCCCAGGTGAAGCGGGCCATCGACCGCTACAACCAGGCCCGCAACGACGCGATCGAGAAGGTGGACGACGCCCTGATCGCGGAGCTCGCCGCGCGGGGCATCGTGGCGGCCGCCGACGCGCCGGCCGCGACCGAGACGCCCGGTGCCGCGATCGACCGGCTCTCGATCCTCGAGCTCCGCCGCTACCACATGCGGGAGCAGGCCGAGCGCCGCGACGCCACGGACGAGCACAAGGCCAAGGCGGCCGCGCGGCTGGAGGTGCTCGACCTGCAGCGCGACCACCTCGTCGCCGCGCTCGAGAGGCTGCTCGGCGAGATCTTCGCCGGCCAGCGGCCGCTGCGGGTGTTCCGGCAGATGAAGATGTACAACGACCCGACGATGAACCCCTACCTCTACGGCAAGCAGGGGGGCGCGGCGCCGGGCACGAAGGCGGCCTAGCCGACCGTGGACCAAGCTCGTCGATGGCTGTGTCCACGGCCGGCGAGGGCCGTCGCTACTGCGTCACGGGCCGGCGGAGTTCGCCCATCTGATTGCGGAGCTGCTTGAGCCGCTCCTCGAGCGACTGCATCTCGTTCATCATCGCCTTGGCCTCGGGGTGATCGGCGACGAGGTCGTCGAACTTCTTCAGCCAGGCCGTGTGCGCGGTCTCGCGGGCCTTGCGCTCCGCGGCCACCCGCTCCTCGATCGCCCGGCCCACCCGTTCCCGGGCCGACGCCACGGCCTTCGCCGCCTCGGCCACCTGCGGATCCTTGGCCGCGGCGGCCGTCGAGGCCTCGCGGATCTTCCCCTCGAGTTCGTCGATCACCTTGCGGTGCGCGCCCTGGGCGTCACCGGCCGCCTTGATCTTCGCGGCCTGCGCGGCCACCTGCTCGTCGGCCGCGAGCTTCTCGTCGATGGTGCGGCGGGCCGCCTCGGCTTCCTTCATGCCCTGGCTGGCCCGCACGGCCTCGTCGAACTCCTTGCGGGCCTGCTCGGTGGCCTTGAACTCGGCGAGCTCCTTGACCTTCTTGTCGAGCGCGGCGTTTGCCTCGTCCAGTTTCCGGCGGGCGGCGGACAGCCGGGGGTCGGCCTTGGCCGCGTCGTGGTGGTGGGGATGAAAGTGCGCCCGGCTCCACAGCTCCCGCAGTTCCGGCCGGCTCCGCGCTTCGCTCTTGGCGTGTTCGGCCTTCATCTCCTCGACTCGGCGCTGCAAGTCGAGGTCGCTTGCCCGCTTCCTCGCCGCCTCGAGCGCCCGGCGGTGCTCCTGCACGCGCGGGTCGGCGGAGGCGGCGGCCTGCTCGGCCTTCGCCACGCCCTCGCGGGCGGCCTGCTCGGCCCGCCGCGCCTCGGCGATCACGGGGTCGTTGGCGATCTTCTCGTCGACTGCCTTCGCCGCGGCGTCGACCGCCGCCCTGGCCTCCTTCACCCGCGGGTCGTTCGCGAACCGCGACCGCAGTTCGGTGAGTTTGCGAGCGATCTCCGATCGCTCCTGCCCGGGGCCGGCCTGTGCGGACGCGACGGCCCGCGTGGCGGGTTCATCGGCATGGGCGGCGGCGACGAGCACCAAAGAGGCGGCGAGCAAGGCGACCTTCGACATGACTTTTTCTCCCGTGGTTGAAGCGGCACCGGGTTGGAAGGGTGCAAAGTAGCCATTGAGTCTGCCCGATGGTCGCCGCCCGGGCAACGCGCCGTTCCGGCCCTAGGCCCAGGTGGCCTCGGCACGCAGGTTCGCCGGTGCGGTGCTGACGCGTCGAGGGGTCCATCGAGCGTCGCAGCCGTGCTCGATGTCGGCGGCTGAGCGCCGTGAAATCTTGTTCGCGCCGTGCCGTGGCCGTATGATCGGCCGCGTCGCCCCCGTAGCTCAGTGGATAGAGCGACGGTTTCCTAAACCGTAGGTCACAGGTTCGATCCCTGTCGGGGGTAGTCGAAAAAACCGCGGGGCTAGGGCCGTGCGATCGCCAGGCTCGCGAGGGCCACCGCCGGCATGACCCAGATCGTGGCCAGCCGCCACCGCCGCGGGATGTTGGCGATCGAGGCGAACCACACGAGCCCGATCGCCACGGTGCCATCGAGCACCCACTGAAACGGCACCGCGCCCGGGCCGCCGTTGATCCAGTCGACGAGCGGCGCGACGGCCATCCGCACAGGGTCGTCGGCCGGCACGCCGATGAAGCAGCTGGCAAACACCCGCAGGCCGAAGGCCGCGAACGGGATCAGCCCGGCGACGAGTTCCACGCGACGGGACAGTTTCGGCAGCGGTGCCGCCCAGATGGCGGTCCAGAGTGTCGTGAAGAAGAGGAGGCGGATCGTTTCCATGCGGTCCGAGTGTAGCCCCCGTGCGGCTGAGGCTGCGTCATGGCCTCCGGCGTGTCGTCGAGGATAGAATCATCGGCGTCACGTTGGTTCCCGGAGGGTCGCGGCATGGACATCGTGTGGTTTTTGCTGATCGGTCTGGCGGCCGGGTGGCTCGCGAGTCAGATCATGAAGGGGGGCGGCTCCACCCTCGTGAGCGATCTGATCACGGGCGTGATCGGGTCGATCCTGGGTGGTTTTCTGTTCCGCCTCATCGGGCTCGCCGCGACGGGCCTCGTCGGCAGCCTCGTGACGGCCACGGTGGGCGCGATCGCCCTGATCGCGGGCCTGCGGGCGATCAACCGCTCGCGGATCTGAGTGTCGGCGACTCCCTCACCCGTCGCCTGCACGGCAGCCTCGGTTGGACGAGGGCCATAGTTGCCGCCTCCGATTAGGCTGCCTCGGTTTCGACTGCTCCGGGCATCTTGCTGATGAGGACGCGTTCGAGGTCGAGCTTGTTGCCCGCATTGTCGATGTCGATTCCCACGACCTTCCCATCGGCGTCGTAATCCACCACGACGCCCTGGGAAATCTCGCGGCTGTCGACGAGTGCAAGAGCCTTCCGCACTTCGTCGGAGTTGCGGGCATCCTGCACCAGCTCCATCACCACGAAACCAGGAACCGCAATGTCCCGGTCGGTCGCGAACCATTCCTCGGCGGCCCTGAAACCCCGCTGGACGTCGATCAGCACATCCGTGTCGACGAGTTCCATGTGTCACGGCCGACCCCGAGGCTCACTCCCGGCGGCTCCGAGCAACTCTCATCGAGGCGGCCCGGTCGCTCTACGCCCGCCACACGGTGCACGACATCACCCGCAGCGACGCGGGGGCCGTGAACCGCGCGGTCACGAGCGCTGCAGTGGAGCGGATCATCGCCGGAGCCCGCGAGCGGCGGCGGAAGGCGTTCGTGTTTGTGACGGGCGTGCCCGGTGCCGGTAAAACGCTCGTGGGCCTGAACGTGGCCACGCGTCACGGCTCGCGCGACGACGCGAGTCGACAACGTACCATTCCGGTCGTCACAACACCGAGTAATGGTCGCGAGAGCCGTGCAGGACTCGCGCGACCATGATTCCGTCAGTCGTCGGCCGGAAGAAGATCACGTAACTGCCGACCGAGAAACTTCGATACTGGCCAGTGGTGAACTCGGTTCGTAGTTGCCCCATCTCAGGGTGAGTCGCCAAGGTTTCGCACGTTGCGAACACCGCATCAAGGAACCCGTCGCCACGTCGATCGCCGCCGCTTTCTCTGGCGATGTAGGCTGCAATCTCCAGCAGGTCTTGGCGTGCGTCGCGCGACAACTCCAGTCGCGACATGAGCGACTCCCTCACTACCGCGCCTGGAGGTGTTGCCGGAGCGCAGCCTTCATCTCGCCGAGATCGAATGGCACGGTGTCGCCACGACCGATCTGCTCGATGCCGTGGTTGACGTCCTCGATCAACTTCTCGCGCCGCCGCAACAGGTTGACCGCGTCGTCGAGAGCTTCGTCACGATCGTGATAGACGCCGGCGGAAACGGCACGGGCGAGAAACTGCTCGTTCTCCGGCGATAGGCCGCTGCTCATGGGGAGCCTCTCGGGGTTCAGAAATCAGGCGACAACCTTCATGAGTATACAGGCGTCCATTCCTGCGTCAAGCCCTTGTGAACTTTCTCCACGGAGCTGATTGCCCGGGACCAAGGTTGTACCCCCGCTTTGGTAGGCTGCCCGCCATGACCTCCCAGCCCGCGTCTCAACGCCGCCTTCTTCGCCGACTCGGTCGCCGCCCCGTCAGTCGCTGTTAGGCCAGGTGAGGATTGCCTCTTTTGGGTGCGCATGATCCACGAGTGATTCAAGCGACTCGAAGATCCGCATATGCACCCACGATTCCCACGACTCCGCCAGTTTTTCGCGGTCGACGACGAGGCCCTCGCGCCGCGTGCCAGTCGCGACGATGCGGTCGATTTCATCGGCCGTTTCCGCGTCTATTCCTTCGTTACACCACCCGCTCCATTTCGGACCCGTGAAGTGGGCCCGGAGTGCGTCGATCGCCTCACGCTCGCGTTCCTCTGGCCCGAGGGGCACGAGGTATCCCTCTTGGGAGCACTGGTAACAGGCGTGCCCGCCGGTTTGGTTCACATAGACGATGCCCGTTGACGCGGACACGATCAGCGCCATGCCATTCAGTTCGTAGAGCCGTACGGTCACGGGCTTATCTGAGTTGGTTGGCATTTCCGTTCCCCTTCCCTCACTTTATTCCGCCGGGGACGGCCAGACGGCGTCGAGGCTGTCGACGAAAGCAAGAGCCTTCCGCACTTCGTCGGAGTTGCGGGCATCCTGCACCAGCTCCATCACCACGAAACCAGGAACCGCAATGTCCCGGTCGGTCGCGAACCATTCCTCGGCGGCCCTGAAACCCCGCTGGACGTCGATCAGCACATCCGTGTCGACGAGTTCCATGTGTCACGGCCTCAAGCACTCGCGCGGCGCTGGGCCTCTTCGCGTAGCCGGCGGGAGTGGGCCTCGGGGTCGGTGATGTCGGGCCGGTAGCCGATCAGGCCGAGGTCCCTCCATCGCTGCACGAGTGCGGCACCGGTCAGGCGGACTTTGGTCTCGCCAGTCGCCGTGACCGAAGTGGCCTTGGCGAGCCGGTCGGCCACGTAGTCAGACACCGTCATGCCCGCCTTGGCCGCCTCGGCGGCGATCGTGCGTTCCAGTTCGTCCGGCAGGTTGACGACGATGCTCATGGCGATGGGGTTGGTTGGGGGATGACGTTCAACTTCTGTATTGTCCGGCCGCGTTGGGCGGTGAGGAAAAGTATACGCCCGTACATTCCTTCGTCAACCCCGCCGGGACCAAGGTTGTCCCCCCGGTTTGGTAGTCTGCCGGCCATGACCTCCCAGCCCGGCCCGCGTCTCAACGCCGCCTTCTACGCCGACTCGGTCGCCGCGTTCCTCCGCGCCTCCGACGACGAGGTCTACGCGCCGCTCGCGAGCCCGCATGGCTACACGCTCGCC
>JBIIDT010000131.1:0-5994 GCA_044238145.1 Pirellulales bacterium | reverse complement strand
GCGGCCGGGCGCCGCTGGCGCCGATCAAGCGGCTCGACCAGCCGATCTCCGCCGTGTCCTTCGTGGCCACGGTGGCCGGAGCCCTGGTGGCGATGTTCCTCGCCTGGCTCCTGCGGGCGATCCACGCTCCCGCCACGCCCCCGCCATGGCTCCTCGCCCTCGGCGGCTTCCTCGTCGCCCTGCCGTGTGCCGCCCTGGGCTACGTGGGCGTCCGCGACCGGGAACTGGAGCCCTACCACGGCCGCGACTACCTGGTTCGCAGCCTGATCTGCGCCGCCGTCTACGCGGGGCTGTGGTGCCTGCGGGGTCTGTTGCCCGCCGATCAGACCGCCGAGATGTGGAACTGGCTCTATCTCGGGCCGCTGCTCTTCATCCCGGGAGTGATCGCCGCCATGGCCGCCTTCGACCTCGACCAGGGCCGGGCGGTGGCCCACTTCTCGCTGTACGCGATGTTCACCGCCCTGCTCCGCTGGCTCTCCGGGCTGCCGCCGCTCTGACCGCGTATTCGCCGTGTCACTTTCCTCGCTCCCCGAACTCGTCGCATTCGATTCGGCCGTCGACGGCGTGCGGATCCCGCCCGACGTGACCGTGCCGCTCACGCCGCGGGTGCGGGCGTTGCTCGACACCGAGGAACTGCGGCGGCTCGCCCGGATCAGCCAACTGGGCCTCGTGGCCCTCGTCTATCCGGGCGCCACCCACAGCCGGCTCGAGCACTCCCTCGGCGTCTACCGCCTCGCGCTCTGCTTCCTGCAGCGGCTCCGCCGTGACGAGCGGTTCGCGGCGGCCGTCGGCCCGTCCGATGCCGCGGCGTTCCTCGCCGCCGCCCTGCTCCACGACGTCGGCCACTGGGCCTACTGTCACCCGCTCGAGGACATGGGCCTGGAGATCCTGCCCCGCCACGAGACGCTCGTGCATGGCGTGCTCACGGGCGGGCGGCTGGCGGCGATCCTCGACGGGGAGTGGGGCGTGTCAGCCGACCGGGTTCACGCCCTGATCGGCGGCACCGCGGCCGACCCGGCGGGCCGCATCCTGCACTCGCTGCTCTCGGGGCCGATCGACGTCGACAAGATGGACTACCTCGCCCGCGACAGCCTGCACGCGGGCGTGCCCTACGGCCGCCACTTCGACCAGGAGCGTCTCCTTTCCAGCCTCTGCCTCGACGCCGCCGGCACGGGGCTGGCCATCGGCGAGAAGGGCCGGACGGCGGCGGAACTGATGGTCTTCGCCCGCTACGTGATGTTCAGCGAGGTGTACTGGCACCACGCCGTCCGCGCCGCCACCGCCATGCTCCAGCGTGCCGTGTGGACCGTCCGCGAGCGGATCGACCTCCGTGCGCTGGTGCGGAGCGACGATCGCTCCTTCGCCGACTGGCTGCTCGCGGCGGCGGCCGGCACGCCGGCGGCCGACCTCGCCGCGGGCCTTTTCGGTCCCACCCGCCGGCTCTTCAAGCGGGTGGCGACGTTCGACGCCCTCCACCAGCCGGCACTCCACCGGGCCTGCGCCGGCCGGCGGTACGCGGAGGCGGTCGCCATCGCCGACCGTCTGGCCGCGGGCCTCTCCCGCCGGCTCGGAAGATCGATCGATCCGGCCAAACTGCTCATCGACGCCCCGCCCGCGGAGCGGGAGGTCGAGTTCCGGCTGCAGGTCCGCGAGCGATCCAGCCACCGCGATCCCGAGCCGCCGCCCACCTGGCGGCGGCTCGAAGAACTGTCGCCGGTGGTCCGCAGCCTGGCCCGGGAACAGTTCGACGACCTCGTCAAGAGGGTGCGGATCTTCGCCCACCCCGATGTGGCCGGTACGATCGCCGCCTGTCCCGACCTCGAGGACCTGCTCCTCGAGGCCGCCCAGGCCTGACGGCGACGCCGCCGTCGCTACTCCGTCGCCACGGGCAGCTTACCAGCCTTGATCAGGTCGCCGAAGGTCGGCGCGTCCTTGTTGGCCGGGTCGCTCGGCAGCCCCGCGACCTCCTCGAGCATCTTGCGGATCTTCTCCTTGTCCTCCTTGTCGGCCTTCTTGTCGAGCCGCTCGTCGAGGGCCTTGCCGTAGGCGTTCCGCTCCTTCTTGTCCTTGCCGACGTGGCAGACGTTGCACTTCACCCGCTCGACCTCGGCGGCCAGCGGCGAACCATCCTTCACGTACAGGGCCTTGAACTCGTCCTGGAACTGCTTGATGGCGAATGCCGGCCGGGCGAGACCGCCGCCCGCGAGGGCGAGACCAAAACCGAGGACGAGAACCTGCCGGCTGATGCGATTCATCGATGAACTCCAGGAGGGATGCCCTGGCGGCGTGCCTGCCGCGGGGGCCACGAAACACTAGACCGTTCCACCGCCCGGGCGTCAAGGAAATTTCGGCGACAGGAGTCCGTCCCCCCGGCGCCACCGTCTCAACCGTCACCGGCGGCCGGGTCGGCCGGGCGCGTGGCCGGTGCGTCCGCAGGGACTCGATCCGCCGCGGCCTTGATCCACAGGGCCGCCACCGTGATCAGCAGGCCGACCAGCGGCACCAGCCACGGCAGGGCGCTTGCCGCCGTCCGCCTTTCGCCGCCCACCGCGACGACGGCCATGGCCCGCACCGGCGCCGTCAGTTCGATGCCGTGCTCCTCGGCGCAGGCGGCGAGGTCGGCGGCGAGCACCGCGGGCCGCTGGTAGCGGTCGTTGGGATCCTTCGCCATCAGCCGGGCCAGGATCGCGGCCAGCCGCTCGGGCACGTCCGCACGGATGGCGGTGATGTCGGGCGGCGCGTCCTGCTGGTGCTGCAGCAGTTTCTGCACCATCGTGCCCTCGGCGAACGGCGCCCGCCCGGCGAGCATGAAGAACAGCGTGCAGCCGAGCGAGTACAGGTCGCTCCGCACGTCGGCGGCCCGCGGGTCGCGGGCCTGCTCGGGGGAGATGTAGTCGAAGGTCCCGAGCGTCATGCCGCTCGCGGTCAGGTCGGCGTCGCCGGCGGCGGGCGCCAGCCGGGCGAGCCCCATGTCGACGATCCGGGCCCGGCCGGCCGGGGTGATGACGATGTTCGAGGGCTTGATGTCGCGGTGCACCACGTCCCGCTCGGCGGCGTGCTCCAGCGCCTCGGACACCTGGATCGAGACGTCGATCGCCCGGCCGACGGCGAATGGTCCCTCCTCCCGAACGAGGTCCCGCAGGTTCCGCCCCTCGATGAACTCGAACACGATGTAGTGCCAGCCCTGGTCGCTGCCGACCGCGTGCACCCGGCCGATGTTCTCGTGGTCGAGTCGGGCCGCCGACTGGGCCTCGTTGCGGAACCGCCGCAGCATGTCGTCGTCGGCCGACTGCGCCCGCGACAGCACCTTCACGGCCACGACCCGGTCGAGCGTGGTGTCGTGGGCCCGGAACACGGCCCCCATGCCGCCGCCGCCGACGAAACTCTCGAGGCGGTAGGGGCCGAGCATCGTGCCCTGAAGGGCCGCGCCGATCTCGGCGGTGGACGCAGCCGGTGGCCGGGCCGCCACCGCCCCGGCGGCGGTTCCGGAGGAGATCACGGTCGCGTCGCTGGCCGGATCACCGGCCCCGCCGGTCGTGGAGCCGCCGGCGGCGGATTCGTCGGGAAACTGCATGCCGCGACCCTACCACCGCCGCGCGGCCGCGGTCAAAGCCGGTGGGCGGGCACGGAAACGAAACGACCCCGCCCCTCCGGTTCGCGAAGGGGCGGGGCGTGTGTTCGTCGTCGAACTGGCTTCGGCGATCAGGCCACCTGGCGGGCGGCGGCCTGCCGCTTCTTCCGCCGCTTCATCCAGTCGAGCCCGAAGAGGCCCGCGATGCCCGCACCGGCCAGGGCGATCGTCCCGGGCTCCGGCACCGCGGCGACGCGGAAGCCGAGCTGGTCGAACTCGCTGGCCGTGTTCCAGCTGCTGAAGTAGGGCGTCGCCTTGTCAGCGGCGTAGAGGTCCATGTTGGCACTCGTGGTCCGCCACGATCCACCGAACACCCGGGCCGTGGTGGTGCCGGCACTCGAGCCGTTGTCGACGAACTCCCACACGCTGCCCGACGCGTTGTAGAGCTGGTAGGACGACAGGCTCAGGGAGTAGTTCGTGACCGAGTTCAGACCGACCAGGGTCGAGGAGCCACCATTGACGACCTGAGCGTAGTTGGCAGCCGGGTTCGTGTTGGCCGTCGTGGCGGTCGGCTTCGTGTTCCCGCCGGTGCCCCAGGTGTTGTAGTTGGTGCCCGTCGGGTTGTAGAAGGCGGCCTTGAACCACTGGTTGCTGTCGGGGAGGAAGAACTGGGCACCCGGGTTCCGGGCCGGCATCGACCCCGACGTCTGGCCGGTCAGCGTGTAGGCACCGGTCTCGGTGGTGCCCGACTGGAGCCAGTTCACGTAGCGGGCCGCGTCGAACCAGCTCACGAGGTTCACCGGCATGGTGCCGCGGTTCGGGATGTCGGTCTTCACCGCGTAGGTGAAGTTGCCGGCCGAGCCCGTCCGCACGATGCCGCCGTTGACGTTCGTCGACATCGCGGCGTTGTACAGGCCGTACGGGTCGGAGGCCTTCGCCACGCTGTTGAGGAAGGCGACGTACTCGGTGTTCGTCGTCTCCGTGTCCGACATCCTGTAGACCGCGGACACGGATCCCAGCCCACTCGTCGGATTGGCGGCGTTGCCGGTGTTGTTGATCGTCACGAAGGTGCCGCCCATGGAGGCGGTCGCCATCGAGGCGGCGGCCAGGGCCAGGCAGCTCGCGAAGGCCCTCACGTTGAGCAGTCGCGCCCCGCGGCCGCTGCCCCATGTCCAGCGCTTCTGCCGCCGGCAGTGCATGCCGCCGACCCGCGCCGGGCCCGCCCCCTTGCGGCGGTAGTCCGGGTGGCGGTTTCGCTTCGTCGTCGGCTCGCGATCTCGACCGAAGTCGACCGCGTAGCTCATTTCGTCGCCGTGATATCCCACAATTGCGCTCATGACTCTGCTCCTTTGCAAGAAGTCCCCTCGGGGGACGGACTCAAAACCATTCACCGTTCCACCGTCCGTCCGGCCGCGCGGCCGGATGCGGACACCGCGACCGACCGCTAGGCCAACTGCATGACACCCCGCCGCTCGCCCACCCGACGGGCCTCGGCGAACAGGGAAACCAGGGCGTCACCGCTCGACACGCCGGGCAGGTACACCCAGGCCCCGAGCTGCCGCGCCCACAACTCTTCCTCGACGCTGTCCTCGGAACCGCAGACGACGAGCAGGGTGCCCGGCCGACTGGCGAACTCCTCGGCGACCTCGACGGTGTCGTTGACGCGATCGCCCAACGGGTGGGCGATGTCCACGATCACGAGCTGGTAGTCGCCATCGATGGCACCTGCCAGTTCCGCGACGTCGGCGGGGGCCGCACACGTCGCGCACTCGCTGAGATCAGAAACCGCCCCGAGCCGACCGCGGAACCCGCTGTCGCCCGAGACCACGAGGCATTGCATCCCACCGGGCGCACGCCCCGAGCGGCGGTCGGCCTTGCCGGCCAGCGACCGCATCTCCTCGGACGTGATGCCCACTGACACGACCATCATCACGCACCTCCTTTCGGCGACTGACTCGCCGATCACCGAAACGAAACCGAACCCAGGCGTCGCGTCGCCGACCTCGCGTGAGGTCGGTGCATCGCTCGCCGACGGATGGAAAACGCACACGCCGTGCCAATCGCGGCACGCGTTCCGAAAACCGCGGCGCAGGCCGCGTTTCGCCCGGCGAGACGCAAAGAAATCGGCGCCGGGCGCGCGGCGCGCGGCCTCCGGGCCCACTCACCATTCCGCTGGGCCGAAATCCGGCCTCAGCCCGCGAAAGGGCCTTTTTGTGGCCGAAAAAGCGGGTTTTCACCGCCGTGGTGAGGCCTCACAGTCCGGGTGATCCGGCCCTCCGCCGGGCTGACCGCCCCGGCGTGCGACACTTGACGGTGCGTGCGGCCCGCCCGTGTAGTGGTGCCGAACCGCACGCGCCCTCGAACGCCCCGCGAGCATCCGCCCCGCCATGGGAACTCCCCGGCCCGCCGACGCCCCGGCACCT
>JBIIDT010000058.1:0-20413 GCA_044238145.1 Pirellulales bacterium | reverse complement strand
TCCGCGTGGCGGCCCGCACGGCCGCCGGCGTGGCCTGCACGGTCGCGTCGGAGGAACCGGCCCGCGAGGCCACGAAGCATCCGCTCGACGAGGCCACGCTCCGCGACCAGTTCGGCCGCCTGGGCGGCACCGCCTACGAACTCCGCGAGCTCGTGGCCGACATCCACGGCCGGCCGATGCTCCCCTTCAGCCTCCTGGGAAAACTCCGCCACGACCTCGTCGCCGCTCTCGACGCCGCCGCGTCGTCGCCATCCGCGCCGGAAAGCCCCCGGCAGAAGCCGGCGGACTCCACTCCCGAGACCCGCCCCGCGCCCGCCCCCCCGCCGGCCACCATCCCCACGCTCCACGTCCTCGTCCGCTCGCTCGACCAGCTGCGGACCGCCATCGAACTCGGCGAGCGGCGGCTGGCCGCCGACTTCGCCGACATCCGCCAGTACCGCGAGGCCGTGGCGGCCTGCCGCGGCGCGAAGGCGTCGCTCCTCCTCACCACGCCCCGCATCCAGAAGCCCGACGAACTGGGCATCTTCCACCTCCTGGCGAAGCAGGAGCCCGACGGGATCCTCGTGCGCAACTGGGCCGGCCTGCGATTCTTCCACGACCGCGGCCTGCCGGTGGTCGGCGACTTCTCGCTCAACGTCACCAACGAGCACTCGGCCGCCTTCTACCTGCGGGCCGGCTGTGGCCGGGTGACGGCGTCCTACGACCTCAACCGCGAGCAACTGCTCGACCTCGTCGCGGCCGCCCCGGCGGAGTCGCTCGAGGTCGTGATCCACCAGCACATGCCGATGTTCCACATGGAGCACTGCGTGTTCTGCGCCGTCCTCTCGCCCGGCACGAACAAGACCAACTGCGGTCGCCCGTGCGACGAGCACGCCGTGAAGCTCCGCGACCGGATCGGCGTCGAGCACCCGCTCACGGCCGACGTCGGCTGCCGCAACACGCTCTGGAGCGCCGTGCCACAGAGCGCGGCCGAGGTCGTGCCGGCCCTGCTCGCCCGCGGCATCCGCCACTTCCGCCTCGAACTCCTCGACGAGCCGCCCGCCGAGATCGCCCGGATCGTGGCCGCCTACCGCGACCTGCTCGCCGGCCGCACGCCCGGCCGCGAGGTCTGGAAGGCCCTCAACGCCGCGAACCGGGTGGGCGTGACCCGGGGCACGCTCGAAGAGAAGCGGAACCCGCTCGCGCTGCTGTAGGTCGCGCGGCGGCAGCCATCCTGGCCTGTCCGCCGCTTACGAACCTGCGCGACTCGCGTCGCTCCGGTTCCGGCGGTGCCCTCGCCCTCCAGGCGAGTCGGGAAGCGCCGCGCAAGCAGCCGGCCCGGGGCGGTGGGCCGCCCCGGGCCGGTCATGAACTTCCAGCCGTCGGTCAGCCGGTCACTTGCTCATCTTGGTGAGCGTCTCGATCATCGGCGTGACGACCGGGCCGAGCACGTCCTTGACGCCCGGGATCGCCATCACCTTCTCGACCAGCCTCGCCAGCAGGCCGAGGTTGTCGCCGATCACCTTCGCGAACGCCGGCTTCTCGTCGGTCGGCAGCTTGCCCGCCTCCGCCTCGAGCGTGGTGAGCATCGGGCCGAACTTCTCGAACTCCGGCAGGGCCGCCTTGGCCGAAGCCTCGTCGGTCACGCCGGCGAGGGCCTTGGTGAGGCCGCCGAACAGCCCGCCGGCCACCTTGCCCGCCTCGAGGAACCGGGGGTCGATCGCGATCGTCTCCGTGACCGTGTCGACGAGCTTCTTGCCCTCGCGCTCGATCACGTCGGTGCGGTCGACGACGACCGGACCGACCTTCTTGACCTCCTCGATGACGGCCACGGCACCATCTTGGGCCTTCTTCTGGCCCTCGTTCCACAGGTACCAGCCGATGCCCAGGGCACCGAGCACGAGCAGCGGCAGGAGCCAGCCGGGCATGCCCGCCTTCTCCTCGGCGTGCGCGTGGCCGTGGCTGCGGGCCGGCTCGCTCGGACGACCGCCCGAAACCGCGCCCAGGGCCAGATCCGGGAGCGAGAAGCCCCGCGGCATGGCGCCGCGGATGTTCGCCGACTGCTCGGAGAACAGCCGCGAAATGCCGGCCGCGTCGGGCTTGCCCGTGAACTGCTTGGCGATCATGCCGAGCACGATCGGGGCCAGGTAGGTGAGCAGCGACTTCATGATGCCCGGCTGCATGCCCGCAAACGACGCCAGGGCGCCGACGATGCTCTGCAGGTTGTTGCCGCCGCCGAGCAGCGAGCCGAGGAGGCTGCCGCCGAGGCTGCCCAGGCCCGAGGCCTGGTTGCCGCCGAGGGCGCCGGCGAGGTTGCCGAGCATGCCCAGGTCGAGCCCACCCATCGCCTTGGCGAGGGAGTCGGCGCCGCCCTGGCTCGACGCCAGCTTGCCGAACACCTCGAGGAGGGCCGGGACCGCGGCGGTGGTCGCCGACTTCGTCTGCGACTCGTTCGCGCCGATGAGGCCACCGAGCTTGCCGAGCACGTCGCCCGACGAGAGCTGGCCGGCAATGAGGTCAACAAGATTCATCACTCGTCTCCAGAAGAAAGGGAAGAAAACCGGAACCAAAAAACCGAACTGGACCGTTATTGTCCCGTCTTCCCTGACGAGCGTCGCAGGAACCTACCCTGTGCCGGGCGCCGAAACGCCCGCCATACCTGGACAGGTTTTGTAGTGGCCGGCCGGGGGGGCCGCAAGGAACCGCCGTCCACCCGCCCCGGCCCGGGGCTCACCAGTAGACGTACTGCAAAAACCGCTCGCGATCCGGGTTCGGCAGGTCCTCGACCCGGGGGATCACCCAACGGTTCTCCTCCGTGTCGATGAGCATCTTGCCCTCGGTGCCGAAGTCGATCGCCTGGCTCTGCGTCCACCGGGTCGTGAAGGTCCGGCGGCCCACGTCGCTCTCCACGTCGAAGTCGAGGTAGCCGTGGGCCAGCTTCACGTCGTGCACGCGTGCGATCGACCGCACGAGCGCCCGCCGCCGCAGCGCCGCCCGCACCACGTCGCGGTCGGCCGCCGGCCAGGCCGCGAGGTCGCGGATCATCCCCACCTCGACCTCGTCGCCCGAGTCGCTCCAGCCGCGGACGGAGAGATAGCCCTCGGGATGCGAGGCGGGGAACGTGCGGACGACGAACAGGCCCGCCGCCTCGGGCTCGCTCCCCGCGGCCCACAGCTCGATCCGCTCCTGCGGCCCGATCCGGAAGCGGTGCGCGGCCGGCTCGAGCCAGACGATCCCGCCCGCGGCGGATGCGGCCTCCCCGGCCGGCTCCGGCGGCGCCGGCTCCTCGGCCAGCAGGGCGTCGACCGTGGGCTGCTTCGTGACCTGCGTCTGGATGCGGACGAGCCGGGCGTAGATGCCGTCGGCGGCCAGCAGCTCCGCGTGCGTGCCCTGCTCGACGAGCCGGCCCCGGTCGAAGGCCAGGATCCGATCGGCGTTGCGGAGCGTGGAGAGGCGGTGGGCGATGGCGATCGTCGTCCGCCCCTTCACGAGCACGGCCAGCGCCTCCTGGATGGCCTTCTCGGCCTCGGCGTCGATGTTGCTCGTCGCCTCGTCGAGCACGAGCACCCGCGGGTCGTAAAGCAGCGTGCGGGCGATCGAGAGCCGCTGCTTCTCGCCGCCCGAGAGGCCGGCCCCGTGCTCGCCGAGGAGCGTCTCGTAGGCCAGCGGCTGCCGGCAGAGGAAGTCGTGGGCCCCGGCCGCTTTGGCGGCGGCGAGGCCCTCCTCGATCGTGGCCTGCGGCCGCCCGTAGGCGAGGTTCTTCCAGATCGTGCCCCGGAAGAGGAACGAGTCCTGGAACACGATGCCGAGCTTCTCCCGCAGGTCGCGCATCGACAGGTCGCGGATGTCGTGGCCGTCGACCGTGATCCGGCCCTCCTGCACGTCGTGGAACCGGGCGAGCAGGCTGACGAGCGTCGTCTTGCCCGACCCGGAGCGGCCCACGATCCCCACCATCTCCCCCGGGGCGACCGTGAACGAGACGTCGTGCAGCACCGGCTGGTTGCGGTCGTAGCCAAAGGTCACGTTCTCGAAGCGGATCTCCCCGCGGACATGGTCCCAGGGCTCGGGCCGCGCCGGCTCGGCGATCAGGGCCGGCGTGTCGAGCAGCTCGAGCACCCGCTTGCTGCCGGACAGGAAGCTCGTCAGCCAGGTGGTGAAGTTCGAAAGCGCGCCCAGCGGCGCATAGAACATCGCCAGGTAGGCGAGGAAGGCGATCAGCTGGCCGAGCGTCATGCTCCCGCCGATCACGTCGCGGCCGCCGACGTACCACACGATCAGGCCGCCCAGCCCGAAGACGATCTGCATCGCGGCCGCGTAGGTCGTGTTGGTGTGCTCGACCCACTCCCGCCAGCGGCGGAGGTGGTCGCTGGTGGTGTGGAAGCGGTCGCTCTCCCGCGGCTCCTGGGCGAAGGCCTTCACCACGCGGATGCCGGAGAGCATGCCGGAGAGCGTGGCCATCTGCTTGCTCGAGGCGTCCCACAGCCGGTAGTGCCGGGGATAGACGTGCCGCCAGAAGATCCACGAGCCGAGGATCACCAGCGGCACCGGGATGAGCGTGAACAGCGCGAGCTTGGGGTTGATCCACACGAGCATCGCCCCGACTCCGACGAGCTGCACGATCTGCAGCAGGAAGCCGCCGGTGAGCTGGTGCATGAGCCCGTGGAGCACCTCGCTGTCGTGGGCCACGCGGCTGATCATCGAGCCGACCTGGTGCCGGTCGTAGTAGGCCACCGACAGGCTCTGCAGCTTCCGCACCATCTCGTCGCGGAGCGTGGCCGTGAGGCCGGTGCCGATCGCCGTCGCCAGGCGGCCCTTGAGCACGCCCACCACCGAGAGCAGGACCCGCGAGAAGGCGAGGGCGAGGACGACGACGAGCAGGGCCGTGCGGAAGTCGGGCAGACCCGCCGCGGCATCGCTCGCGCCGGCACGGGCCTCGAGCGAGAGGATCTCGTCGACCATGTACTGCTGGAGCTTGGGCGGGACGAGTTCCGCGACGACGCCCAGGAAGGTGAGTCCGCAGAGCAGGACCGCGCCCTTCGTGTAGGGGGCCAGGAGTTCCCCCACGCGGCGGAGGATCTGTCCCTTCTGCATGCACCGCGGGCAGGCGTCCTCCTGGTGGACGAGCCGCAGGCCGCAGGAGCCGCACCGCGGCGGGTCGAGCGGGCCGTCGAGCACGGCGAGCCCGCCGCCCTGCCCGCCGGCCAGGGCTTCCCGCGACCGTTCCAGCGCCCGCGAGACCTTGTGGAACCGGGTGGCCAGGGCGTTGGAGTAGCGGACGACGTCGATCCAGGCCCCGTCGACCTTCGCCTGCAGCGTGCCACCGCCCAGCCCCGCGGTCGTCCGCACCTCGGCCACGGCCGGCCAGGGAACGCGGCGGAGGGTGACGCCCTCGGCCTCGGCTGCCAGGTGGACCGGCGTCACGACCAGCCGCTCCGGGGCCGGTCCCCCGTCGAGCGCGACGTCGGTCTCCACGACGAGCAGCGTCCCGCCCTCGCCGCCGTCCGGGCTGCGACCGCGATCGGCGCCCGGGTCGGCCCCGCCGCCGGGCGGGACGGGTGACAGCGTCGCGGCCCCGCCCGTATGCTCACCGCCTTGGACGACAGAAGTCTGAATCGCAGTGTCCTTTACGATTCCCCGCGGGCAGCCACCGCCGGCCCCGGGGCAACAGGGAGTTCGCAGATGAAGTACGCAGCCGGATGGTACCGGGTTCGCACGATCGCCGCCTTCGCCTGCCTGGGCGGGTGGCTCCTGCTCGCCGCCGGCGGGGCCGCGGCCGAGGACGAAGCCGGTTTCGAGCCGCTCTTCGACGGCAAGAGCCTGGCCGGCTGGCAGCCGAACGAGAATCCCGCCAGCTGGCAGGTCAAGGACGGCGTGATCGTCTGCCACGGCCCCCGCAGCCATCTCTTCTACGTCGGCCCCGACGCCGCCAAGCCGGCCGAGTTCAAGAACTTCCACCTCAAGGCCGAGGTCATGACCCGGCCGAAGGCCAATTCCGGCGTCTTCATCCATACCCGTCCCCAGCCCGACGGCTGGCCGGCCCACGGCTACGAGGTGCAGGTCAACAACTCGCAGGGCGACCCGGTCCGCACCGGCAGCCTGTACAACGTCGTCAAGAACTTCACACCCCCGGCGAAGGACGACGCGTGGTTCACGCTCGAGGCGCAGGTGGTGGGCAAGGCGGTGACCGTGCGGGTCGACGGCCGCGTGCTCTTCGAGTTCGTGGAGCCCGAAGGCGTGACGGGCACGCGGAAACTCTCCGCCGGCACGTTCGCCCTCCAGGCGCACGACCCCGGCAGCGAAGTCCACTACCGCAACATCCGCGTCAAGCGGCTGCCTTGAGAAGAGCCAGAAACGACCCCGTCGCCATCCCCGCAATCGACGGAGCCGGGGGTCGGGGGAAGGCGAGGCGAGCATGCGTATCCTCGCATCTCGAAGCCGAGACTTTCACCGCCCCCGGCGGTTTGAGCTGTTGACGCGACGGGTTCCAGTTTCGGGCCGGTTGTGCCGATAATGTGGGTGGTGCGGGCTGTGCTGGCAAAGGGTCGGCGGCCCGCTGACCGCTTCCGGAGGTGATCCATGGTGACGACGAATCTGCCCGCCGGCATCCGCGACGACATCACCCAGTGCATCGGCCGCACGCCGCTGGTCCGCCTGCGGCGGGTCACGGAGGGCTGCGTGGCCACGGTCGCGGGCAAGATCGAGAACATGAACCCGCTGTGGAGCGTCAAGGACCGGATCGCCTGCGCGATGGTCGACGCCGCCGAGCGGGACGGCCGGATCGGCCCCGACACCATCATCATCGAGCCCACCAGCGGCAACACCGGCATCGGCCTGGCCTACGTGTGCGCGGCCCGCGGCTACAAGCTCCGCGTCACCATGCCCGAGAGCATGAGCCTCGAGCGGCGGCGGATGCTCAAGGCGCTGGGCGCCGAGCTCGTGCTCACGCCCGCGGCCGAGGGCATGCCCGGCGCCGTGCGGCACGCCGAGGAGATCAGCCACTCCAGCGGCCAGTTCTTCATGCCGCAGCAGTTCAAGAACCCCGCCAACCCGGAGGTCCATCGGCGCACCACGGCCGAGGAGATCTGGGCCGACACCGAGGGGCAGGTCGATATCGTCGTCTGCGGCGTGGGCACCGGCGGCACGATCACCGGCGTGGGCGAGGTGCTCAAGAGCCGCAAGCCCGGCCTCAAGGTCGTGGCCGTCGAGCCGGCCAACAGCCCGGTGATCACCCAGAAGCTCTCCGGGCAGCCGATCAAGCCGGGCCGGCACACGATCCAGGGGATCGGCGCGGGCTTCATTCCCGACATCCTCAACCTCGACGTCATCGACGAGGTGGTGCGGGTCGACGACGAGGACGCGATGGAGACGGCCCGGCAGATGGCCAAGCGCGAGGGGCTGATGTGCGGCATCTCCTGCGGGGCCGCGGCCTGGGGAGCGCTGCAGGTGGCCCGCCGGCCGGAGAACGCCGGCAAGCTCGTGGTCGTCGTGCTGCCCGACCTCGGCGAGCGCTACCTCTCGACCCGCCTGTTCCCCGAGTGAGCCCCCGGCGGGGCGGTCACCGCCGCTGCCGGAAAAGCCAGTCGAGCGTGGCGGGATCACGGTAGGCCGGCGACCAGGAGTCGTGGCCCACGCCCTCGTACTCCGTGTACTGCACCGTGCCCCCCGCGGCCTTCACCGCCTCCACCATCGTCCGCGACCGCTCCACCGGCACCGCCTTGTCGGCAGCGCCGTGGAAGCACCAGATCGGCAGCCCCTTGAGTTTCGGCGCCGTGGTCTCGTCGCCGCCGCCGCAGATCGGGATCACGGCCGCGAACCACTCCGGCATCCGCGCGGCCAGGTCCCACGACCCGTAGCCCCCCATCGAGATCCCCGTCAGGTACACGCGGCCGGGATCGACGGGCTCGGTCTTCGTCACGGCGCTGAGCGCCGTCACGGCCGCGGCCATGTCGACGGTCATCGCGGGCTTCTGGGGCAGGCTCTTCTTGTCGGACCAGTCGATCTCCACCCAGCGATGGTCGGTGCGGCACTGCGGCGCGAGGACGAAGCAGGGGTGCTTCCGCCGCGCTTCCTCCGCGGCCAGCCAGGTCGGCAGGTAGGCGAGCTGCTTCTCGTTGTCGTCGCCCCGCTCGCCGGCGCCGTGCAGGAAGAGCACGAGCGGGTATTTCACGCCGGGCTCGATCGTCGCAGGCCGCATCAGCCGGTAGCGGAACTCGACGGGCTTGCCGTCCTCCGCGACGGCGACCTTCCCTTCCTCGAACCCGTCGGGAATGGCCCCGCAACACTGGGAAGCCGCCATGATGATCGCTCCTCCGCACGCCGCCAGAACCCGATTGTGCATCGACTCACTCCCGAAGTGTCTCAGCCGATCTCCAGTTTCAGCCGCCGTGGCATCGCCAGCCGACCGAGCATCCCGACCGCGCCCTTCGGCAGGCCGAGGAACTCGAGCTTCTCGAACCACTGCGCCGCCTCGGCGCCGAGCCTGCCGACCCGCGTGCCCCGCAGGTCGAGCTGCCGCAGGTTCTTCAACTCCTTGAACTGCATCAACCCCTCGTCGCTGATCGCGCCGCCGGCGAGGTCGAGCACGGCGAGGTCCTTGAGCGAATCGGCCCGGAAGCCGAGGAGGATCGCGAACACGTCGTCGGCCGCCGGGCCATGCAGCCGGACGGTCACGAGCTTGTCGGCCACGTGGCCGAAGTCGTCGCCGAACGACTTCCGCAGCCAGTCGGTCTCCTCCATCTCGATCTCGCCGCCCCGCTCGATCGTCTCGGTCGCGACCTCCTGCTGCTGGGCGTAGGCCTCGATCTTCGACGCCAGCCACTCGAGCTTGCTGGCCTTGAACTTCACGTAGTCGTTGGCCTCCTCGAAGGCCTTCTGCAGCCGCACGAACGCCGCCGGGTCGCCGCCCCGGTCGGGATGGGCGGCCATCGCCTTGGCGAGGTAGGTCTGCTTGACGTCCTCGAGCGTCAGCGGCGGCCGCAGGCCGAGGATCTCCAGGCACTGCGGCAGGTCCTGGTCGGAGGCGTTGCTCGGCGCGGGCATCTGGGGACTCTGGGGAGGCGTGTGAAGGGCCCCAGCCTAAACCACGGCCGGGACGACTCACAATCGCCTCATAATCGTGGCGCGGAGGTCGTCTCGCCTTGATCACGGCCGGCGGATTGCCTATTCCAACACGTCGCCGCCGACGCGCGGCAGACCTGCCAAGGAGGGCACCGTGATGAACTGGAACGGCACCGGCTGGAAGTACGCGCGCGAGGTGGTCATCGGCTGCGGGATCGTGGCCGCCTGCATCGCCTGGCGGTTCGTCGCCGGCGGCACGCAGGCCGACGCCGGCCCCCCCGCGAAGCCGGCGGCCGCCCGACCCGCGACGCTGCCACCGGGCATGAAGCCCGTCGCCATCGTCAACGGTGTCGAGATCACGCACGACCAACTGGCGGCCGAGTGCCTCGCGCGGCACGGCACGTCCGTCCTCGAGGCGATCGTCAACCGCCGGATCATCGAGCAGGCCTGCCAGCAGAAGGGCATCACCGTCTCGTCCCAGGACGTCGAGGCCGAGATCGACGCCATCTCGCGGCGGTTCAACGTGCCCAAGGACAAGTACGTCGAGCTGATCCAGCGGGAGCGGGGCGTGACCGCGAAGCAGTACGCCGACGACATCGTGTGGCCGATGATCGCCCTGCGGCGGCTCTCGGCGGCCGACGCGGAGCCGACGGCCGAGGAGATCCAGGAGGCCTTCGAGAAGCAGTTCGGCCCGGCCGTGAAGGCCCGGATCATCGTCACGCGGACGCGGCAGGAGGCCGAGGACCTGCGGGCCCGGGCCGTCGCGTCGCCCGACGAGTTCCCGGCGCTCGCCCGCCGCCACTCCGTCGACGTCGGCAGCGCCAGCGCCGACGGCTGGGTGCAACCGATCCGGCTCCACTCCGGCGAGCCGCAGTTCGACCAGGCCGCGTTCGCCCTCCAGCCCGGCCAGATCTCGCCGGTCGTGCAGGTCGCCGACCAGTTCATCGTCATCAAGTGCGAGGGGCACCTACCCGCCGCCGGCGTGAAGCCCGCCGACGTGCAGCCGCACCTCGCCGCCGACATTCGCGACGCCAAGCTCCGCAAGGCGTCCGGCGACGCGTTCCGCCGGCTGCAGGACAAGGCCCGCGTCGAGAACGTGCTCAACGACCCGGCCCAGTCGGCCGCCAACCCCGGCGTGGCCGCACGGGTCAACGGGCAGCCGGTGGCCCTGGAGCAGGTGCGTTCGGCCTGCCTCGAGCGGAACGGCCTGGAGGTGCTGGAAATCCTCGTCACCCGCACGCTGATCGAGCAGTCGCTGGCCCGCGAGAAGCAGCAGGTCGCCCAGGCCGACGTCGACGCCGAGATCGCCCGGGCCGCGGAGTCGATGGGCTTCAAGCGACCCGACGGGAAGGCCGACGCGGAGGCCTGGCTGCGGCACGTGACTGGCGAGGAGAAGGTGCCGCTGCAGCACTACCTCCAGGACGTGGTCTGGCCGACGGTGGCCCTCAAGAAGCTCGTCGGCGGCGTGCCGGTGCTGCAGGAGGACCTCGACAAGGCCTTCGCCGCCACCTTCGGCCCGCGGTCCAAGTGCCGCGTGATCGTGCTCGACAACCAGCGGCGGGCCCAGGAGGTCTGGCAGCTGGCCCGCAAGACCCCCACGCTCGAGAACATCGGCAACCTCGCCGAGACCTACTCGGTCGACCCGACCACGCGGTCGCTCCGCGGCGAGGTGCCGCCGATCCGCCGCTGGGGCGGCCAGCCGGCCCTCGAGCGGGAGGCCTTCGCGCTCAAGCCCGGCGAGTTGTCCGGCGTGGTGCAGGTGGCTGACCGGTTCATGGTGCTGTTCTGCGAGGGCTTCACCGAGCCGGCGCAGGTCTCGATCGCCGAGGTGAAGGACGAGCTCCACGCCGACCTGTTCGAGAAGAAGCAGCGGATCGAGATGGCCCGCTACTTCACCCACCTGCGTGAGTCGGCCACGATCGACAACCTGCTGGCGGGCACGAGCCAGTCGCCGACGAAGCCCGCCGGCCGCGGCCAGCCCGGCCCCGGCCTCCCCGCTTCGACGCTCACGAAGATCGAGGCCGGCGAGTTGGCGAAGCCCCGGGCCGGATCCGCCCAGCCGCCCGCCTCCTCGGCCGTGGTCCCCGCCTCGCTCGACGCGCCGCTCACGAAGTGAGGCCGGCCTGAACGCAGCCCGAACTCACTCCAGCTCGGGCAGCATCGCCTCGGCGGCGGCGGCCTCGCGGAGCTTCTCCAGGGCCTTGGCCTCGATCTGCCGCACCCGCTCCTTGGTGACGCCCAGCGCCGAGCCGACCTCCTTGAGGGTCTGCGGCTCGTGCTCGTGGTCGAGCCCGTAGCGGCGGATGATGATCGTCTGCTCCCGCTGGTCGAGCCGGTCGAGGAACTTGCTCACCTGCCGCAGCCGGTCGCTGGCGGCCAGCCGCTGCTGGTACTCGTCGGCCCGGCGATCGGCGGCCGCCTGGAGCATCTCCATGTCGGCCGCACGGAAGCGGTCGCGGCGGCGGTGCTCGTCGGGGATCGTGCGGGCGTAGTTCTTCATGATCGCCCACGAGGCGTAGGTGCTGAACTTGTTGCCACGGGCGTAGTCGAACTTCTCCACGGCCCGGATGAGCGACATGTTGCCGTCGCTCACGAGGTCGAAGAAGCTGTCGCCGGGGGCGACCCGCCGCTTGGCGATCGACACCACGAGCCGGAGGTTGGCCCGCACGATCCGGTTCTTGAGCTCCACGATCTCCTCGTAGAGCCGCTCGACCTGGTCCATGATGCGGGCGTTGGGCCGCTCCGGATCGATCTGCTCCCGCAGCTGCGTGGCCTTGTACTTGAGGAAGTTGAACTTGCGGAACAGCCACACCTCCTGCTCGCGGGTGAGCAGCGGCACCTCGTAGAGGCTCGCCAGGTAGGCCGGCAGCCCGCTCGGCCGCCGCACCCGCTTCACGTCGACGGGGCCGGGGAACGGCTGGTTGACCACCTTCTCGGCGCTGGTCCGCGAGAACAGGGCGTTGGGGATGAAGTCGAGCGGCAGCTGGAGGATGTGCTCCGCCCGCTGGGCGAGGATCACCCGGTAGATGCTCGCCTTGGAGCGGTGATAGCGGCGGGCGATCGACTCCACCGCCTCGCCGTGGAGGTGATGCTGGTAGATCCGGGCGCAACTCTCGGGCCGCAGGCGGCCGTCGCTGGCCGGGAAGACCGCGTCGTCCGGGTGTTCCTGGTCGAACCGCTTCACCGTGTAGCGAATGGTCTCGACGCTGCGGCCGAGCCGCTCGGCGATCCGTCGGTGGACGTCGGCCGGGCAGGCGCCGGCCAGGGCGAGCCGCCGGGCCCAGGAGATGATCTTCTCGTGCTCCTCGTCGGAGAGCTGGCTGAACCGGCTGCCGCGCTCGATCCGCAGGGGATTCGCGGCGATGAACCGCTCGATGGCGCTGGACAGGAAGCCCACCCGCTTGCGGCCATCGACGATGTAGCGCTGGGCCACGAGGCCGTGGTCCCGCCAGCGGGAGATCGTCTTGGTGGAGACGTTGAACCGGCGGGCGAGGTCCTCGATCGAGAACACCTGCTCGTGCGGGGGCACGACGAGCGCGTCACCCGCCAGGCCGCCGTCGCCGCCTTCGAAAAGCCGCACGGACTGTCCCGATTCATTGGCACGCATGGTTTCCTCCGCGCCGGCCTATCCATGCCGGCATGTGATCGAAGACGAAAGAGCTCCGGGGACATCCATGACCCCGGCCATCCGTTGCAGGACGCCCCAGTTATACGGGTGCCGGCCAGGGGTGGTTCAGCGAAGCGGAGCCGGCCGGCGACGGCCCGACTGGGGGGCGCTCCCCGCCGCCCGTCGCCAAAGCCATGCCGGGCATGGCTTTACGCCCGGGCGAGCCTCTTGACCAAAATCTCACTTCGGCCGGATTTTTTCGACTCGCAGCCGTGAAAATGGGGCGATTGTGCCGAAAGACACTTGGTATTCACGGCCGATCTGCCGACGTTGAACGGGGCTTCGGACCGGGAAAAGGGGATGGCCATGCGAGCGACGCTGGTGGCGGGCTGGATCGTGCTGTTTGGCCTGACGGCGGCCGTGGTGGCCGAGGATGACGGCAGTTCCCTCGCGGTTCCTGCGGCGTCCGACGCTGCGGAGGTGGCCGAGGAGCCGATCCCAGAACCGATCCAAGAACCAATCCCAGACCCAATCCCGGACCCGGAAGCGGCCGAGCCGCCGGCCCCGGACGCGGCCGCGGAGCCAGCCCCCGCCCCCGCCCCCGCCCCTGCCGCGCATCGCGTGACGGTCGACATCGGCGTCTCGGGCGAACTGTTCGCGCCGACCGGCCCCGATGCCGAGCCGGTGCGGCAGCCGATCGCCGTCGACGCCCGGTTCGACTTCATCGAGCGGTCCGGAACGGGCACCGCGACGGTCGTCCGCGACTACGCCGAGGCCGCGGCCACCGTCCGCGTCGCCGACCAACCCGCACGGGTCGACCTGCCTGCCGACGCCCGCCGGGTCGAGGTGGCACTGCGGGGCACGACGCCCGCCCCCTACCTCGGCGACGGCTTCCTGTCCCGCGAGGAGTTGGACCTGCTCGACACGCCCTTCGACGCGGTGCTCCTCGACCGCCTGCTGCCGGCCGAACCGGTGGCGATCGGCGCGAAGTGGACGGTCGCTCCCGACGCCGCCGCGGGCCTGCTGGCGATCGACACGCTCGAGACCGGCGGCCTCGACGCCGAGCTCACTGCCGTCGACGGCACGACGGCGACGGTGCGGCTCACGGGGATCATCGACGGCGCGGCCGACGGCGTGCCCACGCACCTCGTCGTGGAAGGGGATTGCACGCTCGCCGCTGCGCCGGTCGACGCTCAGTGGCGGCTCACCGCGACGCGGGTCGCGGCGGTGACGATCCGCGAACGCCGCCAGGCCAGCCACGTGGCTCCCGGATTCGACGTGGAGGCCCGCGTTTCCGTATCGCGGCGGCCCCACGAGGCTCAGACCGCGGCCGCCGCACCGACCGCGGAGGGCACGGGCCGGCGCCGGGGCGCCGGCCGTCCCGGCCTCGTCTGGCACCGCGACCCCGCGGGCCGCTACGACCTCGTCCACGACGCTCGCTGGCGGGTCGTCGAGGACGCCCCGACCGGCCTCGTCATGCGACTGGTCGACCGCGGGGCGCTCGTCGGTCAGTGCTCGCTCACCGCCCTGCCCCGCGGCGACGCCCTCGCGCCGCCGACGATCGCCGAGGTCCAGCGAGATGTCGAGCGGTCGCTGGCCGGCCAGTTCGGCCGCTTCGAGCACGCCTCGGAGGCGACCCGCTCCGACGGCGTGCGGATCGTCCGCGTGGTCTCGACGGGCACGGCCGAAAAGCTGCCGTTCCGCTGGATCCATCACGTGCTGACCGATGCCGAGGGCCGGCGGGCCGCGGCCACCTTCATGCTCGAGGCCTCCGCCGCCGGGCGATTCGCCGAGGCCGACCGCGAGTTGATCGACGGGTTCGGGTTCCCGGCCGCCGAGCCGGCGGGATCCGGGCCCGTGGCGGCCGAGCCGGTATCGCCCCCGGACCGGGAGGCACGGGCCCCACGGGGAACCGTGCAGCCTTGACGCGGCCCCGGGGGGCTGGGATCATCTCGGGCTGCCGTTGACGAGCGATTCCGACCTCCGGGCCGGGGCCGCCGGTCCGACAGTCGAAGAGGAGCGCCGCCGGCCCGACGAGCGAAGAATCGCGAGTTCTTCCCGGCCGCCGGAGCCCGTCCGCGTCCGGAGTCGTGAGCCATCGAAAAGCAGCACCGCATCAACGAGCAGATCCGCATCTCTCCCATCCGCGTGATCTCGGCGGAGGGGGGCCAACTCGGGATCATTCCCACCGAGGAGGCGCTCAACCTGGCCCGCGAGGCGGGCCTCGACCTGGTGGAGGTGGCGCCCAACGAGAAGCCGCCCGTCTGCCGGATCATGGACTTCGGCAAGTTCAAGTACCAGCAGAAGAAGAAGCTCCACAAGACCCACGTCCATCACACGAAGATCAAGGAGATCCGCCTCCGGCCAAAGACGGGCGAGCACGACATCGAGTTCAAGGTGAACCAGGCGAAGGGGTTCCTCCTGCACAAGGACAAGGTGGTCGTGTCCGTCGTGTTCCGCGGCCGCGAACTCGCGCACATCGACGAGGGCCAGCGGGTGATGAAGAGCATCCTCGAGCACCTCGATCCGGTCGGCAAGGTCGAAGCACCGCCCCAGCAGATGGGCCGGCGACTCGTCTGCACGCTGGCCCCCAAGTGATCTGACCGCCCACCGCCCCGTTCCCCACAACATATCCCCCAGGAGATGACCCATGCCGAAGCAGAAGACGCACAAGGGCGTGAAGAAGCGCTTCCGGATCACGGCCAAGGGCAAGGTCAAGCACCGTCGGGCCGGCACCAGCCACCTGCAGGTGCGGTTGACGAGCGCCCGCAAGCGGAAGCTCCGCGGCACCGGCGTGCTGGCCAAGCCCGAGACCGCCAAGATCCACGAGGCCCTCGGCAAGTACAGCTACTGACCTCCTGCCGGACCGACCGGCCGCGGACGGGAGTTTCGTCGCCCCCGTCGCCGCGGCCCGGTTTGACCCGCGAAATCCGCCCCCTCTTGCATTTGGGCGATTTGGCGGGAAATTTGTGACTTCCTGACCCGCCCGCCCCGAAGGCCCATCCATGCGTACCAAGAGCGTCGTCCCCCGTCTCCGCGCCAAGAAGCGGCTCTTCAAGCGGGTGAAGGGCTCCGTCGGCGGCCGGCGCCGCCTGCTGCGGACCGCCAAGGAATCGATCGTCCGCGCGGGCGTCTACGCCCACCGCGATCGCCGCCGCAAGAAGCGGGATTTCCGCCGCCTGTGGATCGTCCGCATCAACGCCGCCGTCCGCGAGCGCGGCCTGCGGTACAGCCAGTTCATCGCGGGCCTCGAGAAGATCGGCTGCGAACTCGACCGGAGGACGCTCGCCGAGATGGCGGTCGTCGATCCGACCGGCTTCGACACCGTCGTGGCCGCCGTGCGTAAGGCCCTCGGCCTGCCGGAGCCGGCCGCGGTCGCGTGACGCCGTGACAGCCGTCCCGCTCGACGCGTTCCGCGCCGAACTCGAGACCCTGCGGACAGCCGCCGCCACGGCGCTGTCCGCCGCCACCGACGCGGCGGCCCTCGAGGCGGCCCGGGTGGAGTTCGTCGGCGCCCGCGCCGGCCGCTTGAAGGCGATCCAGAAACTGCTCGGCGGCCTCGACGCCGCCGACAAGCCCGCCGGCGGCCGGCTGTTCAACGACGTGAAGGGCGAGATCGCCGCGCTGCTCGAGGCCGCCCAGGCCCGGCTCGCTGGCGGTGCGGCCGTGGAGACGGGCGGCATCGACGTCACGCTGCCCGGCGAGGCGGTCCGCCTCGGCCACCTCCATCCGCTCACGCAGACGATCCGCCGCGTGCAGGAGATCATGGGCCGCCTCGGCTTCGAGAGCGTCGATGGGCCCGAGGTCGAGGACCAGTGGCACAACTTCGAGGCCCTGGCCATCCCGGCCGAGCATCCGGCCCGCGACCCGCTCGACAACTTCTATCTCGCCGTCGCCCGCGGGGCCGACCCGCTCCTCTTGCGGTCGCAGACGAGCACCGTGCAGATCCGCGTGATGGAGAACCGCGAGCCGCCGCTGCGGATCGTGTCGCTGGGCCGCGTCTACCGGCCCGACACCGCCGACGCCACCCACTACCCGATGTTCCACCAGGTGGAGGGCCTGCTCATCGAGCCCGGCACCACCATGGCCCACCTCAAGAGCGTGCTCCGGCTGTTCGCCTCGAGCTTCCTCGGGGGCGACGTGCACGTCCGCTTCCGCCCGTCGTTCTTCCCGTTCACCGAGCCGAGCGTGGAGGTCGACATGGAGTGGGGCGGCCGCTGGATCGAGATGGGAGGCGCGGGCATGGTCGACCCGGCCGTGCTCGAGGCCGTGGGCTACGACCCCGACGAGGTCTCGGGCTTCGCCTTCGGGCTGGGCGTGGAGCGGATCGCGGCCCGTCGCTACGGCGTGGCCGACATCCGCGACTTCTACCGCAACGATGTCCGCTTCCTGAGGCAGTTCTGACGCGATGAAGATCTCCACGAACTGGCTCGCCGACTACGTGCAGCTCCCGGGCACCACCGCGGAGTTCGTCCACCGGCTGCTCATGGCCGGGTTGAACCACGAGTCGACCACGGCCGTCGGCGACGACGAGGCGATCGAGATCGAGGTCACGAGCAACCGCCCCGACTGCCTCGGGCACGTGGGCGTGGCCCGGGAGGCGGCCCTGCTCTTCGGGCGGCCGCTCCACGTGCCGGACCCGCGACCCCTCGAGGGGCCGACGCCGGCGGCCCGCAGCGTCGCCGTGGCGATCGAGGCCGGCGACATCTGCCCGTTCTATTCGGCCCGCGTGATCCGCGGCGTGAAGGTGGGGCCCAGCCCGCCGTGGCTCGTCGAGCGGCTGCGGACCGTGGGCGTGGCGAGCGTCAACAACGTGGTCGACGTGACCAACTACGTGATGCTCGAGACGGGACAGCCGCTGCACGCCTTCGACCTGGCGAAGATCCGCGGCGGGCGGATCGTCGTCCGCCGGGCGCGGGCGGGCGAGCCTTTCGAGGCCATCAACCACAAGACCTACGAGCTCACCGACCGGATGGGCGTGATCGCCGACGGCGAGCGGCCGGTGGCCCTGGCCGGCGTGATGGGGGGCGCCGACACCGAGATCACCGCCACCACCACCGACATCCTTCTCGAATCGGCCCAGTTCGCGCCGCTCCCGGTGCGGGCGGCCGCCCGCGGCCTCGTGCTCGCCAGCGACTCCTCCTACCGCTTCGAGCGCGGACCCGACCCGGCGATGGTCGACTGGGCCGGCCGCCGGGCCGCGGCGCTGATCCTCGAGTTCGCCGGCGGCACGCTGGAGGCGGGCACGGTCGAGGCGGGCCGCCTCGCCTGCACGCCGGCGGTGATTCCGCTCCACCCTGGCCGCGTGGCCGAGGTGCTCGGCGTTGACGTGCCGGACGAGCGGCAGCGGGAGATCCTCGCGGGCCTGGGATTCGTGGCCGAGCCGGGCGGATCGCACCGCTGGCGGGCCCCGACCTGGCGGCGGGATGCCTGGCGGGAGATCGACCTCGTCGAGGAGATCGCCCGCATCGAGGGCTACGACCGCGTGCCGGAGGACGTGGCCGTCGCGGCCCGCCCGGTCGAGTGGTCGGCCCGCGAGCGGACCATCCGGGCGGCCGGCGAGGTGCTCGTGGCCGCCGGTTTCTGCGAGGCGATGACGCGGAGCGTCGTCAGCGAGGCGCTCGAGGCCGAAGGCGGCCCGTGGGGCGGGGCTACACCGCTCTCCATCTCGCCGGCGCTCGTCCGCGGCGCCGACCGGCTGCGGCGGACGCTGCTGCCGAGCCTGCTCGAGGCCCGCGCGGGCAACGCGGCCGTGGGCACGTCCGACGCCGACCTGTTCGAGATCGCCCGGGCCTACGTCGCCCGCGCGACGGCCGACGAGGCGGCGCCGAGCCCCGTCGAGGAGCCGCTGCTCCTGTCGTTCGTGAGCGGCGGCGGCTTCGCCCACGGCAAGGGACTGGCCGCCGCGGTCCTCGCGCGGCTGGGCCTCGACGGCCGCCGCGGGCCGGAGCGGATCGAATACCGCCCCTTCGCCTGGAACCTGTTCGCGGCAGGCCGCGGAGCCGAACTGGTGCTCCACGGTGCCGGCGGCGAGGCCTGCCGTGTGGGCGTGCTCGGGGAGGTGGCGGGGGCCGTGGCCTCCCGGGCCGGCCTCGAGGGCCCCATCGTGGCCGGGGAACTGCGGCTCGACCGGCTCGAGTTCGCCGCCGGCCGGGACCGCCCGCTCGTGCGGCCCAGCGACTTTCCGGCCGTGCAGCGGGACGTCAATCTCGTGGTGGACGACGGCGTTCCCTGGGCGACGCTCGAGGCGGCGATCCACGAGTCGGCCGGCGGCCTGCTCGAGGACTGCCGGCTCGTGCAGGTCTGGCAGGACGCGGAGCGGCTCGGCCCGGGCCGCAAGAGCATGGTGGTGACGCTGCGGCTGCGGAGCGGCACCGGCACGCTGTCCCGCGACGAGGCGACCGCGGCCGTCGACGCGATGGTGGCCGAGTGCGGCCGCCGCGCGGGGGCCGTGCTGCGTCAGTAGCCGCAGGCCGCGGCCCGCCGCGGGCGGGACGACGCGGCTCCGGACACCGCCGCGTCCCAGTTGGCCCCGTACATTGCGAACGCCGACTCGACCGCGGGTGCGGCCGCGTCGCGGCGGCCCGCGACCCGGGCCTCCGCCCGTCCGCCCGGCACCGCGGCCAGCGCGAACAGCACGCGGTAATCGCCCGTCGATCCGTTTCGGCCGGAGCCGGCCCGCGTCGGCGTGTAGTTGCCGTTTCCGTATCCGGAGATGCCCACGTAGAAGGTGCCCGCCACGGTCGGCCGGAACGACAGATAGCTGTCGAGCGAGCCGCCCGAGTCGTCGTTGACGGCCAGTTGGCGACCCGCCGCGTTGAACACCCGTAGGTAGCTGTCGAGCGTGGAGCCTCCCGGCAGCGACTCGGCGTCGACGTCGATCACGAGGGTCTGTCCGGCCGCCAGCCTGACGCGATACAGGTCGACGTCGCGCCGCGCGTGGGAGCCGTCGCCGATGCGGCCCGCGAGCCGTACCTCGCCGGCGGTCGCCGGGAGCGCGGCCGCCCGATTGAGCGTGTCGCCCGCATCGACGAGGACCGCGGCCCGGGTCACCCAGGCGTCCTTCGCGGCCACGGCGAGCAGCCCGCCGTCGTCCTCCGCGGCGATCTCGCCCCCGGCGGAGACGGTGAACAGGTAGCTGCCCGCAGAGGCCGTCTCCTCGGACAGGCCGGAGACGGTCCAGCGGATGCCGTCGGTCGTCGTCACCGTCACGGCGAGCGGCACGGCGGTGCCGTCGCGGGTCAGCGACAGGTCGCCTCCATCGAAGCCCGTCACGGCCCGGGAGAACTGCACGACGATCGCCGACACAGAGGTGGTCCGCGGATCGGGAGTCACGTCGAGCACGTCGGCCTCGACGGGCAGGGGGGCCATGGGATCGGTCGGGTCGGTCGGATCGGTCGGGTCCGTGGGATCTGTGGGATCGGTCGGGTCGGTCGGCCCGGCCACCGCCGCCACCGCGGCTTGGGCGTTGAGCAGTCCGCCACTGGCCACCTTGCCGGCGAGCGCCGACACCGGAACGGCGGTGGCGAGAATCGCATCGCGGATCTGGGACACCGTGGCGGAAGGGTTGGCCGCGGCCATGAGCGCCACGACCCCCGCGACGTGCGGCGTCGCCATCGACGTGCCGCTGTAGGACCCGTAGCTGTTGCCCGGGAGCGTGGAGTAGATGCCCACCCCCGGCGCCGCCACGTCGACGGTCGTGGCGCCCCAGTTCGAGAAGCTCGCCAGCCGGTTGGACGAGTCGGTCGCCGCCACCGCGAGCGTGGCGTA
>JBIIDT010000130.1:0-6096 GCA_044238145.1 Pirellulales bacterium | reverse complement strand
GGCCCGCTGGCGGACGGCGAACTGCGGGACCACAAGATCGCCTGCCCGCGACACGGCGCGAAGTTCGACATCCGCACCGGCGCCGCCCTGACCATGCCGGCGGTGCGGTCGACGCGGGCCCACGACGTGAAGGTCGAGGACGGCGGCGTGTGGGTGCGGCTGCGGGATGCCGCCGCCGCGAGCGGCCCGGTTGCCCACGCAGCCGGCGGACCGGCGACCGCGGCCAGTGGCACGCCGGCTGCCGGATCCGCCACGCAGCCCGCCGCGGGGCCCTCCGCGAGCGAGCCGGCAACCGCACCGACGACCGCAGCCGGAAGCCTCGCATCGCTTCCGCTCTCCGAGGACGTGGTTCGCGAGATGCTCAAGGAGGTCAAGGACCCCGAGCTGTTCGTGAACGTGGTCGATCTCGGCCTGATCTACGGCGTCACGCTCTCCGAGGCCGCCGACGAGGCCGGCAAGCGGCACGTGGCCATCGACATGACGATGACGAGCCCGGCCTGTCCGGCAGGGCCGCAGCTGATCGGCGACACGAAGCGGGTGGTGAGCGCCCGGCCCGACGTCTCGGCCGTGGAGGTGCGGATCGTGATGGATCCGCCCTGGACGCCCGACCGGATGACCGAGGCGGCCCGGGACCAGTTGGGCATTTTTTAGAGTCGGGCGTAGAGCCGCGCGTGGGCGTCGGCCATCGCGGCGGCCGAGTGCCGTTCGCGGGCCAGCGCGTGGCCGCGAACGCCGAGCGCGGCGGCGCGGGCCGGGTCGGCGAGCACTTCGCCGATCACGTGGGCCAGATCGGCCGGGTCGCCAGGACGATGAAGCAGGCCGGCGGCTTCGCTCGCCTGGCCGCCCTGCAACAGCTCGGGAAACGTGCCGTGATCCGGCGCGACGACCGGCACACCCGCGGCCATGGCCTCGATCACGGGCAGCCCCTTCGCCTCGGGATGGGCCGTCGGCATCGCGAACACGTCGATCGACTGGAGGAGCGCGAGCTTGCCGGCGCGATCCACCTGCCCCAGCCAGCGGTAGCGATCGGCCACGCCGAGGCTCGTCGCCAGCCCCTCGCACTCGGCGACGTAGCCACGCTCCGCGGCCACGGTCGCACCGGCCGCGACCACCTCCACGTCGTGCCGCTCCGCGAGCCATGGCAAGGCCCGCACGAGCAGGTCGAGCCCCTTTTCGACGCACGCCCGGGCGAGATAGCCCACCACGAGCCTGCGACCCCGCTGCGCACGGCGGGCCGCGAGATCCGGTGGCACCGCGGGGAACGCCGCGAGGTCGACGCCGTGCGGAATCACCTCGACGCGATCCGGCGAGAGGCCCATCCTTCCACCCATGAACCCCGCGTAAAAACGGTTCAGGGCGACGAACCGATCGACGTCGGCCGCCCGTTCGCGGAGCAGCGCCCAGACCCGCGACCGGTGCGGCTCGGGGATCGCGTCGATGAAGATGTCCTCGCCGGAGAGCGTGCAGACGATCCGCGCCCCGGTCGCGCGATGGACGGCCCGGGCCAGCCCGACGAGCAGCGCGTTGGAAAGGTGGACGACGTCGGGCTTCACGTCGGCCGCGAGCCACTCCGCGAGCTTCGCCACCTCCTTCCGCTGCCGCCCCTCCTCGCCCGCGAGCGTCGAGACGGTGAGTGGGCCGAGGTCCGCCGCCTTCGCGCCACCGGTGCGGCCCGAGAGCCATTCGAGCAGTGGCCGGGCGTCGAGCGGCGCGTCGAGGAACCGCGGCGTGTGGCGAAAGAGGGGCACGTGTTCCTGCAGCCAGACGTTCACGCCCCCCATCACGACCCGCCGCTCGGCGACGTTCTCCTCGTCGGTCGTGGTCGGCACGTAGGCCGGCACGAGGAGCGCGTCGGCCCCGCGGGCCCGCAGCGCCCGCACGAGCGCGTTGTCGTGGAGGCACGAGCCGCAGAGCCGCCCCCCCGCCCCAGCCGTGATGTGGACGATCTTCATGCGGTCCGTGCGGCACGACGACTCACCGTCGGCCCTCCAGATGCAAGAGCACGAGCGCCAGGTCGGCGGGCGTGATCCCGCTCACGCGGCCCGCCTGGCCGAGCGTCCGCGGGCGGATGCGGGCCAGCTGTTCGCGGGCCTCGACCCGCAGATGCCGCACGCCGCCGTAGTCGAAGCCCTCGGGGATCGGCCGCTCGGCGTGCCTTCGCTGCCGATCGATCCGCTCCCGATCGAGGGCCACGTAGCCCGCGTAGCGGATGTCGTTCTCGACCTGGATCGCCACCTCCCGCGACACGGCGGCCAGGCCGGGGACCGCCTCCACCGCACGCTCCCAGGTGAACTCGGGCCGCTTGAGCAGGTCGGCGACCGTCACGCCGCCGACGCGGTGCGCCGCGAGCGCCGCCAGCGTCGCCTCGATCTCCGTGGTCTTGGCCGCGAGCCGCTCGACGCGGTGCGGCTCGGCCAGGCCGAGGGCCGCCGCCACCGGAGTCAGCCGGCGGTCGGCGTTGTCGTGCCGCAGGGCGAGCCGGTGCTCGGCGCGGCTGGTGAACATCCGGTAGGGCTCGTCCACCCCGCGGGTGACGAGGTCGTCCACGAGCACGCCGATGTAGGAATCCTCGCGGCCGAGAACGAGCGGGTCGCGGCCGGCGGCGGTGAGTGCCGCATTGGCCCCCGCGAGCAATCCCTGGGCGGCGGCCTCCTCGTAGCCGGTCGTGCCGTTGATCTGGCCGGCACAAAACAGGCCCGCGACCCGCTTGCTCGCGAGCGGCGCGAACAGCTGGTCGGGCGGGCAGTAGTCGTACTCGACCGCGTAGCCGTAGCGCATGATCACGGCCCGCTCCAGGCCGGGCACCATCCGCACCATGGCGTCCTGCACGTCGCGGGGCAGGCTCGTGGAGATGCCGTTGACGTAGATCTCGCGGGTCCTGCGGCCCTCCGGCTCGAGGAACAGCTGGTGGCTCTCCTTGTCGGCGAACCGCACCACCTTGTCCTCGATGCTCGGGCAATAGCGCGGGCCGCGGGACTCGATCTGGCCGGTGAACATCGGGGCCCGGTGGAGGTTGGCCCGGATGAGGTCGTGGATCTCGGGGCTCGTCCGCGTGATCCAGCAGACCATCTGCTCCTGCTCGATCCGGTCGGTGAGGAACGAGAACGGCTGCGGGTCGGCGTCACCGGGCTGCACTTCGAGCCGCGTGAAGTCGATCGACGCGGCCGAGAGCCGGCAGGGCGTGCCGGTCTTGAAGCGGTCGATCGCGATGCCGGCCCGCTCGAGGGCCTGGCTCACGCCCGACGTGGTGCCCTCCCCCGCCCGGCCACCGGAGGTCCGGGCCTCGCCCGTGTGCATCACGGACTGGAGAAAGGTGCCCGTGGTGAGCACGACCGCCGCGGCGTGGTATTCGGCGTCGCCGCGGACGCGAACGCCGACGATCCGCCAGGCCGCCGCGCCGTGCCCCGGGCTCGCGACCTCCTCGAGCAGCAGGTCCTCGACCGTCTCCTGGCGGAGGTCGAGGTTCACGGTCTCCTCGACGATCCGCTTGACCTCCATCTGGTAGAGCCGCTTGTCGGCCTGGGCCCGCGGCCCGTGCATCGCCGGCCCCTTGGAGCGGTTGAGGACGCGGAACTGGATGCCCGTGGCGTCGATCGCGCGGCCCATCACGCCGCCGAGGGCGTCGACCTCGCGGACGAGCTGCGCCTTGCCGACGCCGCCGATCGCCGGGTTGCAGCTCATCTGGCCGACGGTGTCGCAGTTGGTCGTGAGCAGAGCCGTGCGGGCCCCGAGCCGGGCCGCGGCGCAGGCCGCCTCCACCCCGGCATGGCCGGCCCCGACCACGATCACGTCGTACGCGTAGGTTGATCCCATGACAAACTCGGCAAACCCTGCGGCCTGGGAGGGCCGGCCGGCGGCCGCGCGGCCGGCACGATTGAATCATCCCCCCCTGCCGCCGCAAAGCGAACGCCACGGCCCGCCGTCATGCCGACGCGGCCGGCGGCCGAAGAACCTTGGGCAGGACACCCCCACTTAGGGTGGTGGGCGTCTCTGGCGGTGGGGGGTGGGTCGTTCACGGTCACACGAAGGAGTCGTTCCATGATAGCGGCAGAGGGATCCAGGACGGCGGGGATGCGGTCGACCTGGCTGATGGCGGTGGCGGCGTTGGTCATCGAGACGGCGTCGTGCGCGACGGTCGCCCGCGCCGAGGAGCCGGCTCCGCTGCCGACGATGCCGCATTTCACGCCCGACATCGAGGTCACCGAGGTGGCCTGGGCCGGCGGCCCGACGTTCCCCGAGCCGCTGTGGACCTCCTACGCCCTCACCGACGCCCTCTACTGGGGCCGCGACAACCAGGCGACGAACCGGCCGCTCGTGGTGACCGAGGGGGACTTTGAGCCCCTCGTCCGGGCGCAGGACCTGCAGTTTCCGCTCAGCGCGGGCGTGCGGGCCTTCTATGGCCAGCGGGCCCCGGATCGGGGCGGCTGGGAACTCGGCTACTTTGGCGTCTACGGCCAGGCGGCGAGCCGGTTCGTGACGCCGCCGCTCGACGGCTTCCTGCAGGTGCCCGATCCGCTCGGCGGACTGATCAACCTCGAGGGCGAGTCGGCGTCCGTCCGCTACACCTCCGTGATCAACGGCGCCGAACTCAACCTCTTCTCCACCGAGACGGAGTGGCGGAACCCGTCCGCCAGCTGGCTGACCGTCGACTGGCTCGCCGGCTTCCGCTACGTGGGCGTCGAGGAGCAGGCTTCGATCACCATCGACTGCTGCACTCCGGGCGGCGACCAGACCCCGGTCCCATACGGCGTGGCCACCCGCAACAATCTCTTTGGTGCCCAGGTCGGCAACCGCAGCCGTTGGACCTGGCAGAACTGGGCGTTCGAAGGCTGGGCGAAGGCGGGCCTGTTCGGCAACGCCCAGGAACAGATCCAGCGACCGCTGTTCGATTTCAACGGCGACCCCGTGCGGCAGGGCCTGTCATCGACGGCCGGCGCGGTGGCCTTCGTCGGCGATATCAACACGACGCTCGTCTACCGGCTCACCGACGTGTGGGGCATCCGCGCCGGCTACAACCTGATCTGGATCGACGGGCTGGCCCTGGCCCCGAACCAGTTCGACTTCTCGGTCGACGAGAACTCGGGCACGCGGCTCGTCTCCGGCGGCGGCATCTTCATGCACGGTGCCAGCCTGGGCCTCGAGGCCCGGTGGTAAGCGACCGGGTCACGGGGCGGGCGGCCCGATGAGGATCGGGGCGATGCGGAGCGGTGCCTTCCAGGAGCCGAGCGCGGTGACGGGGGGCGTGGCCGTGAGGCGGCCGAGGCCGGAGGGGAGGCCGTTCACGCCGCCGCGTCCCTGGGCCCCGTAGATGCTGTCCACCTTGCCGTTGCCGCCCGTGAGGTCGAGAGCGGCCGTGAAGAGCAGCGCGTTCGGCTTGGAGAAGAAGGTCGTGAACGCGTCGCTACCGCCGGCCGGGGCTCCCGAGCCGTCGAAGATCTTGAGCTGCGACTTGCCGCCCACGCCGGTGCCGACGAACAGGTCCTCGATGACGGCGCTCGAGAACCGCGCCGACGAGAGCGTGACGCCCCGGCGGAACTTCGAGCCGAACGGCAGGAACGACCGCAGCAGCACGGGCGTGGTGGGGGCGGCGTTGAAGATCCGCACCTGGGCCGGCACGCCGGCGTTGGTGCCGACGGCGATCTCCGCCCGGCCGTCGGGCAGGTTCGACCACGAGCCGTTCGTGTACGTGCCGTAGTCACCCACCGTGAGCATGACGCCCGCGGCGTAGGGCTTCGGGAACGGGCGGAACGAGCGGATGGGCGTGGGATTCACGCTGCCGTTGACCTGGAACACGTTCACCAGCGGCTTGCCGGTGGACGTGGCGGCGATGATCTCGTTGCGTCCCAGGCCGTCGACGTTGCCGACGGCAATCTCGACGCCACCCCGCCAGCTGGTGCCGAAGGGGTAGAAGTCGAAGGCCCCGCCGTCCAGCGGCGTGCCGGCGGCGGTGAATACACGGACGAGTCCCGCGCGGCCGCGGCCGGGGGCGACCACGATGTCGCTGACGCCGTCGCCGTTGACGTCGCCGCTGGCGACGCGGACGCTCCCCTTGTATCCCAGGTAGGGCTCGAACGACGCCAGCTCACCGCCGAGCAC
>JBIIDT010000129.1:0-6117 GCA_044238145.1 Pirellulales bacterium | reverse complement strand
ACGTTCTCCGGCGTCACGAGCGTGTCCGACGGCAGCCTGCTGCTCGGGAATGCCCAGGCCCTCGGCCGCAGCACGTTCGCGGGCGGGGCAGGCGCGGTCTCGTTCGGCGGGCTCACCGCCGCCACGTTCGGCGGGCTCTCGGGCGCGTCGAACCTGGCGCTTTCCAACACGTCGGCCTCCGCCGTGGCCCTCACGGTGGGCGGCAACGACACGAGCACGACCTACTCCGGGGCCCTCACCGGCGGCGGGTCGCTGGCGAAGGTCGGCACCGGCCGGCTCACGCTCACCGGATCGGCCGGCCATACCGGGGCCACGACCGTGTCGGCGGGCATCCTGGAGGTCGGCGCCGCCGGCCGCCTCGACGCGACCAGCGGCCTTTCGATCAACGGCGGCAACTTCAAGTACAACGCCGCGACGGCGTTCAACCGGCCGCTGACCTTCTCGCAGGGCACGATCTCGGGCACGGGTACGATCGCGACGGCGGTGACGATCGGGGCCGGCGCCACGCTCTCCCCCGGCAATTCGCCGGGCATCCAGCCCTACACGAGCGGCCATGCCTGGGCCCCGGGCGGCCTCTACGAGTGGGAACTCAACGCCCTCTCGGGATCGGCGGGCGTGAATTGGGACCAGATCGCCGTGACGGGCGGGCTGAGCCTGTCCGCCCTCTCCTCGGGCAGCACGTTCAACCTGAATCTCGTGACGCTGACGGGCAGCAATACGGCCGGCGTGCTCGACACGGGCTACGTGGCCGGGCCGACACTCGAGTTTTCGATCGCCACGTTCGACACGCTGTCGCTGCCGAGTGGGTTCTCGACAGCCCCGGGGACCGATCTGACGAGCCTGTTCACGATCAGCCTCGCGGGCTGGCAGGGCACGAAGCCGCAGGCGAATGACGTCTCGGTGAAGGTGAACTCCACGGGCACGGGGCTGAACCTCGTGGTGGTGCCGGAGCCGACGGCGATCGCGCTGGCAGGCCTCGGCCTCGGCCTTGCGGCATGGATGCGGCGCCGCCGGAAAAGGTGACAGCCATCAAAGGCAGCTCACGTGTAGGTGCAGACTGGCGGTCTGCACACCGTCGCCACGTGTCGGGCCGCATTCCGCAGAGTGCCACTCTGCGGCTACAGAGGAAGAAGTCGCCAGCCACCAAATCTGGTCTGTCGTAACCCCCGGCCCGATGCGGTCATAGTGGGGTGTCGTTGGCCGCGTCCCGCGGCCCCGAACGTTTGTCCCGTCAAGGAATCCGTCGCATGCCGTCCCCGATCCGTCCGCTGCCATTCGTTTCCCGGCTGGCCGTCGTCGGCCTGGCCGTGGCCTGTTCCTGCCCGTGGCTCGAGGCCGCGGAGGCGACGGTCACGTCGCCGGTGACTGAAGTGCCCCAGGTA
Organism: Pirellulales bacterium; assembly: GCA_044238145.1. GTDB lineage: Bacteria > Planctomycetota > Planctomycetia > Pirellulales > UBA1268 > QWPN01. The sequence continues at coordinate 4,735 of JBIIDT010000129.1, read as the reverse complement.
CGGTCGTGGGAAGGAGAGGATTTCGGATGGCTCACCCGCAAGGTGGCCAAGCTGCCGGAGTTCAAGAGCGAAAAGCCGCGGTTTACCTGGTGGGCGCTGGGCACCGGTAAGAAGTCCGCCGCTCTGATGGTCTGGGACGAGTCGGGCGGTAACGGCAGCGGGCACGACCTGCTCTACTTCGATCGTGACTTCGACGGCGACCTTACCGAGGAGGGTGAGCGGATCACGGCGGAGCCGGCGGAGAAGCACACTTTCAGAGGCGTGGGCGACGCGTACATCGTCAAGGACGTCACGGAGGCTGACGGGAAGGCGGTATTCGGCTTTTTATTCGTCCGTCACCCGAAGGGCGAGGACTTCTGGCAGACGAGCTTCAAGTTCTCGATGCCGAACCCGGCCAACCCAGCCGCCAAGGCTGGTTACGACGCGGGCGTGCTCCCGGGCCCAGTCAAGATTCAGTGGGGCGAGTCACCGGAGACGGCGCCGGTGTACCGGCTCGGGACCCCGGCCGTCGTGTGCGTCAAGGGTATGCCTGGCTCCTCCATCGGCACGTGTGCGGCTGGTGCCGAGCTGGCCGTGTATCCCGTGGGCAACATCATGGGCAGCGGCTCGGGCGTGTATATCAGGGGCGGGTTCAACACCTGGGATTCGCCGGTGAGCCTCCGCGTCAAGGCCGCCGACGGCACGGCCGTGGAGCACATTCCCTTCGTCGGGGCCTGCGTGTGCGGCGGCGGCTTCGAGCGCAAGGCGTTCATCCCGCGGCGGGTGCCGCCGGGAGAGCATGAGTTGGTCTGCCGCGTCAACCGCGGCGACTGGGAGGGAGGGACCGTCGACTTCGTATTCCCGGTGACGGTCACGAACCGCGACTTCGGCCGCGACATCGCCGACCCGGCGTTGGCGGCCCTGCGGGCGAAGTTCACGGGGCCACTCGTCCGCTTTGCCAGCCTGCGTCGGGCGGTCACGCCCCGGGAGCTCCAGAAGGTCGCGGCCGACGAGCCGCTGGTGGCCTGCCGCACGGCCGACCTCCACATCATGAGCAGCCTCAAGAACGCGGGCTTTGTCAACGATCCCGTAATCGGGGTCGGCCAGAGCGCGGGCCTCGAAGCCCCAAACCGCGGGCTCGTGCAGTTCGACCTCTCCGGGCTGCCCCAAGGGGCGAAGGTGCTCGGGGCGATGGTGCGGCTGACGCTCGTGAACGTGCCGTTCGCGACCGCGGGGGCCGATGCCCGCGTCGATGCCTATGCCGTGCGCCGGGAATGGGCCAACGAACTTGGCGGGCGACAGGGCCTGCACTGCTCGTGGTACGGGCCGTTCTACGCCGGCAACAAATCGACGCCGGAAGGGCCGCACATCGTGTTCTGGAAGCAGGGCGGCTGCGAGGATCCACAGGAGGACCGCTATCCCGATCCGGCCGGCAGCGTCTCGGTGGCCGGGTTCCCGGCGAAGCCGGCGAACGAGCCGGCCGAGAGCCATCGGATGGTGTCGATGGACGTGACCGACACGGTGCGACAGTGGGCCGACGGCACGCTCGCCAACCACGGCCTCGTGCTCGTGTACCGGCAGCCCGAGGGCACGGGCTGGGCGCCGATCTGCTCGAGCGACCACCCCGAGTACATGTTCCGCCCCACGCTCGTGGTCGCCTACGAGGGCGGCCCTGCCAAGGCCGCGCTGCAGCCGGCCGCGGGCGAGGACCTGGAGGCCGCGCGGGCCGCGGCGGCGCGGCGGGGCGTGCCGCTGGCGGTGAAGTTCTACAGCCCCATGTGCGCGGTCTCGACGAAGGTCAACGCGACGACGTTCCAGAATCCGGAGGTGGTCAAGGCCTGCGCCGACCGAGTGGAGCTCGTGAGCCTCAAGGTCGAGGAACATCCTTTGGTCGCCCAGGAAATGGGCGTCGCCGCGGTGCCGATGCTCGTCGTGCTCGCCCCCGACGGATCGCGGAAGCTCGCCAGCCTGCCGGCCGACGATCTCCGCGATCCGCAGGCCTTCCGCACGCGGCTGGCCGAACTTGCGCCACAGCCGTGAGCCGCGCGGTGCCATGCGACCACTCGCGGTCTGGGTGACGCTGCTCGCGGTCGTTCTGGCCGGCTGCCAGGGTCGGCTGGCGCCGGAGGCCGCCTTGGCGGCGGCGCTCCGCGTGCCCGTCGTGTTTCGCTGGGACGATGCGGCCTGGCCCTCGGGCGAGCGCCAGTGGGGCGGCGTGGCGTTCGTGGAGCGCGCCGGCCGCATCCACAGCGTGGCCTGGCCGGACGCCGTCGGCGGCCGGAAGTGGCCGGCGGTGTATGGCGTCGGCCGCCGTGAGGGGCTGCGGCTGGTCGTCGAGTACCGGACGCTCGTTCCCGATCCGGCCCACGAGTTCTACCGGGCGGACTGCCGCTTCGACCTCGCCGACGACCTGCAGACCTTCCGCTGCGACTACACGCAGCGGACCATCCCGCAGTCGACCGAGTTGACGCCCGGCCTGTCACTCGGCACCCGGGATCCCGTGCCGGACGCGGACGCCTACCTGGAGTGGCTCGCCGGGCGGATGGATGACGGTGATCCATGACCGAGGGCCGCCGGGAGTTACGCGCAGTATCGATTTCCGGCGAAAAAACCGCCGCTCTCAGAAGTGACAACGTCAGGGGGCCGGCTGGGGAGCCAGTTCCCAGACGGCCCGCCGCAGGTCGCGCGGTTCCGCCTGTCCCTCCGGCGCCGCCAACAGCCAGAGCCGGCCCTCGGCCACCGTCACGGGGCCCAGCCACGGTGGCTTGCCCGCGAGGGCGGGCAGCGGCGTGGCGTGCCGCACCGCACCCGAAACGACGTCGACCCACAGGAGCACGGCGTCGAGCATCCCGGTCTTGTCGGTGTCGGGCCGCCGCTGCTGCACCGGGACAATCGCCAGGCCGTCGCCCGTCGTCGCCGCCGCGCCGATGAGCCGCGTGGGCCGGATGCCCAGCCAGCCGCCCCCAGCGTCGTCGCGGCCATCGAGGATCAGCCGCGAGATGCCGTCGCGGGGATCGATGGCGACGAGCCCGTCGCCGGTCTCGGCGACCAGTCGCGCGGCGTCGCCCGCACCCGCCATTCCCACGAGTCGCCGCGCGAGCGGCAGGGCCGTCTTCCACCGCAGGCGGCCGTCATCCGCGTCGATCGCCGCGATACCGTGGAAGCCCGGCTGCATCACGTAGACCGTCCCGCCCTGCACGAGCGGCGGCTGCTGGGCCTGGAACGACCACCACGCATCGGTCCCCGCGGCGGCCCACGGCAGACGGCGCAGCCAGCGAACGTGGCCGTCGGCCTGACAGCAGGCCACGCACCCGCCGATGGTCACGAACAGGCGGCCGTCGGCGACGGCCACCTGACAGTCGCCGGGGTCGAGATGGCCGGAGCCGCGGGCGGGACGTGGCACCCGCCATTCCGGGAGCAGCCCGCACACGGGCCGCTCGAAGAGCACGTCCCCGGTGGCCGGATCGAGCGCCACGAATACCAACTGATCGACGAATCCACCCCGGATGGCGAACGACCGCAGGCCGCCGCCCACGAGCACCGGATCGGAGATCGGCCACACGGCCGCGGTTGGGGGTGATTCCCAGGCGATGGTGCCGTCGGTCAGGCGGATCGCCACCAGGGTCGGGTTGCCGCCGTGCGCGAGACGGCGGACGTAGGCCTGCTGGTCATCCCAGGCCGGTCGCATGGGGACGAGGCCGTACTGCGTGATGACGCCCGGTTTCGGCCCCGGCGGTGATCGCCACTGGACCGCGCCCGTGGCCGGATCGAGCGAGACGAGTTCGACGCGGTTGGTCGCCAGGAGGCGATTCGGGGTGGCGACGATCGCGCACACCTCCGCCGACCAGTCGAGCCGGTGCATGACGAACGGAGGCGTCTGGAACAGGGGCAGGAAACGGGCTTCGACGGGCGGGCCCGCCGATCCCGGATAGTCGACCGCCGGCGTGCCCTGATTGGCCGGGCCGAGGTCGGCGCGTTTCACGGTCTCCAGCTGGCCCGGCGTTAAAGCGGCCGCCGACGCCGGCCGAGCCCCTCCCTTATCCACCGTGACGAGCGCCGCGATCTCCGCCGCAGGCGCGCCGGCGAGACCCGCTTTCGGCGCGGCGGTGACCGGTATGCCCTGCAGCCCATCGGCCATCGCGCGGATCGTCTGCAGCCGCTCCCTGGCGTCGCCCGGTGCCCAGGCGATGGCCGTCCGCGCGTGCTCCCGCGCGCCCGTGAAATCGCCCGCGGCCAGGGCCCGCATCGCCAGCCATTCGTGCGCATCCGCCCCAGCCGGCGTGCCCTGGAACTCGATCGCCGCCGCCGCCATGCCGCGGTGATCGCCGGCGGCCCGCAACTGCGTCACCCGCAACTGCCCGCGGGCCGCGGGATCGCCGAGCAAGAACTGGCGAAACGCCGGCTGTTCCGCGGTGACGCCCTGCGCGAGCAGCGGCAGCGTCGCGAACCGGTCCGGGTCCGCCGCATCCTGCACGATTCCGCGGTCGGGCTCGCCCCCGCCCGCGTCGTCGGCATATCGCCCGAGCACCCGGTGCGCGTCCTCCCAGGCTTCGGCGGCGATCGCGGCCCGAAAGTCGGCCGCGGAGGTGGAGAGGCGGTTCCTGGTCTCGAGGACGAGGGCGTTGCCGACCTCGAGCTGCCGGGACATCCCGGCCGCCAGCCCGCCGCCGTTGGCGTAAAACCGCAACTCCGAGAGCACGCCCCGCAGGTCTCCTCCGGGGTCGTCGACGACCAGCCGCCGCACCAGGCGGTCCGC
>JBIIDT010000057.1:0-20614 GCA_044238145.1 Pirellulales bacterium | reverse complement strand
AGAACCGGCGGATCACCGACCCGGCCGAGATCAAGGCGTTTCTCAACTCGCAGGGCCTGCATTACGAGGTCTGGCCGCTCGAGGACCGCGTCGACCCGGCGGCACCGGCCGAGCGGATCCTCGCCGCGTACGCCCCTGAAATCGACGACCTCAAGCGCCGCGGAGGCTTCGTGACGGCCGACGTGATCGACGTCTACCCCGACACGCCGAACCTCGACGCCATGCTCGCCAAGTTCTCGAAGGAGCACACGCACACCGAGGACGAGGTGCGGTTCATCCTCCAGGGCCGGGGGGTGTTCCACATCAACCCCGGCACGCGGCCCGTGTTCGCCATCGAGGTCTGGGCCGGCGACCTGATCAGCGTGCCGCTGGGCACGCGGCACTGGTTCGACCTGTGCAGCGACCGGCGGATCCGCGCGATCCGGCTGTTCCAGGACACGAGCGGCTGGACGCCGCACTACCTCGACGCCGGCGTGCACGGCGAGTACGAGCCGCTGTGCCTCGGCCCGGCGTGGGTGGCAGCCAGCGGAAAGGCCATGCCGTGACCGTGTTCGACGGCAGGGGCATCCTGCTCGACATCGAGGGCACGACCTCGTCGATCGCGTTCGTGTACGACGTGCTCTTCGCCCACGCGAAGGCCCAGATCGGCGACTTCCTCACCGCCCACGCCGCCGATCCCACGGTGCGGGCCGCGGCGCTGGGCATCGCCGCGGCGGCCGGCCTGCCGCCGACCGACCCGGCCACGCCCGAGGGGCGGACGCGGGTGGCGCTGGCCGCCATCGACCTCATGAACCGCGACGTCAAGGACACGTCGCTCAAGGCGCTGCAGGGCATGATCTGGCGGAGCGGCTTCGAGTCCGGCACGCTCGTGGCCCACGTCTTCGACGACGTGCCGCCGGCCCTCGCCCAATGGGCCGACTCGGGCCTCGACGTGCGGATCTATTCGTCGGGCTCGATCGAGGCGCAGAAACTGTTCTTCGGCCACACCGCCGCCGGCGACCTGACGCCGCTGCTCCGCGGCCACTACGACACCACCACCGGCCCCAAGCGGGAGGCGGCGAGCTACGCCGCGATCGCGGTCGACATGGGGCTCGAGCCGCGACAGATCCTGTTCGTCAGCGACGTGGGGGCCGAGCTCGACGCCGCCCGGCAGGCCGGGATGGCGACGGCGCTGGCCGTGCGACCGGGCAACCGCGACGCGGGCGGCCTGTTCGTCCACGAGCCGGTCCACTCGTTCGCCGAGATCGTGACATGACGGCGGCTGCGGACGAAAGTGCCGGCCCGCGGTGCGGCGCCGGCGGGTCGACGGCGGCACGGCTCGACGACGCGATCCGCGTGGCGGTGGACCACGCGGCGAACGACCTGGGGCCGGGGAGCCGGGCCGACCTGGCCGTGGTCTTCGTATCGGCCGCCTACGGGGCGGCTGTGCGGCCCGCCCTCGAGGGGCTTGCCGACCTCGTGCCGGCCCGCGTGGTGATCGGCACCTCGGCCGAGGGCGTGCTCGTCGGCGCGGAGGAGCACGAGTCGGGGCCGGCGGTCGCGGTGTGGCTCGGGCGGCTGCCCGGAGCGACCGTCGCGCCCGTGTCGCTCGAATACGGACAGACGCCCGACGGCGGGATGTTCGGCGGCTGGCCGCCGGAGCTCGACGCCGGCTGGCCGGCGGACGCGGCGCTCATCCTGCTCGCCGATCCGTTCTCCTTTCCCGTCGAGGCCCTGATCCACCGGCTCGCCGAGGATCGGCCCGGCGTCCCGATCGTCGGCGGCATGGCCAGCGGCGGCGCGATCCCCGGCAGCAACACGCTGGTCTGCAACGGCACCACCTACGACTCCGGCGCCGTGGGCGTGGTGGTGGGCGGCGCCATCCGGGTGCGGCCCGTCGTCTCCCAGGGATGCCGGCCGATCGGCCGGCCGTTGGTGATCACCAGGGCCGACGCGAACGTGATCCAGGAACTGGGCGGTCGGCCGGCGCTCGAACGGCTGCGGGAGATTTACGGCGGTCTCGATCCGGCCGACCGCGAACTCGTCCGCACGTCGCTGCACGTCGGCCGCGTGGCCAGCGAGTACCAGGACGCGTTCCGGGCCGGCGACTTCCTGGTGCGGAACGTGGTGGGCGCGGATCCGGAGTCGGGCGTGATCGCCATCGGCGATCTCGTCCGCACGGGCCAGACGGTGCAGTTCCACGTCCGCGACGCCGCCAGCGCCCATGACGACCTCGCCCGACTGCTCGCCGCGTCCGCCGCCGGCGGTCGGCCGCCCGCGGGCGCCCTGGTGTTCACCTGCAACGGCCGCGGCTCGCGACTGTTCTCCGAGTCGCACCACGACGCCCGCTGCCTGCAGGAGCGACTCGGTCCGCTGCCGGCGGCGGGGTTCTTCGCCCAGGGCGAGATCGGCCCGATCGGCCGGCTCAACTGCCTGCACGGCTTCACCGCCAGCATCGCGCTCTTCGAGCGGGCCTGAGGCCCGGTTTCGGCGGCAATCCGGGGTTGCCCCCCCGGGGGGATCCTCCTACCGTCCCGCCAGTTGGCCGCGCCCCCGGGAGCACCCCATGGTTCGCCGCGTCGCCGTCGCGATCGCCTGCCTCGCAGCCGTCGGTTGCGCGCACCACCAAAACCAATATGCCTACGCGCCACCCTTGGCGCCGCCGGTCTATCCGCAGCCGCAGCCCGCCGCGGCGCCTGCCGCCTCCGTGCCGCACCCCACGCAGCCGGGAGTCATGCCGCCCACGCTCGCCCCCGGCCCCATGCCACCGGTGACCATGACCCCCGGAAGCGAGTGCTGCCCGCCGCTCGGTGCGGGCGAGGTCGTCGTGGCACCGGTCGTCTACGAGGAAGGCCAGACGCCGGCCTGCCCGCCGGGGCCCTGACGATTCTGGAGCGACGCCGTGGAAGGGGCCGCACGCCCCCACGGCCACGATGGCTGCCACGCGACGCGATGCGGGGTACAATTTCGCGGCCGGCATGAACGGTTCTCATCCCGCTCCAGGGTGCAGCATGCTCGTCATCCGCGGCCGCATCGTGGCCCACGTCGTAGTCGTGGCGGCGGTCTGCGCCGTCCGCTGCTTCGCCGCCCCGGCTCCCGACTTCCAGCGCGAGATCCAGCCGATCCTGGCCGAGCACTGCGGCCATTGCCACGCCGTGGACGAGCAATCCCGGCAGGGCGACCTGCGGCTCGATGTTCGTGCGGCGGCTCTGGAGGGGGGCGCTTCCGGCCTGCCCGCGATCGTCCCTGAAAAGCCCGCCGACAGCGAGCTTGTTCGCCGCATCCGGTCCACCGACCCGGACGAGATCATGCCTCCGCCGCACGAGAAGAAGCCGCTGACGGCCGGCCAGATCGACCTGCTCGAGCGGTGGATCGCAGCCGGCGCCACCTACGAGCCACACTGGGCGTTCGTGCCGCCCCGCAAGGCGTCGCTGGTCGCGATGGACGGCGTCACCAACCCGATCGACGTGTTCGTGCGGTCGCGGCTCGCGTCCACCGGCCTCGAACCGGCGCCTCCGGCCGACGACGCCACGCTCTGCCGCCGCTTGTACCTCGACCTCGTCGGCCTGCCGCCGTCGCCTGAAGATCTCGCCGCCTTCGCCCGCGACGGCTACGAAAAGACCGTCGACACGCTGCTGGCCAGCGAACGGTTCGGCGAGAAGTGGGCCCGGCCATGGCTCGACCTCGCCCGCTATTCCGACACCAACGGCTATGAGAAGGACCTGCGGCGGGAGATGTGGGCCTGGCGCGACTGGGTGATCGCCGCCTTCAACCGCGACATGCCCTACGACCAATTCGTGCTCGAACAGATCGCCGGCGACATGCTGCCCGGCGCCACCCAGGACCAGGTGGTGGCCACGGCCTTCCTCCGCAACAGCATGCTCAACGAGGAGGGAGCGATCATCCCCGAGGAGTTTCGGATGGTCGAGATGTTCGACCGCATGGACTGCCTCGGCAAGGCGGTGCTCGGCCTCTCGACACAGTGCGCGCAGTGCCACACGCACAAGTTCGACCCGCTCACCCACGCCGAGTATTTCGGGATGTTCGCCTTCCTCAACGACACCCACGAGGCCTGGTCCTACGTCTACACGCCGGAGCAACTCGAGACCCGGAAGGCGCTGCAGGCCGAACTGGCCGCGGCGGACGAGGAGGTGCGGCGGACCCGGCCCGATTGGAAACAGGAAGTCGAGTCCTGGGAGCGACAGGTGGCCGCCGGCCTGGTGCCGTGGTCGCCGATCGTGATGGACCGGATGGACAGCGCCGGCCTGCTCAACCATCCGGTGCAGTTGCCCGACCAGTCGATCCTCATGATCGGCCACCGCGACCATCGCCTCATCTTCGAGGCCGCCCCGAAGCTGCAGGGGGCCACCGGGCTGCAGGTCGAGGGCCTGCTGCACGGCGACTTGTTCATGAACGGCCCCGGCCGCGACGGCGCCTGGGGCCTCGCCGAGCTGATCGTGGACGTGCAGCCGCCGGGAACCGCGGAGTGGACGCGGGTGCAGCTCGCGCACGCCACCGCCGACTTTTCGGCCACCGAGCGGATGGAACCGCGCATCGACAACAACGGTGAGTCGATTCCGGAAGCGCGGCGCACGGAACTGAAGCTCTCGGCCACGATGTCGATCGGCCCGGTGGCCAACCTCATCGATGGCGACAAGCAGTCGAGCTGGTTTCCCGACCGTGGCCACCTGCGGCGGCATCAGCCGAGCGTCGCGGTCGTGCGGTTCGAGAAGCCGCTCGACGTGCCCGAGGGCACGAAGCTGCGGCTGACCGTGTATTGCATGCCCGGACCGGTGAACGCGGCGGGGGGCAAGACGCCCGGCTGCCTGCGGTTCAGTCTCACGACCGCGCCGGAGCCCGCGGCACCGGCGGTCGATCACGCGGCGCTGCTCGCCATCCGCACCCCCGAGGGGAAGCGCACGGCGGACGACGCGGCGGCGACATTCGCCGCCTGGAGACGCACGGTGCCCGAACTCGCTCCGATCGAAGGTCGGATCGACGCCGTCTGGGCCAAGATGCCCGTCGCCACGACGACGATCTTCCACGCCACCCAGCGGCGGCCGCAGGCGCATCGCCCGACGCACCTGCTCGACCGCGGTGCCTGGAACCGGCCGCTGCAGGTCGTCGGCCCGCACGTCCCGGCGGCACTCCATCCGCTCCCGGAGGGTGCGCCGCGAAATCGGCTGGGCTTCGCCCGCTGGCTCGTCGCCCGGGAGTCGCCGCTCACGGCCCGGGTGGCGGTGAACCGGGTCTGGCAGGGCCTGTTCGGGGAGGGTCTCGTGGAGACGCCCGACGACTTCGGCACGCGGGCGCCGGTGCCCGAACACCCTGAATTGCTCGACTGGCTGGCCGTGGACTTCATGGACCACGGCTGGAGCCAGAAGCACGTGATCCGCACGATCGTGATGAGCGACACCTACCGGCAGTCGTCGACGGCCTCGGCCGAGGCCCGGGCCCGCGATCCGGCGAATCGGCTCCTGGCCCGGGGCCCGCGGTTCCGCGTGGATGCCGAGGTGGTCCGCGACGTGGCCCTGGCCGCCGCCGGCCTGATCACGCACGCCCTCGGCGGTCCGGGGGTGATCCCACCGGTGCCGCAAAACGTGCTCGACTACAACTACATCTACCCCACCTTTTGGCAGGCGGCCACCGGCCCCGATCGCTATCGCCGGGCCGTCTACCTGTTCCGCAAGCGGTCGATGCCGGACCCGGCGCTGGGGAGTTTCGACGCCCCCAACGGCGACCTGTCCTGCGCCCGCCGGCTGCGGAGCAACACGCCGCTGGCGGCGCTCACCGGCCTGAACGAGCCCGTGTTCGTCGAGGCGGCGCGGGCGCTCGCCCTGCGGACGCTGCGTGAGGCTGCCGACGACGACGCCGCGCGCATCGATCACGCGTTCCTACTGTGCACGTCCCGGCAGCCGACGGCCGACGAGCGGCGGGAACTGCTCGCATTCCTCGCGGCCCAGCGGCAGCGAATCGCGGACGGCTGGATCGCCGCCCAGGAGGTCGCGTCCGGCGACGCCGCTGGCCTCGCCGGGCTGCCGGCGGGGACGACGCCGCAAGACGCCGCCGCGTGGACGCTGGTGTCACGGATCCTGCTCAACCTCGACGAGACGGTCACCAAGAATTGAGGTTCCCATGACTCCTCGCGACCCGCTGCACGACGCCCGCGCCCGGCTCCTGGCCCGCCGCTGGTTTCTCGGCGAATGCGGCGTGGGCCTGGCAGGCATGGCGGCCGGGGCGCTGCTCGCCCGCGAGGGATGGGCCGCCGCCCCGCCACCGCCCGCCGCCGGGCCGCTGGCCTTAAAGCCACCGCACTTCGCGCCGCGGGCCAAGCGAGTGGTGTTCATGTTCCAGGCGGGCGCCCCGAGCCACCTGGAACTCTTCGACGGGAAGCCCGAACTCACCAAGCACGACGGCCAGCTCCCGCCCGCCGGGCTGCTCGACGGCTACCGGGCGGCCTTCATCAACCCGAACTCCGCGCTCCTCGGGCCGAAGTACAAGTTCCAGCGTTACGGCAAGGCCGGCATCGAGATGAGCGAACTCCTGCCGTACACCGGCCGGATCGCCGACGACATCTGCCTCGTCCGCTCGATGCAGACCGACGCCGTCAATCACGCCCCGGCCCAGATTCTCATGAACACCGGCTCGCAGCAGTTCGGCCGGCCGAGCTTCGGCGCCTGGACGCTCTACGGCCTCGGCAGCGAGGCGGAGGACCTGCCTGGCTTCGTCGTGCTGACGAGCGCCAAGGGCACGAGCGGCGGCGCGAGCAACTACGGGGCCGGCTTTCTGCCCACCGTGTACGGCGGCATCCCGCTCCGCACCGGCGGCGACCCCGTGCTCTATCTCTCCAACCCCAAGGGCATCGACCGCGAGACGCAGCGGGCCTCGCTCGACACGCTCAACCGTCTCAATACGCTCGCGCTCGGCCGCTTCGGCGACCCGGAGATCGCCGCCCGGATTCAGGCCTACGAACTGGCCTACAAGCTCCAGGCCAGCGCTCCGGAACTGATGAATCTCGCCGACGAGCCCAAGGAGACGCTCGACCGCTACGGACTGAAGAACCCGGGCGAGGCCGGCTTCGCCCGCAACTGCCTCCTCGCCCGCCGGCTCCTGGAGCGGGGCGTGCGGTTCGTGCAGCTCTTCCACGAGGCCTGGGATCAGCACGGCAACCTCACGGCCGGCGTGAAGAAGAATGCTCTCGACACGGATCAGGCGTCGGCGGCGCTCGTGATGGATCTCAAGGAACGCGGGCTGCTCGACGACACGATCGTGGTGTGGGGGGGCGAGTTCGGCCGTACGCCGATGGTGCAGGGGGGCAACGACGGCCGCGACCACCACAACCGCGCCTTCACGATGTGGCTGGCCGGCGGCGGCATCAAGGCGGGTCACGTGCACGGCAAAACCGACGACTTTGGGTTCAACGTCGTCGAGGATCCGGTGCACGTCCACGACCTCAACGCCACGCTCCTGCACCTCCTCGGCTTCGACCACACGCGGCTCACCTACCGCGTCCAGGGCCGCGACTACCGGCTCACCGACGTGCACGGAAATCTGGTGAAGGGGATACTCGCCTGACGGCCGGACGGGAGGTCCGGCATGCGACCAGCGACCGGATGGTCGCCAAGCACATCACGGCATGAAGCCGTGGATGTGCGTATGGCATCCCGTGCACGGAAATCTGGTGAAGGGGATACTCGCCTAACGGCCGGACCGGGGGGCGGCTGCGTCCGTGGGGCGGGGTTGCCCGTGACCTCTCGCCGGACGTTCACTGCAGCCCTCCGGGCTTTCGTTCACTGCGTGTCCGCTGCGCTCCGCCATCCATGGCTGCGCTTGCTTCCACAGCCCGCTCGAGGCCACGGGCAACCCCTCCAGGTCCGAATGGGTGCCGCCGCTACGCCGCCGGCAGTGGATGCCGCTCGAAGAAATCCCAGATCAGGCGATTCGCGTCGAGCGACAGGGCGCACGGGCCGAGAAAGAAGGAGTCGGGCGTGCGGCCCGGCCACGTGTGTCCGCCGCCGTCGACGCGGTAGAAGACGACCTCGGCGTCGGCGCGGCCCGGGCCCCACGTGAACCGCTCGACGGTGATGCCGTCGTCCGTGCAGGGGACCGATTCGCGACGCGGTTCCGCAGGGCAGCCGTTCGCATGCACCCAGTCGAGCAGGCCCTCCACCACCGGCCGATGGGAGACGCGGGTCACGCTGCGGCGGCCCACGCCTCCTTCGAGCGGCGTGAACTGGTCGAGCGTGCCGTGGAAGTGGAGCACGGGCACGGGCCGCGACGGCGTGATCGCGGCCAGCGCGAGCGGACCGGCGACGGGGGCGATCGACGCGATCAGGTCGGCCGATTCCGCGGCCAGCCGGTAGGCCATCATCGCGCCGTTGGACATCCCGGTCGCATGGACCCGCCGGGGATCGACCGGCAGCCGCCGGGCGACCGCGGCCAGGAGTTCGCGGGCGAAGCCGACGTCGTCCACCTGGTCGACGAGCGCCTGGCCGCAGCAGTTGCCGCCATTCCACGTGAGGATGTCCTCGCGGGATCCGGTGCCGGCCGGGTAGACGACGACGGCCCGGCCGGCGGCCGCGAAGGCGTCGAGCCCCGAGAAGCGGCGCATCATCTCGGGGTGCGTCTGACCGCCGTGGAAGGCGATCACGACGGGCCAGCCGGCGGCCGGCGGCGCCGCGGCGGGCACGCAGGCGACCGCCCGCCGCCGCAGTGGCCCCAGCGGCACGTCGAGGGAGAGCACGGAAAACGCAGTGGGGGGCGGGGGCTCGGGCATGGCGTCGCCGGCGTGACGATCAGGGTCGCGTTTTCCGGGCCTGAGTCCTACACTCCCGGCGGCGGAATCGGCAAATCCCCACCGCTTCGTCCCCCTCGCCGCGACGTCCCCCGTGACCGCACCCGCCACCGGCCCGCTCGCCCGCCGCTCCGCCGGCATCCTCCTCCACCCCACGTCGCTGCCCGGCCGCTTCGGCATCGGCGAGCTCGGGCCCGAGGCGCACCGGTGGCTCGAACGGCTCGCGCAGATGCGGCAGCGGCACTGGCAGGTGCTGCCGCTGGGCCCGACCGGCTTCGGCGACTCCCCCTACCAGACGCTCTCCACGTTCGCGGGCAACCCGCTGCTCGTGTCGTTCGACGCCCTGCGAGCCGACAGCCTCGTCGACGCGGGGCAGCTCGACACGGTGCCCGCGCTGCCGGAGGACCACGTGGCCTTCGGCGACGTGATCGCGCGGCGGCTCGCAATCCTGCACGAGGCGGCGGCCGCATTTCCGCGGCGGGCGTCGCCCGAGCTCCGCGAGCATTTCGCGCGGTTCGTCGAGGAGAGCCGCGGCTGGCTCGACGACTATGCCCTGTTCGTCTCCCTGAAGGGCCGCTTCGACGGCCGCTCGTGGACCGACTGGCCGGCCGACGTCGCCCGCCGCGAGTCGGGCGTACTGGCCGCGGCCCGCCGCGAGCTGGCCGAGGCCGTGGATCATGCCCGCATCGGCCAGTTCCTCTTCGCCGAGCACTGGCGACGACTGCGGGAGCGGGCGGCGACCCTGGGGATCTCGATCATCGGCGACCTGCCGATCTTCGTGGCCCACGACAGCGCCGACGTGTGGTGCCGGCCCGATCTCTTCGAGCTCGCCGCGGACGGACGGCCGAGCGTGGTGGCGGGCGTGCCCCCGGACTATTTCTGCCGGACTGGGCAGCGGTGGGGCAACCCGCTCTACCGCTGGGACGTGCACGAGGCCGAAGGCTTCGCCTGGTGGATCGCGCGGCTCCGGCACGCCTTCGCGCTCGTCGACGTGCTCCGCATCGATCACTTCCGCGGGTTCGCGGCCTACTGGGAAATCCCGGCCGCCGACCCCACCGCCGAGCACGGCCGCTGGGTGCCGGGGCCGGGCCGCCGGCTGTTCGACGCGGCCGCCGCGGCGCTCGGGCCGCGGCCGATCATCGCCGAGGATCTGGGCCTGATCACGCCCGACGTCGACGCGCTGCGCGACGAACTCGGATTTCCCGGCATGCGGATCCTGCAGTTCGCCTTCGGAGACGACGAGGCCGGGGCCGAGCGGCCCGACGGCTACCCCGTGAACTCCGTGGTCTACACCGGCACCCACGACAACGACACCACCGTGGGCTGGTACCACTCCGAGGCGGGGCAGGACTCGACCCGCACAGCGGCCGCCGTCGACGCCGAGCGGCACCGCGTCCGCACCTATCTCTCCTGCGACGGCGGCGAGATCCACTGGGACATGATCGCGCTGGCGCTGCGGTCGCCCTGCAACACGGCCGTCGTGCCGCTGCAGGACGTCCTCGGCCTCGGCGCGGAGGCGCGGATGAACGTGCCCGGCCGGCCGTGGGGCAACTGGCAGTGGCGGGTCCGCCAGGACCAGCTCCGGACCGAGGCCGAGGAGCGGCTCGAGGGCCTCACGCAAGCCGCGAACCGCGGGTAGCCGGCCGCGCGGCCGGCCGACCGCCGTGCCGGTCGACGATCTTTTGCGCTTCCTCCGCGAGTCGCTGCCGCACGTCGGCCGGCTCGAGGACCTCGACCGTCCCGCCGAGGCCGAGCAACTGGGGGATCATCTCCTCGTCCCAGGCCCGGTCGATCTCGAGGATCACCGCTCCGTCGGCCTGGCGGCGGACACGCTGCCGGGGATGGAACGGCCGCTCGCAGGCCCAGCGGGCCCGCTCGGCGTCGATGCGGAGCCGGTAGCGGCGGGGTGGGTGGGCCGCGCGGAAGATCGTGATGCTGTCGGCGAGCAGCGTCTCGACCGGCTCCGCGCCGCGGGTGAAGGAGCGGGACGTGGGCCGGGCCTCGGTCACGCGGTCGAGCTTGTAGAAGCGGATCGCGGCGTCGGCCGCCGTGCCCTTCTTGCCCACCCCGGGCACGCGGCGGGCCGCGATGTAGACGCTGCCGTCGTAGAGCACGAGGGCCTCGGGGCGGATCACGGACTTGCGGGGGCGGGCGTCGGCGAGGCTCGTGTAGCGGATCGCCAGCTCGAGCGAGTTGCGGATCGCACGGTTGACGGCATTGAGCGTCCGCGAGGGATACTTCGCCCCGCTCGGCTTGGGATGGACGACGAGGCCGTCCTTATGGGCCTCGGCGTAGGCCAGGAGCTGGGGCGTCGCGATCTTCTCCACCTTGGCGATCAGCTGGGCGATGCCCCGCCAGTAGAAGGTGCCCGCCAGGGGGGCGAGGAACTCGCGGGCCGCAGCCAGCGAGAGCAACTCCGGCAGCGACACCGCCGGCGCCGCCAATTCCTCGGCGCCCTTGCCGGGGACGATCTCCCAGGCCCGGCAGGTCGTGCCCCGGGCCGACCGCTTCCGGGAGGCCTTCACCGCGTAGCCGAACTTGCCGAGGAACTCGATGTCGCGGCGGATGTTGCGATCCGACATGTCGTCGATCACGCCGCGGCTCTGCAGCCGCTCCTTGAGGTCGGCGGCCGTGAGCGGCTGGCGGGCCCCGAAGAGGATGTCGATGAGGTGGAACACCCTGAGCAGTTGCTCGTGGCGGCTGATGGAATCCATGGGTGCGGCTCCTCGGGAACGCCAAGCGTAGCCCGGGAACCGCCGAAGGGAACCGTCCCGCGTCGGCCGCCAGGCCGTTCCCTCCGCCCGGGGGGAATCCCCGGACCAACGTTGTCCGGGTCGCCCGGTACGCTCCCCGCCACACCCGCGTCACCGAGGCCGCCGATGTCCGCTTCCCCGATCGTCCAGGCAGTCGTCAGGCTCGTGCCGCCCCGCTCCGGATCGGCCGCCGCCCGCCTCAGGTGGTACCGGCCACTGGTGGTCGGGCCCGCGATCCTGCTGCGGCCCGATGGGGCCGTCGGTCCCTGGACCGTGGCTGTTTCAAAAGATGGCCGGATGCTGCCGGTGGCGCCGTCGTCGACCAGGGACCTGCGCGAGGTGGTCGCCCGGCACCGGGCCGCCGGGCTGCGCTGCCGGATCGCGACGGCGCTCGCCTGCCCGGCCGACGTGCCGCGGGCCGCCGGCCCGGCGGTGGCGGAGGCGGTCGCGGCGATCGAACTGCGGTCGGAGATCTACGGCTGGTCGCTGCTCTACCAGCCCCCGGGCGTCGCGGGTCGGGCGTTCGTCGATGCCGACGAGACGCTGCCCGATCTGCCCGCCTGCTTCGAGTTGCCTCTCGAACTCGTCGATCGGATCACCTTCCTCGAAGCCCGCGGGATCCGCACGCGGCCCCTGGCGGTGATCACGCGGCCCGAGGACTTCGAGCCCGTGGCCGGCCGGCTCCGCAACCGCTTCCGGCCCGACGCGCGGTTTCGCAGGCCGTTCGCCATCGATCGGCTGCTGTGATCTTCCGGCGCTACGAGGCGGCAAGCTGCTCGCTGATGGCAAGCCACCGTTCCTCGGCGGCGGCCAGTTCGGCGGCGGCCCTGGTCACCGCCTCGTGCAGCCGCAGCGCCTCGGCCGGGTCGGTCGCGACGAGGAGCGCCTCGTGGCAGCGGCGCCGCTCGGCCTCCAGTTTCGCGACCTGCTTCTCGAGTGCGGCCAGCTCGCGGCGCAGGGCCCGCTCGTCCGGCCGCGCCGCTTTCGCGGCCCGCGGCTTTCCGCCCCCCGCCGCCGCCTCGGCCTCGTCGACCTCGGCCTCGACCGCGGCCAGGTAGCGGTCATACCCGCCATGGAGGTCGACTACGCGGCCGTCGCGGGTCTCGATCACGCCCGTGGCCACGGTCCGCACAAAGTCGCGGTCGTGGCTCGTGAAGATCACCGTACCCCGGTAGTCGGCCAGCGCCGCCGCCAGGGCGTCGACCGTCTCCACGTCGAGGTGGTTGCCGGGCTCGTCGAGCACGAGCACGTTGGCGGAGCCGAGCAGGAGTCCCGCCAGGCAGAGCCGGGCCCGTTCACCGCCGGAGAGCACGGCCAGCTTCTTCTCGACCGCGCGGCCGCGGAAGAGCAGGGCCCCGGCGAGGTCGAGGATCCGTTGTCCGGGCGTGCCGATCCTGGCCAGCCGCTCCAGGTGGCCGAGCACCGTCCCCTCCTCGGGCAGGCTCGCGTAGACGTGCTGGGCGTAGATTCCCAGCTCGCATCCGTGGCCCCACTTCACCTCGCCCGCCAGCGGCGCGAGCGACGCCACGAGCGTCCGCAGGAACGTGGTCTTCCCCTGGCCGTTGTCGCCGACGATCGCCGTCCGGCTGCCGTGCGTGATCTCGATGTCGATGCCCGTCGCCACGGCCCGCCCGCCGTGGCCGATGGCCAGGTCGCGGCAGCGGACGGCGGTGCCCTTGCGCGGCGACACCTGCGGGCAACGGATGGCGGCCGTCGGCTCGTCGGCGGCGACCTCCTCGAACTCGAGGCGGTCGAGCTCGCGGCTCTTCGACCGGGCCCGGGAGGCGGTCGAGGCGCGGGCCTTGTTGCGGGCGATGAAGTCCTCCAGCTCCCGCTTTCGGGCCAGCACGGAGGCGTTGGCCCGCTCGGCGTGCAGCCGCTGCTCCCGCTGGTTGACGAGAAAGGCGTCCACCTTCCCGGGGAAGAGCGTGAGCCGGCCGCGGGTCAGGTCGAGCGTGCGGTCGCAGGTGGCGCCGAGGAAGGCCCGATCGTGCGACACGATCAGGCAGGCCTCGGCGAAGTCCTTGAGAAAGTGCTCGAGGAGGATCTGCGTCCGCAGGTCGAGAAAGTTGGTGGGCTCGTCGAGCAGGAGCAGGTTCGGCTCGTGGAGCAGGAGGGCCGCGAGCTTGACCCGCGTCTGCCAGCCGCCCGACAGGCTGGCCACCGGCCCCTCGAGCGCCGCCCCCTTGATCTCGAACCGGCCGGCCACCGCGCCGCACTTCCACGCGGGCTGGCCGCTGTCCCGCTCCAGGAACGCGGCGACCGTCTCTCCGGGCAGGAACGGGTCGTGCTGCCGCAGGTAGCCCAGCCGCAGGCGGGGATGGCGGACGATCTCGCCCGAGTCGAGCTCCTCCTCGCCGAGAATCACCCGCAGCAGGGTGCTCTTGCCCGCGCCGTTGCGGCCGATGAAGCCGATCTTGCCGTCGTCGGTGAGCGTGGCGTTCGCCCCGTCGAGCAGCACCTGGTCGCCGTAGCGTTTCGAGGCGTTCTTGATGTCGAGCAGGACAGCCATGGTGTCGGCGGAGTATAGTCGGGGTCGCTTTCCACGCGGAGTCACGCCATGCCCACCACGCGTTCGCTCGCCCGCCGCGATTTCCTCCAGGTCGGTGCCGCGACCCTCGCCGCGGCGGCCGCCGGGCGGCCGGCCCTGGCCGCGGCCGACACGCTCGTCGTGGCGGTGATGGGCGTCAACAAGCGCGGCAGCGACCTGATCTCCGACATCCTGAAGGTGCCCGGGATCGAGGTCGGCACGATCGTGGAGGTGGACGAAAAGGCCGCCGATCGGGCGGCAAAAAAGCTGGAGGACGGCGGCCGGCGGCGGCCCGCGATCGAGCGGGACATCCGCCGCACCGTCGCCGAGAAGGGGATCGACGCGGTCGTGATCGCCGCCCCGAACCACTGGCACGCGCCGGCCACGATCCTCGCCGCCGCCCACGGCAAGCACGTCTACTGCGAGAAGCCCGTCAGCCACAACCCCCGCGAGGGCGAGCTGATGGTCGAGGCGCAGCGGAAGCACGGTGTCGTCGTGCAGATCGGCACGCAGCGGCGGAGCTTCGCCGCGACGCGGGCGGCGATCGACCTCGTCCGCGGCGGCCGCATCGGCAAGGTGCTCCACGCCCGCGCCTGGTACGGGAACCGCCGCGGCCCGATGGGCCGCGGGAAGAAGGTGCCCGTCCCCGCGAATCTCGACTGGGAACTGTGGCAGGGCCCGGCGCCGGAGCGCGACTACCTCGACAACATCGTCCACTACAACTGGCATTGGCTGTGGCACTGGGGCGGCGGCGAGATGGCCAACAACGGGCCCCACATGCTCGACCTCTGCCGCTGGGGGCTGGGCGTCGACTACCCGACCCGGGTCACCGCGCTGGGCGGCCGGCTCCGCTACGACGACGACCAGCAGACGCCCGACACGCTCGACGCGGTTTTCGACTTCGAAGGCCGCACGATCGCCTGGGAGCTGCAGAGCTGGTCGTCGCGGGGCCGCGACGGCCTGCTGACGGGAGCGGAGTTCCTCGGCGAGACGGGCTCGATCGTCGTCGATCCGAAGGGGTCGTACGCGCTGTTCGACGAGAAGAACAAGCCGGTGCCGCAGGAGGCCAAGGACCAGGCCCTCGAGTCTCCCGCGCCGCACATGGCGAACTTCGCGGCCTGCATCCGTGGCGGTGGCGTGCCGAACGCCGACGTCCTCGACGGCCACAAGAGCACGCTCCTGTGCCATCTGGGCAACATCGCCTACCGCACGGGTCTCGTCCTCGACTGCGACCCGACGAACGGCCGGCCGAAAAACTGCCCGGCGGCAGACGCCCTGTGGAGCCGGGAGTATCGCCCGGACTGGCAGCCGGTGGTGTGACGCGGGCTCAGGCCCAGGGGTCGCGTTGCTCGGGCACGAGCCGGCGGTTGGCGGCGTCGTGGCCCACGAACTGTTCGGCCTTCGCGTCCCAGGCGGCCTTCGTCGGTCCCGACTCGGGGAACAGCCGGATGAGCGCGTTCGCCGCGTGGCAGAGGAGGGCCGACGCGTGGCCGACCTCGACCGGGGCCCGCGGCTCCTCGCGGCTCCGCACGCAGTCGACGAAGTTGGCCAGGTGGAGGGAGTGCGGGTCGCGGGTATCGGTGGCCTTCGGGGGCAGGCCCTCGAGGAGGGCGGGGTCGGAGGCCGTGGTGCCGCGGTAGCCGGTCTGCATCCAGCCCTTCGTCCCTTCGAACCGCGTCTGCACCTGCTCCGGGCCGCTCTCGCAGACGAGCTCGACGCCGCCGGGGTAGCGGCAGCGGAAGACGGTCTCGGTGGCGGTGTTGAACAGGCTGCCGGCGGGGAGGAACTTCGCCTCCAGGCACTCGACCTCGAGCGGGCCGCCGGTGTCGAGGCCCATGCCCCAGTGCGCCATGTCGTTGCAGTGGGCGCCGAAGTTCGTGATCTGGCCGCCGGAGTAGTCGTAGTTGAAGCGAAAGCGATAGAGGCAGCGATCGACGTGGTAGGGCTGGTGGGGCGCGGGGCCGAGCCACGCGCGGTAGTCGAACGCGGCGGGCACGGCCATCGGCTCCCAGCCGGGGCCGGGGCCGACCTTGTTGTTGAAGCCCACCTTGGTGACGATCCGCTGGAGCGGGCCGATCTTCCCGGCCTTGACCGCCTCGCACACGAACCTGCTGACGGGGTTCGACCGCTCGTGGCTGCCGGTCTGCAGGATCCGCTTCCCGCGCCGCACGGCCTCGATCATCCGCTTCCCTTCGGCGGCGGCGAACGTCAGCGGCTTCTCGCAGTAGATGTCCTTGCCGGCGTCGGCCGCGAGCACGGTCATCGCCGCGTGCCAGTGGTCGGGCGTGACGATGACGACGGCGTCGACGTCTTTGCGGTCGAGCAGAGTGCGGAAGTCGGCGTAGGCCTCGCAGGCGGCCGGCCGCCCCTTGGCGCCGGCCTGCTTCTTCACCAGTTCAGCCGCCGGCTCGCGGCCGTAGAAGTGGTCCGGCTCCTTGTAGCCGGTGCTCCCCTGGTTCACGTCGCACACGGCCACGACGTCGCCGAGATCGGCCGCGAGGAACCGCTTCAGCAGCCCCATGCCCTGGTTGCCAGTGCCGATGAACCCGACGCGGACGCGATCGGCGGCCGCCGCACCCCGGCCGATCGACGGCAGGAAGGCCGGGGCGGCGAGGGCGGCTCCGGCCGCGAGGAACCGTCGGCGGCTCGGCATGGCGAAACCTCCACGGGCGGGGCGGTCAATCGATCGAGACGGCGGTGGCGATCAACCGGTGGGAGTTGATCACACCAAGCGGAGGGCACGGGAGTCGAACCCGCAACCGGTTTCCCGGCACGACATTTCCAGTGTCGCCGCTAGCCATTCGCTTACCCTCCAAACAGCACGTTTTTTCGCTGTCCCCACCACCGCCCCACCGTTCTCCGGTTTGGGCGATCCGGTGGCGGCCGGCGAGCCGCTGTCGAAGAGCACGAGTCTACCCTGCGCCGGCCGCTCTTGGAACCGCAGCCCGGCCACCGTCGAGGCGGGATTCTCAGGGTATGTGCTACGTCATGGAGGGCGTCCGCCGGGCCGGCGGCGGTTCAGGCCGTTCTCGCTGGCCCGCCATGCCCCCAGCGGCACCGGCTGAACCGGCCACCGATTCCTGATGGAACCGACGGCGGACGTCTCCCTACGGGGCTGGGCCGTACGGTTTCGCCTACACTCGGTGCCATGACGGGCCGACAGTTTTACGATTGGCAGACGGCGGGCGGTGCCGCCGACGTGATGCGGATGGTGGATGCACTCGAGCGCGCCGAACTGCACTGGTGCGCCATCGGTGACATCGCGGTGAACCACTGGGCTGCCGAGCCCATGGTGACCCGCGACGTCGATTTTGTGGTGGCGGTCGATGAGATCGACCGGGCCGTGTCGGTACTCGAGGCGGTCGGCTTCACGGCCGAGCGTTTTCAGTGGTCGGTGAACTTCCGCGGCCGATCGCAGGTGAGCCTGCAGTTGAGCACGGAGGACTGCTACCGCGACTTTCCCTCCCGATCCGTACCAGCCGATGTCCATGGGATTCTCCTGCGGGTGGCGTCGATCGACGACACGCTCGCCGGCAAGATCAAGGCATGGCGCACACCGGAACGGCGACCCAGCAAGGCGATCAAGGATCTGGGCGACATCGCCCGGCTCGTCGAGGCCAACCCGCAACTCGCGACCTCGCTGCCCGCAGACGTCAGTCAGGCACTTCGCCGGTGACCTGTCCCCTTCAGCGACGCGATTTCGGAAGCGAGCATCCCGGGGGAAGAGCCTGCCCGCGTCGCTGATCCAGCCAGCGTGCTCGCCCACCCGTCGCGAGGCACGCGGAAATCCGCCCCCTGTTACGGCTCTTTTCGCTCCACCTTCACCCACTCGACCTGCATCTGGAACGTGCCGGGCTTCTTGTCGCTGAGCATGAAGCCCAGGCCGTTGATCTGGTCCGGCTCGACAGGCCCCATGCCCTGAACCCGCCTGCCGAACGCCGTGGGAATGAACTCCTCGAGCGGAACCCTGACCTCCGTCCACTCGTCCTTCTTCGTCGGCAGCGGCGCCCGGTACGAGAAAGCCATCCGCCGGCTTTTCGTATAGAGGTTCAGGACATACTCCCGGCCGTCACCCTTCACCCGCACCACGACGGTGTCGCCGGCCTTGATGTCGAAGGCACCGGGCTTGGTCCGGACTGATGCGAAGCCGCCGTTGTTTTCCAGTGACAGCGTGCCGAAGAACTCCAGCGTTTTCTCGTCGGTGACCCTGAACCGGCCGTCCGAGACGCCGCCCATCACGCCGTCGTTCACGGCCTGCCATTGCTGGGCTGTGGCAGGAGCCGCGAAGTCCACAACCGGTCGGAGGGCTTTGTCAGCGACCGCCTGCAGGAGAAACGCGGCCAGCAGCGGGGCGATGCGGGTCGCGATCATGGCTCGTTCCTGACGGAGATCATCTTGTGATTGGGCGGCGAGAGGCTATTCTTCCGCGAACCAAGGGTCCGGTGCACGTCGCGTGAGCGACGGCAAAGTGTACCGCATCGACGTCGCCACATGGGACGGGTCGGGAGAGCGTTGATCCAAGAGCGTTGATTCATCGGCATGGGCGGGGAACTGGATGACTGACGAGGGGTACGCAGCAGCAGAGATCCGCCGGTACGGCACCGGCACCCGGTGGGCCGACGTGGTCGTCCACCGGGGCGTCGCGTATTGGGCCGAGGTCGCCGACGACGTGCGGCTCGACGCCCGCGGCCAGATCGCCCAGGTCCTCGCCCAGATCGACGCCACGCTGGTGTCGATCGGCAGCGACCGGACGCGGCTGCTCCAGGTGCTCGTCTACCTCGCGGACGACGCGGACGCCCCGACGCTCAACGAGGTCTGGGACGAGTGGGTGCCCGCCGGTCACCCGCCCGTGCGGGCCCTGGTGCGGGCCGGACTCGGCGCAGGATGCCGCATCGAGATGGTCGTGACAGCCGCCGTGACCGGGGCGTGACCTACCGCCCGGCGGATCACAGCCGCTTGATCTTGAAGCTGCGGAACTCGACCGGGTCGTCGTGGCCGGAGAAGCCGACGTGGCCGCGGCTGACGTCGAGGCCCTTGGGCACCTGCGGCAGGGCCTTGCGGTCGATCTTCGCCAGATCGACGTCGAGGATCCGCGTGCCGTTGAGCGTGACCCTCACCCGCTGGCCGCGGACCTCGATCTCCTCGAAGTTCCACTCGCCGGCGGGCCGCAGGTAGCCGGGCTTGGCGCCAGCGCAGTGGTAGACGCTGCCATGGTACTGGTAGGGCTCGAGGAGCTTGCCGCCCTTGGCGGCCTGGCGGGCGTTGTAGCCGTCTGAGTCGAGCACCTGGATCTCCAGGCCGTCGGCCGCGGCATGGCCGCCGAGCGGCGTCCGCAGGGCGATGCCGTTGTTGCCGGCCGGTGGAAGGCGGAACTCACAGCGGATCACGCAGTCCTCGTACTCCTCCGCGGAGAGAAGGTCGCCTTTGCCGCCCGGCTTGCAGCGGATCGCACCGTCTCGCACCTCGTAGGCATCGACGGCGCCGCGCCAGTTGGAAAGGTCGCGGCCGTTGACCAGCTCGACGAAGCCGTCGGCATCCCGCGCCGCGAGTTCCCGGTCGGCCTCGGCGGCGGGGATCTCGCGAATGAAGACGTTCCGCCAGCGGATCTCGCTGCCGTGCGTCTGCAACTGGATCGGCCCGCGCCGCGGCACCGGGTCGGGAAAGAAGCCGGCCGGCTTGGGCTCCGGCGGCTTCCGCTGGCGGGCGAAGAAGTTGTCGAGCGGCGCGGCGTCCACGACCATCTCGCCGTTGAGCCAGACGGTCACCAGCTCGCCGATCATCTTGATTCGCAGCGTGTTCCACTCGCCGAACGGCCTGTCCATCCGCTTGAGCGGCAGCTTGCCGGCGCCGGCGTTGTTCCACAGGCCGCCCGAGCCCTTGTCGGCGCCGAGTGCAAACTTCTTCTCCTCGGTCCAGTCCCAGATCTGCACCTGGGGGACGCCACGGAGGTAGACGCCGCTGTCGCCGAGCGGCTGCATCGCGTAGTCGACGAGGAGCTCGAAGTCGCCGTAGTCGCGGTCGCTCGTCAGGTACAGCCCCTGACCGTCGTTGACGAGGACTCCATCCACGACCTTCCAGTGGGCCTCGAGGTGCTCGCCCTTGTCACGACCCTGGGCGTCGGTCAGGCCGCCGGCGATCGACTTCCGCTTGAACTCGGCCCGCTCGGCATCCGACATCCGCCACAGGTCTTCGGGATCGCGGGTGCCCCAGCCGTACCAGCCCGTGAGGTCGCGGCCATTGAACAGCGGCGCGAATCCCGGCGGCGGGGCCGGCGTCTCGACCGCGCCGCAGGGCAGGGCGGGCGAGAGCAGCAACAGCAGGCAGACGGCACGGATCGGCATGGGGCCTCCGCGGTGCGTGGGGTCGAGGGCGACTCGCCACCGAGTCTATCAAGCCGCGACTATCAAGCCGCGCCTTCCGCACGGTGACAGGCTCCGCCGGTCGCGGTATCATTTGTGGTGCCCGCCCGGTTCCTGCCGCCGTTCCGCCCCGCCCCGCCGCCGCTGCGATGCACGATCGCGGATTCCGCACCCGCCGAGCGGTGATCGCCCTGCTGGC
>JBIIDT010000128.1:0-6250 GCA_044238145.1 Pirellulales bacterium | reverse complement strand
TGCTCGGCCGGGGATGCGAGGTCCGCTGCCTGATTCGATCAGGTTCCTCGGGCAGCGTTCCGGCGGGCGCCGTCACCGTGCCCGGGCGGCTCGAGGATCCGGCGAGCTACCGCGCGGCGCTCGCCGGATGCGACACCGTATTCCACCTGGCCGGCCTCGTCGGCTCGCCGTCGCGGGCGAACCTGCTGCGGACCAACGGCCTGGCGACCGCCCGGCTGGCCGACGCCTGTGCCGCGCAGCCGGTGCCGCCCCGGCTGGTGTACGTCTCGAGCCTCGCCGCCGCCGGGCCGCCGCCCCGCGGCCACGCCCGTCGCGACGAGTGCGACCCGGCCACGCCCGTCTCCGACTACGGCCGCAGCAAGCGGACCGGGGAGGAGGCTCTCGAGCGGCGGGCCGGCCGGTTGCCGATCACGATCGTCCGCCCGGGCATCGTCTACGGCCGGCACGACCCGAAGATCGCCGAGGTCTTCCGGGCGATCCAGCGAACGGGCGTGCACTTTGTGGTCGGCTTCCGCACGCCGCGGCTGTCGCTGATCCACGTCGACGACCTCGTCGGACTGCTGGTGCGAGCCGCGACGGACGGTGAGACGCTCGGGGGCGACGGCGCGGCGCCGGGCCAGGGCTACTATCTGGCCTGCGACGATCGGGATCATCCGACCTACTGGCAGTTCGGTCGCCGGATCGCCGCCGCCCTCGGCCGCGGGGTGTTCGTCTGGCCGCTGTGGCGCTGGGTCGGCCGGACCGTCGGCGGCGTCTCCGAGGTGGTGTCGCGGGTCACCGGCGGCACGAGCCTCCTGTCGCTCGACAAGATCCGCGAGGCGACGGTCTGGAGCTGGGCCTGCTCGGCCGACAAGGCGCGGCGGCAGCTCGCGTTCGTGCCCGGCCCGTCGCTCGACGACCGGCTGCGGGAGACGGCCGACTGGTTCCGCGATCACGGGTGGCTGTAGCGTCGCGATCGCGGGGGTGCGGCAGGCACGGCGATCCGAGGCCGCCCTTACAGGTCGAGGCCGATGAACGTCCCCCACGGCCCCACGCTCAAAGCCGGCGGCCCTGCGGCGGCGTCGGCGAAGGGCGGGTCGGCGACCGGCCGGGGCCGGTAGGGCGAGAAGGCCGCGTCGCCGACGCGGATCCGCCCGCGGGCCGCCCGCGAGGCCTCGTCGGCCGCCCGCTGCCCGCGCACAAAGTCGGCGAACGCCTCGCGGCCGCGGATGCTCGCCCGCCGCGCGTCCTCCACGGCCGCCCGCTTCGCCTCCAGCCGGTCGAGCGCCGTGACGAGTTCGGCCGTCGTCATGTCGAGCACGTCGGGCACCGCGTCGAGCACCTCGGCCCGCTTTCGCTCCGACATCACCGCGAGGTACCGGCCGAGCCACTCGCGGGCGTCGCGGGCGGCGGGGCGGTCGAGGATGCGGAGCTTGGCCTCGAGCGTGTCGAGCAGGTACTCGACTTCGTACGACGACATCCCGGCCACGCGGCGGTCGAGGTCCGCCCGGATTCGGGCGGCCTCGGCCGGCGTGTAGACCGGCTGTTCGCGCAGCCAGGCGTCGAACTCGAAGGCGACCCGTCGCCAGCGGTCGCCGCCCAGGAGCCGCGCCTTGCGGAACTGGTCCTCCCGTTCGGCCGCGGCGGTGGAGTCGGCCGCCGCCGGGGACGGTGGCTCGCGGGCGGGAAGACCGGGGCGGACCGCCGCCGCGACGACGGCACCGGCGACGGCCAGCGGCAAGACATAGCGGCGCATGGCGGAACTCCCGTCCACCGCATGCTACGCAGGCCGGTGCCCGCCACGCCGGCCCATGGTGCCGGGGCCGCGGCGGACGCGACGAGACACTGCCGCGTCACCCGCCGCGGTCGATGACCAGCGGGTCGTGGGCCCGGACGTCGCCGATCCTCAGGGCGGCACGGCCCGAGAGCAGGTCGTCCACGACGTCGCCCACCACCTGCTTCCGCCAGCCGCTGGCCAGCACCGGCACGCGGTCGGCGTCTTCCTCGCGATAGCCGAGCTTGTGGGCCAGGAGGTCCTTCATGTCGGAGGAGGTGCCAACCAGCGCCGGGGCGAGATTCATCTGGCGGCACAGCCCGGCGACCGCCGTGGCCAGGAACTGGCCCAGCATCGCCAGTTGCGGCGGCGGGGCGCGGTGCCGCTCGCCCCCGGGGCAGTCGGCTTCCGGCAGGTCGAGGCCGCGGGCGATCGCCTCGGAGAGCCCGCGGAGGATGTGCCGCAGGTCGGACCGCTGCATGCCGCGGACGGCGGAGATCTGCCGCTCGTCGGCGCTCTTCCGCTTGCAGAGCTCGACGATCAGGTCGTCCCGCAGCACCCGCCGCGGCGGCATGTCCCGCTGCTCGGCGACCGCGTCCCGCCAGTGCCACAGCTCGCGGGCGATCGCCAACTCGCGGCGCGAGAGGCCGTTGAGACCGGAGACCCGCCGCCACCGCTTGCGGACGAACGATTCCTCGACGTCGTCCTGCCAGGTGGCCATCTCTTCCTCCATCCAGGCGGTGCGGCCGAGCGCGCCGAGCCGGTCCTCCAGCTTGCGCCACAGCCGCTCGAGGTGGCGGACGTCGTCGACGGCGTACTCCAGCTGGGCCTGCGTGAGCGGCCGCTGCCGCCAGTCGGTCCGCGTCTCCCCTTTGTTGGTCGGCAGGTTGAGGAACCGCCGCACGATGGCCGCGTAGCCGGCGGGATAGTCGTGGTCCACCAGGCCGGCCGCCACCTGCACGTCGAACAGTTCCGCGGGGCGGGCCTTGATGGCGTGGAGGATGAAGCCCATCTCCTCGCGGCCCGCGTGGACCACGGTCGTGCGGCCGGGCTCCGCGAGCAGCCGCCAGAAGGGCTCGAGCTCGCGGACCTTGAGCGTATCGACGACGGCGAGGACGCCGGGGGCGGCGATCTGCAGGAGGCAGAGCTGGCTGCGGTAGGTGTGCTCCGAGACGAACTCCGTGTCGAAGCCGACGTGGGCGTGGTCCGCGAGGCGGCGGACCAGTTCGCCGAGCTGCGAATCGGTGGTGACGATCTCGAAGGGGGCGCGGTCGGAACGGGCGGGGGTCACGCGGAAGGCACGCCGGGAATCAGAGGAACAGGAAGGAGACGAGGGCGAAGACCGGCAGGAGGACGCCGCAACTGTAGAGCATGTAGCCGAAGAAGCTCGGCATCTTCACCCCCGACTGCTCGGCGATCGCCTTGACCATGAAGTTCGGGCCGTTGCCGATGTAGGTCATCGCACCCAAGAATACGGCGCCGAGGCTCACGCCGGCCAACCGGCCCGCGTCGACGCCCGCCACGGTGGATCCGATCGGGTCTAGGGCCTGGGCGGTCTTGAAGAACACGAGGTAGGTCGGGGCGTTGTCGAGGACGCTCGACAGCGAGCCCGTGGCCCAGAAGAAGGCGCGGGCGGAGTCGATGCCGAGGCTTTCGCCGTGCTCGCCGAGCAGCGCGAGCGCCGGCTGCATGCACACGAAGATCCCGAGGAACAGGGCGGCCACCTCCAGGATCGCACCGTAGGTGAAGCCGTTGCGGAGGCGGACCTCCGCCGAGCCGAGGAACAGCGAGAGGCCGACGAGCCCGAGGAGCACGGCCTCGCGCAGGAAGATCCAGGGGTGCCAGGACGAGCCCGGGAACGGCTTCGAGGGGTCGAGCAGGGCGACGGCCGCGATCACGCCGGCCAGGAGCGGGGCGTTGGGCCACAGGCCGCTGACCTTCAGCGGGCCGGCGGTGCGGGCGTCGCGGATGATGTCGGCGGCCCGCTCGCGGGGCTGGGCCAGGAACGAATCCCACAGCCAGTAGATCACGAGCAGGAGGCCGTTGGTGACCAGCCAGGGCTTCCAGAGCGAGAGCGTCCACAGGAACGGCACCCCCTCGAGGTAGCCGAGGAACAGCGGCGGGTCGCCGATCGGCAGCAGACAACCGCCGCAGTTGCAGACCAGGAAGATGAAGAACACGAGCGTGTGGGCCACGATCCGCCGCTCGCGGTTGGTTTCGAGCAGCGGCCGCACGAGGAGCATCGCCGCGCCGGTCGTGCCGATGAAACTCGCGGCCAGGGCGCCGATCCCGAGGAACGCCGTGTTGACCGTGGGCGTGGCGGCGAGGTCGCCCTCGATCCGCACGCCGCCGGTGATGCAATACAGCGCGAAGAGGAGGACGATGAACGGGACGTACTCGGAGAGCAGGGCGTTGGCGAGGATCGTGCCGGTGGTGCTCCACGACGGGCCGGCCGCCGCCGGGGCCACGACCGCATGGGCCGGAAAGTGGAGGTCGACCGGATGGCGGTGAAAGAACGTGTAGTAGGTGAGCGTCACCAGGCCGAGCAGGCCCGCCACGAGGAGCTTGCTCGAGTTGTGCTCCCACCAGTGCGACAGGCGCGGCGTGAGCGGGAACACGGCGATCGCCGCCAGCAGGAGGGCGAACGGGATCACGGTGGCGGCGGCCGGTGCGGCGACCGCGTGGGCCGCGGCCGGCTCCGCCGCCCCGTCGGCGGCGTGGTGACCGGCTTGTGTGCCGACCAGCAAATCACGACCATGTTGGGGCCAGCCGAGCACCGCGGCCACCGCGTAGGCCACGAGCGCCCCCGCGACGAGCAGCAGGGTCGGGTCGGAACGCGCGGGCGAGGCTGCGGTGCGGGCTGAGTCGTGCATGGCGGCGTGTCGGGTGGAAGCGCGTCGAGCGAGCGGCAATCGTATGTCACCCGGGCGGAAACCGAAAGCACGATGAAGGCGGCGGCGGAGACGGTGGACGTGTGGCTCCGAGGCAACCCCCGGCCGGCGGCGGTCGGCGCTGCGGTCCTCGTCCTGGCCGGCGGCGCCGCGTTCGTCGCCGCGTGGGCGTGCGGGGCGCCGGCGGCGGCCCTCGTGGCCCTGGCCGCGGCCGGCGGGGTCGGCGTCGCCTTCGCGCTGGGGCTGCTCGCGGCGGCGATGGCGCCTCGGCTCGAGCGGCGCGGCGGCAGCGTGCGCATCCGCCTCGCCCCCCTCGCGGCCCACGACGTGCCGCTCGAGATCGTGGAGTGCGTGTTTCCCGGTTCGCAGCCGCTCGGCGACGCGGCCGGCGCGGGGCCGCGGCGCGTGGGCACGGTGGTGATGCGGCTGGCCGAGCGGGCGACCGCGTGGCGGTCGCGGCCGACGTTCGCGGCCTGGGGGAGTTGGCAGGACGGACACGTGGTGATCGACGGTCGGTGGTGCGAGCCCCTGTCGCTCGAGGTCACGAGGCACTTGGGGCAGCGGATCCTCGAGGCCAAGCGGGAGGTGGCTGCGGCGTGCGGGCCGCCGGGGGAGGCCGGCTGCGGATGACGGCGTCGTCGCGAGGACCCTGGGCCGGCAGCGGGCCGGGGGCGAGTCGATGCGGACTGCTCGTCAGCGTGCGGGACGCGGTCGAGGCGGCCGCGGCGGTCGCGGGCGGGGCGACGGTCGTCGACGTAAAGGACCCGGCCCGTGGCTCCCTGGGCATGGCCGACCCGGACGCGGCCGCCGCCGTGGCCGCGGCGACGCTGGGCCGCGTGCCGTGGACGCTGGCCTGTGGCGAACTCGGCGAAGGCGTCGATGCGATCCACGACCGCGTGCAGCGGGTCGTCAGCCTGCTGCCGGCGGGAGTCGCGCCGCCGCTGGCTGCGAAGGCGGGGCCCGCCGGCGCCGGCGCCGGCTGGCGGGAACTGCTCGTGGCCTTCGGCCGCGGCCTGCCGCCGGGTGTCGCGCCGGTGGCCGTGGCCTATGCCGACTGGGAGCGGGCCTCAGCCCCGACGCCGGACGACGTGATCGCCGCGGCGACCGCCGCCGGTTTCGGCCTGCTGCTCGTCGACACGTGGGACAAGGCCGGGCCGCCGCTCCTGGCCGATGCCGTGGCCGTCCGCCGCGTCGCGGGCTGGGTGGGGCGTGCGCGGGCCGCCGGCATGCGGGTGGTGCTGGCCGGCAGCCTGCGTGCGGGTACGGTACGGCGGGCGGTCGCCTGCGGGCCGGACCTGATCGCCGTCCGGTCGGCCGCGTGCACGGGCGGGCGGCTGGGAACCGTGTGCAGGAAACGGGTCGCCCGACTTGGTAAACTTTGCGGGCTGCCGGCCGCGGAGACCGCCGGCGACCTCCCGGAGATGAGACGTGAAATCGCTCGAGGTGCGGGTGCCCCACAGCGTCGGTCGTGACGAGGCACGTCGCCGTCTCGATGCCGCGATCCTGCGGGCCCGCGACGAATATGCCGACAAGGTCGGCGGCATCGAAGCCACCTGGGAGGCCGAGGACCGGCTCCGGCTGCTGCTCACCGTGATGGGCATGGAGA
>JBIIDT010000127.1:0-6278 GCA_044238145.1 Pirellulales bacterium | reverse complement strand
GCGGGCCGGGCACCGCGTCGAAGGCCGCCAGGGGCGTGCGGCCGCGGATCAGGGCGTTGCGACCGATCTCGATCTGGGCCGCGACCTTGATCCCGCAGCCGAGCACGACCAGCCACAGGAGGAGGAACCCCGCCTCGGCACCGAGAGTCGTGGTGGCGATGAGCTCCCCGGAGCCGACGATGCAGCTGGCGAGGACGATGCCCGGCCCGAGGCAGGCGGCCGTTTCGCGGAGCGTTCGCGGCGGGTCGCGGGTTGCGGGCGTCATCCTTCGTCGGCCACGCGTGCCCGTCCCCGTCAGCCAAGCAGGCCCAGCACCGCGTCGTGCAGGAGGCCGTTGGTGGCCACGCCGTCGCCGGAGTCGATGCGGTCGCGGCCGTTCCAATCCGTGAACCGCCCGCCAGCCTCGGCGACCACCGTCTCTACCGCGGCCGCGTCCCAGGCGTTCATCAGCGGGTCGACCATCAGGTCGGCCCGGCCCGTCGCCACGAGCAGGTAGCCGTAGCCGTCGCCCCAGGTGCGGACCACGCCGCAGGCGGCCTCGAGCCGGCCGCGGGCCGCCTCCCCGGCCGACCGGCCGCCGCTCCAGCGGCTGAACGAGGTGAAATCGCTCGAGCACAGGAGCGAGGCGGCGAGCGTGTCCCGCCGCGAGACCCGTGCCGCGACGGGCGCCGCCGTGCCGCGGACGTGCCAGGCGCCGCCCCCACGGGCGGCGTACACCGTCTCGTCGAGGGCGGGAATCGCGATCACTCCCAGCACGCCCCGGCCCCCGTGCCGGCAGCCGACGAGCGTCGCATACAGCGGGACGCCGCGGATGAAGGACTTCGTGCCGTCGATCGGGTCGACCACCCATTCGTAGCCGCTCGTGCCCGTCGTCGCGCCGGTCTCCTCACCGAGGAAGGCGTCGGCGGGAAAGGCCCCGAGCAGCTCGCGGCGCAGGATCGCCTCGGCCGCCCGGTCGGCCTGGGTGACCGGCGACGCGTCGGACTTCGTGTCGACGACCAGGCCGTCGCCGCCGAACCAGCGAAGCGTCTCGGCGGCGGCCAGCCGGGTGGCCGCCAGGGCGGCCTCGAGCCGCGCGGCGACGGCGGCGGGAATGGCGGACGCGTTCATGGGGGCGGCTCCGCGGTCGCAGCGGCCGGCGGCGTCCGCAGCGACGTGACCAGGAGCATGCCGGCCCCGATGACGAGCCACGAATCCGCGAGGTTGAAGATCGGCCAGTCGATCACGCCGGGAACCACGACGTGAATCCAGTCGCGGACGGCCTGCACGAGTTCGTCGCGCCGCTCGAGCGGGGCGTGCCAGCGGAGGCCCGGCAGTCCGAGCCGGTCGTAGAGATTGCCGACGATGCCGCCCACGATCAGCCCGAGGGCCACGACCAGCCAGCGGTCGCCGCGGGTGGCCGGACGGGCCATCATCGCGAGGATGCCGCCGATCGCCGCCACGGAGACACCCGCGAACAGCATTCCCATGCCCTGCCCCATGCCGAACAGCGCTCCCTCGTTGAGGTTCGTCTCGAGCCTGAGCACGGGGTCCCAGAGCACGATCGGCGGACTCGTGCCCGGCATGCCCAGGGAGCCGAAGATCGCCGCCTTGCTCGCGAGGTCGGCGATGGCGGCCAGGGCGGCGACGGCCAGGAAGATCGGCCAGCCGCGGCTGGGTGGCGACATGCGGCTCCCTCCGGCCCGTGATCCTCTGGTCAGCGGGGCTGGCGCGGGCGTCCGCTGCCGCCCTGCTCCTCTTTTTCCGCGCAGCGGATGCACAGCGAGGCGAACGGAATCGCCTCGAGCCGCTTCTTGGAGATCACGCCCTCGCACTCCTCGCAGACGCCGAACTTCCGCGCCCGGATCCGCTCCAGAGCCTGCTCGACCATCTCGAGCGTGCCCTCCTCATTGGCCATCAGGCTGAGGGTGAACTCCTGCTCGTAGGCGTCGGAGCCGATGTCGGCCATGTGGATCGGCATGCTCGAGAGGTCGCCACTGGCCTCCGAACGCGTCTTGCGGAGGGCCGCATCGGCCATCGTCGACACGTCGCCGCGGAGCCTGGCCCTCATCGATTCGAGGGCCGTCTTGAAGACCTTCAGTTCTGACGCTTTCATGGGGTCGTCCGCCGGAGGGGGCGGTGCCGGAAAGTCCCCGTACCGCCGAGCCCGGAGAACCTAACAAGCCGCTTCCTGGGCTGTCAAACTGGCAGGCGTTGCGCCCGGAATTTCGCTGCGATCGGCGCCCCCGGACCTGTGCCGCCGCCTTGCTGCCCCTGAGGCCGTGACCTACCTTTGATGCCGTCGGATGCGACTTCCCCGCTGCCGCGGCTCACCGGCCGTCCCCCCGGCTGCCGATGGAAGGTGCACCGACTGGAGAGCCGCCCGTGGCCGTCGCCGCCCGCACCGATCTCGCCTTCCAGCAGTGCATCGACCCGGCCTGCGCGGCGACGTTCTCCGTCGACGAGGTCCTCACGGCCTGTCCCTCCTGCGGCAACCTCCTCGACGTCGAGTACGACTGGGACCGGCTACGACCGCCCAACTCGTTCGAGTTCTTCGAGCGGAAGTGGATGCGGCGCAGCGATCCGTTGGCCTTCAGTGGCGTGTGGCGGTTCCACGAGCTGCTCCCCTACGCCCCTCGCGAGGCGGTAGTCACGATCGGCGAGGGGCAGACGATGTGCTCCCCGTCGGATGGCGTGGCCGGCTACGTGGGCATGAACCCGGGAAGGCTGTTCCTCCAGTACGAAGGCCTCAATCCCTCGGGCTCGTTCAAGGACAATGGGATGTCGGCCGCGTTCACCCACGCCCGGATGATCGGCGCCCGGCGGGCCGCCTGTGCCTCGACCGGCAACACGAGCGCGTCGCTGGCCGTGTACTGCGCGGTCACCCGGATGATGCGGGCCATCATCTTCATCGGGTCCGGCAAGATCTCCTACGGCAAGCTGTCGCAGGCGCTCGACTACGGCGCCCTCACGATCCAGATCGCCGGCGACTTCGACGACGCCATGGCGCGTGTCAAGGAGGTCTCGGGAAAGCTCGGCATCTACCTGGTCAACAGCGTGAACCCGTTTCGTCTGGAGGGCCAGAAGACGATCATGTTCCGGGTGCTCGAGTCACTCGGCTGGGAGGTGCCCGATTGGATCGTGGTGCCGGGCGGAAACCTCGGCAACTCGAGCGCCTTCGGCAAGGCGTTCGCGGAGCTGCGGAAGCTCGGCCTCATCGACCGCGTGCCGCGGCTGGCGGTGATCAACGCCGCCGGCGCCAACACGCTCTACGAGCTCTACCATCGCCGCGGCCTGCGGTGGGATGGAGGCCGGGCCGACCTCGCGCCGGCCTGCCACTACTACGACGAGCTCGATCGCGACAACAAGCGGGCCGACACGATCGCCAGTGCCATCGAGATCAACCGGCCCGTGAACCTGAACAAGTGCCTGCGGGCCCTCGAGGTCTGCGATGGCGTGGTGCGGCAGGTGAGCGAGCAGGAGATCCTCGACGCCAAGGCCCAGGTGGGCGCCGGCGGCCTGGGCTGCGAGCCGGCCAGCGCCGCGAGCGTGGCCGGCGCACGCCAGCTCGTCGCCGAAGGGGTGATCGGCCGTGACGAGCGGGTGGTCTGCATCCTCACCGGCCACCAGCTGAAGGATCCGACGGCGACCGTGGCCTACCACACGACCGACCAGAAGCTCTTCAACGACGTGCTCGGCAGCCGTGGCGTGAGCCGGGCGAGTTACGCGAACCGGGCCGTGAGCGTGGGCAACCGCGTCGAGGAGATCGTGCAGGCGATCGACCTCTACGGCTGATGGTGGCCGCGATTTCGTTCCATCCGCGGCCGTCGCCGCGCGTTCCGCAAACCCGGAGGTTCCGTTGTCCGTCCCCCCGCTCCGCCTCGTCGTCCACGGTGCCGCCGGTCGCATGGGCCAGCGGGTGATCGCCTGCGCTGCGGCCGACGCGCCCCCTTGGCGACTGGTAGCGGCGGTGGAGCGGACGGGCCATCCGCGGGCCGGCGTCGACGCCGGAACGCTCGCGGGAATCGGCCCGGCGGGCGTTGCGGTCGCCGCCGACTGGGAGGTGGATGCCGACGTGGTGATCGACTTTTCGCTGCCCGAGGCGGTCGGCGACATCGTGGCCGCCTGCGTGCGTCGCAAGCTGCCGCTGGTCGTGGCGACCACGGGCCTCGAGGATCGCGAGCGGCAGGCGATCGCCGCCGCGGCGAAGTCGATCGCCATCCTACAGTCGCCGAGCATGAGCCTGGCCGTGAACATCGCCATGGATCTCGTCGGCCGGGCGGGAGCGCTGCTTCACCGGGTCGGCGGGCGGACCGACGTCGAGATCATCGAGTGTCACCATCGCCACAAGGAAGACTCTCCGAGCGGCACGGCCCTCAAGTTCGGCGCCATCGTCCGTGACCAGATGCACCAGGCCAGCGAGGCCCATGGACGCGTCGGTCGGCCCGGCGCCCGTCCGGCCGACGAGATCGGCTACCACGCGGTCCGCGCCGGCGACAATCCCGGCGAGCACACGATCCTCTTCGGCATGGACGGCGAGTCGTTGTCCGTGAACGTGCGGGCCACGAACCGCGACTGCTACGCCCGCGGCGCGTTGGCCGCCGCCCGGTTCCTGGTTGGCCGGCCGGTGGGGCTCTACTCGATGCGGGACGTGCTGGGCATCGCCTGAGCGGCCCGGGCGGTCCGCGGTATGCTCGTGGCTGATCCCGCTCCCCACGCAAGGAGAGGTGCCTCCCGATGCACGATCCAAGCTCCTGGCCGCGTCGTTCATTTCTCGCCGGGCTCGGCCTCTGCGCCGGATCGGGGCTGGCCATCGAGCCCTTCGTGCGGTCGGGTCGGCCGCGGTTTCACCTCGGTCTTGCGGCCTACTCGTTCCGGCAATTCTTCCAGTGGAATCGCGGCAAGGAACAGCCGCCTGCAGCCGATCCCGCCCGGCGGCTCACGCCCGAGTCGTTCGTCGATCTGGCGGCGGACCTCGGCTGCGATGCAGCCGAGCTCACGAGCTACTTCTTCGCCCCCGACGCCACCGCCGACGACATGCGGGCCCTGCGGCGACACGCGTTCCTCCGCGGCGTGACGATCAGCGGCAGTGCCGTCGGCAACAAGTTCACGATGCCCGCCGGTCCGGAGCTCGACGCGGAAGTGGACGCGGTCATGGCGTGGATCGACAAGACGGCCGCGCTCGGCGCGCCGCACCTGCGGGTCTTCGCCGGTGAGGTTCCGCCCGAGGGTGACCTGCCCGCGGCCCGGCGGCGGTGCATCGCGGCTCTCGAGGCGTGCGCCGAGCATGCCGGGCGAGCGGGCGTCATGCTCGGCCTGGAGAACCACGGCGGGATCGTGGCCACCGCCGACGGGCTCCTGGAAGTCGTCCGGGCCGTGAAGAGCCCCTGGCTCGGGGTGAACCTCGACACCGGCAACTTCCGCGTGGCGGACCCCTACGCCGAACTCGCTCGCTGCGTACCGTTCGCCATCAACGTGCAGTACAAGGTGGAGGTGCAGCGGTCTGCCGACGGCGTCAAGGAACCGGCCGACGCCGCCCGGGTCGTGAAGCTTCTGCGGGACGGCGGCTACCAGGGGTTCGTGACGCTCGAGTACGAAGCCCACGAGGATCCCTTCGTCGCCGTGCCCCGCCATCTCCGCGAGCTGCGAGAGCTGCTGGCGTAGGACCTGTCAGCCGATCTCGGCGACCATCGCCGCCATCCGCTCCGAGGCGAAGGCCCGCGCCGCCTCCGCGGCCTTGCGGGCCGCCGGCAAATCCGTCCCGATCTCGACCAACCGCTCCGCGATCTGCTTGCCGGTGCTGTCGTCGATCTCGAAGATCCACCGTTCCAGCCCGACATCCCGCCACATCTGTCCCTTGCGGGTATCGGTCGGCTGACGCAGCAGCATTGCCGGAGTGCCGTTCGCCACCGCCATGATCGGCGAGTGCATCTCCAGGCTGATCACCGCGGCCGCTTTCGCGTACACGCTCGCCGCCTCGGCCGTCAGCCAGTAGCGGTCGAGCACCTCGACGCTCGGCTTGATCTGCTCGGGCAACGGGTCGTACAGCAACGGCTTCAGTCGCGGCACTTCGTACGTCATCTCGGGCACGAGGAACACTTTCCGCCCGAACCTCGTCACCCACGCGACGATCGCCTCTCGCATCTTCGCATGATCCACCTCGGCGAATGCCTCGTTGACGGCGATCCGCTCGGGGTTCGGCTTGGTCGTCTCCGGACGGATTTCCCAGTACGGCGTGTACCGCAACCGAGGAACGGCACACAAGTATTCCCCTGGCTCGAGTCTGTGTGCCTTCAGCA
>JBIIDT010000056.1:0-21085 GCA_044238145.1 Pirellulales bacterium | reverse complement strand
GTGGCTTTCTTCGGATCATAGCGGCAGCCCCGGCAGGCGTTGCTCATCCGGTCGATGTAGGCCCCGGTCGCGCAGTAGGGCTTCGACGCCATCACGCCGCCGTCGGCGAACTGGCTCATGCCGAGCGTGTTCGGCAGCTCGACCCACTCCACCGCGTCGACGTACACGGCGAGGTACCACTCGTGGATCCGCTTCGGCTCGACGCCGAACAGCATGGCGAACAGGCCGGTGACCATGAGCCGCTGGATGTGGTGCGCGTAGCCGTACCGCAGTGTCTGGCCGACGGCGTCGCGGAGGCAGTTCATCTCCGTGTCGCCGGTCCAGTAGAGGTTCGGCAAGGGCGCTGTCGCGTTGAGCGCGTTGCGGTCGAGGTACTCGGGCATGAAATGCCAGTACACGCCGCGGACGTACTCCCGCCAGCCGATCACCTGGCGGATGAACCCCTCGGCCGCTTCGAGCGGCGCCTTTCCCTTTCTCCACGCCCGTTCCGCACCGGCGACGACGTCGCGCGGGTCGAGAAGCTTCAGGTTCATCGCCTGTGAAAGCCGCGCGTGGTAGAGCCACGGCTCGCCCGTCCAGATCGCGTCCTGGTAGCGGCCGAAGGACGGCAGCCGATGCGATAAAAAGTCGTCGAGCGCGGCCTGCGCGTCGGCCGGCGTCACCGGCCAATCGAAGTCGGTGAGGCTGCCCGGGTGCTTCGCGAACCGGGCGTTCACGAGGTCGATCACGCCGCGGGTCGTGGCGTCCGGGGCGAACCGCACCGGCGCGGGGAGCCTGCCCGGGCCGGACTTCGGAAACGCGCCGCGGTTCTCGGCGTCGAAGTTCCACTGGCCGCCGGCCGGCTCGCCGTCGTCCATGAGCACGCCGAACGCGGCCCGCAGCGGCCGGTAGAAGTATTCGAGCCGCAGCTGCTTTCGGCCCGCGGCATGCGCGGCGAACTCCTCCGGCGACGAGAAGAAATGACGGTCGGAGCGGATCTCGAGGGGAATCCCCGCCGCCGCGGCCGTCGCGCGGAGGGCTTCTCGAACCCGCCATTCGCCCGGCTCGACGACGACCAGTTTTTCGGGTGCGGCCCGGGCCTTCCGCAGCCGGGCCAGGCTGTCTTCGAGGGCCGCCGCGAGCGAGGCCGGCTCGCCTTTCCGCGGCTTCGGCTCGAGCCTCGTGTAGTCGACGGCGACCTGCTGCCGCTCGAGCGCGGCATGGAAGTGACGCATGGCGGCGAGGAACACGGTGATCCGCGCCTTGTGCGTCCAGACGTGCGTGCTCTCTTCCGCCACCTCCGCCATCCACACCATGTCGCGGGCGGCGTCGAAGCCATCAAAGGCGGCGCTGCCACGATCGAGCTGGTCGCCGAGCACGAGGACGAGGTGCCGCGGCATGCGGAGGGATTCCGGGGGTGGGTGAAGATGCGACGAACCATCCTAGGCCGGCGGCACGGAAAGGTCAGCGGGTCGCCGGGGCCCGCCGTCGGCCGTTGACGCGGACGTCGGCCGTCGCGAGGGCCGGAAGCTCGGTCGCGGACGCGTTGCCGGCGGCGTCGCGGATCGTGGCCCCGTCGGGGAGGCCGATCGTGCGGGCGACGGCGAGGCCGCGGCCGGCACGGTCCCCGCGGGCCACCTGGTAGCGAAAGGTGAGGGCCGCGGTGCCCGCGCCTTCGGCGAGCGTCGCGAACCGGGTGACCGCGCCGATCCGCAGGGTGAGCCGCGGGCTGCCTTCGACGCGCACCGGCTCGCTGAACCGCACCGTGAACGTGAGCCACGCGGCACGACGATAGGTGCCGGCGGCCGGCAGGTCCACGCCGATGACCACCGGCCGGACGGCGTCGGCGGGCGGCTCGACGACCGGCGGCGGCGCGGGAGCGTCGGTCGCCAGTGCCGCGAACGCGCCGGCGACCTGCGGCCCGCTGCGCGGCTGGCCGCGGTGGTCGTAGGGAACGCCGGTGTCAGTGCCGCCGGCCGGCACGGCAGGCTGCACCGGCCGGTCGGCCCACGTGAACGCGGGGATCGCCACGGCGGCCGGCAGGGTGACGCCGCCGGCGACGCGGTAGTCGCCCCGGGTGGGATCGACGAGCACGGGCCGGAGGGCGTTGATGGC
This sequence comes from Pirellulales bacterium, assembly GCA_044238145.1. Classification (GTDB taxonomy): domain Bacteria; phylum Planctomycetota; class Planctomycetia; order Pirellulales; family UBA1268; genus QWPN01. The sequence goes on along the minus strand of JBIIDT010000056.1, from coordinate 18,991 downwards.
GTTATTGGCTGCGACGTCGGCGGCGAGCGCCGCCGATGCGATGCCCAGTGGATGGTCGGCCGGACCGTTCCAGATGACGTTGCCGCGGATCACGACCGCGTCGTCGGCGCGGGCCGGAGAGGGAATGTTGCTTCCGCCGCCCGTGGCCCGCGGACCGGCCACGGCGAACTGCTCCCAGCGACTCGCGAAGCCGTCGGGATTGAGGACCAGGTTGTTGACGATGAACACGTTGCGGTTGGGGATCGGCTCCTCGGCGCCGACCACGGCCGTGCCCCAGCCGCCGACGGCGAGCCGGTCCCGGCAGGCCGACGCGTCGCCGTCACAGGAGCGGCCGCCGAAACCCACTTCGATCACGTGGCTGCGGCTGCCGACCCGATACAGCGTGTTGTGGGCCATGAGGATGTCGTAGCCGCCGTTGACGCCGATCCCGGCCCCCTCGACGTCGTGGACGACGTTGTTGGTGAACGTGATTCCATACGCCTCGTAATGCAGCCACGGGGAGACCATGAACTCGAAGCCCGTGCCCTGGCCGGCCGTGAAGCCGCCGGTGCCCGCGTCGAAGAACTCGTTGCCGGTGACCGTCAGGTAGGCCGATCCTCCCTTGGCGTACATCGCCCAGTCGCCGGCCCGATGGATCCGGCTGCCGACGACGTGGCCATACTGCACCGCCACGAAGTCGACCGCGTTGTCCCAGCCGCCGGAGATGTCGCAGTTCTCGATGAAGATGTGCTGGCACTGGTTCACCTTGAGGGCCTCCTGCGGGGAGGCGTAACTCGCGATGTCGCCCGTGCCGCGGATCGTGGTGTCGCGGAGCAGCACGTGGCTCGAGGCCTCGAAATGCACGACGTCGCCGCCGCCGGCGGAGATGTCGAGGCCCTCGAAGTACAGATGGCGGCAGTCGTAGACGTTCACCGCGGGCAGCCGGGCGGTGCCGGGCCCATCGGCGGCCCGGACGATGACCGGCGCCGCGAAGGTGCCGTGGCGGCTCTCCCAGTAGTTCGGGACGGCGGACTCGGCGTAGTCGCCGGCGACGAGGTTGATCCGCACGCCCTGGACGAGCGGGGTGGCGATCGGCACCCGCCGCCAGGCTTCCGCGAGCGTCCGCAGGGCCGCCCCGCGGGACGTCCCACTCGCCGCATCGCTGCCGGCCGCGGGGTCGACCCACACGTCGGCGACCGCCGGGTTGCCCGTATCGAAGGCGGGCAGGAGATTCGCCGCCGCGCAGACGACCCGTCGCTCGCAGAGCTCGCAGGCCAGGGGCATCGTCCGCCGGAACGACCGGCGGGCGGGGAAAAAAGGCCGGTGCATGGCGGTGACCCTTCCCCGTGTGCGGGTGGGTGAAGCAGCCTGGCCCCTCTGTCAGGCTGTACGCAGCCCGGGCCAGGCGGGACCGGCCGGGGCCCCAAAAAAGCCCGCGCCGGCTGCTTGACCAGCCCTCCGGTGGCCGCTAGGCTTTTGCAATGGTGATGCAGAAAGGTCCGCGGCACGGTGCCGCCGCCTGGGCGTCACGTCTTCGAGACTGCTCGTGAGCGCGTCCTGATCCGCGGTGCCCGCCGTTCCCAGAGGGGAACCCGTGCGCCTCGTCGATCGCGGCCAGGCAGTTCCTCCCGTCCGCCTCCCGGCGGACGCCGCGCCGCGGTCGCCGCAGCGTGGATGCCGCCTGCCGTCGCCCGCCGGATCGGACGTGCCGCCAAGCCTTTCTGCAACACTATTGCATATGCAAACAAGGTGCGTTATGCTCCGGCCGGCCCGTGGATTCACGCTCGTGGAACTGCTCGTCGTGATCGCCATCATCGCCACGCTGATCGGCCTGCTGCTGCCCGCCGTGCAATCGGTGCGGACCGCCGCCCGCCGCACGCAGTGCGCGAGCAACGTCCGCCAGGTGGCCCTCGGCGTGATCACCTACGCCGACGCCCACCGCGGCCGCTTCCCCTCCCGCACGCACACGGATGACGCCTCCCGGCACCTGCACTGGATTCAGCAACTCGCCCCCTTCGTGGAGAGCGTCGACTCGATCCGCCTCTGCCCGGACGACCCGCTCGGCGGCCTCCGCATGTCCGGCCTGCCGGGCTCGGGCGTGGACTATGTCGATCCTTTGCATGTCGACCCCGCCAAGCGGTTCACGCCGCAGACGAGCTACGTGGCCAACGGCTACCTGTCGTTCGACGAGAATGTGCTCGGATCGAAGGGCATCAACAATCTCAACCGGGTGCAGGCCCGCTCGAAGACCGTGATGCTGTTCGAGAAATACTCCGACCCCGCGGTCGTCGCCGATCGGACGAAGCAGATCAAGTCGCTGCTCGAAACCCATTTCGACCACACCCATTCCCCCGATTGGTTCAAGTGGTACCCGTCGCGGAAGGACCGGGTCATGAATGCGATCGCGGCCGACATCCAGGTCGCCCGCCACGCCAACGGCTCGCATTTCGCCTACGCCGATGGACACGTGGAACTGGTCGGGGAATCCCAGATCAACGACTGGGTGAACGAGGGCCTCGAGTTCGCGAAGCCAAATCGGTGAGATGAGCGCAGGTTTTTCACCATGAATCACGAAAGGTCATGACGATGCGGTACATGAATATGATGCCGGCCCGGATCGGGACGCTGCTGCTCGGTTTGTCGCTCGGCGCCCTCGGGCTACCGACCCCTGGTCTGGCCCAACATACGGATGTCGATATCGTGCTCTCGTCCGGCCAGTTGGCGACCGAGGGTGGCATCTACACGACCGGCTCGTTCGCGGGGCGGGTCTTCGAGGGGGAGATGGTGCCGGGCAGCCCGAACAATTCGACGAACGAACCGGGGTTCGACGCGCTGGCGGGCACCCTCCAGTCGGGCGACCAGGTGCGGTTCGATTTCGTGCAGCAGTTGCTGTACTGGAATGGCACCGCCCTCACGGCGCCGCCGGCGAATCTCACCGTCTCGTTCGGGGCCAACTCGCGCACGATCACCGGCACCGACACCGGCGGCCTGGCGGGGTTCATCGTGGCCACGGCGGGCTCCAACGGCGGCTTTCACAACGACCTCACCTGGAGCCTGTCCAACACGGCGACCGACGGGCTGTACGGCGTCGTGCTCGAGCTCGGGCCGGAAGCCGGCACGACCGGCTTCACCGCCTCCGAACCCTTCGTGATTGGCTTCGTCAACGGCACGGTCGCCGACGTCCCAGGGGGGCTGGCGGCGATGGCCAACGTGGCGCTCGTGCCGGAGCCGAGCAGCCTGGCCCTGGCGGCGGCCGGAGTGGCCGGCCTCGCGGCCAGCGCCCGGCGGCGGCGGGCCGGGATGGCCTGGTTGCCGCGATTTTTCCGGCCGGGTTAGCCGGTCGGGACGGCTGCGGTTTCCTTCGCGGGACTGGCCTCTCCGGCCGTCCCAAGGAGGGCATCGTGATCGCTCGCGCTCGCAAGGCTCCGCGAATCCCCGAACTCGGACCGGCCCGGCGGCCGACGGATCGCGGCGGCAAACTTCCGGTATCCCGGACCCGTCCCGTGGCCGAAGCGGCGCGGCGGTCCGTCCTGCGGGCCCGCCGCGAGGAGTTCTTCGCCCGTGAGATCGAGTTCATCGCCGGCGCCGATTTTCGCCGCAAGTCAGCCGCCGCCCTCGCCTCGACGCCGCCGGCCGACGCGGCCGTGCCGCTGGAACACAAGCGGCCGGACTCCGCATCGACCAAGGGGCTCTCCCCCTACCTCGCCAGCCTGTACCAGACGCGACTGCTCACCCGGGACGAGGAGCAGTTTTATTTCCGGCGGATGAACTGGCTCAAGTTCCGGGCCGCGGCCGACCGCCGCAAGCTCGACCGTCGTCGGGCGACGCCGTCGCAGATGGACCGCGTCGAGGCGTTGCTCACCGAGGCCGAGACGGTCAAGGCGATCCTGATCACGGCCAACCTGCGGCTGGTCGTGTCGATCGCGAAGAAGTTCATCGACGCCACCTACTCGTTCGACGAGCTCGTCAGCGAGGGCAACGTCGCCCTGATGCGGGCCGTCGAGAAGTTCAACTTCGCGCTCGGCAATCGCTTCAGCACCTACGCCACCTACGCCATCCAGCGGCACTTCTTCAGGCTCTCGCACCGCGGCCGCCAGTTTCGCAAGCGGTTCGTCGCCGACGACGAGGCCCTGCGGGAGCGGGCGGCCCAGGAGCCCGCCCACGAGTACCGCTCGGCCGAGCAGATCGATCTGCTCAAGGGCCTGTTCGGCCAATTCCTCGGGGATCTCGAGCCGCGCGAGCGGGAGATCGTCGTGGCCCGCTTCGGCTTCGACGGCAAGCCGCCGCGCACGTTCCGCGAGCTCGGCTCGGAGATGGGCGTCTGCAAGGAGCGGATCCGGCAGATCCAGGGACGGGCGATCGAGAAGCTGCGCGACATGGCGGCCGGCGTGCGGCTGGAGCAGACCGTGGGCGACTGGCTGTGAGCGGCCCGCAACGCGTGCTCGTGATCGGGGCGACGGGGGGCGTGGGCTCCGCGGTGTCCCGGGGCATCGTGGCCGGCGGCGGCCAGGCGTTCCTCGCGGCGCGGTCCCAGGAGAAACTGGCGGCTCTTGGCGGTGAGATCGCGATGCCGCACGCCCCGGTCGAGGCGACGGATCCCGACGCGATCGACGCCTGCGCCGACGCCGCGGCGGCGGCCCTCGGCGGCCTCGACGGGATCGTCAACTGCGCCGGCTCCCTGCTGCTCAAGCCGGCGCACCTCACCACGACCGCCGAGTGGCAGGCGACGCTGGCGGCCAATCTCTCCTCCGCGTTCGGCTGCGTTCGCGCCGCGGGCCGGCTCCTCAAGGCGTCCGGTGGATCGGTCGTCTTGGTCTCGAGCGCGGCGGCCCGCGTCGGCCTCGCCAACCACGAGGCGATCGCGGCCGCGAAGGCCGGGATCGTCGGCCTCGTGCTCTCCGCCGCGGCCACCTACGCCAAGCATGGGATCCGCTTCAACGCCGTCGCCCCTGGCCTGGTCCGCACGCCGCTGACCAAGGGATTGGTGGCGAGTGAACTCGCGGAAAAGGCCTCGATCGGCATGCATCCGCTGGGCCGGCTCGGCGAGCCCGGCGACGTCGCCCGGGCGATCCTCTTCCTGCTCGACCCCGCCCAGGGCTGGATCACGGGACAGGTGCTCGGCGTGGACGGCGGCCTGGCCGAGGTGCGGTGCCGCTAGGACGTGCTATGCTCCGCGGCATGAATACCAACCACTCCGCCGTGCCGACGTTCCGCCTGTGGCTGATGATGGTCCTCGAGTTCGCCATCTGGGGGGCCTGGCTGCCGCTCATCTGGGGCTACATGGGCAAGGACGGCCTCGCCTTCACGGACCCCCAGATCGCCTGGGTGGGCAGCGCCTTCGCGATCGCCTCGATCGTGGGCATCTTCTTCTCGAGCCAATTCGCCGACCGCACCTTCGCGGCAGAGAAGTTCATGGCCTTCAGCCATCTCGTGGGCGGTCTGGCGATCCTCGCCATGTACTGGGCCAAGGAGATCGCCGCCGCGACGGGCCTCGGCGTGTTTCCCGTGTTCTTCGGGCTGATGCTCCTGCACGCGCTGCTCTTCGTGCCCACGATCTCGGTCTCGAACTCGATCGCCTTCACGCACATGCAGAACGCCCAGAAGGAGTTCGGCCTCGTGCGGATGGGGGGCACGATCGGCTGGATTCTCGCCGCCTGGCCGCTGTACTTCGTCCTCCAGGGGAAGGTGGGCGCCGACGCGGTGGCCGCTTCCCGCAATATCTTCCTCGTCTCCGGCATCACGTCGCTCGTGCTCGCGGCCTTCAGCCTCACGCTCCCGCACACGCCGCCGAAGCCGGCCTCCGGCGGCGGCGTCGCGGGCATCGCCTGGCTCAAGGCGACCGGGTATCTCTCCTACCCCTACCTGCTCGTGCTGTTCCTCGTGACCTTCATCGACGCCGTGATCCACAACGGCTACTTCGTGCTCGCCGGTGGCTTCCTCGGCAGCCCGACCGTGGGCATCAAGCCCGAGTGGATCATGCCCGTGATGAGCATCGGCCAGGTGGCCGAGATCCTCACGATGGCCGTCCTCGGCGGCGTGCTCGCGAAGCTCGGCTGGAAGACGACGATGATCCTCGGGATCCTCGGCCATGCCGCCCGCTTCGCCGTGTTCGCCTTCCTGCCGCAGAACCAGCCGGTGATCATCGCCGTCCAGGTCCTGCACGGCATCTGCTACGCCTTCTTCTTCGCGACGCTCTACATCTTCATCGACGCCGCGTTCCCCAAGGACGTGCGGTCGAGCGCCCAGAGCCTGTTCAACCTCCTCGTCCTCGGTCTCGGCGATCTGGCCGCCAAGTGGCTCTTCATCCCGCTGCAGACGCGGCTCACGGCCGCCGACGGCACGGTCGACTACCGTCAGTTGTTCCTCTATCCGACCTTCATGGCCCTGGCCGCGGCCGCGGTGCTGCTCCTGTTCTTCTGGCCGCCCCGCTGGCTGGCGACGGGCGCCCAAGTCGAGGACGACCGCGAAACCGAGCCGCAGATCGTGGCCTGAACCGGCCTTGCGGCCGCCGCCGCCGGTTCCCTACCCTCCCGCCCCCGCCCCGCCCGCCGGGGTCGTAACCGAGGGAGGCCTTCCGATGCCGATCACGCTTGGGGATGTGGCCGCCGCGATCGCCGGCAGGCTCGTCGGCGGTTCCGCCACGACGCCGCTCGCCGGCGCCGCCACGCTCGAGACCGCCGGGCCCGACGAGATCGCCCTGGTCGACGCGGCCGACAAGCTCCACCTGCTCGCAAAAAGCCGCTGTGCCGCCGCCGTCGTGCCGCAGGGCACCGGCCCGCTCGACAGGCCCACGATCGAGGTGGCGGACGTCCACGCCGCCTTCGCCGCGACGATCCTCCGCTTCCGTCCGCCACGGCCGCGGTCGCGGGCGGGCATCAGCCCGCAGGCCGCCGTCGACCCCTCAGCCCGGCTCGCCGCCGACGTCGACATCCACCCCTTCGCCACCGTCGGGCCCGACGTCGAGATCGGCCCGGGCACCACGATCCACTCGGGCGTGCGGCTCATGGCCGGCTGCCGGATCGGATCGGGCACCGAGATCTTCCCCAACGCCGTGCTGTACGAGAACACGGTCGTGGGCCGCGACTGCATCATCCACGCCAACGCCGTGCTCGGGGCGTACGGCTTCGGCTACAAGCCGTCGCCCGCGGGGTATGGGCTCTCGGCTCAGCTCGGGTGGGTGGAGATCGGCGACACGGTCGAGATCGGCGCCGGCACGACGATCGACCGCGGCACCTACGGCCCGACCGTGATCGGCATGGGCACCAAGATCGACAACCTCGTGATGATCGCCCACAACTGCCGCCTCGGCCGGCACAACATGATCTGCTCGCAGGTCGGCGTGGCCGGCAGCACGAGCACCGGCGACTGGGTGGTGATGGCCGGGCAGGTGGGCGTCCGCGACCACGTCCACATCGGCGACAAGGCCGTGCTCGGGGCGCGGTCGGGCGTGTCCTGCGACATCGAGGCGGGTCGCACCGTCCTCGGCGAGCCGGCGATCGACCTCCGCGACCGCAAGCTGCAGTTGGCCACGATCAGCAAGCTGCCGGAGATGCGCAAGGACCTCAAGTCGCTCGCGGCCCGGGTCGAGAGCCTGGAACGGTCGTCCGGCCGCGGCGCGGCCGAGGCGGCCTGAGGGCGGCGGCATGCACGCGAGGCACACGGTCGCAGAGCACGGGCTTGCCGGCGAGACGGTGGGCATCCTCGCCGGCTGGGGACGGTTTCCGGTGGCCGTCGCCGAGGCGATCCGCCGCCGGGGCGGCCGCACCGCGATCCTCGCGATCGTGGGCCACGCCGACGCGGCGCTCGAGCCACTGGCCGACCACTACGGCCAGGTGGGCGTGGCGGAGATCGGCAAGGCGGTGGAGTTCTTCCTCCGCCACGGCGCCACCCGGGCGACGATGGCCGGCAAGATCCACAAGACGAAACTCTTCGAGCACGGCGCCTGGCGGCGACTGGTACCCGACTGGACGGGACTCAAGACCTTCTGGCCGCACTTCGTCAGCCGGCACCGCGACAACCGCGACGATTCTCTGCTCGGGGCCATCGCGGCGGCCTTCGACACCCGCGGCGTGCGGATCTGTCCGGCCACCGACTTCGCCCCCGAGCTGCTCGCCGCCGGTGGCGTGCTCGCCGGCCGGCCGCTCACCGCCCGCCAGCTCGCCGACGTGGCCTTCGGCTGGCGGCTGGCCAAGGAAATCGGCCGGCTCGACGTCGGGCAGTCGGTCGTGGTCAAGAACCTGGCGCCCCTGGCCGTCGAGGCCATCGAGGGGACCGATGCCTGCATCCGCCGGGCCGGTTCCCTGTGCCCGACGGGCGGCATGACGGTGGTCAAGGTCGCCAAGCCGCAGCAGGATTTTCGCTTCGACATGCCGACGATCGGCGTCGGCACGCTCGAGTCGCTGCGCGTGGCGGGGGCCACGGTGCTGGCGGTGGAGGCGGGCCGGACGATCCTCGTCGACGCGGCCGACGTCGCCGCCCGGGCGACGGCCCACGGGATCACGATCGCCAGCTTCTTCGACGTTGCGGGCAGCCCCGTGCTCGAGGACGCGGCGGCGGCCTGACAGGCCACCGCGGGGCTATACTCGCCTCCACGATGGGCCGCCTCGCGATCACCTGCCTGTGTCTGCTGAGCCTGCCGGCGGCCCGGGCCGAGCCTCCCGCCGTGGCCCCACCCCCGCCCATCGACACGGCGATCGACCGCTCCGTGGTGATCCCGCCGCCACGGACGCACCATCGCGGCCGCGAGATCGCGCAGACCATGCACTACGACGGCGCCGCCTGGCTCGTCCGCGAGAGCCGGCAACGGGAGGAGGACTGCCGGATGCTCCTCGAGGCACTGGACGTCGAACCCGGTCAGACGATCTGCGACATGGGCAGCGGCAACGGCTTTTACACCCTCGAACTGGCGCGCTTGGTGGGCCCGCGGGGCGTCGTCTATGCCGTCGACATCCAGCCCGAGATGCTGCGGATGCTCGCGGAGCGGGCGGCGGCCGCCGGACTCGCCAATATTCGTCCGGTGCTCGGCACGCCGGTCGACCCACGGCTGCCCGCGGCCGCCGTCGACATGGTGCTGTGCGTCGACGTGTACCACGAGTTCTCGCATCCGGAGCAGATGCTCGTGGCGATTCGCGCGAGCCTGAAGCCCGGCGGCCGGCTCGTGCTCGCGGAGTTTCGCGGCGAGGATCCGGCCGTGCCGATCAAGCCGCTGCACAAGATGACGAGGCGGCAGGTCCGCGCCGAACTGGAGCCGGAGGGGTTCGTGCTCGACCGGGAGTTCGACCGGCTCCCCTGGCAGCACCTGCTGTTTTTCCGGACGGGGGACCGGTTGGAGCCGGGAAAAAACCGGGCGGAAACCCCCTGAAACGGCGTTTTTTCGCGGGTTTTTGCCCTGCAAAAATCCCTGTCCCAGCGGTTGCTTCTCCCCCGGCGTTTCGCCATACTAATCGTCATGTCCGGGTGTCTGGGTCGTAGGGACCAAACGGGGTCCTGCGATCCGCCTCCCAGGGAACGATTCCATGGCCCTCCGGCCGCACAGCTTTCGTGGCACAGACGCCGCCGCGCGGGATCCCCGCGGCGGCTCGCTCGACCCGTCGGTCGTCTGTGACGCCGACTCGGGCACCGTCTCGGTCATGGAGCAGCCCGCCGCGAGCAACTGGGTGCTCGGATCCAACGCCGCGGTCCGGCGGATCGCCAAGGCGATCGAGCGGGCGGCGGAGGTCGAGTGCACGGTGCTCGTCACCGGCGAGACCGGCACCGGCAAGGAACTCTGGGCGCGGCTCCTGCACCGCAGCGGCCCGCGACGCAACAAGGCCTTCGTGCCGGTCAACTGCGCGGCCCTGACGCCGTCGCTCGCCGAGAGCCAGTTGTTCGGCCACGAGAAGGGCGCGTTCACCGGCGCCGCCGGACGCTCGCTCGGCATCTTCCGCGCCGCCCAGGGCGGCATGGTGTTCCTCGACGAAATCGGCGAGATGCCGTTGGAGCTGCAGGCCAAACTGCTCCGCGTGCTCCAGCAGCGCGAGGTGCTCCCCGTCGGCGCCAACGAGCCGGTGCCGATCGACGTGCAGGTCGTCGCCGCGACCAACCGCGACCTCGAGGCCGAGGTCGCCAAGGGCGCGTTCCGCGAGGATCTCTACTACCGGCTCAACATGATCGAGCTGAACGTGCCGGCCCTCCGCGAGCGGCCCGAAGACATCCCCTCGTTCATCGAGTTCTTCTCGCGGAAGTTCGCCGAGCGTTATCGGCTGCCCGTCTGGGAGCCGTCGGCCGAGAAGCTCGCCGAGTTCTGCAGCTTCGACTGGCCGGGCAACGTCCGGCAGCTCGAGCACGCGATCGAGCAGGCCTACGTGCTCCAGTCCGAGCCCGTGCTGCCGGTGCGGTCGCGGGCCGGCCGGCCGGCCGCCACGCGGCTGCCCTGCCTCGACCTGGTCAAGCTCCGTGAGCGGGCCATCAAGGAGGCGCTTGAGATCACGCGCGGCCACAAGGCCAACGCGGCCAAGTTGCTCGGCGTGCACGCCAACACGATGACCCGCCTGCTTCGCGAGATCGCCGACGGCGGCGCGGCGGACGGCGGTCAGGCCGACGCGTAGCGGCCCCTGTTCAGCCGATGCGGCAGCTGCCGTCGTCGCAGCGGCCGGCGATCCGGTAGCGGTTGCGGGCCACGAATCCGTAGAGGGCCCGCCACAGCGGCATGGTGCCCGGCACGTGGAGCGGAATCGCCAGCGGCCACAAGAGCGGCAGCCGTCGGGAGAGATACCGCACGGCGTCGGCCCCGCCGCGGGCCCGCCCCGCGCGATCCACCACGTACATCCGCGCGAGGAGATCCTCCGGGGCGATCTCGGGGAAGTCGCGGGCCACGGTCGGTTCGTGGAGCGAGGTGAAGGCCAGTCGGCCAGTCAGGTCGAACCGGCGCAGGAGGGCGATCTGCCCGCGGCAGAAGCGGCACGCCCCGTCGTAGAGCACGGTGTCCCGCTCGGGCTTCGTCGCGGTCTGGATCATGGCCTCGGCGGCCGGGTGCGACCGCCTCCTCCAGAAGAGAACCGCGGTTCGGCCCGGCGGATAACGCTCAGCGGCCGTGGAACTGCGGCGGTTGACTCGAGCCCCGGCCCGACAGCGTCACGAAGTGCATGACCGTGACGGCGCCGACCGAGAGGAGCGTCCACGGGGCCCAGTCGGGCGCGGTGAACGTCCGCGGGCCGCCCCCCCCCTGCACCGGGAGGATGACGGCGGAGTCGATGAGCAGCATCTCGGCGCCCACGAGGCAGGCGAAGATGCCGGATGCGAGGCAGAAGCTCTTCCACATGGCTTTCGGGCCGGCACGGGCCGGGGTGGGGACGGTTCCAGGAGATACGGACACCGCGGATGGCATCGGCCGCCGCGGGCCTCCGGCTCAAGCGCCGCGTCAATCCCGGCAGACCATGACGGCTGGCGCGGTTCTGCGGGGCCGGCCGCCACGGGCCGGCGAAGGGGGCCCGTCACGCCTCGGCCGTGCCGGGGGCCTCGCCGCCCACGTCGGGGGTCGGCCGGGGCCGGCGCTCGGCTTCGGTGCCGGGCACGAGCTGCGGCGCGTCGGTGGCCGCCTCGACGATGACGCGGAGCTCCTCGCCGTCGATCACCTCGCTCTCGATCAGCCGCCTGGTGACGGCCTCAAGCGCGGCCCGCCGCGACTCGAGGATCCGGCGCACCCGGGCGATCGCGGCGTCGACGATCCGCCGCACCTCCTCGTCGATCTCGCGGGCCGTCTGCTCGCTGTGGCCGCGGGCGGAGGGCAGCTCGGGTCCCGCCCCCGCCAAAAACGGCGACCGCCCGCTCTCCCGATAGGTGACCCGTCCCAGGCGGCTCATGCCATAGTCCATGACCATCGCCCGGGCGATCTCGCTGGCCCGCTCGAGGTCGTTCTGGGCACCCGTCGAGACGTCGGCGTACACCATCTCCTCGGCGATGGTTCCCGCCAGCAGCACCTGGATCCGGCTCTCCAGTTCCGACTGCGTGAGCAGGTAGCGGTCGTCCTCGGGCCGCTGCATCGTGTAGCCGAGGGCCGCCAGGCCCCGGGGGATGATCGAGACCTTGTGCACCGGATCGGTGTTGGGAAGCGAGAAGGCGACCAGGGCGTGGGCCGCCTCGTGATAGGCGACCCGCTTCTTCTCGTCCTCGTGGATCACCCGCTTCTTCTTCTCGAGGCCGGCCGTCACCCGCTCGACACCCTCGTTGAACTCGTCCATGCCGACCGACGACTTGTCGTTGCGGGCCGCGAGGAGGGCCGCCTCGTTCACGAGGTTGGCGAGGTCGGCGCCCACGAAGCCGGAGGTGATGCGGGCGATCTGCTCGAGGTTGACCGCCGGGTCGAGCTTCACGTTGGTGACGTGCACCCGGAGAATCGCCTCGCGGCCGCGGACGTCGGGCCGGTCGACGAGCACGTGGCGGTCGAAGCGGCCGGGGCGGAGCAGGGCGGGGTCGAGCGTCTCCGGCCGGTTGGTGGCCGCGAGCACGATCACGCCCGAGTTGCTACCGAAGCCGTCCATCTCCACGAGCAGGGCGTTGAGCGTCTGCTCCCGCTCGTCGTGGCCGCCGACGACGCTGGTGCCGCGCGTCTTGCCCAGGGCGTCGAGCTCGTCGATGAAGATGATGCACGGGGCCTTGGCGGCGGCCTGCTGGAACATGTCGCGGACGCGGGCCGCCCCCACGCCGACGAACATCTCCACGAAGTCGCTGCCCGAGAGGCCGAAGAACGGCACGCCCGCCTCGCCGGCGATCGCCTTGGCGAGGAGCGTCTTTCCCGTGCCCGGCGGGCCCACGAGCAGCACGCCCTTGGGGATGTGGCCGCCGAGCACCTGGTACTTCTCGGGGCTGCGGAGGAACTCGACGACCTCCCGCAACTCCTCGACGGCCTCGTCGATGCCGGCGACGTCGTCGAAGGTGATGCCGAGGTCCTCCTGGGCGTACATCTTGCCCCGGCTGCGGCCGAAGGCCATCGGGCTGCCGGCGCCGCCGATGCGGCGCAGCATGAGGTAGAAGACGAGGACGAACACGCCCGTGAGCAGGAACATCGGCAGCCAGTTCCGCCAGGCGCTCGGCGCCGCCTCGAAGCGGAACGGGATGCCGTGCTCGCGGAGCAGGTTCTTGACGTCCTCCTCGGTGCTGTTCGAGGCCGACTTGTCGACGTGGAACCGGCGGGTGGCGGGCTTGGCCGCCACCCCCGGCCGGGCCTCCCCGCCGGCCGGCGGCAGTTCGCGGACCGTGCCGGCCACTTGCACGGGGCCGATGACGACGTCTTCGATGTCGCCATAGCGGACGGTGGCGCGGGGATCGGCGCCCACCGGCCGGACGTCGACCCAGCGGTCGTCTCCCGCGGCCTCGCGGGCCGCGACGAGTCGTTCCAGGTCGCTGAAGGAAAACTCCAGCTCCGGTGTCGAGCCGATCAGGCTCATCGCGAACAGGCCGGCCACGCCCGCGGCGATCAGCGGCCAGACCAGGTTGCCGCCGAGGCCCGGCCGGCGGTCCGGGACGCGGCGCGGAATGTCCTTCTTCTTGGCCGTCACAGGGGGCGCCGGAGCCGCTTCGCGGGGAGGGAGAGCAACCGATCCCATCGTACGCCCCGCGAAATCGGCCGACAAACACCCGCCGGGATTTCGGGTGGAAAATGAATGTGGCGGTTCGCTGCCGGCTGCCTTAGACTTCGAGCCTGGAAATGCCCGGGAGAAGCAGCCTCCGCCTCCATGCCCCTTCCCTTGAGCGATCCCTCTTTCGTGGGGGCTTCTGCAGAGCATCGGTCGTTCGTGCCCGGCGGTGACGCCGCCGGGGCCTGCGTGGCCGTGCTCGGGTCGACCGGCAGCATCGGCACGAGCACGCTCGACGTGATCGAGGCCTCCCGCGGGCGTTTTTCCTGTTTCCTGCTCGCCGCCCACACGAGCGTTGGTCCGCTCCTCGAGCAGGCCCATCGCGTGCGGCCCCGCTGGATCGCCGTCGTCGATCCGGCCGCGGCGGCGGCGATCGGCCCCGCGGCCCTCCCCGCCGGCACCCGGCTGGCGGTCGGACCGGAGTTGCTCGACGAACTGGTGCAGGCGGCGGAGGTCGACCGGGTCGTGGCGGCGATCGTGGGGTTCGCCGGCCTGCGGAGCACCTGGGCCGCCGTGGCGGCTGGGAAGACCGTGGCCCTGGCCAACAAGGAGACGCTCGTGACGGCGGGGCCGCTGGTGATGCGGCTGGCGGCCCGCTCGGGCGCCACGATCCTACCCGTCGACAGCGAGCACTCCGCCATCCAGCAGGCCCTCTGCTCGGGGACGACCGCGGAGGTGCGGCGGATCGTGCTCACCGCCAGCGGGGGCCCGTTCCGCACGCGGCCGGCGGAGACGCTCGCGGCCGTCACACCCGAGGAGGCGCTCCGGCACCCCACCTGGTCGATGGGTCCGAAGATCACGATCGACTCCGCGACGATGATGAACAAGGCCCTGGAGCTCGTCGAGGCCCGTTGGCTGTTCGGCGTGCCCGCCGAGAAGCTCGAGGTGCTCGTGCACCCGCAGTCGATCGTGCACTCGATGGTGGAGTTCGTCGACGGCTCCGTGCTGGCCCAGATGAGCCCGCCGGACATGCGGCTGCCGATCCAGTACGCCCTGTCCCACCCGCAGCGGGTGGCGGGGCCCGCCCGGCGGTTCGACTTCACGCAGCGGCTGGCGCTCGAGTTCGAGCCGCCCGACCCCGCGCGGTTTCCGGCCGTCCGGCTCGGCCACGAGGCGGCCGCCCGCGGCGGCACCGCCGGCGCCGTGCTCAACGCCGCCAACGAGGAGGCCGTCAGCGGCTTCCTCGCCGGCCGGCTGCGGTTCACCGACATCGCTGAGATCTGCGGCCGCCTCGTGGCCGAGCACCCGTTCCAGCCCGATCCCGAACTCGATGATGTCCGCAGGCTCGACGCCTGGGCTCGCCAGGAGGTCGCCGCATGGCAGCAGAAGTGAGTCCCGCCTTGGTCGGTTGCCTGTTCATGGCCGCCACGTGGGTGGAATGGATCCTGCAACCGTCGAACTGGTGGGTCATCCTCCAGGTGGCCGGCGGCCTGGGATTCGTGATCTTCGTCCACGAACTTGGGCACTTCCTCGTGGCCAAGGCCTGCGGCGTGAAGTGCGAGAAGTTCTATCTCGGCTTCGACGTCGGCGGCCTGAAGCTGTGCAGCTTCAAGTGGGGCGAGACGGAATACGGCATCGGCATCCTGCCCCTCGGCGGCTACGTGAAGATGCTCGGCCAGGACGACAACCCGGCCGCGGCCGCCGCGGAGGCGGAACGGGCCCGGCTCGCGGGTGACCTGCCGCCCGAGCCGGTCGCGGGGCCGCACCCGCAGTGGGACCCGCGGAGCTACCCCGCACAGAGCGTGCCCGAGCGGATGGCGATCATCTCCGCGGGCGTGATCATGAACGTGATCTTCGCCGTGCTGATGGCGGCCTGGGCCTACGGGCTGGGCGTCAAGGAGCTGACCTGCACGATCTCCTCCGTGCGGGCCGGGGGTGCCGCCTGGCGGGCCGGGCTGCGGACCGGCGACGAGATCGTCGGCATCGGCGGCCGCGAGGATCCGATCTTCGCCGACCTGCTGCACGGCGTCACCGTGGGCAGCGTCAAGGAGGGGATCGACTTCACGGTGCGGCGGCCGGCCGACGGCAGCACGCGGACGGTGCGGCTGAAGCCCGATACCGACCTCGGCAAGCCGACGATCGGGGTCACGAGCCCGTTCTCCACGACCCTGCCCGCCGAGATCGACGGGGCGCTCGCCGGCGCTTCGGCCCTGGCCGAGCCGGCCCTGGCCGGCGGCGACACGATCCGGGCGGTGGACGGCCTGCCGGTCGCCACGTACGCGGAACTGCTCGCCGCCCTGGCGCGGGCGGCGGACCGGCCCGTGAAGCTCACGGTCGGGCGGGCCGCGGGCGCCGACGTCGAGATCCTGCTGCCGCCGCAACGGCGGCTGACCACCGGGATGGCGATGACGCCGCTGGCGATCAAGGACGTGCAGGAGGGCTCGCCCGCCGCCGCGGCGGGCATCCGTCCGGGCGACCGGTTCCTGGCCGTCGGCGGCGAGCCGGTCGGCGACCCGCTCACCCTCGACGACCGGCTCAGAAAGCGGGCGGGCGAGCCCGTCGCGATCACGATCGGCCGTGACGGCGCGGCCGACAGGACGGTCGAGGTGCGGCCCCGTGAGGTCACCTGGCGCGACGATTCGACGAGCGGCATCGGCAGCCCGGCTGCCGTCGCGTCCCTGGGTGTCGCGATTCCGGTCGACGCGGTCGTGGCGGCGGTCGAGCCGGGCGGACCGGCGGCCGTGGCCGGCATCGTGGCCGGCGAGCGGATCGAGAAGGCGTGGGTAATGACCCCGGAGGCGGCCGCCGCGCGGGAGTCGGGCATCCCCGTCAAGCTCACGGCCGCCGAGCCCAACTGGCCGGGCATGATGGGCATCCTCCAGGACCTGCCTTCGGGTACGACCCTGCGGCTCGAAGTCGCCGCCGGCGACGGCGGCAAGAGCCGCACGGTGGAACTCGCGCCGCGGGAGGCGGACGACCTGTTCGTGGTGGATCGCGGCCTCGTCTTCGAGCCGGTCTACCGCGTCGTCAAGGCGCAGTCGGTGCCGGAGGCGCTCCGCCGGGGCCTGCGGAAGGCCGGCGCGGACCTGATGCTGGTGTACGGCTTCCTCGGCAAGCTCTGGAACCGGCAGATCAGCGCCCGGCTGCTCGGCGGGCCGATCGAGATCGCCAAGCAGGCGGGCCGCTCGGCGAGCGAGGGCTTCAGCCGGCTGCTGCTCTTCCTGACGATGCTCTCGGCGAATCTCGCGGTCGTGAACTTCCTGCCGATCCCCGTCCTCGACGGCGGGCACATGGTGTTCCTGGCCTACGAGGCCATCCGCGGCAAGCCGCCGAGCGAGGGCGTGGTGGCCGTGCTGTCGTACATCGGGCTGGCCCTGCTGTTGTCGCTGATGCTCTTCGTCTTCGGCCTCGATCTCGGGCTCATCCCGCGGCAGTGACGCCGCCGCGGCGGCCGGTCGCAGCCAGCAGGCCGGCGGCCATGATGGCCAGCGCGGCGGTCAGCACGAACGCCGTCGCGGGTCCCTCCGGCCCGCGGTCCCAGAGCCAGCCGGCCAGCAGGCTCGCCGGCAGGGCCATCAGCCCCTGCACGAGGGCGTACCAGCCGAAGGCGCCCCCCTGCCGGCCGTCGGGGGCGAGCGCCGCGACGAGCGCCCGCTCGGCGGGCTCGGCGACACCATAGGCCACGCCCACCAGCAGCACGACCGCGACGGTCGCCGGGAGGCTCGCTGTGCATGCCAGGCCGCCGTAGGCCGCGGCGAAGAGCAGCCAGCCCGCGCCGAGCACCAGCCGCGGCGAGCCGCCGTCCGCCAGCCGCCCGGCCCGGGCCGCCGCGCCGCTCTTGGCGAGGCTCATTGCGAACCACACCAGCGGCACGAAGGGTCTGGGCAGGCCGAGGTCGGCGACGCGGAGCAGCAGAAACTGCTCGCTCGCCGCCCCCAGCGCCCAGACGGCGACACATCCCAGGAGCACCGCCTGCGGCCGCGAGAGTTGGGCCCGCGGTGCCGGCCGGGCGGTCCGGGCCGGCGCCGGCGGATCGTGCACGAACCGCCAGATGACGGCGAGCGTGGCCAGCCCGGGCAGGAGCGTGAGCAGGAACAGCCGCCGCTCCTCACCGGGAAACGCGAGCAGAAACAGCATGGCGGCGAGCGGCCCGACAGCGGCTCCCGCGTGGTCGAGGGCGCGGATGTGGCCGAAGGCCCGGCCGCGTTCGGCCGGGGGCACGAGATCGGCCACGAGCGCATCGCGGGGCGCCGAGCGGATTCCCTTCCCGAAGCGGTCGGCGGTCCGCACCGCGACGGCGGCCAGCGGCGTGGCGATGAGCCCCATCAGCGGCCGGACGACCGCCGAGAGCCCGTAGCCGAAGAGCACCAGCGGCCGCCGCCCGAACGTGTCGGAGAGCATGCCGGCCGGCAGGCGGACGACGGCGGCGACCGCGTTGGCGAAGCCGTCGACGAGGCCGATGTCGATCCCGGAGCCGCCGAGCCCCTTCACGAACCCGGGGAGGAGCGGGTAGATCGCCTCGCTCGAGAAGTCGGTGAGAAAGCTCGTCCAGCCCAGGGCCCGGACGGTGGTGGCAACCGGCGCCGTTCCCGGCGGGTCGGGCGCGTCGGCTCCCGACCCCGGCGGCGGCCGCGTCACTGCCGCTCGGTGCCCGTGTCGAGCACCGCCATGAAGGCCTTCTGCGGGATGTCGACCGAGCCGATGCTCTTCATCCGCTTCTTGCCCTCCTTCTGCTTCGCCCACAGCTTCTTCTTGCGGGAGATGTCGCCGCCGTAGCACTTGGCCGTGACGTTCTTCCGCATCGCGGAGATCGTCTCCCGGGCGATGACCTTGGTGCCGATGGCGGCCTGCAGCGCGATCTCGAACATGTGGCGGTCGATCTCGCCGCGGAGCTTCTTGACGATCGCCCGGCCGCGGCGGTCGGCGTCGCGGCGGTCGCAGATGATCGACAGCGCGTCCACCTTCTTGCCCCCTACGAGGATGTCGAGCCGGACGAGGTCGGCGGGGAAGTAGCCGACGAGCTCGTAGTCCATCGTGCCGTATCCACGGGTCACGCTCTTGAGCTTGTCGTGCATGTCGTAGATCACCTCGGCCAGCGGCAGGTCGAAGGAGAGCATCGCCCGGGTGGGCGACAGGTATTCCGTCTTCAGGTAGGTGCCGCGGCGGTCGGTGCACAGCTGCATGATCGGCCCGATGTGCTCGACCGGGACGAGGAAGTTGGTGCGGACGATTGGCTGGCGGAACTCCTCGATCTGCCCGGAGTCGGGCACGTCCTGGGGGTTGGTGATCTCGATCGTCTCGCCGTCGCTCTTGAGGATCTGGTAGGTGACGTTCGGGGCCGTCTGCACGAGGTCGAGGTCGGCCTCCTGCTCGAGCCGCTGCTGGATGATCTCCATGTGCAGGAGGCCGAGGAACCCGCACCGGAAGCCGAAGCCGAGGGCCTCGCTCGATTCGGGGGC
>JBIIDT010000009.1:0-61911 GCA_044238145.1 Pirellulales bacterium | reverse complement strand
GGCGAAGCCACGCATCATTCGTCGAACGGGCGCCGGGCCTTGGCGGGCGGCGCGGGCTGCTCGGCGGGGGCCGGCTCGGTGCCGGGGATCTTCGGGAGCGACTCGGCCCCCGCGTCGGGCGTCTCTTGTCGCTCCCGCCACGGCTTCCCGGCCTCGTAGTTGGCGAGTTCGTTCTTGAGCTGCTCGGTGACGTCCGCGGCCCCGTCGCCCAGGTCGACCGCCTGCTGGCTGAACTTCCGCGCCGCCTCGAAGTCGCCCGCCTCGGCGTGCCCGGCCGCTAGCGTGCTGACGATGTGGGCTTCCTTCCACTCCGTCTTCTCGCAGGCCTTCCGGGCCAGGTCGATCGCCCGCTTGCCGTCGCGCAGGGCGTCTTCGGGCGACGTGGCCAGCAGCCAGGCGAGGTTGTTGAGCACGCCGGTGTCGTCGGGCCGGAGTTCGAGCGCCTTCTCCAGGTCGGCCAGCGCCGCCTTGTGGTCGCCGATCGTGATCTCGGCGTCGCTGCGGCCCCGCCGGCAGGGGAAGTTCTCCTCGTCGATTTCCAGGGCCCGCGTGAACCGCTTGATCGCCTCCCGCGGCTGCTTGGCCGCCAGGTAGAGCGTGCCCAACTGGGCGAGGAGGACGGGGTCGCCGCCGTTCTTGGCCACCAGCCGGCGGAAGTCGCGGATCGCGGCCGCGTAGTCCCCCTGCTCGGCGGCGATCAGCCCGCGGAGTTCGAGGGCCGAGGCGAGGTCGGGCTCGTTTCGCAGCACATCCTCCAGGTCGGCGAGGGCCTTGTCCGTGTCGCCCGCCTGCTGGTGCACCCGAGCCCGCAGGAGGCGGGCCGTGGCGTCGTCGGGGGTCGCTTCGAGCACCTTCTCGATGTCGTCGAGCGCCTTCTCCTTCGCGCCGCGGACGGCCAGCAGCCGGGCCCGCTGCAGGAGCGCCCCGGCGTCGTCGGGCTCGAGTTCGATCGCCCGGTCGAACGCCTTCTCCGCCTCGTCGAGCCGGTCGCCCATCATGCAGGCCATGCCGAGGGCCTCGAAGAGCGACGCGTCGTCGGGCTCCTCCTCCGTCGCGACCACCAGGTCGGCGCGGGCGTCGTCGAACTTGTCCTCCACGAGCAGGGCCAGGCCACGGGTGCGGCGGATCTCGACGTCGCGGGGGGCGAGTTCCACGGCCTTGGCGTACTGCTCGAGCCGCTTCTCCACGTCGTCGTCGACCGACCCGAGCACGAGGTGGGCCTGGGCCCGCTGCAGCCGGTCGTCGCCCACCAGCTCCAGGGCCTTGGTCGCGGCCGTCACGGCCCGCTCGCGGTTGCCGCGGGGGAGCGACTCCAGCCGCGCGATCATGAGGTGGGCCTGGCCGATCGCGGGGTCGCGTTTCACGACTTCGTCGAGGTCGCGCATCGCGAAGGCTCGCATCCGCGGCCACTGCTCGTCGGGCGTGGGCGACTCGAAGATCGCCTCCACGAGCATCCCGGCCCGGTCCATGAGCGTGCCCGTGTAGAGCTCCTCGGCGAACTTCCGCGCGTCGTCGGGCAGCCCCTTGTCGACCGCCTGCCGACAGAGATCGAGGACCTTCGCGTAGTCGTCGAGCTGGTCGACCGAGAGCTTGGCGTCGATCGCCGCGTCGAGATCGGCCTGGCCGGGGCTGTCGGCCTCGTCGGCGGCGCGGCCGACCGCCGCGGGCAGGACCAGGCAGCCGGCGAGCAGGCAGGCGGCGAAGTGGAGCGGGCGACCGGGCCGGGCGGGCATGACGACTCCTCGCGGGACGAACCAATAGTATGCGGCAAGACCGCGGGACGGGGCTACAGCGGTGCCGGCAGGTCGCGGCGGGCGAAGACCACGGCCCCGGCCACGTAGGCCGCGAGGCCGATGCCGAGGAGCGTGCCGTCGTACCAGCCGAGGAGCCGCCACGAGTCGGCCGTGCCCGTCACCAGCCGCTGCGGCTCGTAGGCGTTGAGGATCGAGAGCCAGCCGACCCAGCCCAGGCTGCCGCTCAACCGCCCCACCAGCTTCGCGAGGATCGAGAACACGTAGAACCCGCAGAGGATGCCGACCGTCCGCCAGCGGTGGCTGTCGGCGGCCGAGACGCAGGCCGCGATGCCGCCGATGCAGACCATGAGGCCGAACACGTTGGCCACCGCCGGCACGAACCGGACCGGCTCCACCTTCCCCGCCCAGGGGCCGAGGCTCACGGCCGACCAGACCGCCGCCAGCAGCACGGCGCACAGCAGGGCCGCCGCCGCCGTCGTGGCCAGTGCCTGCGTGAGGAACAGCGCCGAGCGACGGATGGGCGCCGCGAGCACCATCTCCATCGTGCCGCGCTCCAGCGGCCCGCTCACGGCATCGCTGCCCCGCGTGATGCCCCACACCGTGGCCGCGAGCACGACCACCGGGTCGACGAACGCCAGGGCCACGCGGCCCGCGTGCGTGGCCACCTCGGAGAAGGGCACGCCCGAGAGCTTCTGCCAGTCCTCGGGCAGCGCCCGCAGGAGCACCTCCTGGAAGGCGGGCATGGGGATCTGCGCCTGGAGCCAGAGGTAGATCCACGGGAACGCCGCCCACAGCGCCGCCAGCGAGAGGAACAGCAGCCGCTGGTCGCCCCAGGTCTTCCGCCAGATGGACGAGTTCCAGATCATGCGGCGGGCCCCCGGTGAAACCGTTCGTAGACGGCGGCGAGGCCCACGGGCTCGACCTGCATCTCCTCCAGCGGCAGCGTGGCGAGCCAGCCGAGCAGCGGGGCCAGCGAGTCGGACGCCTCGAGCACGATCCGCCCGCCGGTGCCGCCTGCGGTGACCGCCACCCGGTCGGCGAGGGCCGCCGGCACGCCGGCGAACGGACCGGCCAGCCGGGCGCGGATGCGGTGGCAGCGCCGCAGGTCTTCGAGCGACTGCTCGTGCACGAGCCGCCCGGCGCGGAGGATCGCCACCCGGTCGCAGGTCTCCTCCACCTCCGAGAGCACGTGCGACGAGAAGATCACGGTGCGGCCCGCCGCCCGCGCCTCGCGGACGAGCGCCAGTACCTCGGCCCGCGCCGAGGGGTCGAGGTTGGCCGTCGGCTCGTCGAGGATCACCAGCGGCACGTCGGTGGCCAGCACGGCGGCCAGGGCGAGCTTCTGCCGCATGCCGGTGCTCATCCGGCCCACCTGCCGCCCGCAATCGAGGCCCAGCCGGTCGGCCACCCGCGTCGCGGCCGCGCGGCTGCAGGCGGGCCGGAGGCGGGCGAAGAAGTCGAGCACCGCGTGGCCGTTCATGCGGCGGAAGAGCCGGGCCTCGCCGGGCAGGTAGGCCGTGTGGCGGCGGACGCCGAGCGGGTCGGCGACGATGTCGCAGCCGCACACGCTGGCCCGGCCGCCCGTGGGGTGGATGTAGCCGAGCAGGAGCCGCAGGAGCGTGGTCTTGCCCGCGCCGTTGGGGCCGAGCAGCCCGAAGATCTCGCCGGCCTGCACGCCCAGCGAGCAGCCGTCGAGCGCCGCGAAGGCGCCGTACCGCTTCGAGAGGTCTTCCGTGCGCACGAGCATGGCAGTGGAGGCGGGCGGGTGGGGTGTCAACGGACGAAATAGTAGGCGGCGAGGGCGAACCCGATGAGGGCCACCAGCCGGCGGACGAGGGAGGCGGGCAGGCGCCGGGCGACGTGCGATGCGCCGAGGCTGCCGAGGATCGACGCCACCGCCATCACCGCCGCGTGCGGCCAGGAGACCGCGTGCCAGCCGGCCAGCGATCCCGCGGCGAACATCGCCGCCGCCACGCCGTTGACCACCGTCCCGAGCACGTTCTTGACGCCGTTGAGCCGGTGGATGTCACCGAGGCCGAGCATCGCGAGCACGGCGAGCATGAGGATGCCGATGCCCGCGCCGAAGTAGCCGCCGTAGACGCCGACCAGGAACTGCAGGCCACAGGCGGCGGCGATCCGCGCGGGGGCGGCGGCCGGCTGCGGCGTGGCGCCCCGGGCCGACAGCCGGGCGAGCTGCGGCTGGACCGCGAACAGCACCGCCGCCAGCAGGATCAGCCAGGGGACGAGGGTGTCGAACCACGCGGGGGGCAAGGCGAGCACGAGCAGCGTGCCCGCGGCCGCGCCGAGCACGCTCGGCACGACGAGCCAGCGGGACCACGTGGGCAGGTCGCTCCGCTCGCCGCGGTAGGCCCAGGCGGCCGTCGCGGCGCCGGGCCAGAGGCCGATCGTGCTCGTGGCATTGGCGGCGACCAGCCGGCCGGGCATATCGGGCAGGATGGCCGCCAAGACCGGGAAGGTGAGGATCGTGCCGCCGCCGGCGAACGAGTTCACCGCGCCGGCCGCGAGGGCGGCCACCGCGAGCACCACGAGGCCCTGGGAGAAGTCGAGTTGCCCGAGAAGGTGCATGGGTGCGGTCGGCCTCACCGGGCGGCCGGCCGTGGGGCCTCGTCGGGAACCACGCCGCTGCCGGAATCGAAGAGCATGTAGCCCGCCCAGAAGAACGGGTGCCGGGCGTCGGTGAGGATCGCCTTGTCGACCTGTTTGATCCGCGGCTCCCGCTCCGTGTCGGGTTCCTCCGCCGTGGCGACGTCGACGGCCCGCTGCCAGCTGGCCGAGGCCGCGGGCAGGTCGCCCTCCGGTCCCGGGGCCGTGGCGTCGCGGAGAAACTCCGCCATCAGGTCGGCCGCGACCTTGCCCCCCATCCGCCAGCGGCTCACCAGCGCCGTGCGGCCGCCGGCCGCGAGCAGGTCGGTGGCCGCGATGAAGATGTCCTCGCCCGCCCGCGCCGGCAGTTTGTCGAGGCCGCCGGCCACCGCCGTCTGCAGCCCCGGGAGGATGATGCGGCGGGGCCGCTTGAGCGGCGGCCCGAGCCAATCGGCGAACGTCATGCCCGCGGCTCCGGCGGCGGACTGGATCAGTGGCCGCGCGGCGATCGGCCCCTCGCCACCGAGCTCCTCGAAGATCGCCAGATCCTCGAACAGCGAGCCGACGAGGGGCGGCGGCGGCCCCGCGGCCAATAGCACGAGCGGCTGGCTCCGCTCCACGGCGGCGGTCAACCGTTCGAGCACCGCGGCCACGTCCTCGCGACTCTCGCCGCGGAACATCCGCCCCGCGTGGATGCCGACGGGACCCCCCGCACGGCCCGGCGCGAACCGCGGCACCGCGAGGCTGCGGGTGGGCGCGTACCGCACCCGGCAGACCTCGCGGAGGAGCTTCGCCTCGCCGGCCGCCGGGTCGCCCGGCCGGTTCGAGGCCACCGGGAGCAGCTCGAAGGGCACGTACCACAACAGCCCGTCGGGCACGACGATCAACTCGTCGATCCCCTCGGCGAGCGTGATCTTGGAGTTCTCGAAAAGGATCCGCTCGATCTGCGCCGCCGCCCCGCGCCAGTCGCCGGCGACGAGCCGGTCGGTCGGCACCGGGGCGATCGGGTCGAAGAGGCACAGGCCCCGGGCCAGGTCGGTGACCGCCCGGGGCAGCGCCGCCACCTGCCGCACCTGCCAGAAGGCCGCCCGCTCGCGGGACTCGAGCACGCCGAACAGGCCCGACTTCGTCCAGTGGAACGAGAGCATGAGCTGCCGCGGCGCGAGCCGGCGGCGGATCTCGGCCGCCGCCGTCCGCGGCGGAAAGTCGAGCGGCGTGAAGTCGCGACCGGCGGCGATGCGACCCACGAACTGCCCGAGCCGCACGGCCTGCCCGCGGTAGGTCTCCCAATCGTCCGCGGCGCCGGGGACCGTGGGCTTCTCGGCGGGAGGCTGGGCCACGGCCGCGTTGACGGCGGCGGTGAGCGCGATCCGCACCTGCGCGACGCGGTCGAGGACGGCGGCGAGTTCCGGGTGGCGGGCCAGGAGCGCCGCCCGCCGCGCGGCCTCGGGCGGGAGGAGATCCTGCGGGTCGCTGCCGAGCAGACGCTGGATGGCCACCGGCCGGCCGCCGAGCCGCTGCGCCGACAGCCAGCGGTCGCGGGCCAGCGCCTCCGCCGCCTCGAGCGCCGCCTCGTCGTTGCGGCGGGCGGCCATCGCCACCCAGCCCTCGAAGGCGTCGCCGCGCGGGCTGGAGATGGCGGCGAGCGTGCCGAGCGGATCGGCGGCGAAGTCGCGGCCCGTCGGGTCTCCGAGCAGCGCGGCGTAGAGCCGGTCGGCCTCGCGTTCCGTGATCAGGTTCGATCCGGCGATCACCATTTCCGTGACCCGGGTGGTCTGGAAGAGGCGGGCCGAGCGGGCCCGCTCGAGGGCCAGCGCGCGGTCGAGATCGGCGTCGGCGGCGGCCGTCTTGCCCTCGGCGTACTTCACCGTCGCGGCCGCGTAGGCGGCCAGCGCGCCGGCGCGGCAGCGGCCGGGATCACCCTGCAGCAGCCGGCCGTCGATGTCCTTGACCGCCGCGGCCGCCTGCCGCGTCTCGCCCGCCGCCACGAGGCTCTCGGCCAGCATCGCCAGGAGGTTCACCCGCAGCACCGGCAGGTTCGTCCGCGCCCAGTCGCAGCCGCCGCGGATCGACGGGGGCACGCCGCGGGTGCCCGCCACCATGTGCGCGGTGAAGGCGAGGCGAAACGCCTCCTCGAGCGCCCGGGCGTCGCCGTGATTGGCCGCCGCGTAGGTGGCCTCCTCGAAGAGCTTGGCCGCGTCGGCCGCCTGGTCGGCGGCGAGCTTGATGCGGCCGAGCACGATCAGTCCCCACGCGGTTAGCGGATGGTCGAGGCCTTCGCCGACGGTGAGGCCGCGGGTGAGCAGCGGCGCGGCGAGATCGGACTTGCCCTTCACCCAGTAGGCGGTGCCCAGGGCGACGTCGATCCACGACTGCGAGAAGTGGTTGGGGGGTGCCGGCCGCCGGGCGAGGGCCTTGGTGGCCGCGTCGAGGGCCGGGCTCTCGTGGGCGAGTTCACCGAGGATCTCCGCGTGGCGGTAGATGGCGATCACCAGGCTGCGGCAGATCTCCTGCGGGCGGATCGGATAGTCGGCCGGCGCCTCGAGCACGCCCCCCTGCCTGAGCACCTGCTCCGGATCGGCGCCGGCGCGGCGGATGGAGACCACCTCGGGCAGCGCGGCAGGCCGAGTGTTCCGCTGGCTGCGGCCCCACGTCGCGACGGGCGGCGCGGCCCGCGGCCGCAGCGGCTGCTGGAGCCACTGCACCGAGAGCAGCCAGTCGGGCTGGGCCGCGGTCAACAACATCGCCTCTTCGTAGGCCGCGATCGCCTCGCGCAGTCGGCCGAGTTCGAACCGACACTCGCCGACCATGGCGGCCGCCGCGATCGAGTCGATCCACCGCTGGGCGCCGATCCGCACGCCCCCCTGGTACTCGCGCATCGCGATCTCGAGACCGCCGGAGTAGTTGCCTTCGGCGAGGGCCTGGCCGGCGAGGTCGTAGCCGGGCGTGGGCACGGTCTGGCCGCCGGCGATCTGGCCGGTGCCGGGAGGCAGCACGACCTGGGCGGGGGCCGCCGCGGCGAGGCAGAAGGCGAGGGCCGCGGCGGGCGGCAGGCCGCGGCGGGCGGCGGAGGGCGGGCTCATGGAGGATGTTGTACACGTTCCCGGGACGGCGCGACGGCGGTGGCCGGGCGGCAGTCTGGGGGGGCTGGGAGAGGCCGGCGCCGGACCCGGGCCGGTGGTGCCGGTCGGTCAAAGTTTGCCGGTTGCATCGGTCGATACATGGGATGCGTTCGATCCCGCACCCGTTCCCCGGACGAGAGCCATGACCGCATTCCGCACGATCCGCCGTTTCGTTCGCCGCGGTTTCGCCCGCGTGCTCCTCGCCACCGTGGCCATGGGTGGGCTCGCGCTGACCGGCTGCCAGGTGGACGTGGGAGGCCAGACGCTCCCCAGCGCCTATTACCTGCAGGACGACATCCAATACTTCCCCGCCGGCCCCGAGTTCAAACTCTCCAAGGAAGCGGCGGCCCAGAAGGCCTACAAGAAGGAACTCGGCGACGCCGGTTCGTGCAACGGCAACTGCGCCGGCGGCTGCCAGGGCTGCGGTCGGTAACCCCCCAGAAAAAAATCCGTCGCGAAGCTGCCCCTGACATGTTCAACGTCAGGCGAGGGGATCGGCAAACGCTCGACGAGCGTGCGGCCGCCGCGGCCGCAGCGAGGAGACTTTTGCCGTCCCCGAGCCGGGGCTCGGGCGACTCGACGTCTCCGGGCAGCTGAGCGGCGAGCCGAAAAGGCCATGCCCGGAGGAGGTCCCGCGGCAGCATCCGTGCTGGTGGGGCCCGTTCCGTGGCTATCGTTTTTCCTGGCCGGATGAGACCGACAGGCTGAAACCGTTTCCTCTCATCCGGGCATGGCCAAAAGTTCGTTCAGGCGGTGAGCTCGTCGATCCGCTGCCGGAAGCCGGGCATCTCGTCGGTCACGAAGGCCGACCAGGCGGCGGGCTGCCAGAGTTCCACGCAGACCGCGGCGCCCACCACGATCAGGTCGCCGCCGGGCTCCACCGCGAGAAACTCGCGGAAGCCCTCCGGCACGACGAAGCGGCCCCGGGCCGCGATCGACACCACCTTTTGGCGTGTCGACAGCAGTCGCCCGAGGTCCTGAAGTTGGGTGACCCGCTGCGTCAGGAGGCCAGCCTGCATCTTGCTGCGCACCACATCGATGGCCGCATCCAGACGGGGCTTCCAGACCGCAGCAGGCCAGAGCGACAGGCAGCCGGCTCGCTCCTTGGCGAGCACCAGTCGCGGCCCGGCCGCGAGGAGCGGGTCGAGGAGTTCCGGTGGAATCGCCAGCCGATACCGCTCGTCGAGCGTGCGGGCGAACTCGCCGATCAACAATTCGGCAGCGTTCATCGTGGCGTTCGGACCGTCTCACTTGCCCGCCTCCGCGGGGCGTTCCGCAGGCCTTCGAAGCATGCGGGCAATCCATTTATGGTCTGAAACCCACAAATCAGCGGCATAAAACCACTGATTCGGGCTTACAACCCACGGGCAGCAGCATATCGGCCTATGCAAAAACTGCAAGCGACGGGATGCGGCCGGGGATGCGGTGCCGTTTTGCCGCGGAAAAAGGCTGGAAGATCTCGCGCCGACGAAGCCCCGGCTTTCGCCCCGGGGCCTCTTGGAAGGATGACCTCGCCCATGAAGCCCCGGGCGCAAGCCCGGGGACCAAGCGGTCGGAGACCGCTCCCGGCGTGCCCGCTCAGGCGAACGGGTTCGTCCGCGGCTGGATGGGCAGGGTGACCCGCTTTCCCTCGATCGCCGACTTGAAGACCGCGGCGGTCATCTCGACCGTCGCCAGGCCGGCGTACATGCCCGTCTCCGGTTCGCGGCCCTCGACGATCGCGTCGACGAGATCGACGGCGGCCCTGCGGCCCCAGCCCATCCGCTCCGCCGTCCGTTCCTCGGGCGTCTTCGCCGCGGCCTCGTCGCCGACGCCCGCGGCGCCGATCGGCTGCCAGGGAAACTCCTTGTCGACCCGCCACAGCGGCGCCTCGCGGAGGTAGGCCTGCGGCATCTGGTCGGGGCGGATGTGGATCGCCCCCGTCGTGCCCACCACGGTGAGACCGAAGTTCGGCTGCTTGAGTCCCGCCTCGCGGACGCTCGCGAAATACCCGGTCGCCCCGTCGGCGAGGCCGAACATCGCCGCCACGGCGTCGCCGGCGATCAGGCCGATGCCCTCCGGCCCCTCGGCCGCGTCGGCCCGCGTGATCGGCCGGCCCCCGGCCGTGACCGACGCCTCGCACCACTGCGCCGCGCCGCCGAGGGCCGTCATCAGGTCGAGCACGTGGCAGCCGAGCACCCACAGGTCCTGGCCGCCGCCCCGCTTGTCCTCCTTGCCGCGGCCGCGGAGTTCGAGGACCTTGCCGATGCGGCCGTCCTCGATCAGATCGCGGACGGCGGCGAACGTCGCCGCGTGCCGGTTGACGAAGGCCAGGCCGAGCTTCGTGTCGGCCTTCGTGCAGGCGGCGATCACGCGGTCGGCGTCGGCCGGCGTGGGCACGAAGGGCTTTTCCATGAACACGCCCTTCGCGCCGGCCGCGGCCGCGGCGATCGCCATCTCGGCGTGGCAGTCGATCTCGCGCATGCAGACGGCGACGATGTCGGGCTTCACGTCCGCGAGCATCTTTTTCCAGTCGCGGAAGCCCGCGCCGGGGTCGAGCTTGTGGCGGGCCACCGCCTGGGCGAGCCCCGCCTCGTTCTCGTCGGCCACCGCCACGAGTTTCGTGCCGGGGACGCCCGCCCAGATCTCGTCGATCTGATGCCCCCAGTCGCCGCGCCCCGTCCGCCCGATCGCCGCCACGGTCAACGCATCCATCGGCTTCCGCTCCGCAGGTCCCGGGAACTGAACAGGCGGCGTCGCGCCGCGGCTATGATCGTACCGCGATGACTCACGACGGGCACGTCCAGCGGCACGACGACACCTGCGGGCACGGGCATTCGCACCTGCTGCCCGCGGCCGGCTTCGACCGCGCGATGCGCTGGGGCGTGGGGCTGAACCTGGCGTTCGTCGCCGCCGAACTCGCGGCGGGCTTCCAGGCTTCGTCCCTGGCGCTCCTCGCCGACGCCGGCCACAACGCCGGCGACGTGGTCGGCCTGCTCCTCGCCTGGGGCGCCAGCTGGCTGGCCCGGCGGCCGCCGTCGCGGAAGTTCACGTGGGGGCTGCGGCGGGCGACGATCTACGCTGCACTGGCCAACGCCGTGCTGCTGCTCACGGCCTGCGGCGCGATCCTCTGGGAGGCCGTCCATCGGCTGCAGGCGCCTGCGGCCGTCGCCGGGACGACGGTGATCGCCGTGGCGGCGCTGGGCGTCGTGATCAACACGCTCACAGCCCTGCTCTTCCTCCGCGGGCGGCGGGACGCCAACGTTCGCGGGGCCTTCCTCCACATGGCGGCCGACGCGGCCATCTCGGCCGGCGTGGTGGCCGCGGGGATCGCCATGCTGGTCACCGGTTGGGCGTGGATCGACCCGGCGGTCAGCATCCTCGTGACGCTCGCGATCGTGTGGGGCACCTGGAGCCTGTTTCGGGAGGGGCTCGAACTCGCGCTCGACGCGGTGCCGCGGGGCGTCGATCCCGGAGCCATTGCCGCGGCGCTGGAGGCCCTGCCGGGCGTGGCCGAGGTGCACGACCTGCACGTCTGGGGGGCGAGCACGTCGGAGACGTCGCTCACCGCCCACCTCGTGGTGCCCGACGCCTCGGCCCACGGCCGCGTGCTCGCCGCGGCGGGCGACCTCGTGCGGGCGCGGTTCGAGGTGGCCCACGTCACGCTGCAGCTCGAAGACCAGGCTGCGGCCGCCGCCTGCCCGCAGCGGCCTGCCGACACGCTGTGACGGGCGTTCAGCCGCGCACGGCGTGGCGCACGATGCCGGCGAGCATGCGGCGGAAGACGAGTTCGTGCAGCGGCCAGATCGCGTACCAGTACGCCAGGCCGCCGAGGCCCTTGGGGTCGAAGACGGCGGTCTGGTGGATCGTGACGTCGCCGTCCCGCGGCACGACCTCGAACTCGAGCCAGCCGCGGCCGGGCATCTTCATCTCGGCCGCCAGCCGCAGCCGCCGCGGCGGCTCGCAGACCTCCACCCGCCAGCAGTCGAGCGTCTCGCCCGCCGCGAGCCGGGCGGGATCACGCCGGCCGCGGGCCATGCCGGGGCCGCCGATCGCACGGTCCATCCAGCCCCGCAGCTGCCAGAGCCAATCGTAGGCGTACCAGCCGTTGGCCCCGCCGATCCGCTCGATGGCCGCGAACGCCCGCTCGGGGGCGACGGACACGACCATGTGGCGATGATCCACGAGCCGCGTGCCCTCCGTCTTGCCGCCGTAGCGCCGCGGCAGGTCCTCGACGTCGGCGAGATCGGCCCACCGCTTGCCGGCGAACGCGGAGTCCTCGCCCGTGATCGCGTCGTGCACGGCCGAGCGCAGGTCGCGGGGCCGGATGGCGAACTCGCGCAGGGCGGCGTCGCTCGTGACCACCGTCGGGTTTTTGAGTCCGTCGATCAACTTGCGTCCCACCTTCGAGTACCGCGGCGTCACCAGCTTCAGCCACAGGCTCGAGAGCCGCGGCGTGAGCACCGGCACCGGGATCATCAGGCGTCGGAGCCCGCGTTGCCGCGAGTACTCCTGCATGATAGCGCCGTACGAGACCCTGTCCGGGCCGCCGATTTCGAAGATCCGCGGCGGGCCCGGGGGCAGGCCGATCGCGGCGGCCAGGTAGGCCACCACGTCGCCGATCGCGATCGGCTGGGTGGGCGTGGCCAGCCAGGCCGGGCAGATCATCACCGGCAGCCGCTCGACGAGCGTGCGCACGAGGTCGAACGAAAAGCTCCCCGCCCCGACGATGATCGAGGCCCGGAACTCGACGACGTCGCCCCCGCCGGCACGGAGGATCGCGCCCACCTCGTGGCGGCTGCGGAGGTGGGCCGAGAGCCGGTCGTCGTCGGCCCCGAGACCGCCGAGGTACACCACCCGCTTCACGCCCGCCGCCTTCGCGGCCGCCGCGAACCGTTCGGCGGCCAGCCGGTCGGCCCGCTCGAAGTCGACGCCGCCCTCCATCGAATGAACGAGCCAGTAGGCGACGTCGACGCCGGAGCAGGCCCGGGCGAGGTCGTCGGGATCGGCGGCGTCACCGGTCACCACCTCGATGGCCGGACCGGTGCGGCCGGCGAGCTTCTCGGGCCGCCGGGCCAGGCAGCGGACGACGTGGCCCTGGCGCTGGAGCTCGCCCAGCAGCACGCCGCCCACGTAGCCCGTCGCACCCGTGAGGAGGATCTTCATGCGGCAAGTCTACCGTCCGACGCGTCTCGGGGTCGCCGCCGCGACGTCAGACCGGCGGGTAGATGAACACGTTGCCGCCGTTGTTGGCGTTGCGGATGTTGCGGAACCAGTTCGTGTAGGTCACGCCGGTGCCGGTGTTGATCCCGGTCGAGAACAGGCCGACCTGGTTGTACTGCACGAGGTTGCCGACCGACGGGTTGTAGAGGAAGCCCACGAACAGGTTCCGGGCGCTGTCGAGCACGATGCCGTATTGGCTGGCGGTGATCGTGTTGCGGTAGACGCGGGTGCCGTTGCACAGGCCGCTGGCGTACAGGCCGTTGCCGAGGCCCGCGGTGAGGATGTTGCCGTCGCCCGCGTTGAAGCCGCCGAGCGTGAGGCCCGCGGCGGTCACCAGGGCCGCGCCGTTGCCCCCGGCCGCCGTCGCCTTGAAGATGTTGCCGGCCACGAAAGTGTTCGCCAGGGCCCCGCGGGCGTGGAACGCGAGCACGGTGGCGGTGACGTTGTTGCCCACGCCCGCCCCGGTGGTCGTGGTGGTGTTGCCGACGCGGAACGGGGCGGCCGACGACGAGCCGCGGGCGTCGATGAGCACGATGCCCGACTGGACGCCGCTGACGGTGTTGCCGAGCACCTGGCTGTTGTCGAGCACGCCGCGGGCGACGACGCCCAGCGTGCCGCCGGTCACCTGGTTGCCGACGCCGGCGTTGCCGAAGGTGAAGCCGGTGGCGTCGCGGATCGTGGCCCCGACCGTATTGCCGGTGAGGGTGTTGAACGAGGCGGTGGCCCCGGTGAGCGTGCCCGTGGCGAGCAGGCCCTGGTTCGTCGCCCCGCTCACGGCGTTGCCGAGATCGGAGGTCGCGCCGCCGACGGCGATCTGCTGGGCGTCGGTGAGCGAGACGCCGACCGTGCCGCCGCTGATCGCGTTGCCCTGCACGAGCGTGCCGGTGTAGGTGCCGGCCGTGGCCACGATGCCGCCGGCTGTGTTGCCGGCGATCGTGTTGCCGAGCGTCGACTTGGTGCTGCCGCCGACGACCAGTCCCACGAGGCTGCCGCCGCCGGGGGCGAGTCGCACGCCGGCTCCGGCGTTGGAGGAGAGCGTGTTGCCGGAGACGGTCGTGGAGGTGTATGTCCCGGCTCCCGCGTTGACGCCGTCGCCCGCGTTGCCCGAGATCATGTTGGCCGCGGCCGAGGTGCCGCCGCCGATCGCGAGGCTGGCGATCGTGCCCGCCGCCGCGGCCAGGCTGACGCCGTGGCTGCCGTTCGACTGGATGGCGTTGCCCTGCACGGTGGTGCCGGTGTAGGTGCCGGGACCCACGAGCAGGCCGACGGCGTCGTTGGCGCTGAGGTTGTTGCCGGCGTTGGCCGCCGTGCCGCCGATCGCCAGGCCCGCGATCGTGCCGGCGGTGGGGGCCAGCGAGATGCCGGCCTGGGTGTTGCCGGTGATCGCGTTGCCCTGGATCGTCGTGCCGGCGTAGTTGCCGGCCGCCACGACGATGCCCGCGGTGCCGTTTTCGCCGATGGCGTTGCCCGCGCCCGCGGCCGTGCCGCCGACGACCAGGCCCGTGGCCGTGCCCCCGGCGATCGCGAACGTGATGCCGGCCGCCTCGTTGAGCGAGATCGTGTTGCCCACGATCGTGGTCCCCGCGTAACTCCCCGGGCCGAGTTGCAGGCCGCTGGCGGTGTTGATGGCGATCGTGTTGGCGGCGGTGGCGGTCGTGCCGCCGACGGTGAGGCTCGTCACGCCGCCCGCCGTCGCGATGCCGCACTGTTCGTTGTCGACGATCCGGTTGCCGACGATCGACGAACCGGTGTAGGCGCCGGGGGCGAGTTCGATGCCGTGCGTCCCGTTGCCGTAGACGTTGTTGCCCTGGTTGGCCAGCGTGCCGCCGATCGTCAGGCCGGTGGCGGCGGCGGCCGTCACGATCCCGGCCCTGCCGTTGTCGCTGATCTGGTTGTTGCGGATGAACGAACCCGAATAGTCGCCGCCGGCCAGCTGGATGCCGTTGAAGCCGTTGAGCCGCAGCGACAGGCCGTCGATCGTCGTCCCGGTCGAGCCGCCCGCGAACGAGATCGCGTTCTGGGCGAAGTTCTGGATCGTGATCGCGATGCCGTTGAGGCTGATGGCGTTGATGCCGGGGCCGATGACCAGGCCGTCGCCGCCCGATCCGGCACCGGAGCCGTCGAGGGTGATCGCAGTGGTCGTGCCCGAGAAGGCGAAGGCGGTGCCGGAGACGCCGAGCGTCGGCAGGTTGGAGGTCGCGTGGATCGTGCCGGCGCCGAGGTCCTTGAAGACGATGATGTCGGCCTTCCCGGCCGAGTTCACCTCAGCGATCGCCGCCCGGAGCGAGCCGATGCCCGAATCGGCGAGCGTCGTCACGTTGACGGCGAGCGGCTGCCGCGGCTCGAGCCGCTCGACCCGCACGGCGGGGCGGCGGACGGGGAGGCGGCGCGGGGCGCGGCGGAAAATGCGGACCATGGGCGGACTTCTCCGGCGGGCTGTTTTGGGGGATTCTCCCGAGGCGTCACGGTAGGCAACCGGGGGACGGGCTGTAAACGTGAGTTTTGCCCGCCAAAAGCCGGTGGCGGGAAGGGGCCGCGGCCACAGGACAGGCCGTTTCGCGGGGGACGCGGGCTGATAGAATGCCGGGTTTGCATTTTCGCACCGCCCACCCTTTTTTCGGAGCAGCGCTCGCGACGTGGCCAGTTCCCCCTCCGTCACCAAGGCCCAGCAGAAGGCGATCCAGAAGGCCGACACGCTCATCGAGGCCCTGGGCTGGATTCGCAAGTTCCGCGACACGACCACCGTCATCAAGCTCGGCGGCAGCGTCGTCGAGCACCCCGACTCGCTCCGGCACCTGCTCATCGACATCGTCTTCCTGTCGACGCTCGGGATGCGGATCGTGGTCGTCCACGGCGGCGGCAAGGCGATCAGCCGTGCGATGGACGCCGCCGGCATCGAGCCGCGGTTCGTGCAGGGCCGGCGTTACACCGACGCCGCGACGCTGGCGATCGTGGAGAAGGTGCTGGCCACCGAGCTCAACCACGAGCTCGTGGCCCGGATCGAGGAGTACGGCGGCCGGGCGATGTCGCTCAACTTTCTCTCCACGAACGTCCTGTTCGGCGAGAAGCTCGCGCTCGACGGGCCCGACGGCCCCGTCGACCTCGGCAGCGTGGGCGAGGTGACCCGCGTCGACCGGCTCACGATCGACAACCTGACCTACGCCGGCCAGGTGCCCGTCATCCCGTCGATGGCCCTCACCGCCGCGGGCGAGAAGCTCAACGTCAACGCCGACACCGCCGCCACGGCGGTGGCCGCCGCGCTCGGCGCCGAGAAGCTTGTCGTGCTCAGCGACATCCCGGGCGTGCTCCGCGACGTCGGCGATCCGGAGAGCCTGATCCACTCGCTGTCCGCCGCCGAAGCCCGGCGGCTGATCGCCGACGGCACGATCTCGGCGGGCATGATCCCGAAGATCGAGGGCTGCCTGGCGACGCTCGAGCAGGGCGTCAAGAAGATCCACATCATCGACGGCCGGCTGCGGCACTCGCTCCTCCTCGAGATCTACACGACCAGCGGCGTGGGCACGGAACTGATCCGCGACGACGCCGTCTCCTCCTCCGCCCGGGCCGCCGGCCCGGCCGCGGCCGCTCGTTGACATCCCACCGGCAACACCTCCCCCGGGAGTTTTTTCCATGGCCACGATCGACTCCGCTCCGCACGCCCTGGGCGCCAAGACGCAGTCCGTCATCGACACCTTCGCCCGCTACGTGGTCCCCAACTATCGGCGGTTCCCGGTGTGCCTCGTCCGCGGCGCCGGCTCGCGGGTCTGGGACGCCGAGGGCAACGAATACCTCGACCTGTTCCCGGGCTGGGGATGCAATCTGCTCGGCCACTGCCCCGAGCCCGTCGTGCGGGCGGTGCAGGAGCAGGTGGCGAGGCTGATCCACGTGCCGAACACCTGGTACACGGAGCCGCAGGGGGAATGGGCCCGGCTGCTGTCCGAGCGGTCGTTCGGTGGCCAGGCCTTCTTCTGCAACTCGGGCACCGAGGCCAACGAGGCCGCGATCAAGCTCGTGCGGCTGCGGACCGACGGCCGGAAGTACAAGATCGTCACCTTTCGCGGCGGCTTCCACGGCCGCACCATGGGGAGCGTGACCGCCACGGCCCAGCCCAAGTACCACGAGGGGCTGGGGCCGATGCTGGCCGGCTTCCAGTACGCGCCGCACGGCGACCTCGAGGCCGTGGAGAAGGTCGTCGACGACCAGACCGGCGGCATCCTCGTGGAGCCGATCCTCGGCGAGGGGGGCGTGGTGCCGGCGCCCGCCGGGTTCCTCGAGGGGCTGCGGCGGATCTGCGACGAACGGGACCTGCTGCTGGTGTTCGACGAGGTGCAGTGCGGCTGCGGCCGGACGGGCAAGTGGTTCGGCTACCAGCACTTCGGGGTCGTGCCCGACGTGATCACGCTCGCCAAGAGCCTGTGCGCCGGCGTCGCCGGCGGGGCGATGCTCACCACCGTGGAACTCGCCAAGCACCTCCGGCCGGGCATGCACGCCGCGACCTTCGGCGGCAATCCCATCGCTGCGGCGGCGGGCATCGCGGCCATCGAGATGATCGAGGAGCAGGGACTCCTGGCCCACGTCGACCGGGCCGCCGCCCGGTTCCGCGAGCGGCTCGAGGCCTTCCGGGCCGGCTGCGACGTGGTCCGCGACGTCCGCGTGATGGGGATGATGATCGGCGTCGAACTGTCGATCGACGGGGCCGCCGTCGTGCAGGCCTGCCTGGAGCGGAACCTGCTCGTCAACGCCACGCAGGGCCGGGTGATCCGCCTCCTGCCGGCGATGACGATCTCCGCCGCGGAGGTCGACGAGGGCTGCGACCGGCTGTGTGCGGCGATCACCGAGGTGGCGGCCCGGAGCTGACCGACCATGCGGCACGTGATCGTTCCCGAAGACCTGACGCCGTCCGAGATCGAGGCGGTGTTCGCCATCTCGCGCGACCTGCAGGAGAAGCACGAGGCGGGGCAGCGCGACGCCCTGCTGCCGGGCAGGGTGCTGGCCCTCGTCTTCGAGAAGCCGAGCCTGCGGACGCGGGTCAGCTTCCAGGCGGCGATGGCCCACCTCGGCGGGACGAGCCTGTTCATGGGCGCCGACACGGGCTTCGCCTCCTCCCGGGAAAGCATCGCCGACTTCGGTCGCGTGCTCAGCGAGTACGTCGACGCGATCGTCTGCCGCTCCAAGGCCCACGACACGATCGTGGAGCTGGCCGCCGTGTCCAGCGTGCCGGTGATCAACGGCCTCTCCGACTACTGCCATCCCTGCCAGGCGCTGGCCGACATCTACACGCTCCGGCAGCGGGTCGGCCGCGTGACCGGGCTCACCCTGGCGTTCGTGGGCGACGGCAACAACGTGGCCCGCTCGCTGGCGGTGCTCTGCGGCCTGCTGGGCATGCGGTTCGTGCTCGCGGCCCCGTCCGCCTACCAGTTCGATGCCGGCTTCCGGAAGCACCTGCGGACGATCCTGCCCGGGGCCGAGGTCGAGGAGACCACCGACCCCGTGGCCGCGGTCACGAACGCCGCCGTCGTCTACACCGACGTCTGGGCGAGCATGGGGCAGGAGCAGGAGCGGGCGGCCCGGCTGCAGGCCTTCGCCCCCTACCAGGTGAACGCCGCCCTGATGCGGCACTGCCCGGACGCCATGTTCATGCACTGCCTCCCCGCCCGCCGCGGCGAGGAGGTGACCGACGAGGTGATCGACGGGCCGCAGAGCGTGGTGGTGGAGGAGGCGGCCAACCGGATGCACGTTCAGAAGGGGCTCCTCGCCTGGCTGCTCGGGCACCGCTAGAGCCGCGGACGCCACCCCGCCCACCATGCCGCGCTTCGCAAGTCACAGCCGGCCATGACTTTACGGCGATTCGGCGCGGGCCGGATGGGGGCGTCCGGGCCGGCCGTGGTAAACTGCAGTTCTCGGATCTGCGGCAGGGCCGCCCGGATCCGCTCACGACTCACACACACGTGAAATCCCCGGCAGGACACGACTTCGACCAGGTTTCAGCGACGCTGGAGGCCCACGGTCCGGTGGTGCTGCCCGCCCTGCTGCTGTGCGATTTCGGCCACCTGGCCCGCGAGGTGGAGCGGCTCGAGGCGGCCGGGGCCGCCGCCCTGCACCTCGACGTCATGGACGGCCGGTTCGTGCCCCAGCTCACGTATGGGCCGGTCGTCGTCGAGGCGGTCCGCCGGGCCGCCAAGGTGCCGATCGAGGTCCACCTGATGATCGAGGAGCCGGAGCGGACGCTCGCCGACTACGCCAAGCTCGGGGCCGACATCATCACCGTCCACGTCGAGGCCCTCGCCGACCCGCGCCGCACCCTGGAGGCGATCTCGTCGCTGGGGCCGCGGGCCCACCTCGCCCTCAGCCCCGACACGCCCGTGGAGCGGGTCGAGCCCCACCTCGACGCCTGCGACGGGGTGCTCGTGATGAGCGTCGAGCCCGGCTACGGCGGCCAGCGGTTCAACCCCGTGGCCATCGAGAAGCTCGCCCGTCTGGCCGAGATCCGCGGCCGCTCCGGGGCCGCCTTCCGCCTCGGCGTCGACGGCGGCATCGCCGCGGACACGGTCGCCGCGGTGGCCGCGGCCGGTGCCGAACTGATCGTCGCCGGCAGTGCCGTCATCCGTTCCCGAGACTACGCCCACGCGATCGCCGAACTCGAGGCGCTCGCCCGCAACGCGGCCTGACGAGGCCGCGGCCCGCTTCCTCCGGAGACCTTCCCACCCGATGCCCGACCACCTGATCCTGATCCGCTCCGGCGCCACCGACTACGACCTGCAGGGCCGCATCCGGGGCACACTCGACATCCCGCTGTGCGCCGCCGGCCGCGAGCATGCGACGCAGGCCGCCGCGGCGGTGGCTGCGGCCGCTGTCGACGCGATCTACACCTCGGGATCGGCCTGCGCGATCGAGACGGGCCGGATCGTGGCTGAGGCCTGTGGCCTGCGGCCGCGTCGGCTGGCGAACCTGCACAACCTCGACCAGGGCCTGTGGCAGGGCATGCTCGTCGACGAGATCCGCCGCAAGCAGCCGCGGCTGCATCGCCAGTGGCAGGACAACCCGTGGGCCGTCGCGGCGCCGGAGGGCGAGCTGCTCGAACAGGCCTGCGAGCGGGCCGAGGCCGCGCTGGAGAAGCTCGTGCGGCGGCATCCGGCCGGCCGCGTGGCCATCGTGGTGCCGCAGCCGCTCGACCGGATCGTCCGCTGGATCGTCTCGGGAGAGTCGATGGGCGACCTGTGGCAGCACGACGCCGAGCGGCCGCCGCTCGACGTGCTGCCGATCGCGGCCCAGTGGACGCCCTCCCGACGGCGGCGGATGCAGCCGTCGTAGCCCCCGAACCGGCGCTGCGGCGGCCGGCGGCCGCGCGATAGACTGCCCGAGTCCGCGGGTGGAACTCCCGGATCCCGGAAGACCGAGCATGGAACGCCGACGCCCCCCAGCCCGACCCGCCGACGCGGCCGAGATGGCCGCCGTCCGTGCGGCCGTCCGAGACAAGCCGCCGGCGGACGACCGCGACGAGCGGGGCGGGGAGGCCGTGACCCGCGGGCCGCGGGAGAAGCGGGGCGTGCCCGAGGGCCTGTGGCTCAAGTGCGGCGGCTGCGGCGCCACGATCTACCGCAAGGAGGCGGAGGATCTGCTCAACGTCTGCCCGCAGTGCGGCTTCCACTGGTACGTGTCCGCCAAGGAGCGGATCTCCCAGTTGCTCGACGCCGGCACGTTCGAGGAGTGGGACGCGAACTTGCGGCCGACCGACCCCCTCGGCTTCCGCGACAAGAAGCCCTACGCCGAGCGGATCGTGGCCGAGCAGAAGCGGACGGGCCTCTCCGACGCCGCGCTCACCGGCAGCGGCATGATCCGCGCCCGGCGCGTGGCCTGCGGCGTGACCGACTCGTCGTTCATCATGGGCAGCATGGGGAGCGTGGTGGGCGAGCGGCTCGCGCGGCTCGTCGAGCGGGCCACCGTGGAGAAGCTGCCGCTGATCATCATCAGCGCCTCGGGCGGCGGCGCCCGCATGCACGAGGGCATCCTCTCGCTCATGCAGATGGCGAAGGTGTCGGCGGCCCTGGCCCGCTATTCGCAGGCCGGCGGCCTGTTCATCTCCGTGCTCACCAATCCCACGATGGGCGGCGTGGCGGCGAGCTTCGCCTCGCTCGGCGACCTGTGCTTCGCCGAGCCCCGGGCCCTGATCGGCTTCGCCGGCCCGCGGACGATCAAGGCGACGATCCGCGTGGAATTGCCGAAGGGATTCCAGACGAGCGAGTTCCTCCTCGAGCACGGCTTCATCGACCGGATCGTGGCCCGCCAGGACCTGAAGAGCGAGATCGCCCGGGCGATCGACTATTGCGGCGGCTGACCGCCGCTACAGCCGCTCGCCGCGGGCTTCGCTCAGCCGCTTGATGTGGTCGAGCACGCGGCGGTGGATCTGGTGGATGAGCAGGTCGGACCAGAGCGTCCAATAGGCCTGCGGATAGATCTCGTACTCGTACCAGGTGCTGCCTTCGAGCCGCGTGCGGCCGTCAGCCAGCGGCACGAGCCGGAACTCGCCGCGCCGGCACCGCAGGTAGCCGTCGAGATGGGGCGGGTGGACGTGCCGGTAGGGGCTCAGTTCGTGCATCGGCGGCGGCTGCGACGCCACGTCGAAGGCCAGCCGCCGCGGCGGATCCCAGGCCGTGATCGGCTCGACGAACGCCCCGGTCGAGAACTCGCAGTGTCGGACCGCGCCCACGCCGGCTCCGTCGATCGTGGCCCGCTTCGGGTAGGCGATGCCGAGGCGGAAGTACCAGGCCGGCGGGTCGGGCAGCTCCGAGAAGCCGACGACGTGTGGCCACACGGACTCCGGCGCGGCGTCGATCTCGACGGCGGTGCGGACCTCGTAGGTCGGCACGGGCCGATAGAGCCGTTCGGCCCCCATGATCAGCGGCAACGCCAGCAGCGGCAGACCGAGCGACGCGGGCCGGCCTGGCGCGAGGGTCGCGATCGTGTAGCCCACCAGGCCGCCGACCAGGCCCATGGCGGCCGCGAGCGGATAGAGCATCGCCAGGCAGACGAGGCCCTCGAGGGCGAAGAGCATGAGAAACGCGCCGCAGATCAGGATCGCCAGTTGGGCCACGAGCAGGCTCCCGCCGAGCCCGCGGCGGACGGGGCGGTTGTAGAGCCAGGCGGCGATCGCGGCGACGAGCAGCGGCGAGCCCATGAACAGCCCAAATCCGTAGTCGCGGAGCCCGTAGACGCTGAAGGCCAGCATCACGAGCCCGACGACCGCCCCGGCCACGGCACCGACCAGACTGCTGAGGATCGAGTGGGCGGCACGGACCTCGTCGGCGCGGGTCACGGCCGCGGGCCGCGGGGACGAGGGCATGAGGCAGAGCACGATCATGAGCACGAAGTTGACGCCGGGCACGAAGATCCACAGGCCCATCCACGGCCCGATCCCCGCGTCGAGGGCGCGGCGGACGCTCATCGTGGTGGCGATGCACAGAAACGGGATCGACCAGATGACAAGCACCCAGCCCAGCCAGTCGGGCGCGGGCGGCTGGAAGTATTTTTCCCGGACGGCGAGCAGCGGGTTGAGGAAGTCGAGCGGCTGGTAGAACCGGTTCGTGAAGGCCCACACCAGCCCGGCCTCGACGAGGTACTTGAGGGCCATCAGGCCGAACCCGACGGCGGCGTAGGTGCCGCGGTCGAGCGGCGCGTCGAGGCGGAGAACCGCGGCGGTCCGGTGCCGCGGCGACTCGGGTTCGGGACCGTGGCTCATGCAAGCACTTCCCGCCGCCCGGCCCGGCCGTCAGGCCGGAGCGACGGCGTCGATCTTGGCGGCGAGGATGAAGTCGTTCTCCGAGAGGCCGCCGATGGCGTGGGTGAAGATCTCGATCCACACGTTGCGGTAGCCCTCGATGTGGAGATCGGGGTGGTGCTGCTCGCGCTCGGCGAGGGCGGCGATGTTGTTGACGAGCTTCACGGCCTCGCGGAAGTTCTTTAACGTCACGTCGCGGCGGATCCGCGTGCCATCGTGCGTGAGCCGCCAGGCGGGCAGGGCGGCGACCTGCGCCTCGGCCTCGGCCGTGGAGTACCGCGGCACGCCCCCTTCGCAGGGCACGCACTTCTTGCCGGTCAGATCGCAGGCTGGCTGGGGTGTGTTCATGCGGGCATCTTAACGCCGCTCGCGGCCATGACCACTGTGGTCGCTTTCGCGGGCTCGTCGTGGGCGCCGCGGCTCAGGCCTGCCCAGCCCCGTCGCCGGACGTTCGCTCCGGGCATCCTGCCCTCCGCTCACTGCGTGTCCGCGGCGCTTCGCCGGGCACCGATTCGCCGCAGGCGGATTGGTCGTGGCTGCGCTTGCTCCCACAGCCCGGCTCTCAGGGCATGGGCAGACCCTCGCGAAGTCCGCGCACCCGGCACGCAGCGGCCGTAGGCCGCGCCGCGTGCCTCCGCGCCGCATGCCGCCGCTCCGCGGCGGCCACGGTCGCCCGGAGGTGCGACCGCTCGGCCGGCTGGGCACACTTCAGCTGTGCCCACGCCGGCCCAAGCCTGCGGGGGCCATGGATGGCCCCGCAGGCGTGAAGTCAGTACCTCGCCTCGAAGCCGGCGAAGCCGCCGTGGATGATCGTGCTCGACGAGGACGACAACCCCGGGAGCGTGTCGGGCGCGGCGATGAGAACGGGCCACTGGCCGTCCGCCTGGGCGATGTTGCCCACGCCCACCACGCGGTAGCCGAGCGAGAGCGTCCACCGGTCGGTCACGTCCCAGGCGAGGCCGGTGTCGACCGACCCGAGCCAGGAGAACACGCCGAGCGTCTGGTGGACGCTGACCGGCGCCCCCGAGGCGAACTGGGCCTGCGTGCCGGACGCCGCGGCCAGCGACGTGGTGTTGGTCACCGCGTTGCCGCCGATCATGAACTTGGGCACGATGTCGAGCCGCAGCCCCGGCAGGAACAGCCAGTCGAACTTCGCCCCGACCTGGGCGCCGTAGATGCTGTTGGCGGTGGCCACCGTGAGCACCGTGGGGCCGGCCGCGAGCAGTTCCGGCGTGCCGACGGGAGGAATGTTGGGCGTCGTCGTCAGCGTCAGCGTGTCGCCCAGCCCGAAGTAGCGGAAGCCGGCCAGCCACATGAGCGTGACGCGGCGATCCTCGGGCAGGAACTCCGGTCGATCCCAGAGCGAGTACACCCAGTTGATTTCCACGTCGTTGACCACGTCGGCCCGGCCGATCGTCTGGGCCGTGGCGTCCTGGAGGAGCGCGGAGGCGGGCACGCCGCTGATCGTCACTCCCGGCGCCTGCGGGATGACGTCGATGCCGGGGGGGTCCGCGGTCACCGAACCGGAGGAGCCGAGGCCGTACAGACCCCAGTAGATGAGTTCCACCGCGTGCTGCTGCCGGCCGCCGAACCAGCGGCCGACGTGCAGGTCGATGCCGCCGGGCCAGGTCGCGGAGGCGTCGGCGGTGGTGAGCTGCACCCCGTCGAGCGGCGCCATCGTCGCGGCGCCGCCGGGCAGCGTGCGGGTCATGACC
Source organism: Pirellulales bacterium (assembly GCA_044238145.1). Lineage (GTDB taxonomy): Bacteria > Planctomycetota > Planctomycetia > Pirellulales > UBA1268 > QWPN01. Next base: position 37,739 of record JBIIDT010000009.1, on the reverse strand, counting down.
AGGCCGCCGGCGCCGGCGAACCACCGCGGCCAGTCGGGCAGCATGTCGCTGGCGATGACGGGGGCCATGCCGGCGAGTCCGCTCCCGGCGGGGTCGGGGATGTACATCGGGGGCGGCACGGCCTGCTGCGGCAGCGGCTCCTGCGCGGCGCCGGAGGCGGCGCAGAGCGCCGCCAGGGTCACGAGGCAGACGAGTGCCACGGCGGGGGGCATCGGCGGTAAGCGGGCCGGTCGCATGGGGGCGGCGGAGGGTCGGCGAACGGCCACCGGTGGTCAAGCCCGCTTCGGTCGGAGCGGCTCCCGGCGGCCGTTCGCGGCGAGGATAGACTTTGCCGCAGGCCCCGCGGCGGGCGGCGACGAACCGGCGACATGGGAGCCTGGACAAGATGCGAAGGCGGCGGAAGGCGGGGCCGGCGGCGGCCGGACGGCCGCGAGATCGCGCGGCCGTAATCGCCTGGCTCGACCGCCGGATCAACTACGAGCGGACGCCCCCGGGCGGCGCGACGGCCACGTTCGGGCTGGCCCGCGTGCGGCGGCTGATGGCCGCCGTCGGCGCTCCGCACGAGCGGCTGCCGGTCGTGCACGTGGCTGGCACGAAGGGCAAGGGCTCCACGGTGGCCATGCTCGCGGCGATTCTCCAGGCGGCCGGCCACCGGGTGGGCCGCTACATGTCGCCGCACGTCCACTCCCTCGAGGAGCGGATCTGCGTGGACGGCCGGCCGATCTCGGCGGCCGATCTCGTCGCGGCCTGTGCCGTGGTGATGCCCGCGGTGGAGCGGCTCGACGCCGCGGCCGCGCGGCGCGGGGAGCGGGGGCCGAGCTGGTTCGAGGTGGTGACGGCGGTGGCGCTGGTGCACTTCGTGCGGGTCGGGGTCGACATCGCCGTGCTGGAGACGGGCCTCGGCGGCCGGCTCGACGCCACGAACGTCTCGCGGCCGCTGGTCACGGTGATCACGAGCATCAGCCTCGACCACATGGCCGTGCTCGGGCCGACGCTCGGCCGCATCGCCCGCGAGAAGGCGGGGATCATCAAGCGCGGCTGCCCCGTCGTCTCGGCGGCGCAGCGGCCGGCGGCCAGGCGGGTGGTTGCGGCCACCGCGGCCCGCCGGCGGGTGCGGCTGCTGGAACTCGGCCGCGACTTCACCGTCGCCCACGAGGCGGCCGATCCCTTGCGCGGCGGCCGCATCGTGATCACGCCGCCGGACGGCCCGGCGCTCCGCTGCCGCGTCGCCATGGCGGGGCGGCACCAGGCGGAGAACGCCGCGCTGGCCGTGGTCGCCGCGCGACAGCTCGCCGAGCTCGGCTGGCGCGTGCCGGATGCGGCCATCGCCCGCGGCCTGGAGCGGACGCGGCTGCCGGCCCGCATCGAGCGGGTGGCGACGCGGCCGCTGACGATCGTCGACGCCGCCCACAACGTCGCCTCGATGCGGTCGCTCGTGGAGACCCTCGCTCCGGTGCTCGACGCGCTGCGGCCGCGGGTCCTCGTGTTCGCCGTGAGCGCCGACAAGCAGGTCGAGAAGATGCTCGTCACGGCCGCCGGCCGGTTCGACCACGTGGTGGTCACGCGGTACGCGACCAACCCGCGGGCCGCGCCGGTCGAGCGGCTCGCTGCCGCCTGCCGACTGGCAGGCCTGCCGGAGGCCCGGGTCGCCGCGGGGCCCCGCGAGGCGCTGCGGCTTGCCCGGTCACTCGCCACGCGGCGGGGCGTCGTCTGCGTGGCCGGCAGCTTCTTTCTCGCCGCGGAGATCGGCGGCGGCCGGCGGGGCTGAAAACCGCCGCAGGGCCGTCGCCAGGACCGGGTCGGCGGCTCGCGGGGCCGCGGCGGTCGCCGCGCCGCGGTCGGCGACGTCGCGGGCCCGCCGCCAGGCCCTCGTCCGCTCCAGTTGCTCGGCGGTGGGCGCGATCTCGTAGCCGGCATCGGGCGACACGCCCCACACGGCGTCGTCGCCGTCGCCCGGGCGACGGTGGATGGCGACCCGCGACGGTCGCAGGTATTCGGAGGTCGTGAGTTTGAGCAGGCTGCGGCCGTCGGAGAGGGGAAGGATCGACTGCACGGTGCCCTTGCCGAAGGACCGGCTGCCGACGACGGTGGCCCGGCCGTGGTCTTGCAGGCAGGCGGCCACGATCTCCGCGGCGCTCGCCGTCAGGCCGTCGACGAGGACGGCCAGCGGCACGCCGGGCACCGCGGCGCCGGGCTCGGCACGGCGGACGGTCGTCGACTCCGCCTCGCCCGCGGCGGAACGCCGCCCGGCCGTCGACACGATCACGCCCTCGTCGAGAAAGCGGTCGCAGGTCTCGCAGGCCGCCGACAGCAGGCCGCCGGGATTGCCCCGCAGGTCGAGGACGAGGCCCCGCAGCCGGCCGGCCGATTCCCGCTCGATCGCCTCGAGGGCGGCGTCGAGATCGGCGGCGGTGTGGTCGCCGAACGAGGCGATGCGGACGAACGCCACTCCGGGCTCGTCCTCGAGCATCCAATCCCAGCTGCCGTCGGGGCGGCGGCGGTCGCCGAGCACGCTCTCCACCTTCACCGTCTCGCGGACGAGCGTCACGTCGCGGCCGGCTGCGGTGGGAAGGGCGGAGGGATCGAGCGTGTCCCCGCGGGGCGGCGACGCGACCCGCAGCCGCACCGGGTCGCCCGGGCGGCCGCGCAGCCGCCGCACGGCCTCGCGGATCGGCAGGCCCTCCGTCGACGTGCCGTCGATCGCCTCGATCCGGTCGCCGGCGACGATCCCGGCCCGCCACGCCGGCGACCCGGGCAGCGGCGCCAGCACGGTGAGGGCCCGCGTGCGGTCGTCGACGCCCAGTTCCAGGCCGATGCCACCGAACTGCTGGTCGAGCAGCGACTCGAGCGCGTCGCGGTCGTCGTCGCGGAGGAAGGCGGAGTGCTCGTCGAGCCGACCGACGGCCGCCTCGACGGCGGCCGCGAACAGGGACTCGCCGTCGACCGGCTCGAGATAGGCGCGATCGACGTGCCCGAGCACCTCGCCGAACCGGCGGCCCCGTGCGTCCCGCTCGCGGGCCGCCCAGGCCGTCAGGCAGACGAGCGCGGCGACGGCGAGGAAGACGAGGTTGCGGATCGGCATGGCGTTCGGTGCGGGGGATCAGCCGGCGACGCCGGCCACCAGATTCGACTCGAAGCAGAAGCCCTTGGGAACCACCGTGACGCCGGTGGCCGAAACGGACAGGCCGCGGGCGGCGTCCTCGTCGGGGTCGACGCCGATCGTCGCGCCGGCAGGGATCCGCACGCCCTTGTCCACGATCGCCCGCCGCACCACCGCGTGCCGGCCGACGTCCACGCCCTCGAAGACGATGCTCTCCTCGACCCGGGCGAAACTGTTGACCCGCACGCCCGGCCCGATCAGCGAACGGTGCACGCGGCCGCCGGAGACGATCGCGCCGGGGCAGACGAGGCTGTCGATCGCCTCGCCACGGCGGGCGTCTGGCCCCTCGCCGGCGAACACGAACTTCGGCGGCGGGTAGGCCGGATGGTGGGTGCGGATCGGCCAGTGCTCGTCGTACAGGTTGAGCTGCGGATCCACCTCGACGAGGTCCATGTTCGCCTCGTAGAAGGCGTCGATCGTGCCGACATCGCGCCAGTAGGCGTCCCGCTTGCGGTTCTCGTCGCGGAACGGGAAGGCCTGCACGCCGTGGGTGCGGACGAGGTTCGGCAGGATGTCGTGGCCGAAGTCGTGGCGGCTGAGCGGGTCGGCCGCGTCGCGGCGCAACTGCTCGAGGAGGAAGTCGGCGGAGAAGCAGTAGATGCCCATCGACGCCAGCGCCAGATGGGGCGCGGCGGGCAGGGGCGGCGGGTCGGCCACCTTCTCGTGGAACTCCCGAACCCGGCCCGCTGCGTCGACCGCCATCGTGCCGAACTCGACGGCGGCCTCCCGTGGCACCGGCAGGGCGCCGACGGTGACGTCGGCCCCGCTCTCCTCGTGGGCGTCGATCAGCGACTGGTAGTTCATCTTGTAGATGTGGTCGCCGGCGAGGACGACGACCAGCCGCGGCGCCGCCATCTCCAGCGAATAGATGTTCTGGTACACCGCGTCGGCCGTGCCCTGGTACCAGTGCTCGTCGACCCGCTGCTGCGGCGGGAGGACGTCGAGGAACTCGCCCAGTTCGCGGCAGAAGAACCGGTGCCAGCCGAGGTTCAGGTGCCGGTCGAGGCTGCTGGCCTTGTACTGCGTGAGCAGCAGGATTCGCCGCAGGCCGCTGTTGAGACAGTTGGAAAGCGCGAAGTCGACGATCCGGTAGATGCCGCCGAACGGCACCGCGGGCTTGGCCCGGTCGCGGGTCAGCGGATCGAGCCGCGCCCCCTTGCCGCCGGCCAGGACGACCGCGACCACGTCACGCACCCGGCCCGCATCCACCTCTCGCGATCGCATGGCAGGAATCTCCTCGCGGCGAAACTCGTATCCGCGGCCCTGCGGGGCGACCTCGCCTCCGGCGACGACCCCATGAATATACGCGCGTGCCCCCGCGGCAGGCGACGGGCAGGCCCGGCCGACCGCCACTCCAGGGCCGGAACGCTTGCCCAGTTTCACGCCCGGGGGCGGGTTTTCCGGCCCGGGAAGCGGTCTGGCCCCGGTTCCGGCCGGCCGGTACCTTCCCCGCCCCCCTCTCCCGAGAAAGCCGGATCATGGCCACGCGGTCGAAGTCGTCCAGTCGCAACGCACGGGATTCCGACTCCATGGAAGCGCTCAAGCCGCTCGTCGTGCTCGTGCTCTTCGGCACGATCCTCTACGGTGCCTACTCCGTCGTGCAGAAGGGGCCGACGCCGCCCGTCGAGGCGACCGCCGCCGCGGACGCGCCTCCCTTCGCTGCGCCGCCCGCCGCGCCGCCCGTCGCGCCCCCGCAGGTCGAACTGACGCCCGCGGTGCCGGTGCCGCCGCCGCCTGCGGCGGTGGCGGTGGTCGCGCCGCCCGTCGCCCCGCCGGTCGCGACCGTTCCGCCGCCGGCATCGACGGTGCCGCCACCGCCCATGACGCCACCACCCGCCGCCCTGCCTCCGCCTGCCCCCGTCGCCCCGCCGGACGCGTTCGCCGCGCCGATCGCCGCCGCAGCGGGTGCGGCCGCCGGTGCCGCCGTGGCGTCGGCCGACCCGTCTCCGACCTATCTCGCGCCGCAGTCCGCCCCGCCGCCCGCGGCGACCGATCCCGCGACGCGGCCCGACCGCTACGCCGCGCTGGCGCCCGCCGGCGCGGCCGTGGCGGCGCCCGTCCCGCCCTCGGTGCCGGCGCCGGATCCGCGCAGCGGTTCGGCCTCCTCGGCGGCCTTCGCCGCGGCCTGGGCCGAGGCGCACACCAACCTCGCAGCCGGCCGCTACGCGGAGGCGCTCGCCGGCCTCTCGGTGTGGTACGACGACCCGGTGCTCGGCCTCGAGGAGAGCCAGCGGCTGGAGGACCTGCTCGGCCAGCTGGCCGGCACGGTCATCTACTCGCAGCAGGACCTCCTCCTCGCGCCGCACGTCGTCGCCCCGCACGAGACGCTGGACCAGATCGCGGCCCCGTTGGGCGTGTCGCCGCTCCTGTTGGCCAAGATCAACGGCATCGACGATCCTGCCCAGCTGGTCCCCGGCGAGCACCTCAAGGTCATCCGCGGACCGTTCGACGCCGTGGTCAGCATTTCGCGCCGGCGGCTGAGTCTCCAGCTCGCCGGCAACTACGCCGGCAGCTTCCCGGTGCTCGTCGGCCGGCAGTTCCTCGGCCGCGTGGGGGGCTCGCTGCCCGTCACCGAGGTCGCCCGGGAGGGCGCGGCCGGCACCGCGAGCCTGCGGCGCTCGATCGTGCTCGCCGACGGCATGGTGATCGAGGCGGTGGACGACCCGGCGGTGGTCAGCGACAACGTGCCGCCGTCGAGCCTCGTCGTCGCGGTCCGCGATCTCGACGACCTGCTCGACATCCTCGGTCCGGGCTCCCGGGTCCTGGTGCGCCAGTAGCCGCCGTCCGCGGGATCTCCTCCTGGGCCCACGTGACGTGATCCACCATCGCCGAGCGGGCGGCCGGCGGGTCGCGGCGGCGGATCGCCTCGAAGACCGCCCGATGCCCGGCGGCCGTGCGGTCGACGATCTCGGCGAACCATTCCGGCCGCCCGTGCCCGAGGTCCCAGGCGAAGGTCAACGCCAGCAACTGGGCGTTGGCGAACAGCTTGGCCGCGACCGGGTTGCCCGAGGCCTCCATCACGGTGGCATGAAACTCGAGGTCGAGCCGGCAGAAGCGGCGGCGATTCTCCACCTTCGTGAACCAGGTGGCCAGGTCGGGCTTGTCCGCCAGCGACGCCATCTCGTCGCAGGTCCGCTTGAGCGTCGCCAGCTGGGCGGCCTGTGCCCGGTCGGCGGCCTTCTCGGCGGCGTACGGCTCGTGGACGAGCCGCAACTCGTAGATGCATTCGAGCTCGTGGGGCGTCGGCTCGCGCAGGTAGATGCCGGAGTTGGGCCGGTGCTCGATGAGCCCCTCGGCCTCGAGCTGCAGGAGCGCGTCGCGGACCGGGCTGCGGCCGATGCCGAGGTCCTTCGAGAGCGAGCGGTGCGAGAGCCGCTGCCGCGGATGCATCCGCCCCGCCACGATCATCCGCCGCAGGGAACGGTAGGCCTTCGCGGTCAGGTCGTCGGCGGCGGGCGTGGGCATCTCGTGGGCGCTCCGTGAAACGGCCGCATGATACCACGGCAGCGTGGCGGCCCCCGCCGGAGAACTCGTCACGCCGCCAGCAACTCGCGGCCCAGCGCGACGGCCGCGGCTTCCAGCGCCTCGAGGCTGCCGCGGTCGAACGGCGTCTGCCAGGCCTGGTACACGTCGACGTCGTAGAGCGTCGCGGGAGGCAGGTAGCCGACCGAGCCGTTGACCAGATTCAGCCACATGACCTCGCGGTCGGGGAACGCGGCGCGGACGTTCCGCTGGATCGACGAGTAGGCCTCGGCCATCGTCCCGAGCACGATCGCCTCGCCGATCCGCCAGCCCCAGACCTCGAGCGGAAACGACCGGCCGTCGCCGAGGGCCTCGCGGATCCGCAGCCGGCGCCGCAGCCGTTCGGCGAGCGCCCGGTCGGTGCAGGCGGCGAACTGCGCGGCGAGCTCCGCGGCGGAGGGCCATTCCTTGAGCGGCAGGTCGACCGTCCGCCGCCGGGCCGCGAGGCTCGTCGTCATGGGCGTCGTGGGCCGCGGCTCCCGCCGCCAGGTCGCCAGCGGGGCTCCCGACTCGACCACGCGGTCGAAGGCGAGGGCCTGCCCCGGCGGCTCCATGGCGTGCACCGTCGCGAGCACCGCGTGACCGAGTGCGCGGCCGTGGGCGTCGGCGACGGCCGGATCGCCCACGTACTGGAAGCGGGGCGCGAGCTCGCCCGACGCGCCCTGGAGGAACAGGCCGAGGCCCGCCCCGCCGTGCTCGATCGTGGTCCGCATCTCGCCGACGAAGTCCGGCGACACGAGCTCGTTGCCCCAGGCGAGCGTCGTCGGATGGCAGGCGTAGTTGGCGATCGTGGCCAGGGGCGCCCCGGCGTTGCCGGTGATCCGCGCGACGACGAGCGTGTCGTCGGCCGGTCCCGCGGGATTGAAGCCGCACACCAGACGCGGGCCGGTGGGGGGGGCCGGGTCGGGCAGGTCGCGGTCGGCAGCCAGGCCGCAGCGGCCGCGATGCCACTCGATCATGGCCGGCGCGCAGGCGGCGATCGCCTGCCGCGCCGTCGCCACCATCGTCCGCTCGAGTCGGTCGAGATAGGCGGCGAGCAGATCACCCCCCGGCCACTGCGGCTCGGGCTCGCTCAGCGGCGGCCCGGAGTGCGTGTGCGTGACGCATGACAGCAGCCGCTCTGCGGGCAGTTCGAGGTCGGCGGTCACGCGGCCGCGAAATCGCCGCTCGTACGCGAGGTTGGCCCACCAGCCGAGGTCGGCGTCGACGAGCACCAGGGGCGGCCCGGCGGCGGCGTCGCGGATCGCGAGGGCCGTGAGGAACAGCGGGCGGTGCACCCCCCGCGCCGTGTCGTGCGCCGCCGCGCCCCAGTTGCGGCAGAAGATGCCGGCGGGGGGCGTGATGTCGGTGCGGGCGATGCCGACGGCGCCGACGAAGGCGGGGTGGGCGACGGGCGGTGGGGTGGGCATCGGCTGCTCGTGACGACGGGGAGGTGCGGTGCGGTGCCGAAGGCCGGCGTACCATAGTGACATGACGGTTGATTTGAAATAGACTCCGCCCGATGAAGATCACCGCCGTCGAAACCCACGTCTGCAACGCCCGGATGCGGAACTGGGTGTTCGTGAAGGTCGTCACCGACCAGGCGGGACTGTGGGGCTGGGGCGAGGCGACGCTCGAGTGGCACACCCGCGGCATCGTGGGGACGATCGCGGATCTCGCGCCGCTGCTCGTCGGCGAGGACCCGACGCGGATCGAGCACCTGTGGCAGATGATGGTCCGCCAGCACTTCTGGCACGGCCACGGCATCGAGCGGGCGACCGCGATCGCCGGCGTGGACGTGGCCCTGTGGGACATCCTCGGCAAGGTGGCCGGCATGCCCTGCTCCCGGCTCTGGGGCGGCCCCGTCCGCGACCACGTCCGCACCTACTGCCACCTCGGCGGCGGCACGATGGAGGACTTCTACGAGACCGCGGCCGACGACGCGAAGCGGTTCGCCGACCTCGCCCGGGCGGCCGTGGCCGAGGGCTTCACCGCCTTCAAGAGCATGGCCGTGCCGCCGACGATGCCGCTGGAGGGCCTCGGGCCGCTGCGGGCGGCGGAGCAGGCCGTCCGCGCCATGCGCGAGGCCGTCGGCGAATCGATCGACATCATGGTCGACTGTCACGCCCGGCCGTCGCCCGCCATGGGCCTGCAGTTCGCCAAGGTGCTCGACCCGTACGGGCTGTACTTCCTGGAGGAGCCCTGCTGGCCCGAGAGCATCGAAGGGCTCCGCGACATCAAGACCGCCTGCCGCACGCCGATCGCCACGGGCGAGCGGATCACGAACCTCGCCGAGTTCGCCCGGCTGTTCGCGGCCGGGGCCTGCGACGTGTGCCAGCTCGACATCACCCACTGCGGCGGTCTGTCGTCGGCCCGGCGGATCGCCGCGCTCGTCGAGGCCCACCGGCTGGCGCTGGCGCCGCACAACCCGCAGGGGCCGGTGAGCACGGCCGCGTCGCTCGAGTTCGGGTTCTCGCAGCCGAGCTACATCATCTGCGAGACGGTGCACGCCGACGTGCCGTGGCGGCAGGACGTCGTCAAGGAAGGCTTCACGGTGGAGCGGCAGGGCCGGATCGTCCGCCCCAATGCACTCCCCGGCCTGGGCATCGAGATCGACGAGGCCGAGGTCAAGAAGCATCCGTTCCAGCAGGAACTGCCGCAGCGGGTGTTCTACAAGGACGGCAGCGTCGGCGACTGGTAGGCAACCGGCCCGTGCGGCCCGGCGCGAGCCGCCGGCCCCCCGGTGCCGACCCACGGAAATCACGTTCATGGCGATCACGCACGCTCCCGTCGGCCGCACCGCCCGCCGTCCGCTCGCCGGCGTCCTGCCGATCGTGCACCTGCCCTTCGACGCCGAGGATCGGATCCACGCGGCCGACCTGGAGCGGGAGGTCGACTGGATCTTCTCGACCGGCGCCGACGGCCTCGGCACCGGCATGGTGTCCGAAATCGTCCGCCTCTCCGCCGCGGAACGGGCGGAGCTCGCCGCGCAGCTCGTCGCCATCAGCGCCGGCCGGGGCCCGGTCTTCATGAGCGTGGGAGACGAGAGCATCGTGGCGGCGCGGGCCCACGCGGTCGCCGCCGAGCGGGCCGGGTGCGACGCCGTGATGGCCGTGCCGCCGATGACGGCGCGGCTTCCGGCCGCGGCCGTCGTCGACTACTTCCGCGCGATCGCCGACAGCGTCGCGCTGCCGCTGATCGTACAGGACGCCTCGGGCTACGTCGGCCAGCCGATCCCGCACGCCGCCTGCGTCGAACTGCTCGACCGCTACGGCCCGGAGAAGATCCTCTTCAAGCCCGAGGCCGCGCCCTTGGGGCCGAACCTCTCCGCGCTGCGCGACGCCACGGGCGGCCGGGCGCGGATCTTCGAGGGCTCCGGCGGCATCCTCCTCGTCGACAGCCATCGCCGTGGCATCGTCGGCACGATGCCGGGTGTCGACCTGCTCGACGGCGTGGTCGCGCTGTGGCGGGCGCTCGAGGCGGGCGACGACGATGCCGCCTACGCCGTCGCCCTGCCGCTGTCGGCGATCGTCGCCCTCGAGATGCAGGCCGGCCTCGATGGCTTCCTGGCGGTCGAGAAATACCTGCTCGTGAAGCGGGGCCTGTTCTCGGCGGATCGCCGCCGCGGCCCGGTCGGCTGGTCGCTCGACGCCGAGACGGCCCGGGAGGTCGACCGCCTCTTCGAGCGGCTCTTGGAAGCCGTCGTCGCCGCATGCGCTACGCGATCCTGACGTTCCTGTGGGCGATCGCCCTCGTCGCCTACGTGCAGCGGTCTGCCATCAGCGTGCCGCTGCCGGAGATCGGCAGGGACCTCGGCGCGCAGGACACGTGGTTCGGCGACGCGACGCGGGCGCTGGGGTTCTTGCAGTCGGCGTGGCACTTCGGCTACGCCCTGATGCAGATCCCAGCCGGGCGGCTCGCCGACCGGATCGGCGGACGCCGCGCGATCGTGTGCCTGGCGGTCCTCTGGTCGCTGGCCACGGCGGTCACCGGGTTGGCGGCGACGTACTGGCAGGTCGTGGCGGCCTGGGCGGTCATGGGGGCGCTCCAGGCGGGCGTGTTTCCCTGCGCGGTGCGTTCGCTCGGGCAGGTGTTCGGCGACGAGGAGCGGGCGCGAGCCTCGGGCTGGCTCGGGGCCGGCATGCTCGCCGGCGGCGCGGTCGCGCCGGTGCTCACGGCCGCACTGCTGGCTTGGTTCGCGCCGTGGGCGGCGGCCACCGGGATCGCCGCGTGGCGGATGTGCCTCGTGGCGTACTGCCTGCCGGGCCTCGCCTGGGCGGCGGCCTACTGGCTGGGCACGCGGTCGCTGGGCCTGGACGAGAAAAAAACGGAACAGGCACCTCGTGCCGAGCCGGGGGTCCTGGCGAAACGAAGGGCCTGGACCGACCCGTCGCTCTTGTTGCTCTGCGGCCAGCAGTTCCTCCGCGCCGCCGCGATGATCTTCTTCGTCACCTGGTTTCCCACCTTCCTCCGCGAGACGCGAGGCGTGTCGCTGATGCAGTCGGGCCTGCTCACCACCTATGCCGGCATCGCGGCGATGCTCGGCGGGGTGTGCGGCGGCTACGCATCGGACTGGCTGCTCGCCCGCACCGGCAGCAAGCGGCTCGCCAGGCAGGTCCTGGCATCCGTCGCGATGGCGACGTGCGCGGCGCTCATCGCGCTGTCCTCCTTCATCGCCGACGTCAACGCCGCGATCGCGCTGATCGCGGTCGGGGCCTTCGTCGCCTGCTTCGGCGGCGTGGCCGGCTACACCGTGGCCATCGACTACGGCGGCGACCGAGTGGGCACGGTGTTCGGCGCGATGAACATGGCGGGCGGCATCGGGGCGATGCTGTTCCCGGTGACGGTCGGCTGGCTCGTCTCGGCCACGGGCACATGGAACGCCGCCCTGTTCGCCTTCGCCGGGCTGATGGCGGTCGACGCCGTGCTATGGGCGGTGCTCGACCCCAAGGGGCGGTTCCTCGAGCCCGCCCCGAAAGCCTGCGGGCCCGTGGCGCTGTCGCACCACGGGCCCGCGTGATTGTCGCACCGGCCGACTTGAGGGCACGGTGCCGGAAGGTTCCCGGCGGCCTCCGCCGCCGCCGGGAGAACGGTCAGCGCACCGCCTCCTGCAGCATCTTCGTGTTGGGGACCGAGTGCCGCGACACGAGGCCGCCTTCGCGGGTCTCGATGATCGTGGCGACGGGGCCCACCTCGCGAACCGTGCCCTCGAAGCCGGCCACGTTCACCGTGTCTCCCGCCTGGAGACGCTGGCGGACGTAGTAGCCCGAGAGGATGCCCGCCATCACGTCGCGGCCGCCGAGGCCGAAGGCGAGGGCGAAGCCCGCGGCCAGGCCGGCCGACCCGATGAGGATCAGCTTCTCGAGCAGGGCGAACTGGATGCCCAGCTGGTTGAAGGCCGCGATGAAGGTCAGGATCGAGAGCACCCAGTAGCAGCCGCCGGCCAGGTACTCGGCGTACGACAGCCCGACGCGGTCGGCGCTGGTCGCCACCACGCCGCGGACGAAGGTCGCCGCGAGCAGGCCGACCACCACCACCACCGTGGCCACGAGCACCTTCGGGATGTAGTTGACGACTTCCTTCATGGCCAGCGAGACGCTCTCCAGGCCGAGGATGCTGAAGGCCGCCATCACGAACACGCTCATCAGCAGCCAGAACACGATGCCGCCGACGATCGCCGGCACCGCCCGCCGGATCCCGACGTCGTGCATGCTCTTGGCCAGACCGCTCTTCTCGGCGGCCGTCTGCAGGCCGAGCTTCTCGGCGACGACCGTGATCAGGCCGCCGAACCAGCGGGCCACCACGTAGCCGAGCACGAGCACCGTCACCATCGCCACCATCTTCGGAGCGAGCAGGATCACCTGGCTCCAGGCCTGGGTGAAGCTGTCGACCAACGCCTGCCGCGAGGCGTTCACCGTCTCCCGGGCCGTATCCGCCGCCGTCTGCGCGAAGATCACGAAATCCGCCATTGCCTTCTCCTTCGTCGTCCGCCGGCCCCTCGTGGGCCGCCGGACCACACCGCTGCGGGAATTGTCGTGGTTGGCCCGCAACCCAACCTGCCGCCGGCAGCCGTGCCGGCGGTTGTATCGTTTCGGTTCGTCATTCCGCCGCGGGCGGGAGCCGCTTCACGACCCGGGGCCACGAGCCCGTCGCCGAGAAGACCACCGCCGCGAACAACGCCACCAGCATGTGTCTCGCCCCCCACGCGGTCGCCCCGAACGCGAACTCCGCGACGTGCAGGGCCAGCAGCCGGGGGTGCAGCTTCCGCCGCACGCCCGCCGTGAACTCCCGCGCGGCCGGCACCTCCGGCACCACCGCGTCGCCGAGCTGCTCGAGCAGGTCCATCCGCGTCTCGAACCGCCTGTCGCGGACCGCCGCGGCCGCCGTTCGGCCGCGGTTCCGTCCGCCGGAGAGTGAGTTGCCGCCCGCGGGCCCCGCGTCACGAAAATTTTTTCGTCCGGCTCATTCCCGGGCGAAACGCCGGTTTGGCAACCTGTGCGGGCGGTCAGGCGGATGGGGGATCGACGTCCCACAGGTCGGTGGACAGGTACTTGAGCCCCGCGTCGCAGATCAACACGGCCACGGTCCCGCCGCGGCACGGGCCGGCGAGCAGTCGGCAGGCGGCGGCCACGTTCGCACCGCCGGAGAAGCCCCCGAAGATGCCCTCCTCGCGGGCCAGCCGGCGGGCCATGGCCATCGCTTCGGCGTCGTCGACGCGGAGCCAGCCGTCGATCGGGACGCCGTCGAGGAGCGGCAACTCGTCGAGCGTGCGGGCGTAGCCGCCCCCCTGGATGCGATGCCCGGGCCGCGTGGCGGGCTCGCCGGCGAGCGTGGCCGCGCCTTCCGGCTCGACCACGAAGCAGCGCGTCGTGGGATCGTGGGCCTTGAGCGCCAGGGCACAGCCGGCGAACGATCCGCCGGAGCCGACGAAATCGCAGAAGGCGTCGATCCGGCCGGCGGCCTGGCGGATGATCTCGGGACCGGTGTGCAGGAGGTGCGCGCGGCGGCTGGCCTCGAGGCGGAACTGGTCGGCCCGAAACGCCTGCCGCGTGGCGACGAGCCGCTCGGTCTCTCGGGCGACGAGGTCCAGGTCGGCGCCGGAGACGTGGCCCGGCTGCCCGCCGGGGGCCTGGTCGACGAGCACCACCTCCGCCCCGAGGGCCCGCATCATCCGCGCCCGCTCCGGCGAGTTGCCCCGCGACATGACGGCCACGAACGGGTGACCGGTCACGCCGCACACGATCGCCAGGCCCGTGCCGGTGTTGCCGCTCGTCAGTTCGACGACGGTCTGGCCCGGCCGCAGGCTGCCGGACGCCTCGGCGTCGGCGATCATCTGCCGGGCGACGCGATCCTTCTTCGAGCCGCCGGGGTTCAGATACTCGAGCTTGGCGACGATCCGCCCCTCGAGCCCGCGGGTGATCCGGGCGAGGTCCACGAGCGGCGTCTCGCCGATCGCCGCGAGGACGGACGGAAGCGGCCCGGTGTGGTGCGGCGTCGGCATGCGTCGGTTCACCGGACCGTCGGGTCACCCGGGCCTGTCGGCCGGACGGCCGGGCTGCGTCGCGAGTTTATCGCGGATCCGACTCACCCGCATCCGCAGCGCCCCGGCGGTCGTGCCGAACATCTCGGCCAGTTCGTCGTAGTCGTGCCCCTCCGCGAACTTCATGAGCACCAGCGCCCGGTCCTCCTCGTCGAGCCCGTCGAGCAGCCGGGCGGCGTCGTGCGACGCGTCGACCGCCCGGGCCACGGGGGCGCGGGTGTCGGCGTGCGTCTGCACCGGAAGGGTCGCGCCGTCGCCCGCCGACTCGGGGGCCTCGCGGCGGCGGCGGCGCGACCGCGACCGCCGCAGCGTCAGGCAGGTGCGGATCGCCACGCCGTGGAGCCAGGTCGCGTAGCGGCTCCGGCCGGCGAACTTCCCGCGGTCGAAGAACAGCCGCACGAACACTTCCTGGGCGGCGTCCTGGGCGTCGTGCTCGTCGCCCATCAGCCGCCAGCAGACCCGCCACACCCGCTCGCGAAACCGCTCCACGAGCGCGGAGAAGGCCACGCCGTCGGAGCCCTCGCGGGCGGCGAGCGCCGCAAGCGCCTCGTCGTCGAGCGCCGCCAGGTCGCGATCGCCGGCCGGATCAGCCACGTGATGCCCTCTTCGCGTTCGCCCCTACCGTCGATGGCTTGCGCTCGCAGTGTGGCACCGGCTCGGGGGCGGCAAAAGTCTCGTCGCTTATGGCCGCGACGGCCATAGGCTCCTCGAGCGTTCGCCGACCCCCTCGCCTCCCTCGAAGAGCTACCAAGACCGAAATCTGAGGCGGAACTACGCTGTCATGAGTCTCCCCGACAAGGGGCCGCTTCGGCAAAGGCGGCCGCGGTCAGCCAGCCAGGGCCGCCGCGGCCCGGGCGAGGGCGTCGTCGACGGCCGCCTCGGACTCGGCCTCGGCCACGAGCCGCACGATCGGCTCGGTGTTGCTCGCGCGGACGAGCAGCCAGCCCCCGGGCCAGTCGAGCCGCAGGCCGTCGAGCCGGTCGGGCCGGGCCACGGGAAACGCCGCCGCGATCCGCTCCAGGGCCGCGGCCAGTCCCGGCCCGCGGATCGCCGGGGCGAGGTCGACCTTCGTCTTCTTCATGACGAGCCGCGGCAGGCCCGCCGCCAGCTCGGCGACGCTCGTCAGCCGCGGCCCCGCGCACATCCGCTCGAGCACCAGCGCCATCGCCACGAAGCTGTCGCGGACGAGCACGACCCGTGGATCGATCACGCCCCCGTTGCCCTCGCCGCCGAGGACGGCGTTCACGGCCAGCATCCGGTCGACCACGTTGGCCTCGCCCACCGCCGACACGTGGCAGGGCACGCCGTGCCGGGCTGCGATCAGGGCCGTCATGCCGCTCGTCGAGCAGTTGACGACCACCGATCCCGGCCGCTTCGCCAGCACCGCGTCGGCGGCGATCGCCAGCGTCGCCTCCTCGCCGATATAGACGCCGTCGGCCGTGGCGATCGCCAGCCGGTCGGCGTCGGGATCCTGGAAAAACCCGACATCGGCCCGCTGCTGCCGGATCCGCGGCAGCATGCCGGCGAGGTTCGCGGCCGTCGGCTCGGGCTCGTGGGCGAAGAGGCCGTCGGGCTCGCCGCCCTCGATCACGACCTCGCAGCCGAGGTGCTCGAGCAGCGGCCGGGCCACGCGGCCGCCGGCGCCGTGGCAGGCGTCGAGCCAGACGCGGGGCCGGTGGCGGCGGATCGCGTCGCCGTCGACGGTGGCCGCGACGAGCCGCACGTGGGCGGCGATGCCGTCGCCGGCGGTCACGCGGCCGCGACCTGCCGCGGAAGGCGGAGCAACTGCGGCCTCGAAGCGGGCGAGCACCTCGCGGCCGGCGGCGGCGGGGAGCACCCGCCCCTCCGCCGAGAAGAGCTTCATGCCGTTGTAGCGGGCGGGGTTGTGGCTGGCGGAGAGCTGAATGCCGCCGGCGGCCGCCTGCTCGCGGACGACGATCCCGACCGTCGGCGTCGCCGCCACGCCGCAGTCGATGACGTCGCGGCCGGCCGCCAGCAGGCTCTCCGTGATCGCCGCCGCGAGCGGCGGGCCGTTGGCCCGGCCGTCCCGTCCGATCACGACCGGCCCGGGGGGCAGTCCCGCGGCGAAGGCCGCGGCGTAGCGGATCGCCACGGCGGGCGTGAGCGACTCTCCCACCACCCCGCGCAGCCCCGAAACGCTGACGATCAGGGGTTCTCGCGGCGTCGCGGTGTCGGCCATGGTCGACGGAGTATAAAACGGCCGCTCGATTCCCGCCCTCCCCGTCCGTTCGCTCCCGGAGCCCGTCGATGAGCACGTCGCCCGACCTTGCCCGCCGCCTTGACGCCATCGCCGCCGCCCGCGCGGCCGGCACGATCACGGAGCACTCCGCGGCCACGATGCGGGACTGGCTGGTGGCGCCGCGGTACGCGGAGTTCGCCGGCGCGCTGGCGGCGCGGATCGACGCCGGGGCCTGGAAGGAGCTCGACGATGCCTTCTGGACGGTGATCCCCTTCGGCACCGGCGGCCGCCGCGGCACGATGTATCCGGTCGGCTCCAACGCCATCAACGACCGCACGATCGGCGAGAGCGCGCAGGGGCTGGCCGACTACGTGCGGAGCGTGGTCCCGGCCGGCACGACGCCCACCTGCGCGATCGCCTACGACACGCGGCACCGCTCCGAGCACTTCGCCCGGCTGTGCACCGAGGTGCTGCTCGCGGCGGGCTTCGAGGTCTTCTTCCTCCGTGGCTTCCGCAGCACGCCCGAGCTCTCCTTCGCCGTGCGGCACACGCGGAGCACCTGCG
This sequence comes from Pirellulales bacterium, assembly GCA_044238145.1. Classification (GTDB taxonomy): domain Bacteria; phylum Planctomycetota; class Planctomycetia; order Pirellulales; family UBA1268; genus QWPN01. The sequence goes on along the minus strand of JBIIDT010000009.1, from coordinate 20,774 downwards.
GCATCATGGTCACGGCGAGCCACAACCCGCCGACCGACAACGCCGTGAAGGTCTACTGGGAGGGGGGCGTGCAGGTGCTGCCGCCGCACGACAAGGGGATCATCGACCGCGTGATGCGGGTCGAGACGGTGCACCGGTCGGACTTCGACGCCGGCGTGGCCGCCGGCCGCGTGCGGTTCGTCGAGGCGGAGATCGACCCCGCGTTCGTCGCGGCCGTGCTCCGGCAGTCGGCCCCCGGGCCCCGCGACGTGTCGATCCTTTATTCGCCCTTGCACGGCGTGGGGGCCAGCGCCGTCGTGCCCGTGCTCCGCGGCGCGGGCTTCGGGAGGCTGCGGCTCTACGGTCCGCACGAGGAGCCGAGCGGCGACTTCCCCAACGTTCCCGGCCACGTAGCCAACCCCGAGAACCCCGCCGTGCTCACCGGGCCGATCGAAGAGGCGGTCGCACGGGGCGACGATCTCGTGATCGCGAGCGACCCCGACTGCGACCGGCTCGGGGCGGCGGCGCCGGAGTCGCTGCGACCGGGGGCCGCCTGGCGGACGCTCACCGGCAACCAGCTGTGCGGCCTGCTCTGCGACCAGGCGATCGCCGGCCGCGCGGCCCGCGGCGAGTCGCAGCCCGGCGACTACGTCGTCACGACGCTCGTCACCAGCGGCCTCGTGCGGCGGATCGCCGAGGCCCGCGGCCTGGCGGTGGACGACACCCAGCTCGTGGGCTTCAAGTGGATATGCTCGGCCATCGACCGGCACGGGCCGGAGCACTTCGTGTTCGGCACGGAGGAGTCGCACGGCTACCTCGCGGGCACGCACGTCCGCGACAAGGACGCGGCCGTCGCAGCGCTGTTGATGGCGGAACTCACCGCCCGGCTCAAGGCCGCGGGGCGGACGCCCCACGAGGAACTCGCCGCCCTCCACGTCCGACACGGCTGCCATCAGGAGCGGCAGATCAACGTCATGCTGCCGGGCGCCAGCGGCATGGACCGGATGCGGGAGATCATGGCGGCGCTGCGGGCCACGCCCCCCGCCGCGTTCGGCGGCCTCGACGTGGTCCGCACCCGCGACCAGGCGAGCCTCACGACCTGGACGCCGGGCGGGGCGCCCGAGCCGTATCCGGGCGTGCGGAGCGACCTCGTGATCTTCGACCTCGCCGGTCTGCCGGGCGCGGGCACGCGGCTCGCCGACGGGCGGTTTCCGGCGCTGGGCAACGCGGTGGCCGCGCGGCCGAGCGGCACCGAGCCAAAGATCAAGTTCTACCTGTTCGCCGTCGCCCCGCCCGCCCCCGCGGCGGACCTGGAACGCACGACGCACGACCTCACGGCCCGCCTGGACACCGTCGAGCGTGACCTGCGTGCGCTCGTCGGCGTGTGACGTCTATAATCAGAGGTCCGCTTCAGAGGAGACGAACCGATGCGTACGACGTCGATCGCATGGACCCTGGCCGGTGTCGCCGCGGCCAGCCTCGCGGCCTACGCCGCGCCTCCCGGCCCCAAGGAGCCCAAGCCGATGACCGCGAATGACGACCGCGAGGCCGCCGACCCGGACCGCAATCCCGCCGTCAAGGAACGGCTGGCCGAGGATCAGATCCCGCAGACCGACGCGGAGTGGCGGAAGCGGCTGACGCCGCTGCAGTACGAGGTGACCCGCAAGAAGGGCACCGAGCGGGCCTTCACCGGCAAGTACACCGACACCGAGACGTCCGGGACGTACCGTTGCGTCTGCTGCGGTGAGCCGCTGTTCCGGTCCGGTGAGAAGTTCCACAGCGGCTGTGGCTGGCCCGCCTTCTCCGCGCCGATCGACGGCGTGAAGGGCAAGACGATCGCCGAGCATCGCGACCTGTCGCACGGCATGGTGCGGACCGAGGTGACCTGCCGCCGCTGCGGCGCCCATCTCGGCCACGTGTTCGAGGACGGTCCGCCGCCCACCGGGCTCCGCTACTGCATCAACTCTGCCGCCATCCTCTTCGACGAGAAGCCGGGCAAGCCCGCCGCCCCGGCCGGGGACAAGCCGTAGCCGTTCGAGAGTGCCGTTTGCTTCCCCAGCCCCTCGCGCCCGAGGGGATCACGTGCCGGAATGGCTCGAGGCAATACGCCACGCGGGAACCCGCGGCAGCCGGCCATGCGTTGGGCGTCAGCCGGCATCGTCCAGGGCATGTGGACGAAGACCGACGGCACGCCGGCAAGTTCCGGGACCCAGCGGCGGATGAACACGCCGCCGGGATCTTGTTCGAGCGCCTGCTTCGTGGGGTTGTAGATTCGCAGCGTGTTGATCCCGGTCGTGCCGCTTTGCATCTGAAGCTGCGACCAGTGGATGCCCGGCTCGAAGTCGAGGAAATGACGGGCGAGGAACAGGCCGGTGGGCCGCCAGTGGAGCCAGAGCGAATAGCTGGCGAACGACACGACGAGCGCCCGCATGCGGAACGTGAGCCAGCCGGTGGCGACCAGGCTCCGCAGGCAGGCGTCCACCAGCGGATAGCCCGTGCGGCCTGCCTGCCACGCGGCGAGCCGTTCCGGGCACACCTCCGTCTCGCGTAGGCCGTCGGCCGCCCGCAGCATGTTGTGAAACTCGATCGCCGGCTCATCCTCGAGCTTCTGCATGAAGTGGCAGTGCCAGTGGAGCCGGGCCTGCACCGCCTTCAGGCTCCGCTGCCATGCCTTGAGAACGCCGCGGTCCCGCGGGCTCGTGGCCCCGAGGAGGCTCGCCTGCACCTCCCGGCGACGCGCCTCGCTCGCCTGCCAGACCGTCCGCATCGAAATCGCGCCGCATGCCAGATACGGGCTCAATCGCGAGCAACTGGCCGGTGCCGAGAGCGGGCTCGAGATGCCGCCGGAATACTGCCGTCCACGGCGCGAGAGAAAGTCGTCGAGCACGTCGCCTGCCGCACGCTCGCCGCCCCGCTGGCGGTCCTTCGTGTCGGTGGGCAGTCCGAGCGCGCGGCAGTCGAGGATGCCGGCCGTGGCCAGCCGCGCGATGGTCGCGAGGCCCCCGCGGCCGGTGCTCCGCGGCACGTCGGCACGGCTGGCCTCCATCCGCGCTTCCCAGAGACGGTTCCAGCCGTTCCGCGAGGCAAGCCGGCGCACGACCCCCCCCTGCGGCACTTCCTGAAACTCGACGCCCGCCTCGCGGGCCCAGCGCCGCACCCGTCTGTCGCGGGCGTAGGTCACCCCCGTGCCGGTCTCCTCGTGGGCGACGAGCAGGCGGAAGCCCGTCTCGCGGCGCAGCTGCTCGAGCATCGCCACGGCCTCGCCCCGGCGGGTGACGAGCCGAATGCCGAGCCGCCCGAGGGCGGCGTCGAGCTCGATGAGGCACTCCCGCTCGAACGCGGAGTGGCTCGCATCATGCTCCGGCTGCGCGAGCACCTCGGGCTCGTAGAGAAACACCGCAAACACGCCGCTGCCCCGCGCCCGGGTCACGGCCTCGGCGAGTGCCGGATGATCGCTCGTACGGAGATCGCGCTTCAGCCAGACGCAGACGGGAGGGATCGACTCGGCCATTTCGCTATGCACCGTGTTGCTTTTCAAGCCGCTTCGCCATGGCCGAGTAGCAGGCGAACACGCCCAGCACCGCAACGCCGTAGAGCATCGCCGTCAACGCGAGGAGCAGGTCGTAGGGTTTGGGCGTGGAGAGCGACACCCTCAGCAAGACCGTCGAAATCACGAAGCCGGCGTTGCGAAACACGTATTCATACTGCTCGTAGTACGCGAGCGACACGATCAGAAGGAACACGTCGGTGAAGATCATGAATTCGAAGAACCGGGGAAAGAAAAACAGGTCCACGTCGGCCGGCTTTGCCGCCAACGCCGGCGGCAGGCCCCCGGTCAGGCCGAGCCAGTTGCACAGATTGATCGCCGCCAGTGCCACCAAGACCATCAGAAGCAGCAGGGCCACTCCCTTCTTGAGCTGGATGAAGCCCTGCAGGTCGCGGTGGATTTTCGTCTTCGGCGTCGCGTCGCGAAGAAAGGTGAAGCCGGTGACGATCATGAACATCAGCAAGGCGCCGGCCATGTCGAGCAGCACCGCCTTGACCGCTTCCGGCTCGGCCAGCCAGTTTTCCAGTTCGCTGAAGCTGCCGATGTCCTTGAATACCCGGCGGACGACGATCAACGAAACGATCTGATACTGCTTCGCGATCTCGCCGGTGTGCGAGGCCGCCAGCGCGAACACCAGCAACACCACCTCGTAGAACAGGATCACGCTGAAAGGGGTGTAGACCGCATGCAGCGGACTTTCATCGAGCCCCTCGAAGAGCGTCTGCGGCACGTCGGGCAGGACGCGGGCGACACCGATCACCGCCAGATGAGCGAGGAAGCCCACGGCGGCGGTCACGACGACGGCGCGTTCGAGCCATGCTCGCGCCCGCGGGCTGTCGAGGGCGTCGAACACCGCGACGAGAGAGCGACCGATCGGGCTCAACACAGGCGGGCTCCGAGTGTGGCTGATCCGTTGGGATGGCTGGTGGCCTCGTCGCGATCAGCGTCTGTCACGGGGCTCGCGAGCGGACCACCTCGGCACAGCCGCTTCCCACAGTCGAACGATTCCCCGGAGCGATGAACCGGGCTGGGAAGCTCGGCGTCGGTACCAGGTTCACCGCGACCAACCCCGCCACCTCGAGCCGCAGCGGGACGCCGCCGGCCAATGATGAGTCCGGTCGTCATCCACAACGAGGCTCCGAACAAAGAAAACAGATGATTTCTAGGCTCACGGCCGCATCTTGGGAGGCGCGAGGGGCGTTCACCCGCCCCAGATGACCATTTCGCCGGGTCGAGCGAGATGCGGCCTCTGGCCTCTCGTCTCGACACTCGGGCTGGAAGAGTTCGACTCGGACCTGCTCTCGACTGGGCCCGATCCTTGTCGCCACGACAAAATCCACCGAAGTTTGCTTGCTACGGCCGGGGAAACGACTACCATACCGCCTGGAGGCGGGCCGAAGGCGATCCGCCGCGGAGCGGGAACAACCATTTTTTCTTGAAGGTGAATCCATGATCAATGGCTCTTTTGTTCTGGCAGCGACCATGCCAAGCCTGTCGATATTTCAGTACAACGCGGTCGACAACATCTTCTCGATGACGGTTGCCACCATGGGTGCGGCAGCCCTGTTTCTGTTTTTGTCACGCGTCAACGTTGATCCGGAATACCGGCCGGCGCTGACGGTGTCGGGGCTGGTGGTGGCGATCGCCTGCTACCACTACTTCATGATCCGACACAGCTGGCACGACGCCTACAAATTGGCTGAGGGTGGTGCCGGATACGTGGGCACCGGCGCCGCGTTCAACGATTTCTACCGCTATGCCGACTGGATCCTGACCGTTCCGCTCTTGATGGTGGAACTGGTGGCGGTCCTGCGGTTACCGGAGGCGAAGGCGACGAGCCTGCTGACGCGGCTCGTGATCGCGGCGGCGGCTATGATCGCGCTGGGCTATCCGGGTGAGGTCATCGCCGATCCGAACCGGTGGGGCGAGCGGGTCATGTGGGGAGGACTGTCTTCGATCCCCTTCTTCTACATCCTGTATCTGCTGTGGACCGAACTCACGAAGTCGCTCGAGAGCCAGCCGCCGGCGGCCCGCAAGCTCCTCGAGATTGCCCGACTGGTCATCCTTGTCACGTGGGCGGTGTATCCGATCGCCTACGCACTGGGTGGTACGCCGGACGCGCTGCGGGCGAAGGCCGGACTCGCGGATGCTGCGAGTGGGATCGTCGGTGCCAATGGCATCGTCGGACTGCAGATCGGCTATGCGATCGCCGACATGACGGCGAAGGCGGGTTTCGGCGTGCTGATTTACCTCATTGCCCGGGCAAAGAGCAGCAAGAAGGCTGCGGGTGAGGCCGCATACGCGTGATCGGCTCGATCGCTCAGCCACGAGAGTCATGACATGCACGCGGCCTCGATAACGTTGCTCGCTTGGGCAATGATCGGGGCCGCGTGTTTTTTTCCGGTCGCCGCTGCCATGCCGCTCGGTGGTGTACTGGCCGTGCTCGTAGCGGTGGTCGGTCTGCCCCACGGGGCAGCCGACCACCGGTTTGCCCGGCGGCGGCTTGAGCCGCTCTTCGGGCCGGCGTGGGGGAGCGTGTTTCTGCTGGCGTATCTCGCGATCGCCAGCGGAGTCGTTGTGGGTTGGTTTTTCGAGCCCGCGGGCACGATTCTCGCGTTCTTCCTGGCTTCGGCCTGGCACTTTGGCCAAGAGGAACCGGATCTCATGCCCGGCCCGCGCGGAGCGAAACTGCTCCGGACGGCTTTCCGGGTGGCCCGCGGCGGCTTGGTGATCTGGGTGCCGGTCGCCTTTCAAACTCACGAGGTGGGGCGGATTCTCTCGCTGACCGCACCGCGCGGAGCAGCGCCGCAGATCCCATGGGCCGTCGACGCGTTGGTGGTCTGTTCATGGGTGATGCTCGCGATCGAAGTGGTCGCTGTGGTCCGGCAGTCGCTGTTGGCCGCGGCGAGCAGGGGCCGCCGGCGTCGCGTCCTGCTGCTCGACATTCTGATGCTCGTCTCGCTCGTGACCGTGCTGGCCTGGATGAATCCAATCGTGGGGTTCCTGGTCTATTTCTGCGGCTGGCACTCCGCCCGCGGTCTGCGACGACTGCGGCGTGAACTGGGCGAAAGCTGGGGGCAGCTGGCCATGAGCCTGGCTCCGATGACGGCCCTGTCGATCGCCCTGATCGCCCTGACGACCTGCCTCGTTCTGCAGGCCCCGACCTGGAACGACACGCTGATCCGGTCCACGTTTGTCGGCCTCAGCGCCGTCGCTGTTCCCCATCTGGTGCTGCACGGTGTCGGCCCCTTGATCGACCGGGCAACCCGCTATCACGCCGCTCCGACGGTCGGGTTGGGGAGTGCCGCATGAGTCGGACCGATGCTTTCGACTACGTGCTCGTCGGTGGCGGCCTGCAGGGCTGCCTGCTGGCGCACGCACTCGCGCATCATCGGCGCGCCGCCAGGGTGTTGCTCGTCGAGCGGGGAGGCGATCTTTGCGGCAACCACACCTGGTCGTTTCACGAGTCGGACATTCCAGAGTCGGCCCGCGTCTGGTTCGACCCGCTGGTCGACTACCGGTGGCCGGGGTATCGCGTCCGGTTTCCAGGGCTTTCCCGCCGGGTCGGGATCCCGTACGCCACGATCTCGTCCACCGGTCTTCGCGAGGCAACGCGACGGCTGGCGGCCGAGCCGCAACGGCAGGAACGCGGCGTTCTTGTCGTTCGGAGCCGTGAGAACTGTGAGATCGTTTCGCCGACCTGCGTCACGCTTGGCGATGGTTCTCCGGTCGATGCGGTGACGGTCATCGATTGCCGCGGGCGGGCGACGTCGTCCGATCTGCCGCAGGGCGCGGGCTACCAATCCTTTATCGGACACGAGTTTCGGCTCAGTCGCAGTTGGCCTGTAGCGGAGCCGACGGTGATGGACGTTCGGGAGGATCAGGCCTGCGGATTCGAGTTTCTCTACGAACTGCCGTTCGGTCCCGATCGCGTGCTGCTGGAATACACCCGCTTTGGCGATGAGCCCGCCTGCGACGAGGCGCGGGCGGAATCCCTGATCGCCGCACGGCTCGCCGAGGCCGGCGTGGATGCCACCGAACGGGTGCGGTCCGAGCGCGGATGCCTGCCCATGCCCTACGCCGCCCCCGCCAGGGCACCTGGCTCGTCAATCGCCGGCGGCTACGCGGGCGGCTGGTATCACGCCGCGACTGGTTACTCGATGCCGTTGGCGGTCCGCTTCGCCGACATCGTAGCCCGGGCCGCTCCCGAGCAGATTACCGAGGAACTCGCGGCGGCCGCCGCATGTGATTCGCTGCGGCGGGGATTCACCCGGTTTCTGAACCGGCTGCTGTTCTGCCTCGTCGCGCCCCGTGACCGCTGGAAGATCTTCCGGCGGTTTTACCGGGTGCTTTCCGAGGACCGAATCGCGAGGTTCTATGCCCACCGGTTCACGATCTCCGACGCGGCTCGGATCGTCATCGGGAGGCCGCCGAGCGGGCTGGCGCCGATCCGCTTCGCCAGGTCTTTTCTTTCGACCGCACGTCCGGGGCTGACATGATCACCAACCCGCTCGGTTTTGCCGGACGCACGCACCAGACTGCCCGCACGAGGCACGGTTGGTCGAAGGCCCTCCAACTCGCCCCCGACCTGTATCCCGGCGTCGGCGGCAAGCGGTTCCGGGCCATCCTCCTGCAGCAGGCCTATGCGTTCGCCGGCGGTCACGGTTCGGCCCCGGCCGCGATCGTGGACGCCGTCGAGATGCTGCATGCCGGGTCGCTCGTTCTCGACGACTTCGAGGATGGCTCGCTGACGAGGCGCAACCAGCCCGCGCTCCACACGGTGGTGGGACCGGCCCGGGCGGTGAACGCTGGGAATTGGATGTATTTCCGGGCACTGGAACTCGCCGGCGACGCCTTCGCGGATCCGGTTCGGTCGGCGGCGGTGTTGAAGCGGTTCATCGAGGTCGCCCGGCAGTGCCACGAGGGTCAGGCCATCGATCTCTCCACGCGAATCGACGAGGTGACGCCCCGGCAGGCGCGGGCCACGGCTCTGGCGATCTCCCGGTGGAAGACAGGCCGCCTCGTTTCGCTCGCCGCCTGGTGCGGAGCCCATGCCGCGGCGGGCGACCCGAAAACCCTGCAAGCGGTCGCCGCGTTCGGCTGCCGGGTCGGCATCTGCCTGCAGATGAAGAACGACCTTGACGAGCTCGTCGAGTTCGTCGACGGGGCCGATCGATGCGACGACCTGCGGAACCGTCGGGTCACCTGGCCCTGGGCATGGGCCGCAGACGGTCTATCCCGGGACGGGTTCGCCGCGCTGCAGCGGCGGCTCACGGATCCACATCCGGATTCGCTCCGCTCGCTCGCCAGGGACCTTCTCGGGGCGACGAAGGATTTTGCGGCCAGCGCGATCCACGCCCGGCTGCGGCGGGCGCGGGATATGCTGGCCGCCACGACCGCAGGCGGCACCGGCGCCGGTCTTGCCGAGGTGACCGAGGTATTGGAGGTTGCCATGCAGCCACCGACCTCGCAGCAGACGGCGGCGGAGGCAACCCGATGAGCGTGGCGGCCATGCCCGCCGGGCGTGCCCGCGGCGCGGGCGACGGCCCGCGGCGGCGGGCGGCCGTGATCGGCAGCGGCTTCGGCGGTCTGGCAGCCGCCATCCGCCTGCAATCGATGGGCTTCGATACGGTCTGCTACGAGGCGCACGAGCAGCCGGGCGGACGGGCGAGTGTGTACGAAGATGGCGGCTTCATCTTCGATGCCGGGCCGACCGTGATCACCGCCCCTCATTGCCTCGAGGAGCTGTTCGAGCTGTCGGGGCGGCGGATGGCGGACTATGTCCGCCTGCTGCCGGTGACGCCGCTTTACCGGCTTCAGTGGAGCGACGGCGTTTCGTTCGATTACGTCGCCGACGAAGCGGGGCTGATCGAGCAGGTCCGCCGCGTGAGTTCCAGCGATGTGGAGGGCTACCGACGATTCGCGGACTATGCGAGGAGAGTCTTTGAGAAGGGATACGAGGAGCTCGGTGCGGTCCCGTTCTTGAGTTTCACGGACATGCTCAGGGCGGCGCCGCACCTGGCACGCCTGCGGGCCGATCGCAGCGTGTACGCGCAGGTTTCCCGATTCGTGAAGGACGAGCACCTGCGGCAGGCCTTCAGCTTTCACCCGCTGCTCGTGGGCGGCAACCCGCTCGACACGAGTTCCATCTACACGCTGATCCATTGGATCGAGCGTCAGTGGGGCGTGTTCTTCCCTGAAGGAGGCACGGGGGCGTTGGTGCGCAGCCTCGTCCGCCTGTTCGAGGATCTGGGCGGCACGCTCCGGCTCCGTGCCCCGGTCGAACATGTTGTGGTTCGGCCTGGCCCGGAGGCGTTGGAGCACGTCGTCCACGCGGCCGGCCTGCCGCCGGCTGCTTTTGACGTCGTCGTATCGAACGCCGACGTCCATCACACCTACGCGACGCTGTACCGCGGTGTGGCTGGGGCCGAGCGGCGGCGGCGGCGGCTCGAACGGATGTCCTGGTCCATGTCATTGTTCGTCCTCTACTTCGGCACGAACAAGCGGTATCCGCAACTCGCCCACCACACGATCCTGTTCGGGCCGCGGTTCCAAGGCCTGTTGCGCGACATCTTTCGTGGCCCACGGCTGCCCGACGACTTCAGCCTCTACCTCCATGCCCCCACGGTCACCGACCCGGGCATGGCGCCCCCAGGGTGCGAAGCGTTTTACGTGCTCAGCCCCGTGCCCCACCTCGGGAACGCGGCTGTCGACTGGGACGCCGTCGCGACGGGGTACGGCGATACCATCCTCACCGCGCTCGAGCGGCGCCTGCCCGGCCTGCGAAAGTCGATCGTGACCCGCCGCCACTTCACGCCCGCCGACTTTGCCGCCAAGTTCAATGCCCATCACGGCTCGGCCTTCTCGGTGGCGCCTCGGCTCATCCAGAGCGCCTACTTCCGGCCACACAACCGCGACCCGGACATTCCCGGCCTCTACCTGGTCGGAGCGGGCACTCACCCGGGCGCCGGCGTGCCCGGGGTCGTCAACTCCGCCAAAGCGACGTGCGACACGATCGCCGCGGATTTCCATGTCATCACCGGATAGCGGGCTCGGGAACGCGGACGCAGCGACGGCGGCCCGCGAGTCGATCCGTCGGCACAGCCGCTCGTTCTCGTTCGCGAGCCGGCTGCTGCCAGCCTCCAAACGGTCCGACGTGGAGCAGCTCTACGCCTGGTGCCGGTGGTGCGACGATGGTGTTGATGCCGCGGCGTCACCCGCGGCTGCGGCGGCATTCGTCGACGATGTCACCCGTGACCTGCGACTGATCGCAGGCGGACGGGATCCGGCCGCGGCCGAAAGCCGCTGGCTGGCAACCCTCGTCAGCCGGCACCGATTGTCGATTCCGGCGGCGGAGGCGCTGCTCGCGGGCATGCAGTCAGACCTCATTCCCGCGGCGGATTTCCACGCGGCCGACCTGATGCGGTATTGCTTTCGAGTCGCCGGAGCGGTCGGCGTGCTGATGTGCCCGCTTCTCGGGCTCCGGGACCGCTGCTTTCTGCCGCACGCCGCTGCCCTGGGCATGGGCATGCAGCTCACCAACATCGCTCGCGACGTCGCGGAAGACTGGCGTCGGGGCCGGTGCTACCTGCCGGTCGAATGGACCGGTGGCCTGCGTCCGAACGGTGCGGCCCCTGATGCCGAGTGCGTCCGCCGCGGTGTACGGCGAGTGCTCGACGTGGCCGACGGCTTTTACGTGGCCGGCGATTTGGGCATTCCTGCGTTGGACGCCGATGCCTGCCTGGCCGTCCGAGCGGCGTCGAGCATTTACCGGGCCATCGGCACGCGGATCAGGCGGCGAGGCTACCAGGTGCTGCAAGAGCGGGCTCGGGTCACGCTGATCGAGAAACTGGGGCTGTTTTCCAAGGCGGTGCTGACCGGTATGATGCCGACGTTCGCCGCGGGGAACCTGAGGAACCCCGACGGTGCGGCCCTACAGTCCCTCGCCACGGCGAGTGAACTGCTTCTCGAACACGGAGTCTCGGCATGAAGACGGCGCCATGGCGGGTGGTGTTCACGGGATTGTCGCTGACGTGCGTCACCGCGACCGCCCTGTTTCTGTTGGTCGCCGTGAACCCGAAAGACGCCGCGACGTACGGATCGTCCCCGCTGGTCTACGCCGCTGGCTCGGCGGCCCTCGCGATCGCCTTCAACCGGGCATCCGCCTGGTTGCTGCGCCGGGCTCCATCGGCCTGATCGCCAAATCGGACGTTCGTACCGTCATCGCGATCGTGGGTTTTTTGCGAGACTGGCCCTGCCTCACGAAATCCTCATAATCGGCGGCTACGACACGGGGGCCGTGGCGGCGGTCGGCCCGCTCCGGGCCCCTGCGCGGGGCATTTCCCTGCCCGGAGAAACCCGATGAAGCGGCCTGCGAAGCCGGTGCTGGTGTTGATGGCGATCTGTGGGTGCCTGGGGCTCGCCGCCCGCCCCTGCCGCGTTCCGGCCCAGGATCTCGATCCCGGCCTCAAGCCCTACGATCGGGTGCCGGGTGAGGTCAGCGGGTCGCTGAAGTTCATCGGCTCCGACACGATGAACAACCTCGTGGCCCTGTGGGCCGAGGGCTTCAAGAAGTCGTATCCGGGCGTGAGCGAAGGGATCGAAGGAAAGGGGTCTGCCTCGGCCCCGCCGGCCCTCACCGAGGGCACGGCCACGTTCGGCCCCATGAGCCGCGACTGGAAGCCGTCCGAGATCGACGCCTTCAAGGAGAAGCACGGCTACGCCCCGACGGCCGTGCCCGGCGCGATCGACATGCTGGCCGTGTTCGTGCACAAGGACAATCCCCTCAAGGGCCTCTCGCTGCAGCAGGTCGACGCCATCTTCTCCAAGAACCGCACCGGCGGGGCGAAGAACGACATCCGCACCTGGGGCGACCTCGGTCTGGAGGGCGAGTGGAAGGACAAGCCGATCAGCCTCTACGGACGCAACGCCGCCAGCGGAACCTACGGCTATTTCAAGGAGCACGCCCTCTTCAAGGGCGATTTCAAGCCCACCGTGAAGGAGCAGCCGGGCAGTGCGGCCGTCGTGCAGGCGGTGGCCAACGACAAGTTCGGGATCGGCTACAGCGGGATCGGCTTCCGCGCCGCCGGCGTCCGTGCGGTGGCGCTTTCGCCCAAGGACGACGCCGCGCTGGTGGAGCCGGAGCCGGCCAACGCCTATTCCGGCGACTACCCGCTCGCCCGCTTCCTGCTGCTGAGCGTGAACCACAAGCCGGGCACGCAGCTCGACCCGCTGCGGCGGGAGTTCCTCCGCTACGTGCTCAGCGCGAGCGGCCAGGCCGACGTGAAGAAGGACGGCTACCTGCCGGTCACGGCCGAGGTGGCCCGCGAGGCCCTGGGCACGCTCGGGATCGCCAAGCCCTGACCGCCTGATCCGCACGGCGCCGAACGGCTCTCTCGCATGCCCCAGACGGCGACATTCACCGGGCGGTCGCGGCGGCGCAAGACCAATCCCTGGGTGCGGGCCGGCGACCTGATCGCACGGGGCGTGATCACGCTCGGCGGAATCGGCACGATCGTGGCCGTGCTCCTCGTGGGCGTGTACCTGCTCACGGTGGCCGTGCCTCTGTTTCGCCCCGCGCGGGCGGTTCCGGGAGCCGCCGACGTCGTCGCAGCCCGCGACCCGGTGCGGCTGGGCACCGACGAATCGGGAGGCGTCGTCTGGATCCTCGACGGCGAGCAGGACGCCGCGGGCGACGGCGGCGTCGTGGTGCAGGCGGCGGCGACGGGCGAACGGCTCCTGGCCCGGGCTGCCAAGGACTGCGGTCTCGAAGGCGTGTCGGCCCTCCGCACGGAGCCCGGCGGCCTGCTCGCCGTAGCCGGGTTTCGCGACGGCACGGTCCGCACGGGCCGACTGGGTCTCGAGTCGGAGTTCGTGTCGCAGGCCGACGTGCCCGAGGCCGCCCGCAGGATCCCGGTCGGGGCGGCTCATGCCGTCGAGGGCACGATCTACGTCCGCGGCGCGAACGACCGCCACGCTCGCGTGCGGCTCGTGTCCGAGATGGGACCGCCCGCGCAGCCGCTCGGCGGTGCCATCCTCGACGTGGACGTGGTTCCGCTGGGCGACGGCACGCTCGTGGCGGCGCTCGACGAGGCGGGCAGCGTCCGCGTGGAGCAGCGGGTGTCGAAGAAAAACATGATGACCGGCAAGGTCGTCGTGAAGGCGACGGGGGCGACGATCGAGCCGGTGGCCGGCTTCCGGCCGCGGTTCGTCCGGGTGTCCGGCCTCGGCGACCAGCTCTTCCTGTTCGCAGCCGACGGCGCGGCCCGGCGGTACGTGATTCGCGACGTCACGAAGCCGGAGGCGATGGAGACGTTCGCCGCCGTGGCCGGCGGAGCCGGCGTCGCGACGGTCGAGCGGCTGTTCGGCGGCACGACGCTGGCCGTGGCCGACACGACCGGCGCCATACAGCTCTTCTTCACCGCCCGGCGTGACGATGCCGCGGCGGCCGACGGCCTCGCGACCGTCGCAGCCCGCACGTTTCCCGGACACGGCGACCGCGTCGCCGCGATCGCCGCCTCACCGCGGTCGCGGCTCTTCGCCGTCGCCGAGTCCCGCGACGGCAACGCCGTGGGAATCCGGCTCCTTCAGGCGACGACGGGAGCGGAGGTGCTGCGGCTCGCGCCGGCCGCCGGGGCGAGCGCCATTCGCGCGGTCAGCCTGTCCCCGCGCGAGAACCGGGTGGTCGCGGCGTCCGCACGGGGCGTCTCGGCCTGGTCGTTCGACGCCGGCCATGCCGACGTCTCGGCCGGCACGCTCCTCGCGCCCGTGTGGTACGAGAACTATCCGCGGCCGGTGCACGCCTGGGAGACGACGGGGCACGAGGCCTTCGAGTCGAAGTTCGGGCTCGTGCCCCTGATCTTCGGCACGCTCAAGGCCACGCTCTATTCGATGCTCTTCGCGACGCCGATCGCACTCCTGGCGGCGATCTACGCCAGCCAGTTCATGCACCCGCGGTGGAAGTCGCGGATCAAGCCGACGATCGAGATGATGGCCAGCCTGCCGAGCGTGGTGCTCGGGTTCGTGGCGGGGATCGTCTTCGCGCCCGCGATCGAGCGCGGGCTGATGGCGGTGATCGCCGGGTTCTTCATCGTGCCCGTCACGCTCCTGGTCGGGGCCCATCTCTGGCAGCTCCTGCCCGTCGGCACCCGCAGCCGCCTCGCGGGCTGGCGGTTTCCGCTCGTGGCCCTCGGCGCCCTGCCCGCGGGCGTGCTCGCCTCCCGGGCCGCGGCTCCCGCGGTCGAGCGGATCCTCTTCGACGGCGACGTGCAGGCCTGGCTCGACGGCCGCGGCGGCAGCGGCTTCGGCGGCTGGATGATCGCCCTCCTGCCGCTCGCCGGCCTCGCCGCCGCGTTCCTCGTGGGTAGGTTGGTCAACCCGCTCCTGCGGCGGGCCGCACGGGGATGGTCGCAGCCGCAGGCGGCGCTGGCCACGCTCGGCGTGTTCGTGGCCGGGTTCGTGCTCGCGGCGGCGCTGGCGGCCGCGGGGGCCGTGCTGCTCGACGCCCTGCGGTTCGACACGCGGGGCGGCCTGTTCGGCACCTATGTCCAGCGGAACGCGCTGGTCGTGGCCATCGGCATGAGCTTCGCGATCATCCCGCTGATCTTCACGATCGCCGACGACGCCCTGTCGAGCGTGCCCGAGCACCTCCGCAGCGCCTCGCTCGGTGCGGGGGCCACGCCCTGGCAGACGGCCGTCCGCGTGATCGTGCCGGCGGCGGCCAGCGGCCTGTTTTCCGCGGTCATGATCGGCCTCGGCCGGGCCGTGGGCGAGACGATGATCGTCCTCATGGCGGCCGGCAACACGCCGCTCATCGGCTGGAACGTGTTCAACGGGTTCCAGACGCTGTCGGCGGCGATCGCGACAGAACTCCCCGAGGCGGCCCGCGGCAGCACGCACTACCGCGTGCTCTTCCTGGCGGCGCTGGCACTCTTCGCCATGACGTTCGTGCTCAACACGGTGGCCGAACTCGTGCGGCAGCGGTTCCGGAGGCGGGCGCATGACCTCTGACCGCTTCCTGTCCCGGCCACGGCGGCTGCGGTCCGCCCACTCGAGCCTCGCCGCCCAGGGCGAGCCCTGGGTGTGGATCACCGCCGGCTCGCTGGCGACGGCGATCGCCATGATCGTCGGCCTGCTCGGCTACATCGCCTGGCGTGGGGCGGGCACGTTCTGGCCCGTGCCGCTCGAACTGATCGCGCTTCGGGGCGGCGGCGAGGCATTGGGCGAGGTGGCCGAACGCGAGCCCGCCGCGGGCGGGCAGCCGGCCCGCCGGCTGCTCCGCGTCGCCAACTTTGAACTCACCGGCAACCACTTCGCTTGGTTCGACGAGCCGGTGATCACGGCCACGAGCCGACCCGAGTGGGCCACCGCCGTCGAGCGGCTCGAGGGGGGACGGTTTCACGGCTTCCCGCAGCGACTCCTGCACGGCGACGCGGTCGTCGCGGAGGGACCCGAGGCCGCCTGGCCGGCATTCGAGCGGGAACACCCGGCGGTGCGCCGGAGGTTCCGGCAGGCCCTGCGGATCGACCGCGTCCAGCGGGGCGACCTACAGCGGGAACTGCGGGCCGCCCGGCTGGCCGTGGTGCAGGCCGGCCTCGATGCGCCGGGCGACTCGGGCCGCATCGAGGCCGCGGAGGCGGCCGAGCGGGCGGTGGTGGACCGGGTCACGGCCGAGACCGAGCGGCTTGACGCCGAGACGGGGCGGCTGCGGGAGGAGAACGCTGGCTGGGCCGTCGAGTTCCGCACCGCTGCGAACGAGACGGTGCGGCTGCCGCTCGACCAGGTCGTCCGGGCATGGCAGCCGAACCGGCTGTCGCTCGCCGGCCAGGCGGGCGTCTACCTGTCGCGGTGGGGCGAGTTCCTCGGCGACGATCCCCGCGAGGCCAACAGCGCCGGTGGCGTGTTCCCCGCCATCTGGGGCACCGTGGCGATGACGCTCATCATGGCCCTCCTCGTGGCCCCGTTCGGTGTACTAGCGGCGCTGTACCTCAAGGAGTACGCCGGCCGCGGCCCGATCACCACCGCGATCCGGGTGGCCATCAACAACCTCGCCGGCGTGCCGAGCATCGTGTACGGCGCCTTCGGGCTGGGCTTCTTCTGCTACGGGCTGGGGGCCGGCATCGACGAGCTGTTCTTCAAGGCCAGCCTCGTCGCCGACAGCCAGCCGACCTTCGGCACCGGCGGCCTGCTCTGGGCGTCGCTCACGCTCGCCCTGCTCACGCTCCCGGTCGTGATCGTGGCCACCGAGGAGGCGCTCGCCGCGGTACCAAACTCGATGCGCGAGGGTTCCTACGCCTGCGGCGCCGGCAAGTGGCAGACGATCCGGCGGATCGTGCTGCCCCGCGCCCTGCCGGGGATCATGACGGGCCTCATCCTGGCGATGGCCCGCGGGGCGGGGGAGGTGGCGCCGCTGATGCTCGTGGGCGTGAAGAAGCTGGCCCTCGACCTGCCCATCGACGGGAGTTTCCCGTTCGTGCATCCCGAGCGGGAGTTCATGCACCTCGCCTACCTGATCTACGACGTCGGCTTCCAGAGCCCCAACGCCCAGGCGGCCCAGCCGATGGTGTTCACGATCACCTTCCTGCTGGTGGCGATCATCGCCCTGCTCAACCTGGCCGCGATCTGGATCCGCTCGCGGCTGCGGAAACGCTACGTCGCGCAGCAGTTCTGACCGCCCCTTGGTAGGATTTTTCGCAAAGAGGAAGCACCCATGCAGGCCCCGACCGAGCCCCCCCGCGACGATCCGACGGCGGCCGACCGCCCCGGCGATCCGCCGCGCGAGACCCCCGTCGACAGGCTCGTCACGGTCGCCGCCGGCGGCGAGGTGCCCGCCGAGGTGCATGACGCCGTGCGGCAGGAGGTGCCGGTCCTGGAGATCGACCGCTTCAACCTGTGGTACGGGGCGAAGCAGGCCCTGCACCGGATCACGATGCCGATCCCCAACAACAAGGTGACGGCCCTCGTCGGCCCCAGCGGCTGCGGCAAGTCGACGCTCCTGCGGAGCGTCAACCGCCTCAACGACCTCGTGCAGAGCGTGCGGATCACCGGCGACATGCGGCTCAACGGCGACTCGATCTACGACCCGCGGATGGACGTCATCGAGCTGCGGAAGCGGATGGGCATGGTGTTCCAGAAGCCGAACCCGTTTCCAATGAGCATCTACGAGAACGTCGTGTACTCGCTGCGGATCGACGGCGAAAACGCACGGCCCGTGCTCGACGAGGTCTGCGAGCTGAGCCTCCGCGGGGCGGCCCTGTGGGACGAGGTCAAGGACCGGCTCCACGACAGCGCCCTGGGGCTGTCGGGCGGCCAGCAGCAGCGGCTGTGCATCGCCCGGGCGATCGCGGCCGAGCCCGAGGTGCTGCTCCTCGACGAGCCCTGCTCGGCCCTCGACCCGATCGCCACCGGCAAGGTCGAGGACCTGATCCAGGAGCTGCGCGGCCGCTACTCGGTGCTGATCGTGACCCACAACATGCAGCAGGCCAGCCGGACCAGCGACTACACGGCCTTCATGTACCTCGGCCGGCTGATCGAGTACGGCCCGACCACCGACATCTTCACCAAGCCGGTCCTGCGGGAGACCGAGGCCTACGTGACCGGCCGCTTCGGGTGAACCCATGACCAAGCACATCGCCAGGCAGATCGACGGCCTCAAGGAGCGGATCCTCAAGGTGGGCACGCTCGTCGAGGAGGCGATCTCCAAGTCGATCTCCGCCCTCATCAACCGCGACGCCGCCCTCGCCCAGCGGGTGATCGCCAACGACGAGGAGATCGACCGCATGGAGGTGGAGGTCGAGGAGGAGTGCCTGAAGATCCTCGCCCTCTACCAGCCCGTGGCCGCCGACCTGCGGTTCGTGGTCGCCGTGCTCAAGATCAACAACGACCTGGAGCGGATGGGCGACCTGGCCCGCAACATCGCCAAGCGGGTCAACCAGCTGGCCGGCGGCAAGGCCTACACGCTGCCCCCCGAGATCCGCACGATGGCGATGCAGGCCCAGGAGATGGTGAAGCAGTGCCTCGACGCCGTCATCAACGGCGACCCGTCGCTGGCCCGGCAGATCCGCGAGGAGGATGACGCCGTCGACGAGGCCCGGCTCCAGATCCGGCACCGCGTCCTGCGGGGCATCAAGGACGACCCCGAGGAGGTGGAGAACCTGCTGCGGATCAACTCCGTGTCGAAGCACATCGAGCGGATCGCCGACATGGCGACGAACATCGCCGAGGACGTGATCTACATGGTGGAGGGGGAGATCGTCCGCCACCGTGCGTCGGATTGACGCCGCGGACCCAGAAGCCCAAGCCGCCCGGGGGGGCGGTGAAAGCCTCGGTCACTTGGCGGGGGGTGGGGTGTGGGCGAACTCCGCTTCGGCCTTCCACCGCTCCACCGCCTTCGCCGCTTCGGCCTCACGGGCCTTCGCCGCGGCGAGCTCGGCGGCGGCCTCGTCGGCCGCCTTGCGGGCGGCGGCCATCTGCGACTCCGCCACGGCCAGGGCGTCCGTGGCGGCCTTGGCTTTCTCCGCCGCGGAGTGGCCCGTCGCCGCCACCTCCGTGAGCACCTTCTCCGCCGCGCGGAGCCGGTCCTCGATCGGTGGCGGCAGCGTGTCGAGCGTGCCGGCCGGCTTGCCGTCGGCCGTGGCGAACACCGTCACCGCGCCGGTCCAGTCGCCGGCCAGGATCCGTCCGCCGTCGGCCGTCACGGCCACGCGGGTGCCGATTTCGGCCAACGGCGGCAGTTCCCGCTCCAGGTTGCCGTCGGCCTTCCACAGCTTCACCCGCTTGTCGTGGCCCGCCGACACGAGCCGGCCGTCGGCCAGCCAGGCCAGCGACTCCGCGCCGCCCCCGTGGGCCGTGATCGACTTCACCTGCTTGGCCTCCTTCGGGTCCCAGAGGCGGACCGTGCCGTCCGCGGAACTGCTGGCCACGAGGCCGCCGTCCCGCCTCCAGGCCACCGTCGTGATCGGCCCGCCGTGCCCCTTGAGCACGCCGGCATCCCGCGCGCCCCGCGTCTCCCAGAGATGCAGGTTGCCCGCGCGGTCGCCGGTGGCGAGCATCTTCCCGTCGGGCGAGAACTCGAGCGCGGTGATCCAGTCGGTGTGCCGGCGGATCTCGGCCTTGACCGCGCCGTCGGCCGTCGCCAGCAGGCGGACGACCTTCGCCGGACCGCCCAACGCCACCAGCCGCTGGTCGGGCGAGATGTCGGCCGCCAGCACCTCGTCGAACTCCTCGCCCACCTCCACGACCCGTCCTGCCGTGGCCACGTCCCAGACGACCACCCGGCCGCTCTTGGCGGCCGCCCCACCCCCCGCGAGCAGCAGTTTGCCGTTGCGGGTGAAGCGGAGCGCCTTCACGACGCCCTCCGGAAACGGCAGCACGCCGAGGAAATCGAGCGTGCCGGCGTGGTACAGGAGCACCTGCTTGCGGCCGCCCAGGGCCACCACCTCGCCGTGCGGTGAGGCGGCCAGCGCGGTCACCGTCGTGGCCCGCCGCCCCCGCGCCAGCACCTCGAGCGAGAGCCGCGGCGGCATCACCGGCGGCCCTTCCGGCGCCGCCGCCGCGCCGGCGGGCAGGGCGATCGCGGAGGTCTTGCGGGCCACCGGCGCCGCCCCCGACTTCTCGATCGCCCCCGCTTCGATCCAGCGCTTGATGACGTTGAGCATCGCGTCCGGGAGCTTGTCGGACTCCGGCGGCATCTTCGGCTCGGAGGCGTGCGACACGACCTGCCACAGGTAGGAGCCGTCGGGATCGCCGGCCGCGATCACCTCGCCGGAGCCGCCGCCGGCCAGCGTCTGCCCGTGGCTGGTGAGGTCGAGGCCCCCCTTCTTCTTGTCGGGGTTGTGGCAGCTGCAGCACTTCTCCCGCAGGATCGGCAGCACGTCACCGTCGAACGTGGGCGGGGCGTCGGCGGCCGCGGCGAGGGTGGCGGTCAGGAACGTCGCGAACAGGAAAGCGGCGATCAGGAAGCCGGCGGTCGATGGCCCAACCCGGCTCGTGGGCGGCATGCGATGCGTCGCTGGCGAAGGTCCGCCACGCTCCGCATCCTCACGCCGACCCACTCGCCTCCCGACGACGGAGAGGCGCATGAAGAGCACGCTCGTAGCCAAGACGCGGCGTCCCATCAGTGATTGAAGATGAACTCGGGGGAGTTGAGCAGCGCCCAGAACACGTCCTCCAGGGCCTGCCTGCGGTCCGGGGCGTCGAGCACCGTGACGAGCGTCTCGATCCGCTCCCGCTCCGTCGGCATCCGGCAGTC
>JBIIDT010000055.1:0-21185 GCA_044238145.1 Pirellulales bacterium | reverse complement strand
GGCGGCTGCGGGCGGCGACGGGCACGCCGGCGTGCTGTTCCACTTCGAGCACGGCTTCCACCAGCCGTCGCGGATGGATCGCCAGGAGATGCGGCTCGTGTTCGAGCGGGGTGAAATACGGCTCTTCGACTGGGTGCCCACGCACGGCGAGGTGCGGGCCCTGGTCGACGACGCGACGCTGGAGGCGCTGGTGGCTGTCCTGCCGCGGCCGACGGTCCGCGTGGTCGAGCGGTACGAGGGGGCGGCGCGGCACGTGCGCGGCCGCTTCCGCTCGTTCGAGGCATCCGCCCTCGTGGAGATCGCGTTCACCACCGGGCAGGACAAGCTCGGCATCTACGGCGAGGTCGTCCGGGAACTCGCCGCCGATCAGGTGGCCTGGATCCGCGACCCGTCCCACCGCCGCCGGCTCACCGAGGCCGACGGTGTGGCCGCGGTGGCGATGGCGTGTGCGGCCGACCGCCTGGCCCATGAGGCCCGGTGATCGTGCGCGGGTGGCGGCGCGGGCTCGGGGTTGCCCGTGCCCTCTCGCCGGACGTTCGCTGCGCCCATCCTGGGCTTCGCTCACTGCGTTGCGGCTGCGCTCCGCCATCCTGGCTACGCTTGCCTCCACAGCCCGCTCGAGGGCACGGGCAACCCCTCGCGGAAGCGTTGCGCAAGCGGATGAATGGCCGGGATCAGGCTCGGCGGTCGGGTGTCGCTGGTAGAGTGTGATGGCAGTCGCCGGAGCCGCACATGTTTTCCGCCCACGAATTGATCGTCGCGCCCGCGACCGCTTCCGGCCCCGGCGCGCGGGCGATCGTGCGACTGGCCGGCGACGGGCTCGACGGCCTGCTTCCACGGCTGTTCACGGCCGCCGCACCGGGCTTCGCCCCGCCGGGCGGGACGGCGCGGGTCGTCGCCGCGCGGCTGGCGGGCGACGGGCTGGGACGCGAGTGGGGCGCCGTCCCGGTCGAGGTCCTGCATTGGCCGGGAGACTCCGGGCCGATCGGCGGGCCGCTCGCCGAGGTGCAGTTGCCCTGCTCGGCACCCCTCGTCGCGGCGGTCGTGGCCGAGGCCTGTCGGCACGGGGCACGGCTCGCCCGCGGGGGTGAGTTCACGCTGCGGGCGTTCCTCGCGGGACGCCTCGACCTGCTGCAGGCCGAGGCGGTGCTGGCCGTGGTGGATGCCCGCACTCCCGCCGAACTCGCGGCCGCCCTCGACCGCATGGCCGGCGGCGCGGGCGCGGCATTGTCGCGGGTGCGGGGCGGTCTGCTCGACCTGCTCGCCGACGTCGAGGCGGCGATCGACTTCGCCGACGAGACCGCGCCCGACGGCGTGCCCGTCGCCGCCGCGGCCGGGCGGCACGCGGTCGCGTCGCGGCTGGAGGCCGGGCGTGACACCATCGCGGTCGTGGCGAGACACCTTCAGGACCGGGGGGCCGGGGCCGGGGACGTGCCCCGCGTGGTGCTCGTCGGTCGGCCCAACGTCGGCAAGAGCAGCCTCTTCAACGCGCTCGTCGGTCGTGCCGCCGCGCTCGTGGCCGACGAGTCCGGCACCACCCGCGACTTTCTCGAGGCTCCGCTCGCCGGCGTGGGCGGCCTGCTGGTCGATCTCGCCGGCGTGTCGGCGCAGCCGGTCGACGACGCCGTCGGCAAGGCAGCCATCGCCACGGCCCGGGACCAGATCGCCCGCGCCGACGTGCTCGTGGTGTGTCGCGACGCGACCGACGAAGACGGACCGGCGGACGTGCCGCCCACGGTGCCGCGGATCGACGTGCTCACCCGCTGCGACCGGGCACCGGCCTGGCCGGCCCATGCGGACGCGATCGCCACGAGCGTCGCCACGGGGCAGGGAATCGAGCCGCTGCGGGCCGCCATCCATGCCGCGGTGGCCGGCCTGCCGCCGCGCGGGACGGCTGCGACGCTGCGGATGGCGGTCGGTGTCGCCGCCGCCCGGGCCGCGCTCGAGGCGGCGCTCGCCCTCGCCCGCCGGGCGGACGAGTCCTTCGACGAGGCCCTGATCGCCGGTCACGTGCGGCAGGCGGTGGACCGGCTCGGCGAGGTCACGGGAGTCTCCATCGGCACCGACCTCATCGATCGGATATTCTCCCGCCACTGCATCGGCAAGTAGGAGGGCCGCCTTCCGGCGGCTGGCTGGCCATGGACCTGCGACCCCTGTGCGATCGGCTCGTGGCCGGCGCCGCGCGGCACGCGGCGCGGGACGCCGCGGCCCGGGCCGCGCTGGCCCGCGAGACGGCCCTGGCCGTCGCCGCCGCGGCGGACGCCTGGATCGAGTCCGCGCTGGCCGTGAAGGCCCCGACGGGCTCCGCGTCGGCCCGGGCCGAGGAGACCGCCACGGGCCCGCTCTCCACGCTGCGGCTCTTGCTCGTGACCGCGAGGTGCCTCGACGACGTCGCCCGCGACGGGCTGCCGCGGGCCGCCAGGCCGCCGCGGATCCTGCACGCCGCGGCCGGTACGACGGGGCCGGAGTCGTTCGTCGCGATCGACGTCCTGCCCGAGCCGCGACTGCTCGACGGGGTCACGGCGCCGGGGCAGACCGCGACGGTGCGGTGTGCGAATCCGGGGGGCATCGAGGCCTTCCTCCGGTCGTGGCGGGAGGAGGCCCGAGAGCGGCCGCGCGGGGGCGGGGTGGCCGCCGTGCTGGGGGCCGGCAACGTGACCGGACTCGCGGCCGCCGACGTCATCGCGCAGGTCTTCGAGCATGGGCGGGCCGCGCTCCTCAAGCTCCATCCGCTGCATGCCCCGCTCGAACCCGTGCTGCGGGCCGCGCTCGGGCCGCTCGTGGCGGCCGACCTCGTCGAGATCGTCTGCGGCGGCCCGGAGACGTCCCGAGAAGCCATCGCCGCGCCGCAGGTGACGCACGTGCACCTCACCGGTGGCCAGGCCGCCTTCGACGCGGTCGTGTGGGGCGGGGTCGGGCCGCGGCCGGAGGGGGCGATCCCGGTCCTCGACAAGCCGATCACCTGCGAGCTCGGCAACGTCACGCCGTGGATCGTCGTCCCGGGCCGCTACACCCGGCGACAGCTCGCGTACCAGGCCGACGTCGTGGCTGCCTCGATCGCCAACAACACCTCGTTCAACTGCATCGCCACGAAGTGCGTCGTCACCTGCCTGTCGTGGGAGCAGAGGGTGGAGTTCCTCGGCCTCGTCAGCCGGCGGCTCGCCGGGCTCCCGCCGCGGCCGGCCTGGTACCCGGGCTCGGTGGCAGCCTGGGAGGCGGTCACGGGCGATCAGGCGCCCGTCGACGGCACGCTCCCCTGGGTGTTCCGCACGGGCGTCGACCCGGCCCGCGAGCCGCGCTGGCTGGCGCAGGAATGGTTCGGTCCGGTGGCCGTGGAGGTGCCGCTCGCGGCCGACTCGCTCGACGCCTTCTGCGGCGCCGCGGCGGCGTTCGTCCATGCCCTCCCGGGCAACCTCGCCGCCAGCGTGACGGCGCCCGCCGGCCTGCCTGCTCACGACGAGGCCCGCGTCGTGGCGCTGCTCGAGCATCTGCAGTGCGGCGTCGTGGCCCGCAACACCTGGTCGGCCCTCGCCTACTCGTTCGCCAGCGTGCCGTGGGGCGGTTTCCCAGGCGGCACGCTCGCCAAGCCCGGCAGCGGCCTCGGCCGGGTGCACGACCCCTGGCTCCTGCCGTTGGTGCACGATGCGATCGTCACGGCGCCGCTCTCGGGCTGGCCGGCTCCCCCCTGGGTGCCCTGGCACTCCCGCGGCGCCCGCCTGGCCCGCGGCCTGATCGACATCTACGCCACGATCGCCCGCGGCGGCACGGGCCTCGCGCGGCTGCTCGCCATGCTGCCGGACGTGCTGGCCGGCTGACGGTCAGCGGCCGCGGCGACGGGGGCCGCGGGGCGGGGCCGCCTCCGCCTTGGCGGGTTCCGCGTCGAACTTCTCCGCCTGGCCGGTGAGCTCGTAGAGAAACCGGCTCGGCTTGGAGGGCTTGCTCTTGCCCCACTTCGTCCGCGTCAGGCACAGCGAAAGCATGAGCCGCCGTCGGGCCCGGGTCACGCCCACGTAGCACAGCCGCCGCTCCTCGTCGATCGCCTGCAGTCCGTCGTCGAGGGAGCGGCGGTGCGGCAGCAGGCCCTCCTCCATGCCGACGATCCACACGCAGTCGAACTCCAGGCCCTTGGCCGCGTGCATCGTCATCAGCCGCACGGCGCCCGCCTTTGGCTTGTCGTCCTGGAAGCGGTCGTCCGCCTCGACCTGAAGCACGAAATCGTCGAGGAAGCCGCGGACGAGGGCCGCCAGTTCCCGGCCGGCCCCGCGGGCCCGCTCGTGCTGGTCGAGGGCCGTGGCCACCTCCTCGCAGCAGTCCCAGCGTTCCTGGGCCTCGTCGGGAGTGTCCGCGTACTCCTTCTCCAAGTGCCGGCGGTAGCCGGCGGCGTCGAGCAGGCCGCGGAGCACCGTGCCGGCCCGCGTCCCGCCCGGCTCGACCGGCGGCGGCGCATGCCCGAGGCCGACGAGCCGCTCGAGGCCGGCCACGCCGCCGGCCGCGGCCACCGAAAGGGTGCCCGCGTCCCGGGACGCCCGCAGTTCGTGCCACAGGCTGTGGCCCTGCTCCTGGGCGCGGGCCCGGGCCGCCTGCACGGCCTGCGCCGAGAGCCCGCGGGGCGGCACGTTGGCGACCCGCGAGAGGGCGAGGTCGTCGTCGGGATCGACGAGCAGCCGCAGGAAGGCCATCACGTCCTTGACCTCGCGTCGGTCGAAGAACGACCGCGTGCCCACGAGCTCGTAGGGGATCTGCCGCCGCCGCAGTTCCTGCTCGAAGACCCGCGTCTGCTCGCCGGTGCGGAACAGGATCGCCGCCTCCTGCGGATCGACCCGCCGCTCCCGCAGCAGGCTCTCGATGTCGCCGACGACGCGGCGCGACTCGTCGACCTCGTCCTGCGCCTGGATCACGGCCGGCGGCACGCCGGGCGGCAGGCAGGAGACGAGCGTCTTGCCGTGCCGCCGCGAGTTCCGCTCGATGAGCAGGTTGGCGGCGCGGATGATCTCGGGCGTGCAGCGGTAGTTCTCCTCGAGCTTCACGATCCGCGCCCCGGGCCAGCGGCGGGCGAAGTCGAGGATGTGCGACACCTCGGCGCCGCGCCACGAGTAGATCGACTGGTCGTCGTCGCCCACCACGCACAGGCTCTTGTGGTCGCGGGCGAGGGCCGTGAGGATCCGCTCCTGGATGGCGCTCGTGTCCTGGTACTCGTCGATCATCAGGTGGTCGAAGCGGCCCGCCTCCACCAGCCGCGTCGCCTCGTCGGCGGTGAACAGCTCGTCGACGAGCAGCAGCAGGTCGTCGAAGTCCACGGCGCCGGCGGTCCGCAGGGCGTTCTGGTAGCGGCGGTAGCCGGCGGCGGCGAGCGTCCACGATTCGTCGGCGTCGGCCGAGACCGAGTCCAGGGCCGCGTCGGGGCGGACGGCCCGGCTCTTCCAGCGGCCGATGCGGTCGACGAGGTCGCCCGGCCGGAGGATCGTGTCGGGCACCCGCAGCTCCTTGAGCACGCCCCGGGCGGCCGACTCCTGCTCGCCGCGGTCGACGATCGCGAACCGTTCCGGCAGCCCGAGCTTCGGCGCGTGTCGCCGCAGGATGCGGACGCACAGCGAGTGGATCGTGGAGATCTCGGGCTTCTCCTCGACCTTTTTGCCGAGCTGGGCGGAGGCCCGGGCGAGCATCTCCCGGGCCGCCTTGTTGGTGAAGGTGACGGCGAGGATCCGGGCCGGCCGCACGCCCTGCCGCACGAGGTGGGCGATCCGCGCGATCACGACCCGGGTCTTGCCCGTGCCGGCACCGGCGAGCACGAGCAGCGGCCCCGGCGGCGCGAGCACCGCCTCCGACTGGGCCGCATTGAGGCCGGGCACGCCGGTGCGGGGGGCGGGGCGGCGCGGGCTCGGCGTGGTCGGTGCGGCAGGCGGCTGCATGGCGGCCGAATGTAGCACACGCGCCGCCACGCGAGCCGCGCGGGCCGGATCGCCTTGACGCCCCGCGGCACGAAGTCTCTATTTGCGGGCCTGCAGGAGGTGATGCGATGCAATCGGACCGGCGGCACGAACTCGCGGAGAACGACCTGGCGGGCACGACCATCGATCTGGTGGATCGCGTGCGGCCCCACCTGCAGTCCATCGTCGTCGGCGTCGCCCTGCTGTTCGCGGCGCTGGCCGCCTGGACGCTCGTCACGTCGCAGCAGGCCTCCGGCCGGGCCCAGAGCTGGGCGGACTGTTTCGCCGCGCTCTCGAGCGGCGACGGCGCCGCCCTGAGCACCGTGATCCGCCAGCATCCCGACACGCCGGCCGCCGGCTGGGCCCAGCTCGTGCTCGCCGATTCCGCGCTCCAGGAGGGCTGCAACCGGCTGTTCACCGACCGCGTCCAGGGAACCAAGCGGCTGGAGGACGCCGTCGGTATCTACCGGCAACTGCTCGCCACGCGGCCCACGGGCATGCTGGCCGAGCGGGCCGTGTTCGGCCTCGCGCGGGCGAACGAGGCCCTCGGCAACCTCGACGAGGCCCGGAGAGGCTACGAGACGGTGGTGGCCGATCACGCCGGCGGCGCGGCGGCGAGCCTGGCCGCCGGCCGCGTGGCCGAGCTTTCCCGTGACTCCACCCGGCAGTGGTACGATTGGTTCGCGGCACAGAAGCCGAAGCCGGTCCCGGCTTCCGATACCGCCCCCGCCGCGTCCCCGGAATCGCCCGCCGTCGATGCATCGTCCACCCCCGCCGCCGAGCCCGCCGCCCCCGCCGCCGGGAAGTGAGCCGGCCGGGGATCTCGCGCCCGGCACCGAAATCGCGCTCGAGGTCGATGCGGCGGCCGCGGGCACGCGACTCGACGTGTTCCTCGCCCGGGCCTTTCCCGACCGCAGCCGCTCGTTCCTGGCGCGGGCCATCGAGAAGGGAGCGGTGCGGGTCGATGGCGTGACCGCGCGGGCCGCCGTGAAACTGCGGCCGGGCAACGTCGTCCGCTTCGTCGTGCCCGAGCCACCGCGGGCGGGGCCCGAGGCGGAGGAGATCCCGCTCGAGTTCCTTCACCTCGACGACGCGATCGCGGCCGTGAACAAGCCGGCGGGCATGGTCGTGCACCCCGCGAAGGGCAACTGGAAGGGCACGCTCGCCGGCGCCCTCAAGTGGCACCTGGAGCGGGCCGGTGGCGGCCTGTCGCAGGCGGGCGGGCCGACGCGGCCGGGAATCGTGCACCGGCTCGACCGCGACACCAGCGGCGTGATCGTCGTCGCCCGCTCCGAGGAGGGCCACCACGCGCTGGCCCGCCAGTTCGAGCGGCGTTCGGTGGAGAAGACCTACCTGGCGATCACGCAGGGCCAGCCGCAGTTCGATCGCGACGAGATCAACCTCCCGATCGGCATCCATCCGTACCAGCGCGAGAAGATGGCGGTCCGCCGCGACCACCCCACGAGCCGCGAGGCGGTGACGCGGTTCGAGGTGCTGGAGCGGTTTCGCGGGGTGGCACTCGTGCGAGTGACGCCGAAGACCGGCCGCACCCACCAGATCCGCGTGCACTTGGCCGCCATCGGCTGCCCGGTGCTCTGCGACGGCCTGTACAGCGGCCGGACCGTCATCGAGCCGGGCTTCGTCGGTCTACCGGCGGGCCACCCGCTCGCCGGTGGACCGCTGCTCGAGCGGCAGGCGCTGCACGCCGCCCGGCTGGTCCTCGACCATCCTGCGACCGGCGCCCGGCTGGAACTCGCCGCGCCGCTGCCGGCGGACATGGAGCGGATGCTCGGTGCCCTGCGGGTGACGGGCTGACCGATACGGTGGTTTGCTCGCGGCAGGGCGCGAGTCGGGGTTGCCCGTACCCGCTCGCCGGACGTTCGCTTCGCCCATCCTGGGCTGCGCTCCCTGCGTGTCCGCTGCGCTTCGGCATCCATGCCTGCGCTTGCTCCCACAGCCCGGCTCGAGGCACGGGCAACCCCTCCTCGGCCGGTCGGGCGGCGGTCGGGAGGGGCCCACGAGCGCAGCGTCATTCTGCGCCGCGTCGCTCCTCGGGGCCCTCGTCCTGAAACAGGAGGATCGCGCGCGGCAGCGTGGAGTCGATGACGCGGGCGACCGCGATCACGAAGCCGGCAGCGCCGTCCCGCCAGCCGCCCTTCGCCACGTAGCTCCGCAGAAAGGCGGCGAGACCGCGGAGTGGCAGCGACCAGGCCGCCGGCCGCTGCCCCTTCTTTCGCATCACCTCGGCCTTGAGGGGCGCGTAGCGGAGCGAGCGGGCGATCACGTCGGCGAGGCCGGCGTAGCTGAAATGCAGGATCGACCCCGACAGCAGCGCCGGCGGCCGGGACGACTCCACCTGCTCGTGGACCGCGAGCGGCTTGAAGGCGGCCGTCGTGCGGTTGAAGAGCCGCAGCACGCGGTCGTCGCGCCATGGCCCGTGGCGGATCTCGCGGGCACCGATGAACGTGCGGCGGCACAGTTGCCAGCAGGCGGCGGGGTCGGACAGGTCGACGCCGGCGACCGCTGCCCGGGCATCCACGTCGAGCACCTCGTCGGCGTCGAGCGACAGGATCCAGTCATGGGCGGCCAGTTCCACGGCCCGCCGTTTCTGCGGCCCGTAGCCGAGGAAGGCCTGCCGCTCGAAGCGGACGCCGGCGTCCCGGGCGATCCGCTCCGTGCCGTCGGTCGAACCCGAGTCGAGCACGAGTCGCTCGGCGCAGAAGTCGCAGGCCGCGAGCACGGCGGCCAGGTGCCGCTCGGCGTCGCGGGTTATGATGACCGCCGAAACAGGCAGGCGGCTGCGGGCCTCGGGTGGCCCGCTCATGGCGTCGTGGGGCGGGCGGCGGTCGACTTGGCGACGTTGTCCGCCTCCGGCGCGAGCCGGGCGGGGAACTCGAGCACGAAGGTGCTCCCCGCGCCCTGCCGGCTCGTGGCCTGGATGTCGCCGCCGAGCTCGCGGAGGATCTTACGGCTCACGGCGAGCCCGAGTCCGGTGCCCCGCGATCCCTTCGTCGACATGAAGACGTTGAAGATCCGCTCCAGCGTCTCCGGGTCCATGCCGGCCCCGTTGTCGGCCACGCTGATCCGCACCAGTTCGGCCGTCCGGTCGATGCCGGCCTCGATCGTCACCGTCGGTTCCGGCAGGCCCTCGACCGCGTCGAGCGCGTTGGTGACCACGTTGAGCACCGCCCGGGAGATCCCCTCGGGGTCGCAGAGCACCGGTTCCAGGTCGGCCGGCGGGACCCAGCGGATCGTCGCCCCCAGTTCTTCGGCCCGCTGATGGACCGTCTCCACGATGTCGGCGACGATGCCGGCGAGGTCGCACGGCACCGGGTCCGGCTCGCGGTCCTTGCCGTAGGAGAGCATGTCCATGACCAGCGACGAGATCTTGTTCTGGTTGCGGTTGACGATGTCCCAGCCTTTCCGCAGCACCGCCAGGTCCTCGTTCTCCAGCCCCATCTCCACGAGGTAGCTGCCGCCGCGGATGCCCTGGAGGATGTTCTTGATGTGGTGCGAGAGCGTGGCGATCGTCTGGCCGACGGCCGCCAGCCGCTCCGACTGCACCATCGCGGAGTAATAGGTCGTGTCCTCGACGGCCAGCGCGGCCTGGTGGGCGATCGCGATCATCAGCTTCAGGTGGTCGTCGCCGAACCGGCGCCGGCCCGCCTCCACCGCCTCCACGAGCGGCGTCGTCGTGTCGACGTAGATCACGCCGACGATGTCGTAGCGGCCCTGCAGGGGCACGCAGATCGCCTCGCGGACGCCGGTCCGCACGACGCTGTTGCCGGAGGCGAAGCGGTCGTCGTCCTGGGCGTCGCTGGTGAGCACGCCCTCGCGATTGGAGAGCACGTAGTCGAGGATCGTGCGGCTGATGACCATCGAGCCCGCCTCCCCCTCGCGGCGGTCGCGGCGGGCCTTCGTCTTCAGTTCCTTCGTCTCCGGGTCCACGAGCATGATGCAGCCGCGGTCGGCCTCCACCCACTCGAAGACCAGTTGCAGGATCCGGCTCAGCAGCTCGTCGATGTCGAGCGTGTGGCTGACGGCCAGGGACGTCCGGTACATGACCTGCAGGTTGCTGCGGGCCCGGGCCAGCCAGCGGTTCTGCGAATCCTCGGGTGTCGCCAGGGCGATCGAGTCCTCCTCGCGCATGGCCCGCACGATCCGCGAGCCGTCACCGCCCGCCTCGCCGGCCACGATGTCCACCAGCCCGATCGCCTGCTCGTCGTCGTGGTCCTTGGCGTAGACGAGCACGGTCCGTCCGATGCGGATCCGGTCCCCGCTGGAAAGTTCGGCCCGCTCCACGCGGCGGTCGTTGAGGAAGGTGCCGTTGGAGCTCTTCAGGTCGCCGAGCACGAGCGTGTCGCCCACCCGGCGGATCTCGGCGTGCCGCCGCGAGACCTCGTTGTCCTCGACCTGCAGGAAGTTGCCCGCCTCGCGGCCGATGGTGACGGCCAGCGGCTGACCGGTCAGGTCGAACCGGGCGCCCTTGTTGCGGCCCTGGATGACGAACAGCGCGGCCACGGGGCGGGAATCCTCGGAGGAGCGAACGGGGATGACGATTGTCGCATACGGTCCGCCGGCCGGGAAGCGACCGTGTGGCCACCCCGCGCGCGGACCGGGGCGAGGATACGCCAACTCGCCGCGACTTTCACCGCCCCTCGGCTCGTCGACTGGAAGGCCGAAAAACTGCTACAAAACGTCGGTGCGCATACCATGGATGTGGACCGGCAGGACGTACAGGAGGAGAGTCGCGTGAAGGCGTTGCACGTCTGGATCGCTGTCGTGGCCTGCGCCGTTGGCGGCGTGGCGGGGGCGGAAGGGCAGGCGGAGGCGGGCCGGCGGGAGCGGCTGCGGCAGGCGGTCGAGTGGCTCGCCGCTCCCGAGCGCGAGGGCCGCGGGCCCGGGACGCCGGGGATCGACGCCGCGGCGGATTGGGTGGCTCGGCAGTTTCAGGCCATCGGCGTGCGGCCGCCCGACGCGGAGCCGACGGCCTTCCAGGCGTTCGCCATGACGCTCGACGCCAAGCTGGGACCGGCGGCCGAGAACACGGCCGAACTGGTGGGGCCTGCGGGCCCCGACGGGAAGGAGTCCACGATTCCGCTCGCGCTCGGCCGCGATTTCACCCCGCTGGCCGCCGGCGGCTCCGGCTCCTTCGACCTGCCGCTCGTCTTCGCCGGCTACGGCATCACCGCGCCGTCGGAGAAGTACGACGATTATGCCCCGCTGGGGCCCGGCGGGGCGAAGGGCCGCGGTCTGATCGTGCTTCGGCAGGAGCCGCAGAAGGACGATCCGCACAGCGTCTTCGACGGCAACCAGGCCTCGCAGCATGCGGCCCTGACCCGGAAGGTCGCCAATGCGTCGGAGCACGAAGCGGGCGGCCTCGTGCTCTGCAATGACGCCGACGCCGAAGGCGACGCCCTGATGGCCTTCACGCGGGCCGGCGAGGGGACCGAGAAGCGGAAGATGCCGGTGCTCCACGTGCGGCGGTCCGTGGTCGACGACGTCGTGCGGCGGTCCCTCGGCCACGGCCTCGGCGAGATCCAGAAGGGCATCGATGGCGGGCTCGAACCGGCCAGCCGGCCGCTCGAGGGCTGGCGGATCCGCGGCCGCACCGCCATCGAGAGGGTGGAGACGCAGGGTCGCAACGTGCTCGCCGTCCTGCCGGGCCGGGGCGCGCCGGCCGCCGACGGCAAGCCGGCGATCGATCCCCGGGAGACGGTCGTTCTCGGCGCCCACTACGACCACCTCGGCTACGGCGGCTCCAACTCCGCCGCCCCCGGCGAGCACACGGTGCACCACGGGGCCGACGACAACGCCAGCGGCACGGCGCTGCTCGTGGAGGTCGCGCGGCAGTTGGCCGCCGCGGGGCCGCTGCCGCGACGGATCCTGTTCGCCGCCTTCTCGGGCGAGGAGCGCGGGCTGCTCGGCAGCGGACACTACGCCGCCAACCCCGCGGTGCCGCTCGGCGACACCGTGGCCATGGTGAACCTCGACATGGTGGGCCGGCTCGACGGCGACAAGCTCGTCGCCCATGGCACCGGCACGGGCACCGGCCTCGACGCCCTGGTCGACCGGCTGTGCGGCGCCCACGGGTTCACCGTCGCCAAGGAGCCCGGTGGCTTCGGACCCAGCGACCACGCCAGCTTCTACGCGAAGAAGGTGCCGGTGCTGCACCTCTTCACCGGGTCGCACGCCGACTACCACCGCCCCAGCGACACGGCCGAGAAGATCAACTACGACGGCATGGTGCGGCTGGCCGCCCTCGTCGCCGACGTCGTTCGCGAACTGGCGACGGCCCCCGAGCGGCCCGCCTACGTCGAGGTGGCCTCGAAGATGTTCGCCCGCGGCGGCGGCGACCGCCCCTACTTCGGGAGCATCCCCGACTTCGGCAAACCGGGGGGTGGCTACGCGATCTCGGGTGTCGCCAAGGACTCGCCGGCGGCCCAGGGAGGGCTGGCGGGGGGCGACCTGATCGTGCGGCTCGGGGAGAGCGCGATCACCGGCCTCGAGGACTTCGACAGCGCCCTGCGAAAGCACAAGGGGGGCGAGACGGTGCCGGTGGTGGTGATGCGCGACGGCAAGGAAGTCACGCTCCAGGTCGTGCTCGGGGCGCCGCGGTAAAAGTGCGCCGCCCGGGCGTGCCCGGCGACGTCGCCGGTCGTTCGCTGCGGCCATCGTGGCCGGCAGCGTTTCGGCTCGAAGTGCCCTTTTTTCCAGCCGAAAAGTTGGCCTTGAGCCGGTGCGGGGGGATCGCCATCATCCCGCCCGCTCTCGGGTTCGCGGCGGCCACGGACGGCCGTCGACCACACGGATCCGGCGCCATCCCGCCAGCAAGGAGTGCATTCCGTGAAGAGGCAACTTTCAGCGTTCACCGTCGCTGCGACCGTGGCGCTCGTCCAGGTCTCCGCATTCGCCCAGGTCCCGGTGAAGCCGATCGCGGCTCCTGCCACCGCCCCGGTGGCCCGGCCCGCCTCGCCGGCCGTGCACTGCGCCGTCGTGGACGTGGGCTACATCTTCAAGAACCACGCCCGCTTCAAGGCGGAGATGGACAAGATGAAGGACCAGGTGATGGCCGCGGAAAACTCGCTCAAGGCGGAGCAGGAGCGGATCAAGGGCCTCATCGACCAGCTCAAGGGCTACAACGCGGGGACGCCGGAATACCGGAAGTTCGAAGGTGAGGTGGCCAAGGCGCAGGGCGACTTCAGCGTCAACGCCCAGCTCCAGAAGAAGGACTTCATGGACCGCGAGGCCAAGGTCTACCTGCAGGTGTACAGCGAGATCGAGCGGGCCGTGAGCCAGTTCGCCCGAGACAACGGCATCGCCGTCGTGCATCGCTTCGACGGCGATCCGGTCGATTCCTCCGACCGGAACCGGATCCTCGGCAGCATCACCAAGCCGATCGTGTACTTCGATCCGCAGATCGACATCACGCCTCAGGTCCTCAAGATGCTCAACGGGGCGAGTGTCGCCGCCCAGCCGCAGCCCGGCCAGCAGCCCCGGCGCTGATCCGCCGTCTCCTGATTCCGGTGCCCGGCGGCCCCGTGGTGGGCCGCCGGGCACCGCGTCTTTCCTCGCGAGTGCCATGCGTCACAGGTCGCAGCGAACCATCCGCCGTGCGGTCGAAGTCTCCGGCCGGGGCTACTGGAGCGGCGTGGAGAACCGCGTGGAGCTCCGGCCCGCGACGGCCGGGGCCGGCATCGCCTTCGTGCGGGGCGACGGCACCGTGCCGGTGCGAATCGCCGCGGTCGTCGAGAACCGCGTGGATGCCGTCACGCGCACGAACCTCGCGGTGGCGGGCGTGCAGGTGCAGATGGTCGAGCACTGTCTCAGCGCGCTGGCGGGCCTCGGCGTCGACTGCTGCGTGGTTCGCGTCACCGCAGAGGAGTTGCCGGGGCTCGACGGTTCCGCGGCCGCGTTCGTCGCGGCGATCGACGAGGCCGGCTTCGAGGATCTGGCCGCCCCCGTCGAGCCCTTGGTCGTGGAGGAGCCGATCCGGCTCGCCGACGGCCCAGCCTGGGTCGAGGCCGGGCCGCCGCGGTTCGCGGGGCTGTCCGTCGACTACGAACTCGACTACGGCCCCGGGCCGATCGGGCGGCAGACGCTCGCGGTCAGGGTCACGCCCGAGGCTTATCGGGCCGAGCTCGCGGCGGCCCGGACGTTCGTCACCGCGACCGATGCCGAGCGGCTGCGGGCCGCGGGCCTGGGCCTGACGGTCACGCATCGCGACCTGCTCGTCTTCGGGGCCGACGGCCCGATCGACAACGCCCTGCGTTGGGCGGACGAGTGCGTGCGCCACAAGGTCCTCGACCTCGTCGGCGACCTGGCGCTGGCCGGGAGGCCGATCCACGCCCACGTGCGGGCCTGCCGCAGCGGTCACCGGCTGAATGCCGCGCTGGCCGCGGCCATGCTGGCGGCCGAGCGGGCCGGCGGACGGAGGCGGGCCTCGGCCTGAATCCGCGTGCCGCACGACGCCGACTTTCCGTCCACCATCCCCTGCACGCCGGCCGGAGCAGCCGGCCCACCACGGGTGCATCCCACGGCCGTCATCGAGCCGGGCGCGCGGCTGGCCGACGGCGTGAGCATCGGGCCGTGGTGCGTGGTCTCCGCCGCCGCCGTCATCGGGCCCGGCACCGTGCTGCACAACGGCGTGACCATCATGGGTGACGTCCGGATCGGTGCCCGGAACCGAATCTTCCCCAACTGCGTGATCGGCGGCGAGCCCCAGGATGTCAGCTACCAGGGGTCCGCCACGCGGGTCGAGATCGGCGACGACAACGTGATCCGCGAGGGCGTGACGATCAACCGGGCCTCCGAAAAGGAGGATGGCGTGACCTCGATCGGCGACGCCAACTTTCTCATGGCCTGCTGCCACGTGGCCCACGACTGCCGGATCGGCGACCACGTGATCATCGCCAACGGCACGCTCCTCGGCGGCCACGTGCGGGTGCAGTCCCGGGCCTCGCTTTCCGGTGCGGTGGCGGTCCATCATTGGGTGACGATCGGCGGCTGGTCGTTCGTGGCCGGCCTGTCGCGGGTGCTGCACGACGTGCCGCCCTACATGCTCTGCGAGGGTTCGCCGGCCCGGCCACGGTGCGTGAACCTCGTGGCCCTGCGCCGCAGCGGCTTCGACCGCGCCGCGATCGAGGCGATCACGGAGTCCCATCGGCTGCTCTACCGGGCCCGGGTGGGCCTCGAGCCGGCCCGGGAGATCCTGCGGCAGCAGGGCATGCTCGGGCCGCACGTCGGCCAGTTGCTCGAGTTCCTCGAGCAGCAACAGGGCGGCCGGCACGGCCGGGCGCGGGAACAGAGGAGGGCGGCATGACGCGGATCAGGATGGCAGTGGTGGGCTGCGGGCACCTCGGGGCGATCCACGCCCGGCTGTTGGCCGCGCGGGCGGACGTCGAGCTCGTGGCCGTGGTCGATCCCGTCGCGGAGTCGCGGGAGCGGATCGCGGCGCTGCACGGCTGCCGACCGCTCGCCGAGCCGGCGGCGCTCGTCGGGCTGGCCGACGCGGCCGTCGTGGCGGCGCCGACCGGACTGCACGCGCAGGTCGCCCTGCCGCTGCTCGCGGCGGGCCTCGACCTGCTCGTGGAGAAGCCGATCGCCGCGGACGTCGAGGATGCGCGGGCCATCGTCATCGCCGCCCGGCGGCACGGCCGGACCGTCGCGGTGGGGCACGTCGAGCGGTTCAACCCGGCCTGGCGGGCGGCCGTGGAGCGGATCGGCCGGCCGACCGTGGTGGAGGCGGCGCGACTGGCGCCGTTCACGTTCCGCTCGCTCGACGTGGGCGTCGTCCACGACCTCATGATCCACGACATCGACCTCGTGCTCGCGCTCGATCCAGGGCGGCTGGAGCGGGTCGAGGCGCAGGGCATCCTGGCGACGGGCGGCCACGAGGACGCCGCCCGGGCCCGGCTCGTGTTCGCGTCGGGGCTGGTGGCCGACCTCTCCGCGTCGCGGATCAGTCCGGTGGTCCGCCGCGCCGTCACCATGTGGTCGGAGAACGGTGTCGTGGCCGTCGACTTCAACGCCAAGACCGTCGACGTCGTGTCCCCCGCGGCGGCGGTCCGCGAGGGGCGTTTCGTGGCCACGGACGTCCCTCCGGAGGAGCGCGGCGGCCTCAAGGACCGATTCTTCGCGGACATCCTGCCGCGGGAAACCGTCACGGTCGCCGACGCCAACGCGATCGCCTGCGAGCACGACGACTTCCTGGACGCGATTCGCTTGCGGCGGCAGCCCGTGGTGACCGCGGCGGCCGGTGCCGCGGCGGTGGAGATCGCCGCCCGGGTGCTCGAGGCCCTGGAGTTCACCCGCTTCGGCACGGCCGCGGCGGGCCGCGCGGCCGGCACGATCCCGCTGCCTCCACGCCGCAAGACCGCCTGATCCGCGTTCCCTTCCGCGACCGTCAGGGTCGGAGCGGAGAATTGCGACCCTGGCCGCCGATACTGCAGGCAGGAGCCTTCGGCCGGCCCGGAGGAGACGCCATGCCCAGCATCCTGCGAGTTCTTGTCGTCGTTGGCACCGGCTTGCTGGCCGTTGTCGCCGCGGCGGAGGAGCCGACGCCGGCCGGCCCGCCGCCGTCCTTCACCGGCCTCGGGCTCGGCGACTTCGAGGGCGACGGCTCGATCGCCGCGGCCCTGCGCCGTTCCGGGGGCGGGACCGCGGCCGCGGTGGAATCTCCCGTGCCGGGGCTCGAGTTCCGCGGCCTCATGGTGCGGGGCCCCAACCGCACCGACATGCTCTCGCCGATCGCCGCAGAGGTGCGCAGCCGCATCGAGTGCTTCGACCTCGCCGCCGGCGTGCTGGCCACGCAGGACGGCATCGCCGAGGGGCCGACGCAGTGGATGGGTCGCATCGGCCTGGCGAGCGAGCGGCCCGACGGCAGCGAACGGATCGAACTGCGGACCACGCTCGGCAGCCGCGAGACGGGCGGCCACCTGGGCCTCGAGATCGGCCCGCGGCTGGAGCGGCGGCTGCCCCGCGGGGCGACGATCTTCCTCGACGGCAAGGCGGAAGCGCAGGCGGCACGCGACGTCGTCGGCGGCGGCTGGCTGCTGCCCGGGACGGACGGGGTGGGCATGCTGGGAGTCGCCGCCCGCGCCGGACTCGTTCGCTAGCCGGGCTCAGGCCAGGTCGCGGTCCTGGAACAGGACCAGGGCCACGAGCAGGGCGACGGCCGAGTACAGGCCGGCGTACACGGCGGCCCAGCCGAGGTAGCTCCAGGGCACCGGCACGCCACCGGCCACGGCCGCGTCGATCGTGAAGTGCTCGAGCACCGGCAGGACGGTGGCGAACAGCTTGCCCACGAACCGCACGATCGCGAACTTTCCCACGCTCGACTGGACGATCAGCGGCACGAGGTGGCCAAGCGCGTAGACCGTGAAGCAGATGATCAGGTTCGGCACCATGCCGAGCCGCGTCGACACCGCGAGGCTGACGGCGGCCAGGAGGATCGTCTCCAGGAGGGCCAGGGCGAGGCCGGGCACGACCGTGATCATCTCCTCGGCACAGTCCTTCCACAGCGGGTCGACCTTGGCGCCCTCGCGGGCGTCGTACACGACCTTCAGGCTCGTCGTCGCCAGAAGCACGCCGCCGAGGATCAGGAACACCAGCAGGGCCACGAGCACCAGTCCGGCGAATTTGCCGAGGACGAACTGCCGGCGGGTGAGCGGTTTGGAGAGGACCGTCAGGGCGGTGCGGCCCTCGATCTCGTCGGCCACGGCCACGCTCGCCGTCCAGACGACGACCAGCAGGGCGAGCACCTTGATCAGCGTCAGCCCGCTGTCCTTGAGCATCTTCACGTCCTCGCCGAACGTGTTGTAGGGGATGACGATGAAGGCGAAGAGCAGCACCGCACCGGCGATCAGGGCCACGGCGAACACCGGCTGACCGATGGCCTCCTTGGTGGTCGCCGCCGCAACGGCCGCCGTGCGGCGGGCGCCGAGGCGGAAGGCGGCGTAGGCTGCGGCGAGCGTCACGAGGACGGCCGTGGTCCAGGGGAGGATGGCGGCCTGCGGAAACTCCGGCACCAGCCGCCAGCGGATCGTGAGGTCGACGGGTCGATCGGAGCGGTTGACGGCCACGAGCGTGGGCCGCTGGCCGAGGAACGGGCTCGTGGCGTCCTCCGCCCGCTGCCAGCTCCAGCCGGTCTCGGGGTCGAGATCGACGTCGGGCTTCTTCTCCAGCGCGAAGCCCTCGACGGGCTGCTGCGTGCGGACCGTGACACGTCCCGAGGCCTCGAGGTCGATCCGCTCGAGCTCCTGCGGGCGGAAGGAGAGGGCGATCTCCTGGTCCGTCGTGCCCGGGGGCAGCGACACCGTCCGCGTGCCGCCATCGGCCGCGACGAAGCGTGTCAGCGAGCGGCCGATCTCCACGAGGGGCGACGGCTGCGCCAGCCAGCCGAGCGGGTAGGTGAACGCCACGGCCACCGCGGAGAAGGCGAGGAGCAGCCAGGCCAGCGGCCCCAGAAAGCCGTCCCGCAGGCTGGAGCGGGCCTCGGCCGCGGCCCGCGGCGCCATCACCGCGAGCAGCTGCTGGCCGGCCAGCACGGCGAGCAGCGCGAGCAGCGCGCCCGCGCCCAGCAGCCAGATCGGCGGCAGGGCGATCAGCCAGCGGTTGGCGTCGGCGAAGAGCGGAACCATCGTGGCCGAATTATGGCACGGGCGGCCGGACGACGGAAGGAAGCCGCGGCTGGACCGGCGGGGAGGGGGCGGGCATCAGGCCGGCTGCCGCGGTCCGGCGAGCACCGTCGCGGCCGGGCCGAGGAGCGGCCAGGCCGCCGCCACCCGGTGCAGGTCGTCGATCGTCAGGGCCTCCACGAGCCGCAGCGCGTCGGGCACGGAGCGGTACTCCCGCGCGTGGGCCCATTCGCCACCCACCTCGAACAGGCGTCGGCGGGGCCGTTCGCCGGCCAGCACCACGCGGCTGGCGACCTTGTTGCGGGCCTGCGCGAACTCGGCGGCGTCGATGCCGCGGGCGGCCACGTCGGCGTAGATGTCGAGGATTTCGGCCAGCAGGTCGTCCACGTCCTCGGCCGCGCAGGAGAGCTGGGTGACGAACAGCCCGGCGTCGAGGA
This sequence comes from Pirellulales bacterium, assembly GCA_044238145.1. Taxonomy (GTDB): domain Bacteria; phylum Planctomycetota; class Planctomycetia; order Pirellulales; family UBA1268; genus QWPN01. The sequence goes on along the minus strand of JBIIDT010000055.1, from coordinate 2,183 downwards.
ACTCGTGGTGGTGCACCGAGGCCTGCTCCGCCGCCCCCGGGTCGACGAGCGCCCAGTAGAGTCGGCTGCCCGACGCGTCGCCCAGCACCGTCGCCAGCAGTTTGGCGGCGAACCGGTCGGTCGATCGCTCGTCCGGCCCGGCCGACATCCGCACGGCGTACTCGAGCGCGGCCGCGGGCCGCACGACATCCGCGCGGGACTCGGCCGGCACAGGCGGCGGGGCGAGTCGCTCCGGCAGCAGCAGCGGCTCCCAGTCGCCGCACAGGCGGCGGGCCGAGGCGACCAGCGCCGGGAAGTCGACCGCCCCGGTGGCGGCGAGCACGATGTTGCCGGGGGCGTAGCGGCGGCGGTGGTACTCTCGCATCGCATCCACCGGCAGGGCCTCGATCGACGCCACGCTGCCGAGCACGCTCCGGGCCAGCGGGTGGCGGCCGAAGAAGGCCGCACGGCACCGTTCGTCGGCGCCGAACGGCGGCTGATCGTCGTACATCCGGATCTCCTCCAGGATGACGAGCTTTTCGGTGGCGAAGTCCTCCTCCCGGAGGGCCGGCCGCATCATCCGCGCCAGGAGTTCGACCGCCTCGTGCTGCTGCTCGGGAAGCACGACGGCGTGGTACACGGTGTCCTCGTCGCCGGTGAACGCGTTGACGCTGGCGCCCATCCGGTCGAAGGCCCGGTTGATGTCGTCGGCCGAGAGGTCGGCGGTGCCTTTGAACACCATGTGCTCGAGGAAGTGGCTCGCGCCCCACAGGGCGTCGGACTCGTCCCGGGCCCCGGTCCGCACGAAGAAGCCGATGCTGGTGGAGAGGGCCGAGTCGCCCGTCTCCGCGACCACCTCGAGGCCGTTGGCGAGCCGCTCATGCAGGAATCGCATGCGGCACCTCCAGGGGCGCACGGCCCAGCGAGACGACCGTCAGATCGCGGGGTGGGCGGGACGCCAGCCAGCCCTCGATCGACGCCACCGAGAGCCGGTCGTAGCGGGCGAGTTCCTCGGCGAGCGTGCGGACCTGGCCGAGGTGGTACCACTGCCGGGCGATGGCGCCGGCCCGGGCCGCGCTCGATTCCTGCTGCATCACGAGGCCGCTCTTCGCGCGGGCCTTGATCCGGTCGACCTCGTCGGCGGTGATCGTGCCCGGCAGCCGATCGATCTCCGCGAGCATCACGTCGAGCGTCTCCTGGGCGCGGGCCGCGGTCGTGCCGGCGTAGCCCACCGCCATGGCGAAGTCGCGGTGGGTCTGGTAGCCCGCCGACACGCTATAGCAGAGGCCGCGCCGCTCGCGGACCTCCGTGAACAGCCGCGAACTGGCGCCGCCGCCGAGGATGGCCAGAGCCGCCGTCGCCTCGTAGGACTCGTCGTCGCGGTAGGGGGGGGACGACCAACCGAGGGCCACGTGCGTCTGCTGGGAATCGTGGGTCAGGTGCCGGACCCGCGGTCCGCGCGGCCCCGGGGCCACGGCGCCGGCCGGACCCGGCTCCCAGTCGCCGAACAGGGCCTCGATCCGCCGCACGAAGTCCTCCCAGTCGATGCGGCCGGCGATGGCGATGATCATGCCGGCCGGCCGCACGTGGGCGGCGTGGAATCGGCGGACCGCGGCGATGTCGAGCCGCTCGACGTCGGCCGACTGGCCCTCCGCGGGCGCGCCCCAGGGCGCGGGGAAGTGCATCTCCCGCAGGGCGGTCATCGCCCGGTGGGCCGGGTCGTCCTCGATGCCGGCCAGGTTCTGGAGCACCATCTGCCGCGCGGCCTCCAGTTGGTCCTCGGGGAGCGCCGGTCGCCGCACGATGTCGGCGTACACCGGCAGCGCGACGGGCAACTGGCGGGCCACCATGGCGCCGGAGAGGCTGGCATGGCTGGACGAGACCGCCTGCGACCACTGGATGCCTGCCGACTCGAGCGTCTCCACGATCTCGCGGCTGCTGCGGCCTCCGGCTCCCCGCAGGCCCATCTCGCCGGTCACGGCCGCGAGGCCGCTGCGGCCCGGGCCGTCGTGGATGGCCCCGGCCGGGACGTGGAACGCGACCGCCACCGATTCGACGCCGGGCAGGGCCTCACCGACCAGGGTGATGCCGTTGGCGAGATTCGCCGAGAAGAGGGTCTGCTTCAAATCGCCCGCCTACAACAGTGCCGGTTCCGCGAGGGCCGGTTCGGCCACCGCGTCCACCACTTTGTACACGGTCTTCGT
>JBIIDT010000054.1:0-21266 GCA_044238145.1 Pirellulales bacterium | reverse complement strand
AGGATCCCCGCACCTGCCTGACCTACGACGCCTGGGCCGGCGTCCTGTCCGAGCACCGGCTGATCGTCGTCTACCGGCTGCCCGAGGAGGGCTGGGCGCACTACTGGTCGGCGGCGGGCGGCCCGGCCAAGAAGCTCAACGTGCTGCGCAGCTTTCTCGGCGCCTGGTGCGAGTACAACGCGGCGATCCTCCGGATCCTCGACCGGGCCACGGTCCCCGCCATCGTGATCCACTACACGCAGCTCATGCAGGGCGACGCGGAGTTCCGCCGGCTCGAGCGGTTCGTCGGCCGGCCGCTGGCCGATCGCCGGATTGCCGGGATGAACCGCAGTCGTCCCGGCCGTGGCCCGGGCTATCGCCTGGCCCGGGCCGTGCACGCGCTCGGCGGCGGCCGCCGACCCGAGGCGATCGCGGCGGCCCTCGCCGCCCGCCACGGCTGAGAAGGGCCGTGGCAGTCTGGGATGGCTGGGCGCCGCGGCTTCACTCTCGACGCGGCCGGCCGCGGCGGCCGATACTCCCGCCCCCTCCAAGTGGCGAGCATGGCGACGACGGACCTCAGGCGCGAAACGCTCCGCATCCTGGCACGCGGCCGCCGTTCCCGACGGTCGCCGCGGCGGTTCCTCCGCGACCTGTGCGGAACCGCGGCGGCGGCCCTGGGTCGCCGGGGCCCGCCCCTGCCCGGCGTGATCATTCCCGGCACGATGCGCGGCGGCACCACCTCGCTGTTCCACTACCTGGCCGGCCATCCGCAGATCGCCCCGTCGCTGGTCAAGGAGGTCCATTACTTCGATCTCCACTTCGCCCGCGGCCCGCGGTGGTACCGGCGGCAGTTCGCCGCCCGCCCGCGACCCGCGGTCGGCCTCGAGGCCAGCCCCTACTACATGTGCGAGCCGCGGGTGCCGGCCCGCGTCCGGGCGCTGGTGCCCGACGCCAAGCTCGTGTTCCTGCTCCGCGATCCCGTCGCGCGGGCGTTCTCGCACTACCGCAAGAACCGCCGGAACGGCCGCGAGCCGCTCGACTTTCAGGCGGCGATCGCAGCGGAGCCGGAACGGCTCGCCGGCGAGGAGGCGCAGATGCTCGACGACCCGACGTACGTGAGCGACCTGCACCGCTACTACTCATACGTCGGGCGGGGCCACTACGCGGAGCAGCTCGGCCGCTGGCGCGAGCACTTCCCCGCGGCACAGATGCTGGTGGTCGACGCGGCGGAACTCTACGCCGCGCCGCGGCGGACGCTGGCCAGCGTGGTCGAGTTTCTCGGTCTCGACCCCTGGGAGCCGGCCTCGATCGCCGCCCACAACGCCGGCGGAGAGGACGCCACCCCGCCCGCCGCCGCCGCCGCCACTTTGGCGGCGCACTTCGCACCGCACGAACGACGGCTCGTCGACCTACTCGGCTGGTGCCCGTCGCGACCGACCGGAGCCGCCGCCGCCTGATGTCAGCCCGGACACGGGGCCGGCACCCCGTGTCGACTCGTCACCCTGCGAAGGAAGCCAGCCATGTGGATCTTCTGTGGAGGCATGTTCCGCTCCGGCTCGACCGTCCAGTTCCAGATCGCCAGCCACCTCGCGGAGCACTTCGGGCGCGGTGAGCGGCTCACCTGGCGGAACGCCGAGGACTTCGCGGCCGTGCGGGCCGAGTGCCCGGCAGACGGACGGCTCCGCGTCTTCAAGGCCCACCATCTCTCCGCCGCGATCCGCGCCGAACTCGCCGAAACCGGCGGGCTCGTGATCACGACCCACCGCGACATCCGCGACGTGGTCGCCTCGGCGATCCGCAAGAACGGCTGGTCGTTCCGCCACATCTGGAAGCACCGGATGCTGGCCCGGTGGACGGGACGGTTCGACGAGTGGGCGGCCCTGCCGGGGGCGCTCGTGTCGCGCTACGACCAGCTCGTCGCGGACCTGGGCACCGAGGCGGTGCGGATCGGTCGCCTGATCGGCGTGGACGTGTCGGCCGACCTCGCGGCCACGATCGCCGCGGCCTACGCCGTCGAGCGGCAGCAGGAGCGGGCCGCGGATGTCCGCGTCCGCCGCGATCGGCGGCAGCTCGCCACCAAGTACGACGCGCACTCGCTCCTGCACCACAACCACATCACCTCGGGCGAGGTCGGCGGCTACCGCCGCGTGCTCCGGCCCGCGGAGATCCGGCTCGTCGAGGCAGAGTGCGGTGAATGGATGCGGCGCTGGGGCTACCCCCCGGCCGACGTCGACCTCGGACTCCTCGACCGGGCCCACGCCACGTTCCTGAGGATGGTCGCATGAGCAGCCGCATTCCCGCCATCGTGATGACCTGCCAGCGGTACATCCCGATGACCGAGCACATGATCGATCGCTACGACGCCGCCTGGCCGGGCCACCCCTTCGAGTTCCGGGTGCCGGAGGGGGAGGCGGCCCGCGGGCTCGAGCGCCGGCATCGCGACCGCGTGGTGCTCGTGCCGACGGGTGAGGGGGAGGCCCGGGGCCGGTTCCGGGCGGCGGTCCTCGGGCTCCTCGACGGGGTCGGCGACGACGACTGGGTCTACTGGTGCATCGACGACAAGTACGTCGCCTGGATCGACCGCCGGCTCGCCGAGCAGGTGGCCGCAGCCCTGCCCGCGATCACCGACACGGCCGTGAGCGGCTTGAGCTTCGCACGGACGCGAAACCTCGCCGCGATCCGCAGCCGTCACGACACCTGGCGCTGCGGCGGACTGGCCTTCGATCGGCGACACGACTATCGGCAGATCTGGCTGCACCAGTTCCTGCGGGCCAAGGTGCTGCGGGCCCTGTTCGGCGGGTTCCCCGAGCAGATCGCATCGGCCAAGGACATGGACGACCTCCACCGCCGGGCCGTCCTGCCCGCCGATCACCGGCTCTACGTGCTCGACCGCAACGCCGTGGTCTTCGGCGAGAGCACGAGCCGCGGCCGCCTGACGGCCAACTGCGCGGCGAGCATGCGCCGGGGCCGGGGGCTGCCGGAGGGCTTCGAGGTCGACCGCCGGCGGATGTTCATCGGTCGGCGACCTTCGCTCCTGCGGCGGGCGGTCGGGGCGGTGTTCCACCGATGAGTTTTCCGGCGGCGAACAGCAGCACGACCGCCATCAGCAGCCGGAGGCCCGTCGCCGGCAGCCGAAACGCGCCCAGCTGAGAGCCGATCGCCCCGCCCAGCACCACGGCACCGAGTGCCGGCAGGCTCACCGGCGGCAGGCTGCCGCCCGCCACCATGCCGCCCGCCAGTCCCGCGAGCGAATTGACGAGGATGAACGGCGCGGTCACGGCCGCGACCCGCTTCACCGGCGCCGCCCGGATCGCGAGCAGCACCGGCGTGAGGAACACGCCTCCCCCCACTCCCGTCAGGCCGGAGAGCAGGCCGATGCCCGCGCCCAGGAGGCCGAGCAACGCCGGCGGCGGCGGCCGGTCGGCGTCGGCCGTCGGCGCCGCGCAGCCCCGCACCGCCTCGAGCACGATCCGTGCGGCGGCGATCAGGAGCACGATTCCCAGCAGCGTCTCGAACACGGCCGCCGGGAGCCGCACGCCGCCGCCCACGGCCGCACAGGGCACGCTCGCCGCCGCCAGCGGGAGGAACAGGCCGCGGGGGAAGTGGCCGGCCCGGGCGAACTGCACCGTGCCGATCGCGGCGACGACGACATTGAGCACGAGCGCCGTCGGCCGGACGACCTCCGGTGCGAGTCCGGCGAGCGCCATCATGGCGGCGTAGCCCGTGGCCCCGGCGTGGCCCACCGCCGAGTAGAGCACGGCCACGACGCCGATCGCGAGCGTGACCGCCGGCGTCATGCCAGGGTGACGGCGTGCTTCTCGAGCAGGTCGAGCGGCACGATCTCGAGCGATTGCTCGTGCGTCGCCTCGAGCACGACCGGCGGCGCATGGCCCGCCTTGGCGGCCTCCAGCCACCGGCCCGCGCACAGGCACCAGCGGTCGCCGGCCACGAGCCCCGGGAAACCCCACTGCGGCTGCGGCGTCACCAGGTCGTTGCCGGCCTTGACCGTGAACTCGAGAAAGTCCTTGGTCATCACCGCGCACACGGTGTGCACGCCGACGTCGTCGGGCCCCGTGCGGCAGCAGCCGTCGCGAAAGAAGCCGGTGAGCGGCTCGCGGGAACAGGCCACGAGCGGGCCGCCGAGCACGTTGCGATCCGCGTCGCGGGCCGGGCGGTCGAAGGCGATCATGGCGTGCTTCCCGAAGTGTCGTGGGCTCGGCCGCTCCCGGTATGATGCCACGCGCCGCACGCCGGCGGCAACCACGGTCGATGTCCTCCGCGACGCCGCCCCATGCTCAGCCTGCAAACGCCCACGTCCGCCCGCTGGCTCGCCCAGGTCGACGCCGGCCTCGAGGAGATCCTCGTCGACCACGCCCACTGCGAGAAGAAGGCCGCCGGCGTGGCGATGAACCTGCTGTTCTCCTACGTCGACCACGTCGACCTGGCCCGGGCGATGACCGAGATCGTGAGCGAGGAACTCGAGCACTTCCGCCTGGTGCTCGACCTTCTCGACCGCCGCGGCATCCGCTGGCGCAAGCTCTCACCGAGCAGCTACGGACCCCGGCTCCACGAGCGGATCCGGCGCGAGGAGCCGGGCCGGGCGGTCGACCGGCTGCTCGTCGCCGGCCTGATCGAGGCCCGCAGCTGCGAGCGGTTCTCCCTGCTCGCCGACCACGTGACCGACCCGGAACTGCGGGACTTCTACCGCGGCCTGTTCGAGTCGGAGGCCCGGCACCACGCCACCTACGTCCGCCTGGCCGCGGGTTTCGCCCCCGAGGAGCAGGTGCGGGAGCGGCTCCACTGGCTCGCGGCCGAGGAGGCGGCGATCATGGATCGGGGCGATCCCGTCCCGCGGATGCACAGTTAGCGTTGGGAACCCCGGACGTGGACCAGGCACCCCGATGACGCACCCTCCGCCCGGACCGCGCCGGCTGCCCGTCAACGAGCTGATCGCCCTGGGCGCCATCCTCGCCCTGGCGGCCTGGGCGGTGCTCGCCTGGTCGGGCTGGGGAGCCAGTCCCGTCGCGCTCGGGCCGCTCGACCCGGGCCGCTGGTTCCCCGGCCGCGGGCTCACGGTGGCCGAGATCCCGCTCGTCTGTGCACTGGCCCTCGGCGGGCTGCCACTGGTCTGGGGCCTGTTGGCAAAACTGCTCACCGGAACCTTCGGCTCCGACCTGCTCGCCGGGATCTCGATCGTGACGAGCATCCTGCTCGGCGAGTATCTCGCCGGCGTGCTCGTGGTCCTCATGCTCTCCGGCGGCGAGGCCCTGGAGTCGCGGGCCGTGAGCCGGGCCGGCGACGTGCTCAACGCGCTCGCCCGCCGGATGCCCACGCTGGCCCACAAGAAGACGTCCGCCGGGCTCACCGACGTGGCGCTCTCGGAGGTCGCCGTGGGCGACGTGATCGTGGTCCTGCCCCACGAGATCTGCCCGGTGGATGGCGAGGTGGTATCCGGCCGCGGGGCGATGGACGAGAGCTACCTCACCGGCGAGCCCTACCGGATGGCGAAGGCACCGGGCTCGGCCGTGCTCTCCGGCGCGATCAACGGGCAGGCCGCTCTCGAGGTCCGCGCCGAGCGGATCGCCGGTGACAGCCGCTACGCGAAGATCATGGACGTGCTCCGCGCCAGCGAGGAGCGGCGACCCCGGCTGCGGCGGCTGGCCGACGCGCTCGGCGGCCTGTACACGCCGCTGGCCGTCGCCATCGCCGCCGCCGCCTGGTGGTGGAGCGGGTCGCCCACGCGATTCCTGGCGGTGCTCGTCGTGGCCACGCCCTGCCCGCTCCTGATCGCCATCCCGGTGGCGATCATCGGCGCGGTGTCGCTGGCGGCCAAGCGCGGGATCGTGATCCGCGACCCTGCGATCCTCGAGCGTCTGGACACCTGCCGCACGGCGATCTTCGACAAGACCGGCACGCTCACCTACGGCACGCCCCGACTCACCGACGTGATCCTCCTCGGGCGGATGGCGGAGGCGGAGGTGTTGGCGCTGGCCGCGAGCCTCGAGGGCTACTCCAAGCACCCGCTCGCCGCGGCCGTCGTCCAGGCGGCCGCGGACCGGTCGGTGCGGCTCCTGGAGGTCGAGGCGCTGGCGGAGAAGCCGGGGCAGGGGCTCACCGGTCGCGTCAGGCGGCTCAACGGCGGCGCCGAGGAGCACGATGTCGCGATCACCAGCCGGCAGAAACTCGCGACGATCGATCCGGCCGGTGCGGAGCGGCTGCCGCCGGTCGCCGGCGGCCTGGAGTGCGTCGTCCTCGTCGACGGCGCCACGGAGGCGGTGCTCCGGTTTCGCGACACGCCGCGATCCGATGGTCGCTCGTTCGTCGGCCACCTCGCTCCCGCCCACGGCCTGTCCCGCGTGATGCTCGTCTCGGGCGACCGCGAGAGCGAGGTCAAGTGGCTGGCCGACATCGTGGGCATCGAGGAGGTGCACGCGGGCATCCAGCCGGAGGGCAAGCTGCGGATCGTCGAGCAGGCCACGGCCGAGGCGCCGACGGTGTTCGTCGGTGACGGGATCAACGACGCACCGGCGCTGGCGGCGGCGACGGTGGGGATCGCGATGGGCACGGCCAGCGACGTGACCAGCGAGGCGGCCGGGGCAGTGGTGATGGACTCGGCGCTGGAACGGGTGGACGAGCTGTTCCACATCGGCAAGCGGCTGCGGACCGTGGCCCTGCAGAGCGCCCTGGGGGGCATGGCCGCGAGCCTCGTGGGCATGGGCTTCGCGGCGGCCGGCTACCTGCCGCCGGCCGTGGGCGCGCTCTTGCAGGAGGCGATCGACGTCGTCGCCGTGGTCAACGCCCTGCGGGTGGCCTGGAACCCCGGGGCCCTCACCGACTACCGCCGCTGACCGGCGACGTTGCCCGCAGCGCCGGGACGTGCGACACTTCGATGCGGTGGCCCGCTTTTCCCACCTTGCGACCTCGATCCATGCGCGTGCACTGGGCCCTGGTGCTGAGCCTGTGTGCGGCAACGACCGCCGCGTGGGGGCAGACGTCGACCCGGCGCGGCCGGAAGCCGGCGGTCGCCATCGGCGGCGAGGTCGGCCCTTACGACGGCTCCGTCAACCCCGCGCCCAAGATGCATCCGCTGGCTGCGGAAGGGGCGGCCTGGCTCTTGAAGATGCAGCAGGCCGACGGCGGCTGGCCGCGCGCCTCTCGCTTTTCGGTCCCCGGGCCGGCCGGGCCGTGGAACGCTCCCAGCCGCGCGGCGGCGGCACCGCCGTCGGACTACAGCACGTCGGCGATGGCCGGGCTGGCGCTGGTGCGCACCGGTGCCACGCCTGCCGCGAAGGAGGGGAACCCGCTGCGGGAGGCGATCCGCTACGTCGCCGACGTGGCGACCGCGGCGGAGCCGCCTAATCCCGCCGAGTCGCAGCCGTCCTACAAACTCGGTCCGCTCGCCGGGCCGGCGCACGCCACGCAATTTCTCGCCCGCGTGCTCCCCATGCTTCCGGCCGACGACCCGCTGCACAGGGCCGTGACCGCGGCGCTGGAGAAAAACGTCACCCGTCTCGAAAAGGCGGAGCATGCCTTCCTGCAGGGAGGAGTCGACGCTGCAGTGCCGGAGGGGTCGGAAAGTGAGTCGACGATCGTGGAGCCGCCGCGGCCCGCGGCCGCCGCCCGGGCGGCCTCGTTCTCGCCGGTGCACCACGTGCTCATCTGCCTCACCGCCCTGGAAACGGCCCGGGCGGCGGGTCGCGAGGTCGATGCAGCCGTGCTGGCCAGGCTGCGGCGCATGCTCGCCGCATTCGTCGATCCGCGGACCGGCGCGATTGACGACAACCAGGTCATGAGCACCGAGCTGTATGCGTTCTCCAGCGCCATGCGTTCGACCGCCGTCGAGGCCCGGGCAGCCCAGGAACGCGCGGCCAATCACAAGGGCGCTATGGCCGGCCGTGCCGCAGCGTCACGACTGCCCAAGCCGCACCAACCGCCACCCGTCGCCATCCAGCAGGCGCTGGTCGCTCGGCTGGCCGCCGCCGACGAGCGGCTGCTGATCGGCTTCGGCTCACTCGGCGGCGAGGAGTTCCTCAGTTACCTGCTGATCGGCGAAGCGCTCGTCCTCGACGGCGATCCGCGCACCTACGGCCAGTGGCACAAGGCGCTCGTCGCCCGGCTTGCGCGATCGCAGCGCGCCGACGGGAGCTGGGCGGGGCTGCACTGCATCACCGACCCGATCTACATGACGGCCGCCGCCGTGCAGGCGCTGACGGCGGATCGCGACGAGCCACTCCTCCTGCACATCGCCCGCCAGGCAGCGGAAGAGGCCGACTGATCCGGTGCGCCCGCGAGCCGCCCGTCACGGTGACCGCGGCCCGGCTGTCGTCACCGCCCGCTCGGCCGCGTTGGCCACCACGGAGCCGCTCGCCCAGATCGCGGCGCCGGCGAGTGCGCCCGCCAGCACGCCGGCCGGACCGGCTGGCAGGCCCGCGATCGCGCAGGCCGCACTGCTCGTCGCCATGCCCGCCGCCTCACCGGCCCGGCGGCTCTCCGCAGCGGATCGGCCCGCCTGGTGCGCCCGCCACTCCGCCGCCAAGGCCGCGGCCTCGGCGGCGACCGCCGCCGGCACGAGCGTCCGCAGGCCGAGCCGCACGGTGGTGCCCAGCGCCGTGCGGATCGCGACCCGCTCGGCCGCGCCGGCCGCCGCCCGGGCGGAGACCGCGGTGACCGCCCGGGTCGCCGCCGCGCGGATCCGGGCGAGCAGGATGTCGGCCTGGCGGCTCGCCAGCCGGCCGGTCGCGCACCAGGTCGCGAAGTGCTCGCAGTTGTCGACCAGCGGGGAATAGCCCTCCCGGCCAACGTGGGCCAGGGCCCGGGCCGCGATCTCCTCGGGTGGGAACGTGGCCGGCGGGTCGGTCGTGATCCGCAGCGGCCGGCCGGCGGCGAACTCCTCCCGGCTCGTGCGCACCACCCGGCCGCCGCCGAAGGGGTTGCGGAATTCGTCGGGCCGGGCGTGAACGACGGTGCCGTCGCCCACGTCGATGCCGTGGTGCAGGTACGTCACGGTCGAGCCGGCGATCCGCTGCTCGACTTCCAGGCGATCTCCGCGGGCCATGCGTGCGGCCTCCTTTCGAGACATCGTACGGCACAGGCCGGCAGCCTGCTCGCCGCCGGCGGATGCTTCGTGAGAATTCGATTCAGGCCGTCGAAATCGCTTGTTCCGCCCATCGTCCCGGCATAGGTTCACCCCCGTCGAAGTCGGCGGCGGCTTTCCGGGACGCACGGAGCGGCGGCGATGGAGTTCCTCGAGGCGGTCGGCGGGCTCGGCACCGGGCAGGTGGTCCTGCTTCTGGCGGCGCTCGCGATCGCGTTTGGCTTCGAGGTCATCAACGGCTTCCACGACACTGCCAACGCCGTCGCCACGGTGATCTACACGAAGTCGATGAAGCCCACGCCGGCCGTGATCTGGTCGGGGCTGTGGAACTTCATCGGCGTCCACGCCGGCGGCATCGGCGTCGCCTTCAGCATCGTCCATCTCCTGCCGGTGGACCTGCTCGTCAACATCAAGACCGGCCGCGGCCTCGCGATGGTGCTCTCGCTGCTCGGCGCAGCGATCCTCTGGAACTTCGCCACCTGGTACCGCGGCCTCCCGGCCTCCAGTTCCCACTCCCTCATCGGCTCGATCATGGGCGTGGGGATGGCCAACGCCTGGATGGAGCAGGGCTCGCCCTTCGGCGGCATCAACTGGCACAAGGCGGCCGAGGTCGGGATGGCGCTGGTGCTCTCGCCGCTGGTCGGCTTCGGGCTGGCGGCCGGGCTCCTGCTGCTCGCGAAGCGGCTCATCCCCGCCCGGGAGCTCTACGAGCCGCCCCACGGCGATCGGCCGCCGCCATGGTGGATCCGCGCGCTGCTCATCGGCACCTGCACCGGCGTGAGTTTTGCCCATGGGTCGAACGACGGCCAGAAGGGCATGGGCCTGATCATGCTCGTGCTCATCGGCATCGTGCCGGCAGCCTACGCCCTCGACATGGGCGCCTCGTCGGCGGAAATCACGGCCACGGCCACGGCTGCCCGGCGGCTGGAACAGGAGCTTTCCGATCCGGAACTGACGGCGATGATGAACGCGCTCAAGGAGCAGCACGTCGCCAACACGCGGGTCGCGCGGATGAGCCGCGGCACGGCGGTGGCGGCCGCCGAGGTGCTCGAGTCGCCGCTCGTCGAGGAGATGATCGACCCGTTTCCCGGCAACGACGTCGTGCTCGCCACGCTCGATCCGCTGCCGCTGGTCCGCGACGTGCTCGCGAGCCTCGACGGCCGAACCACGTTCCAGGACCTGCCTGCCGAGGATCGCTGGGAACTCCGCACGCGGCTGGTGGAACTCGGCGCCTCGGTGCGGACGCTCTTGCGGCAGTTCGGCGACCGACTCGCCGACGACCGTCGCCTGGTGCTCAAGAGCCTCGCCGGCCAGTTGACCAAGCCGGTCGAGTACGTGCCCGAGTGGGTGGTGATGGGCGTGGCGCTATGCCTGGGCATCGGCACGATGTTCGGCTGGGAGCGGATCGTCGTCACGGTGGGCGAGAAGATCGGCAAGACGCACCTCACCTACGCGCAAGGGGGCGCGGCCGAACTCGTCGCCGCCTCGACGATCGCCATGGCGGATTCCATGGGCATGCCCGTGAGCACGACCCACGTCCTCTCCAGCGGCGTGGCCGGCACGATGTGGGCCAACAAGTCGGGCATCCAGCCCGGCACGGTCCGTGAGATCGCCCTGGCATGGGTGCTGACCCTGCCGGTGGCGATGGCCTTGGCGGGCGGACTATACTGGCTGGCGACGGCCTTCGTCGGCTGATCCGGCCGCCGTGCCGATCTATACTTATGGAGGTTCCGCGGATCGGCCCCCAGGGGCCCGCGCCGGTGAGTGATCGTGCTCCCCGGCGGCGAAGCGGGTGGTTTCCGGAGGAGGACTCCGATGGCTCACTGCTCCATCCGCTGGCTGGCTCCCGCGTGGGTCCTGCTCGCGCTTGCTGCCGCCCATCGCCCCGCCGGCGCGGCACCCGTCGCCTTCAACCGCGACATTCGGCCGCTCCTGTCGGACAACTGCTTCCACTGCCACGGCCCCGACGCCGGCCACCGTCAGGCCGACCTGCGGCTCGATCTCCGTGACGAGGCCGTCGCCGCCGGCGCTATCGTGCCGGGCAGGTCCGCGGACAGCCCGCTCATCGAGCGGATCCGGGCGACCGACCCGGACGTCGTGATGCCGCCGCCGGAATCGCACAAGACGCTCACCGCGACGCAGCAGGCCCTGCTCGCCCGGTGGATCGACGAGGGCGCCGCGTACCAGAAGCACTGGGCCTACGAGACGCCGGTGAAAGCCGCGGTGCCGGAGGGTGTGCATGCGATCGACCACCTCGTGCAGCAGCGGCTGGCAGTCCTCGGCCTCGAGCCCTCCGCGGAGGCCGATCGCCGCACGCTCATCCGCCGGCTCGCCTTCGACCTCACCGGTCTCCCGCCGACGCCCGAGGAGGTCGACGCGTTCGTGTCCGATCCGGCCGCCGACGCCTACGGAAAAGTCGTCGACCGGCTGCTCGCCAGCCCGCAGTACGGCGAACGGATGGTGATCGGCTGGCTCGACGTCGTGCGGTTCGCCGACACGATCGGCTACCACAGCGACAACCCGCGAAACGTCTGGCCGTACCGCGACTACGTCATCCGCAGCTTCAACGACAACAAGCCCTTCGACCGGTTCACAATCGAGCAGCTCGCCGGCGACCTGCTCCCCGACGCCAGTCAGGAGACGCGGGTCGCCTCGGCCTTCAACCGGCTCCTGCTCACCACCGAGGAAGGGGGCGCCCAGGCGAAGGACTATGCGGCCCGGATGCTCACCGACCGCGTGCGGGCCGTGGGCGCCGTGTGGCTCGGCCAGACGACCGGCTGTGCCGGCTGCCACGACCACAAGTTCGATCCGATCACGATGCGGGATTTTTATTCGCTTGGGGCTTTCTTCGCCGACATCGACGAGCCGGCGATCGGCAAGCGCGGCGACGGCCTGCTGCTCGCGCCACCGGCGGATCTGAAGACGCTGGCCGATCTCGACGCGGCGGTCACCGCCGCCAAGGGCCGGCTCCAGGGCGTCGTGCCAAGGCTCGACGCCCCGGAGATCATCGCCGCCGTGCAACGAGACATCGCGGCGGCCGAAAAGGAACGAGCCGCGTTCTTCGCGACGCTGCCCAAGTGCCTTGTGACGGCGAAGAAGGCCGCGCCGGACGTCGTCCGCATCCTGCCGCGCGGCAACTGGATGGACGAGAGCGGGGAGGTCGTGAAGCCGGCGTTCCCCGCCTACCTGCCAGCCCCCGCGATCGCGGGTCGCACGCCCGACCGGCTCGACCTCGCCCGGTGGCTCGTGTCCCGCGAGCATCCGCTCACCGCGCGGGTGGTGATGAACCGACTCTGGCAGCAGTGCTTCGGGACGGGGCTCTCGCGGGTGCTCGACGATTTGGGCGCGCAGGGTGAGCCCCCGGTGCATCTGGAGCTGCTAGACTGGCTGGCCTGCGAGTTCATGGACTCGGGCTGGGACGTCAAGCACATGGTCCGCACGATCGTGACGAGCGCCACCTACAAGCAGACGGCGGTGGCTGCGGCCGAGCGGATCGCCGCCGACCCGGCCAACCGCGACCTGGCCCGGCAGTCGGCCTGGCGGCTCGACGCCGAGCTCGTCCGCGACGTCGTGCTCCACTCGTCGGGGCTGCTCGTCGGCACGGTGGGCGGCCCAAGCGTGAAGCCCTACCAGCCCGACGGCTACTGGGAGAATCTCAACTTTCCCGCCCGCACGTATCCCACCGAAACGGGCGCGAAGCAGTATCGCCGCGGCCTCTACACCTGGTGGCAGCGGTCGTTCCTCCATCCGAGCATGCTGGCCTTCGACGCACCGAGCCGCGAGGAGTGCTGCGCGGAGCGGTCGCGATCCAACATCCCGCAGCAGGCGCTCGTCCTCCTGAACGATCCGACCTACGTCGAGGCGTCGCGCGCGCTGGCCGCGCGGATCGTGACGGAGGGGGGCGATGCGCCGGAGGAGCGGCTGGCCTGGGCCTGGCGGCAGGTGCTGCAACGGCTGCCGCGGATCGAGGAACTGGAGACGATGATCCCGCTCCACCGCCGGTACCACGCCGCGTACCAGGCCGATCCTGCCGCCGCCGCCAGCCTCGCACAGGTGGGCTTCGCCCCGGTGCCGGCGGACGTCGATCCGGCCGAGCTCGCCGCCTGGACCCACGTGGCCCGCGTGCTCTTCAACCTCCACGAGACGATCACGAGGAACTGAGCCATGAGCATGGAGCCCACGCAGCTCGCGCTTGCCCGCCGCGCCTTTCTGGGCCGGTCGGCCCAGGGCCTCGGCGCGGTGGCGCTGGCGTCGCTGGCCGCGTCGCAGTCGGCCGCGGCCGCACCGCTGCGGGGCATGCTCGATCCACCTCCCTTGCCGCAGCGGGCGAAACGGGTGATCTGGCTGACGATGGCCGGCGGCCCGTCCCAGTTCGAGACGTTCGACGACAAGCCGAAATTGGCCGCACTTCACGGCCAGCCGATGCCCGAGAGCCTGACCAAGGGGCAGCAGCTCGCCCAGTTGCAGGGCAAGCCGCTGATCTGCTTCGGCCCGCAGCATCCGTTCGCGCCCATGGGACCGAACGGCACCAGGATCTGCGGGCTGTTCCCCCACATCGGCTCGGTGCTCGGCGACATCTGCCTCGTCCGCTCGATGCAGACCGACGCCATCAACCACGACCCGGCCCACATGTTCATGAACACGGGCTCGCAGATCGCGGGCCGTCCGAGCATGGGCGCGTGGGTCACCTACGGCCTGGGCAGCGACGCGGCCGACCTGCCAGGCTTCGTGGTGCTCACGTCGCTGGGCAAGGGGGGCCAGAACCAGCCGATCGCCGCGCGGCAGTGGTCGAGCGGCTTCCTGCCCAGCCGCTACCAGGGCGTGCAGTTGCGGAGCAAGGGCGACGCGGTGCTGTACCTTGGCAGTCCGCCGGGCGTGACGCGGGATCGCCAGGGGATCGACATCGCCGCCATAAACGCGCTCAACGCCCAGCACGACGCCCTCACCGGCGACCCCGAGATCGCCACGCGGATCGCGCAGTACGAGATGGCCTTCGCGATGCAGGCCAGCGTGCCCGAGCTGATGGACGCCCAGGGGGAGACCGCGGCCACGCTCGCCCTCTACGGCTGCCGGCCGGGCGACGGCTCGTTCGCGGCGAATTGCCTGCTCGCCCGCCGGCTGGCGGAGAGGGGCGTGCGGTTCATCCAGCTCTACCACAAGGACTGGGACCACCACGGCGGCGTCAAGGAGGGCGTGCGGCTCAAGGCCCTGGAGATCGACCGGGCGTGCATGGCGCTCATCACCGATCTCAAGGATCGCGGCATGCTCGACGACACACTCGTGGTGTGGACCGGCGAGTTCGGCCGGACGCCGATGTCGCAGGGGGGCGACGGCCGCGACCACCACAACAAGGCGATGAGCGTGTGGCTCGCCGGCGCCGGCGTGCGAGGGGGCCTCGTCCACGGCGCGACCGACGACCTCGGCTACCAGGTCGTGGAGGGGGGCTGCACGGTCCATGACCTGCACGCCACGATGCTCCACTGCCTCGGCATCCGGCACGACGCCTTCAGCGTGAAGTTCCAGGGACTCGACGCCAAGCTCACCGGCGTCGAAGGCGGCCGCGTGCTCACGGAGATCCTGGCATGAGCCGCGTGTGCTTGGCGCCGGCCCTGCTGCTCGTGCTGTTCGCCGCCGTCGGCGTGGCCGCCGATACGGCCGCGCCGACCTTCACGCGCGACATCAAGGGCATCCTCTCCAACCGCTGCATCCGCTGCCACGGCCCGGACGCGGCCGACCGGCACGGCGGCGGCCCCGAGGGCCTGCGGCTCGACACGTTCGCCGGGGCGACAGCCGACCTCGGCGGGCACGCGGCGCTCGTGCCCGGCCGGCCCGACGAGAGTGAACTCGTCGCCCGCATCACGGCGACCGATCCCGACATCGTCATGCCGCCGCCGGAGGCAGGGGAGCCGCTGCCCGCCGCGCAGATCGACCTCCTGCGCCGCTGGATCGCCGCCGGCGCGACCTACGAGCCGCACTGGGCCTACGTGCCCCCGCGGCGGCCCGCATTGCCAGCGGTGCGCGACGCCGCCTGGCCGCGGAACGAGATCGACCGCTTCATCCTCGCCCGGCTCGAGGCCGAGGGGCTCGCGCCGCAGCCCGAGGCCGACCGGATGACGCTCGCGCGGCGGCTCGCGCTCGACCTCACGGGCCTGCCGCCGACGCCGGAGGAGGTCGATGCCTTCGCGGCCGACAGCTCTCCCGACGCCGTCGAGCGGTTCGTGGACCGTTTGCTCGCCCACGAAGGCCATGGCGAGCACATGGCGCGGCAGTGGCTCGACCTGGCACGCTACGCCGACAGCACGGGCTACGCGGAGGACCAGCCGCGGACGATCTGGGGCTGGCGCGACTGGGTGATCGAGGCATTCGACACCAACATGCCGTTCGACGAGTTCACCGTGAAGCAGTTCGCCGGCGACCTGCTCCCGGACGCCACGCGCGACGACCGCGTCGCCACGGCCTTCCACCGCAACACGCTGACGAACACCGAGGGCGGCACGATCGACGAGGAGTTCCGGGTCGCGGCGGTCATCGACCGGGTGAACACCACGATGAGCACCTGGATGGGCACGACCATGGCCTGTGCCCAGTGCCACGACCACAAGTACGACCCGCTCTCGCAGCGGGAGTACTTCGGTCTCTACGCGGTCCTCAACAACACGGCCGACGCGGACCGCGGCGACGAGGCGCCGGTGGTGGAGATCCCCTGGCAGCCGGTGGACGACAGGCGGGCCGCGATCGAGGGCGAACTCGCCGACATCGTGGCCCGCGTGCCGGCCCTGGCGGCGGCCCCCGCGCCGGGAACGGTCGAGCCGCCGGAGTTCCGGCCGCTCCGCGATCACGTGGCCGCCCTCCGCAAACGGCTGGCCGACGAGAAACGCCCCTCCGTGCCGGTGCTCGAGGAACTGGCGGCCGGGCGGCGGCGCGCGACCAAGATCCAGCTCCGCGGCAACTGGCAGAGCCTCGGCGACGAGGTGGCGGAGGGCGTGCCGGCCGTCTTCAATCCGCCGCCGGTCGCAGCTCCCCTCGACCGGCTGGCCCTGGCGCGGTGGCTCGTCGATCCGGCCAACCCGCTCACGGCCCGCGTCGTCGTCAACCGCCTCTGGGAACGGCTGTTCGGGATCGGGATCGTGGCGACCAGCGAGGAGTTCGGCAGCCAGGGCGACCTGCCGAGCCACCCGGAACTGCTCGACTGGCTGGCGTGCGAACTGGTGGACCGGGGCTGGGACACGCGGGCGATCCTCCGGCTGATCGTCACGAGCGCCGCCTATCGGCAGGCGAGCACGTGTCCGCCCGACCTCGTGGCCCGCGACCCCGAGAACCGGCTCGTGGCCTGCGGTCCCCGGGTGCGGCTCTCGGCCGAGGTGATCCGCGACCAGGCGCTGGCCGCCGCGGGCCTCCTGTCGCGGAAGAAGGGGGGCCCGAGCGTGAACCCGCCGCAGCCCGACCTCGGGCTCAAGGCGGCGTTCGGCGGCGCGATCGACTGGCGGACAAGCACGGGCGAGGACCGCTACCGCCGCGCGATCTACACGACCTGGCGCCGCAGCAACCCCTATCCCTCGATGGCCACCTTCGACGCGCCGAATCGCGAGGTCTGCACCGTCCGCCGGCCGCGAACCAACACGCCGCTGCAGGCGCTCGTGACGCTCAACGACCCCGTCTACGTCGAGGCGGCGCAGTCCCTCGCGCGGCGGATGGTCCGCGAGGGCGGCACCGCCGCCGCGGACCGGGCCGACCGCGGATTCCGCCTCGTGCTCGCCCGCCGGCCGACCGCCGCCGAGCGGGACCGGCTCGTGCGGCTCCACGACGAGGCGCTGGCCGACTACCGCGGTCGGCCCGCCACCGCCGTGAAGATGGCGACCGAGCCACTCGGGCCGATTCCCGACGAGCTTCGCATCGAGCCCGCCGACCTGGCCGCCTGGACCGTCGTCGCGAACGTGATCCTGAACCTCGACGAAACCTTCATGTGCCCGTGAGGAAGCCGATGGACCCGCGGCTCGAACACAAACTGCTCGCGACCCGCCGCCATCTCCTCGGCTCGATGGCCGGCGGCATCGGCGCGATCGCGATGCACGAGTTGCTGGGAGCCACTCCGACCGGGTCGCCGGCGGCGACGGGCGACCCGTTGGCCGCCAGGCGGCCGCCGCTGGCGGCGAAGGCGAAGCGGATGATCGTCATCCACCTCACGGGATCACCGCCGCACCTCGACCTCTACGACCACAAGCCGGCGCTTGTCAAACACGACGGGCAGGACTGCCCGGCCGAGTTCCTCGCCGGCAAGCAGTTCGCCTTCACCAGCGGCACGCCCAAACTGCTCGGCACGCGGCGGTCGTGGCGGCGGTGCGGCACAAGCGGCATCGAACTGTCCGACGCGATCCCGAACTTGCAGCGGGTGGCCGACAAGCTCTGTGTCGTGAAGAGCATGTTCACCGACCAGTTCAACCACGCCCCGGCCGAGCTGCTCGTCTACACCGGTTCGCCCCGCGCCGGCCGCCCCAGCCTCGGCAGCTGGGTGACGTACGGCCTGGGCACGGAGAACGCCGATCTGCCCGGGTTCGTGGTGCTGATCTCGTCGGGCGTGCAGCCCAACGGCGGCACGAGCAGCTTCGGGTCCGGGTTCCTGCCGAGCGTCTACCAGGGGGTGCAGTGCCGCTCCAAGGGCGATCCGGTGCTCTACGTGTCCGACCCGCCGGGCATGGACCGGGCGATGCGGAGGCGGAGCCTCGACGCCCTCCGCGACTTGAACGAGCTCCAGGCCGCGGAACTCGGCAATCCCGAGACGCTCACGCGGATCGCGCAGTACGAGCTGGCCTACCGGATGCAGGCCAGCGTGCCCGACGTGATGGACATCACCAAGGAGCCGCGGCACGTGCTCGAGGCCTACGGGGCCACCCCCGGCGGCGCGAGCCTGGCCAACAACATCCTCCTCGCCCGGCGGCTGGTGGAGGAGGGCGTCCGGTTCGTGCACCTCTTCGACTGGGGCTGGGACTTCCACGGCACGAACCCGCGCGAGGACATCCGCGACGGGCTGACGGCGAAGGCGGCCACGTTCGACAAGCCGGCCGCGGCGCTCATCGAGGACCTGGCGCAGCGCGGCCTGCTGGACGACACGCTCGTGCTCTGCACGGGCGAGTTCGGCCGCACGCCATTCCGCGAGGGCCGCACCGCCAAGAGCGACGTGCTCGGCCGCGACCACTACCCCGACTGCTTCACCGTGTGGATGGCGGGCGGCGGCGTGAAGCCGGGGCACGTGCACGGCGCGACGGACGACCTGGGCTTCCGGATCGCCGCCGACCCCGTCCACGTGCACGACCTGCAGGCCACGCTCCTGCACCTGCTCGGCTTCGACCACACGAAGCTCACCTGGCGGTTCCAGGGCCGCGACTTCCGGCTCACCGACGTGCATGGAACCGTGGTGAGGGACATCCTCGCCTGATGCCGGGCCCGGCGCCGCGTCACGACCCCTCGAGTCGGAACACGCCCTGGCCGACGGGCGACGCGGTCGTCACGTACACCTCGCCGTCCTCGTCCTCCCCGAAGCCGAACACGGGCAGTCCCTGCCAGGAGATCGCCCGGTTGGTGACGGCCCCGGTGTCGGCGTCGAGCGTGAGCGCCCACAGGCGGCCGGTGACGTGATCGCCGTGCACGTAGGCGCCGGCGAGCACGGGCACCTGCCGGCCGCGGTAGACGCGGCCGCCGGTGATCGATTTCCCGACCTGGTGATCGTATTGCCAGACGGGTGGCCGACACGCTCCAGGCTCCGTCGCGGCCCGTGATCCGAAGGGCAGCAGCCCCTCGAACCGGCTCCAGCCGTAGTTGCCCCCCTTTTCGACGACGTCGATCTCCTCCCACAGGTCCTGCCCCACGTCGGCGACCCACAGGCGGCCGGTCGCTTGGTCGAACGTGATCTGCCACGGATTGCGGAATCCGAGGGCGTAGATCTCCGGGCGGGCGCCGGGCGTGGCGACGAACGGATTGTCGGCGGGAACGCCGTACGGCCGGCCCGGATCGGGATGGTCGACGTCGATCCGCAGGATCTTGCCCAGCCAGGTGCCGAGTTGCTGGCCGTTGTCGTGCGGGTCGTTGCGGCTGCCGCCGTCGCCCAGGCCGACATACAGTCGGCCGTCGGGGCCGAAGGCGATCGAGCCGCCGTTGTGGTTGGGGAATGGCTGGTCGATCGAGAGCAGCACCTCCTCGCTGGCAGGATCGGCCCTGTCGGGATCGCCGGGGCGCACCCGGAACCGCGACACGACCTCGGTGCGAGGCTTGCTCTTCACGCTGTAGCAGACGAAGACCTCGCCGTTTCGGGCGAACTGCGGATGAAAGGCGAGCCCGAGCAGCCCCTCCTCGTTCGCCCGCGCCCAGGGCGCGGTCTCCGGCCGCAGGTCGAGGAACAGCCGCGCGTCCCGCGCCCCCGGGGCGAAGACGTGGATCATGCCGGACTGGTCGAGCACGAACCGCCGCCCCGAACCGTCGCCGGCGTGGGTCAGCAGCAGGGGCCTTAGCGGCCGCACCGGCCGGCCGTCCTCGGACTCGGGCGACCAGCCCTCCCAGGTCGCGGCGGGAAACGCCGGCACGACCTTCACCTCCAGGCTGCCGTGCACCGGATCGGGGATGGGCTTCCCGGGAGCGAGTTCGCGGATCTTGAGGGAGCGGAACGCCACCTCCGCGCCATGGTCCTGGAGGCAGATGTGGCCCCTCGGCGCCCGGCCGAAGCCCGGGAACGCGGTGAACTTGCTCCTCGCCACGCGCTCGTCCCAGTCCGCGCTGCCCTTCTTGAAGCGGTAGTAGCTGACCCCATTGACGCACACCTCGCCGGAGTCGGGGGCGACCCGCAGGTACACGTGATTCCATTCACCGGCCGGCCGGGTGGCATCGACGTCGCGGGGGGCGAGCCCGGCGGCGTCCTCGAGGTTCTTGACCCACGTCGGGACCTCCGGCCGATAGAGGCCGTAGAGGAACCCCGCCCGCTGGTCCTCGCGGCCGGCGGCGTTGTCGAGGATCTGGACCTCGGGGCCGCTCATCCAGGGTGCGGCCGCCTCCTCGGTGACGTGGAACATGACGCCGCTGTTGCCGCCCGGGGCGATGCGGTACTCGAACTGCAGCTCGAAACTCTCGAATTGGTCCCGCGTGACGAGGTCGCCGGCCCCCGGTCGGGCGAGCACCAAGGCGCCGTCCGCGACCTGCCAGCCCTCCACCGGCGCGGTGCCGCGATAGCGGCGAAAGCCGGCGGTCGAGGTGCCGTCGAACAACAGCCGCCAGCCGGCGAGCCGCTCGCCCTCGGCGAGGGCGTTCGGCGCCTGTCCGCACGCCCCCTGGCCCACGGCCGCCACCACCAACGCCACGGCGATCACCATCACCCTCATGCATCACCCCATGAGCACGCCGGCGATCGCCGCCGACAGGGCGTTGGCGAGCGTGCTGATGACGAGCATCTTCACGCCCAGGCGGGCCAGATCGGCCCGCCGCTCCGGCACGAGCGTGCCGATGCCGCCGAGCTGGATGCCGATGCTTGAGATGTTGGCGAAGGAGCACATGGCGATCGTGGCCAACGAGTACGCCTTGGGCGAGAGCGTGTCCTTCATCCGCCCCATCTCGAAGTAGGCGATCAGCTCGTTGAGCACCGTCCGCGTGCCGAGCAGCCCCCCCACGGCCTGGCAGTCCTGCATGGGCACGCCGATCAGCCAGGCGCAGGGCGCGAAGGCGAGGCCCAGGAGCCGCTGCAGCGACAGCTCCGGCCGGCCCACGAGGCCGCCGACCCAGGCCAGCGCGAGGTTCGCAAGCGCCACCAGAGCGATGAACGAGATCAGGATGGCGCCGACGTTGGCCGCAAGGAGCAGGCCCTCCCGGGTGCCGCGGGCGGCCGCGTCGAGGACGTTGGAGTCGAGCCGCTCCCCCGACACCCGGACCGTGCCAAGCGTCTCCGGCACGCCCGTCTCGGGGATGAACATCTTGGTGAGGAAGATCGTGGCCGGGAAGCTCATGAGGATCGCCGTGAGCAGGTCGCGGAGGTCGCAGCCGGCGGCCGCGTAGGCGCCGAGGATCCCGCCCGAGACGAGACCCATGCCACTGACCATCACCACGGCGAGCTCCGACCGCGTCAGCCGCGGCAGGTACGGACGGATGACGAGCGGCGCCTCGGTCTGGCCGAGGAAGATGCTGGCGGCGGCGTTGAGCGTCTCGGCGCCGCTCGAGC
>JBIIDT010000126.1:0-6390 GCA_044238145.1 Pirellulales bacterium | reverse complement strand
TCGTCGGCTGGTGGTGGTGTTGCACCGCCCCGTTCCGCGCCCCCGGCCGGCCACGCGGCCTGGCGTCGTTCGCGGGCGAGCCGCGAAACCTGTTCCTGCTCGTCGGGCTCGTCGTCGCCGCGGCGGCCTGGTGGGCGGGGGGCATGGCCTGGCGCGGGCTGCTCTCCGGGCTCGTCGGGCTCGTCGTCGCCGCGGCGATGATCTGGCTCACCCGGGCCGGAGCGTCATGGGCCCTCGGTCGCGAGGCCATGGGACTCGGCGACGTGACGCTGATGGCGATGATGGGCGCCTGGCTCGGCTGGCAGGCCTGCGTGCTCGTGTGCTGCCTCGCGGTGTTCATCGGACTCGTGCACGGCGTCGGGCAGCTGTTCCTGCGCCGCGAGTCGGAACTGCCGTTCGGGCCGAGCCTCTGTCTCGCGGCCGCGATCGTCGTCGTCTTGTGGCGCCCGCTCTGGGAGCGGGTCGGCGTCTACTTCGAACAGCCGCTGGACATGGCGGCGGTGGTCGCGGCCGTGATCGGCCTGACGGCCATCAGCCTGCTCGTCTGGCGGCGGCTCCGGGCTTTTTGACGCCCGGCTTCCGGCCTTGCCGGGATTGCGGGGATTTCCTAGCATCCCGCCCCCTCGGCGCCGGAGATCTCGTGCGATGCCGCACCGTGTCGGCCGACACACCGTCCTCGTCCTCGCAGCGACCGCGGTCGCGGTCGCTGGCGGCTGCGCGAACAATCCGTTTCGCACGGCGGTGCCGGCGCCCGTGACGCCTGCCAGCCTCGAGCCGCCGCCCGGCGTCGCCGCCCCGGCTCACACGCTGCCGCAGGCGACCGTGGGCGCCGCCCTGCCCTCCTACGCCGACGTCGACGGCCGGCAGCTCGAGGCCGCGCTCACGCGCAGCCGCCAGGAGACGCAGCTCATGCAGGATGAGATCGGTGCGCTGCGGGACCAGCTGGCGAGCACGTCGACCCAGTTGGCCCAGGCGCGGGCCGCGGGGCTGGCGGCGGCGGGTGGCACGACCACCGGCAAACCCGTGACGGACGCCTCGCTCGCACCGCCTGCGGCGGGAGGTGCGGTCGGCGCGGCCGCCATGCAATCGGCCATGACCCAGCTCTCCCTGCCGGGCATCGATCCGCGCTTCGACGGGTCGGTCGTGCGGATCGACATCCCCGCCGATCGGCTCTTCGAGGAGGGCACGGCCAGCCTGTTGCCCGGCGGCGCCGCCGCACTCACCCAGGTGGCCACCGAGCTGGAGCGGGTCTTTCCCGGTCACTTCGTCGGCATCGAGGGGCACATCGACACCGAACCGCTGCAGAACGCCTCGTGGCGGACGCCCCACCAGCTGACAGCCGCGCGGGCGGCCGCGGTCTTCGACTTCCTCACGACCCGCACGAAGGTCCACGAGGGGCAGCTGTTCCTCGTGGCCCACGGCGCGAACCATCCGCTCGTGTCCAATGCCACCGCCGCCGGACGCTCCCGGAACCGGCGGGTCGAGCTGGTGATCTACCCGGAGCGTGCGGCCGGCAAGTAGGGCCGCCCCGCTTCCGGTGGCCCGCGGGCGATCGTACACTGCCGCCATGGTCACGATCGTCGACTATGGCAGCGGCAACCTGCGGAGCGTGCAGAAGGCCTTCGAGCACCTCGGGGCCGCGGCCACGATTACCGACGACCCCGCGGCCGTGGCCGCCGCCGAGCGGCTCGTGCTTCCGGGCGTCGGCGCTTTCGGCGATGCGATGCGGGAGCTGCGGCAGCGCGGCCTGGTGGAGCCGATCGTCGCCCACCTGCGGGCCGACCGGCCGTTCTTCGGCATCTGCATGGGCCTGCAACTGCTCTTCGAGACCGGGCTCGAGGGGGGGCGGCACGAGGGGCTCGGCGTCCTCGCCGGCGATGTGGCCCGGTTCGAGCTGCCCGCGGCGTTCAAGGTGCCGCACATGGGCTGGAACACCGTCACCTGGCGGAACGACCTGCGGCCCGCCGCCGCCACCGACGGCGAGCACTTTTACTTCGTCCACTCCTACCGGGCCCGGCCGCGCGACCCGTCCGTCGTCGCCGCCGAGACCGACTATGGTGGCCCGTTCTGCGCGGCCGTGTCCCGTGGTCGGCTGTTCGCCACGCAGTTCCACCCGGAGAAGAGCCAGGCAGCGGGGCTGCGGCTGCTGCGGGCCTTCCTCGAATCCTGATTCGGCACCCTCGGAGCCCACGGGCATGGAACTCTGGCCGGCGATCGATCTGCGTGGCGGCAAGTGCGTGCGACTCCTGCAGGGCGACTACGACAGGGAGACCGTCTTCGGCGAGGATCCCGTGGCGGTGGTGCGGGACTTCGTCGCCGCCGGGGCCAGGCGGCTGCACGTCGTCGACCTCGACGGTGCCAAGGCCGGCGCGCCCGTGCAGGCCGACCTCGTGCGGCGCATGGTCGAGGCGGCCGGCGTCCCCTGCCAGCTCGGTGGCGGCGTCAGGACTCGGGACACCGCCGCGGCCTACCTCGCCGCCGGCGTCGAGCGGGTGGTGCTCGGCAGTGCGGCGGTCGAGCGGCCGGAACTGCTCGAGTCCCTGGCCGGCGAGTTTCCGGGGCGGATCGTCCTCGGGCTCGACGCCCGCGACGGCTTGGTGGCCGTGCGCGGCTGGCTGGAGACGAGCGGCCTGACGGCCGTCGACGTGGCCCGGAGGCACGTCGGCCTGCCGCTGGCCGGCATCATCTACACCGACATCGCCCGGGACGGGATGCTCGCCGGCCCGAACCTCGAGGCGCTCGCCGGGATGATCGCCGCCACGCCGCTGCCCGTGGTGGCCTCGGGGGGCGTCGCCACCGCGGCCGACATCCGGCGGGTGGCCGCGACCGGGGCCGCCGGCTGCATCGTCGGCAAAGCGCTCTACGCCGGCGCGGTCACGATGCCGGAGGCGCTCGCCGCGGCGGGCGACGGCCGCTGAGCGTGCCTCCGCCATGAGGCCCCGCGGAGGCTTCGGCACAGTCTGCCCGGATTCCCGAGGGTGCCGCCCCCGGCCGCGAAACGGCCCCGCCCCCGCGAAGAACCCTCAATTCCGGCACGGTTCGCCGCCGACCGTACGGATGATCCGCCAGGTCCGCGGTTTGCGGGCCCCGTGGGCCAGCCTTACGATCGATCCCATGGCCACCGACGTCCGCATCAAGGAGCAGTTGCCCGAGCTCACGCGGCGGATCGTGGAGACGTACCAGGACGTCCCCACGATCCACTATCTCGGCCACTGCCCGCTGCCCAACTACGAGTCGATCGTCGCGGCCTGCGAGGACCTCAAGGAGATCCTCTACCCCGGCTACCGGCGGCGGGAGAACCTGCACCTCGGGAACGTCACCTACCACGTGGGCGACCTGATCGACGGCCTGCACGACAAGCTCACGACCCAGATCGGCCGCGCCCTGCGGCACAGCCTGTCCGCGCACCGGGCCGCGGCCGAGCATGGCGTGGAACTCCCGGGCGTCTCGGAGGCCGTGCAGCACTGCACCGAGGAGAGCGACTTCGAGGCCCTGGGGCAGGCGAAGGCCGTGCAATTCCTCGAGCAGATCCCCGACGTGCGGAGGGTGCTGGCCACCGACGTCCAGGCCGCCTACGACGGCGACCCGGCCGTGCGAACGCTCGACGAGGTGATCTTCTGCTACCCCGGGCTGGAGGCCGTCACCATCCACCGGCTCGCCCACCTCCTGCACCGGCTGGAGGTGCCGCTCATCCCGCGCATGATGGCGGAGTGGGCCCACGCGCGGACCGGGATCGACATCCATCCCGGGGCCACGATCGGCGACCACTTCTTCATCGATCACGGCACCGGTGTGGTGATCGGCGAGACCTGCGAGATCGGCAGCCGCGTGAAGCTCTACCAGGGCGTCACGCTCGGCGCGCTCTCGTTCCAGACCGACGGCGACGGCAACCTCGTGCGCGGCACGAAGCGGCACCCGACGATCGAGGACCGCGTGGTGATCTACGCCAACGCGACCGTCCTCGGCGGGGCCACCCGGATCGGCCACGACTCGGTGATCGGCTCGAACGTCTGGCTGACGCGGTCGGTCGAGCCACACACGACCGTGGTGTTGGAGAAGCCGAAGCTGCGGATGCGGGGCGAGATGCCCGAGCCGGACGGCGGCAACGACTGGCAAATCTGACTTCACGCCTGCGGGGCCATCCATGGCCCCCGCAGGCTTGGGCCGTCGCGGCGAACGCCAAGGGTTCGCCGGACGGCCGGGCGGTCGCCCCTCCCGGCGACCGTGGCCGCCCGCTCGTCACTCGAGAAACCGGCCGATGGCTGCGAGATAGGCCGGGTCGGTCGAGACGTCGTTGTGGCCCGCGAGCGGAAAGGGACGCTCCGTGGCGACGCCCGCCCGGAAGGCCTCGAGCAGCCGTCGCGTGTGGTCGGCCGGGACGACCTCGTCCGCCCCGGCGGTGATCACGAGCGTGGAGGCCGCGACCCGTGGTGCGTCCGCGACCGTCTCGAAGCGATCGGCGACGAGCAGCCGCACCGGCAGGAAGGGAAACAGCCCGCCGGCGAGCGACACGATGCTGTCGAAGGGAGTGACCAGCACGAGCCGCCGGACGGCCTTCGTGGCGGCCAGCCGCGTCGCCACCGCCGAGCCCAGGCTCCGGCCGACGACGTCGACGGTGTCATGCCGCGCCGCCACGTGGTCGAAGACGGCCGCCGCATCGGCGTGCAGCGCCCGCTCCGATGGTCGGCCGCCGCTGCCCCCGTAGCCACGGTAGTGCGGCGCGTAGACGGCACGGTCGGGAAAGGCGGCCGCCAGTTCGGGAACGGTCCGCGAGACGTCCTCGGCGTTGCCCCCGAAGTAGATGATCGCCCGCGGGCCGTCGTGCGGCTGCATGGCGATTCGCAGCGTCGCCCCGGGCACCTCCAGCGAGGTCGTGGGCACTCGGCCGAGGGCCGGCACCGGGTGGAAGAGGAGCGACCGCTGGGCGAGGAACAGCAGGCCGCACAGGCCCGCGTAGGCTGCGACGAGCACCCGCGTCGCGATGACGGCGGCACGCTTCATGGCGGTGCCGGGGCCGGCTAGCGACCGCGGGCCGCGGTCCGCACCACGGCCCGGGCGGCGTTCTGGGCGGCGAGCCGGGCCGCGATCGCCGCGTCACCGACGGCCGGCGCGGCGGCGATCTTCTCCAGGTCGGCCCGCGCCGCGGCGGCGTCGAGCTGCTCCGCCGGCACGGCCCGCTGGGTGATCACGGTGACGGTGTCGTGGCCGACCTCGACGAAGCCGCTCTCGACGAACGTGCTGCGGACGCTCTCGCCGGTCCCCTGCTCCGCCGTGATCCGCACCGCACCGGCGCCGAGGCGGCCGATGAACGACGCGTGCCCGGGCCCCACGCCCCGCTCGCCGTCGAACAGCGGCAGGGCCACGAACCGGGCGCGGGTGTCGAGCACCGTGGCCTCGGGCGTCACGATGACGCAGCGGAGCGTGCCGGACTGCTTCGAATCTGCCATGGGGAGAACTCGTGCGGGGCGGAAAACGCGGTCTTCAGGCCTTGGCGGCCATCTTCTTGGCCTGCTCTTCGGCCTGCTCGATCGGGCCGACGTACATGAATGCCTGCTCGGGCAGGTGGTCCCACTTGCCGTCGGCGATCTCCTCGAAGGAGCGGATCGTGTCGTCGAGGCTCGTGATCTCGCCCGGCTTGCCGGTGAACACCTCGGCCACGAGGAACGGCTGCGAGAGGAATCGCTCCATGCGGCGGGCACGGTGCACCACGAGCTTGTCCTCCTCGGAGAGCTCGTCCACGCCGAGGATGGCGATGATGTCCTGGAGCTCGCGGTACCGCTGGAGCGTCCGCTGCACGCGGCGGGCGATCTTGTAGTGCCGCTCGCCCACGTACTGCGGGTCGAGGATCCGGCTCGACGAGGCGAGCGGATCCACGGCCGGGTAGATGCCCTTCTCCGAGATCGACCGCTCCAGGTAGAGGAAGGCGTCGAGGTTGCCGAAGGCCGTGGCCGGGGCCGGGTCGGTCGGGTCGTCGGCCGGCACGTACACGGCCTGGACGCTCGTGATCGCCCCCTTCGAGGTGCTCGTGATCCGCTCCTGCAGGGCGCCCATCTCCGTGGCGAGTGTGGGCTGGTAGCCCACGGCGCTCGGCATGCGGCCGAGCAGGGCGCTCACTTCGCTGCCCGCCTGCGAGAAGCGGAAGATGTTGTCGACGAACAGCAGCGTGTCGGCGCCGGTCGTGTCGCGGAAATACTCGGCCATGGTGAGGGCCGAGAGGGCGACGCGGAGACGGGCTCCCGGCGGCTCGTTCATCTGGCCGAACACCATGCACGTCTGCTCGATGACGCTCCGGCCGGTGTCGCCGATCTTCGCCTCCTGCATCTCGAGCCACAGGTCGGTGCCCTCGCGGGTCCGCTCGCCGACGCCGGCGAACACCGAGTAGCCGCCGTG
>JBIIDT010000125.1:0-6406 GCA_044238145.1 Pirellulales bacterium | reverse complement strand
GTCGTCGTCGAGGACGTGAAGGTCGTCGCCGACGCCCAGGACGTCGACGCCGCCCCGTTGGCCGTGGAACTCGCCGACTTCGGCGACATCGCCGCCCCCGCATCCGACGTCATGTCCACGATCGGCGCCGTCGGCGGCACGGGCGGCGGCTATGGCGGACGCAAGAACGCAGGCCAGCTCGCCATGGCCGGTGGCGGTGGCAAGGACACCGAGGATGCCGTCGACCGGGCCCTCAAGTGGTTCATCAATCACCAGATGCCGGACGGCGGATGGTCGTTCGACCTCGCGAAGTGCCCCAGTTGCCAGGGCAAGTGCTCGCATGGTGTCGACAAGAAGGACCGCTGCGCCGCGACGGCGATGGCCCTGCTCCCCTTCCTCGGCCGCGGCTACACCCACAAGGACGGCCCCTACAAGGCCCAGCTCGAAGCGGGCCTCGCCTTCCTCGCCGGCCTCGCCATGAAGGGCGAGGGCAACGCCGCCAAGGCCGGCGGCGGCGGCGTCTATTCCCAGGGTCTGGCGGGCATCTGTCTCTCCGAGGCCTTCGCCATGACGCAGGACGGCCGGCTCCAGATGCCCGCCCAGTACGTCCTCAATTACATCATGGACTGGCAGGATCCCGTCGGCGGCGGCTGGGGCTACGGGTTCAAGACGGCCGGCGACACCTCGATCGTCGGCTGGCAGCTCATGGCCCTCAAGAGCGGCAACATGGCCTACCTCGAGGTCAACCCGGCCACGATCAAGAACGCGATCAAGTTCCTCGACTCCGTCGAGGAGGACAGCGGAGCCTTCTACGGGTATCGCACGCCGGGGAGGGGACCGGGCACGACCGCCGTCGGCCTCCTCTGCCGGATGTACCTCGGCTGGAAGAAGGACAACCCCGCCCTGCAACGTGGCGTCGAGTTCCTCGCCAAGAAGGGGCCGTCGACCGATCTCTACGGTTCCTACTACGCCACGCAGATCATGCACCACATGGAAGGTGAAGTCTGGCAGGCCTGGAACACGAAGATGAAAAAGATGCTCCTCGATGCCCAGGCGAAGGAAGGCCATGAGGCCGGCAGCTGGTACAAAGGTGTAGAAGGTGGCCACGGCGCCCACGTCGCCGGGCGGCTCTACTGCACGTCGCTGGCGACGATGATCCTCGAGGTCTACTACCGTCATCTGCCGATCTACCGCGGCCAGGCCACCGACGACGAGTTCCGGGAATAGCGCCTGCCGGGCCATCCATGGCCCCGGCAGGCTTCCGCAGGCCCCGGAGGGCCGGAGCGAACGTCCGGCGACGGGGCATGGGCATCCCCTCCCCACCCGTGCGGCTAGAGCGCATTTTGGTTTGCTGTAGCGATGAGTTGGCAGTTGGCGAAGGAGAGGCGAAGGGGTCGGCGAATGCTCGAGGAGCCTATGGCCGCCGCGGCCATCAGCGACGAGACTTTGCCGCCCCGAAGCCGGTGCTCCACCAAAGTCGAATGCGGCCTAGTCTGCCTGACCGGCAAAGTCGCCGCCGCCTTCCAGCGGCCCGCGGCCCGATGCCGATGACGGTGGCATGGGGCACCGTGCCGAGACGCCGTCGTGGATCCAGCGGCTCGTCGCCAGCCCGGGCGTGCGATCGGGCTACGCGAGCGCCGTCGTCCACATGGCGGCGCTGATCGTGCTGGCCCTCCTCTGGGTCGACGAGCGGCAGCCGCCCCGTCCCCGGCCGATCGTGATCGCGATGGCGGACTCGACCGTGCCCGACGACGCCGCCGGCGCCGCCGAGGCCACGGCTGAACTGCCCGGCCCGCCGGCGGCACCGCATGCACCGGCGGCCGACGACGCGGCCATCGCCACGGTGGACGTGCCCGAGCCGGCCGTGCAGCCCGTCGAGCCACCGACCGATCCCCTGGTGCCGATCCTGCCGAACGACGTCGAGGCTGCCGCGAGCCGGAGCGTCCCGGTGCGGCCGGCGTCGCTTCCCCGGCCGGCTTCTCCGGCCGGGGCCGGGGCGGCCGACCCGATCGCCGCCGCCTTCGCCGCCCGCTCGGGCCCCGCCCGGGGCGAGGCCGCGCGCGGCCGGGGCGGCTCGGCCGCCAGCGAGGCGGCGGTCGACCGGGGCCTCGCCTGGCTCGCCCGGCACCAGGCGGCCGACGGCTCGTGGCGATTCGATCTCTCCGGCTGCCAGTGCGACGGCGGCTGCCGCGACGCCGGCACGGTGTCGAGCACGACCGCCGCCACCGGCATCGCCCTGTTGCCGTTCCTCGGCGCCGGCCACACGCAGGCGGCCGGGACGTATCGCGAGACGGTGACCCGCGGTCTCTATTACCTGATGAGCCGGATCCAGCCGACGCCCCGCGGCGGCGACATGGCCGAGGGCACGATGTACGGCCAGGGCGTGGCCACGCTCGCGCTCGCCGAGGCGCTGGGGATGACGCGGGACGACATGCTCGTCGGGCCGGTCCGCGACGCGGTGCGGTTCATCGTCACGGCCCAGGACACCTACGGCGGCGGCTGGCGGTACCTGCCGGGCCAGGCCGGGGACACGACCGTCACGGCCTGGCAGGTGGCGGCGCTCAAGAGTGCGGCGTTGGCCGGCCTCGAGGTGCCGTCGCCGACGTTCGACGGCGTCTGCCGGTTCCTCGACCGGGTGGAGGCCAAAGGCGGCGAGGCCTACGGCTACCAGAGCCCGCAGGCCCGCGGCTGCACGTCGGCCATCGGCCTGCTGTGCCGGATGTACACCGGCTGGGATCGTGACGAGGTCCTCGACCGTGGGCTCGCGGCGCTCGCGAAGCCCGGCCCCGCCCCGCAGGCCATCTACCTGAACTTCTACCTCGCGCAGGCGCTCCTGCAGCGGGACCATCCGGCCTGGCCGCGGTGGAACGCCCGCAACCGCGACCAGCTCGTCGCCCGCCAGGCCACGGTCGGCCACGAGGCGGGCAGCTGGTTCCTCGCCGACCCCGACACCGCCCCCGGCGGCCGGCTGGGGCACACGGCCCTGGCGGTGCTCACGCTCGAGGTCTACTACCGCCTCCTCCCGATCTACGGCCACGCCGCCGTCGCCGGCTTCTGAGACGGACCGCGCCGTCGCGGCGGGCTACAATGCCCGACGAGGAGTCCCCCGGGATGCGGCCGGTCACTTATTCCTGGCTCGCGATCGTGATCGCCGTGGCCTGCGCCGCGATCGGCTGGCTCGGCATCGCCGGCTGGATGGCCGCGGTGGTGGCGGCGGCCTGCGTGGCGATGCACGTCGCCGGCAACGCGATCGGCACGCGGCTCCGCGAGGCCACCGACGACGACCTGCGGCGGCGCCCGCCGCCCGGACCGGCCGCCGTGCCGGTGTCGCGGCCGACCCTGCTGGAGCGGAAGTCCGACATGGGCCGTCTCGCGGTCGTCTCGGCCGCGATCGGCGCCGCCTGCGGCGGCCTGGCCGGGTCCGCGGCGCTCCTCCTGCTCGCGGCCAGCTCGCCCGCCGGCGCCGTGCTCGGGGGCGTGTCCTCGGCCGTCATCGGGGCGATTCTCGGCTTCCTCGGCGCGAGTTTCGTGGAGATCGTGCGGACGAGCCTGCGGGAGGCGATCGCGGCCGAGCGGCGGGCCTGAGGGCGGTGGAAGGCCGGCGGCGGCCGTGGTACAACCTCGGCTTCCCCAGTCGCCCCGCTCCCGATCCGGAGGTCCGCATGGCCAAGCCCCACCGCGGCCTGAAAAAGGCCAATCACGGCGCCCGTCCCGCCAACAGCAAGGCCCGCAAGGCCAAGCGGAAGCACATCCGCACCTGACCGCCCGCGGACTCGAGCGAGCATGGCCCCGCGCGACTACATCATCCATCCGAGCGAGTACGACCTCGACCGGGTGATCGCCGACATCCACGAGATCCGCCGCTGGAACATGCAGCGGTTCGAGATGGAGCAGCTCACGGCGATCGTCCACGAGGACCAGTCCCGCGGCCTGTGCGTGGGCTACAAGGACGTGACCCGCGACGAGTTCTGGGTCCGCGGCCACTTTCCGGCGGTGCCGCTCATGCCGGGCGTGTTGATGTGCGAGGCGGCGGCCCAGCTCTCCAGCTACTACACCCAGAAGCACAACCTCCTCGAGGCCCAGGTGATCGGCTTCGGCGGCATGGAGGACGTGCGGTTCCGCGAGCCTGTCGTCCCCGGCGACCGGCTCGTGATCGCGGTGGAGCGGGTTCGCGTGCGACCGAAGGCGATGATCATTTGCCGCTTCCAGGGCCTGGTCCGCGAGAGCATCGTCGTGGACGGCGTCATCAAGGGTGTGCCCCTGCCGATGGACGCCCTGGCCCAGGCGGCCGGCGGAGCCGCGGGCGGCTGACGCCGCCGCCGTCCGAGCCATGCCGCGCCGCCCTCCCAAGAAGCCCGATCCCGCGGTCGATCTCTCGGCGCACCTGCTCGCGGCGGCCGCGCTGCCCGCGCCGTGCGACCCCCGCAGTCTGTTTCCCGAGCCGCTCCCGGTGGAACTCGAGGTCGGCAGCGGCAAGGGGCTGTTCCTGGCCACCGCGTCGGCGGCTCGGCCCGACCGCAACTTTCTTGGCATCGAGATCGCCGCCGGCTACGCGCGTCTCGCGGCGGGCAAACTCGCCGCCGCGGCCGCGGCCAACGCCCGGATGATCCACGGCGACGGCACGGCCCTCGTCCGCGACGCGTTCCCTGACGCCTGCCTGGAGGCGGTGCACGTCTACTTCCCCGACCCCTGGTGGAAGGCCCGGCACCGCAAGCGCCGCGTCCTCTCCGACCCGTTCCTCCGGCAGGTCGCCCGCGTGGTCGTGCCGGGCGGCCGGCTGCACGTGTGGACCGACGTCGAGGAGTATTTCAACGAGACGCTCGACCTGGCGGCGGCCACCGGCCTCTTCGACCCGCCCGTCGAGGAAGCCGCAAAGGATCCGGAGCACGACCTCGACTACCGCACCCACTTCGAGCGCCGCACCCGGCTCGCCGGGGCGCCCGTGTGGCGGGCGGCGCTCGTCGTCCGCGGGTGACCGGTCAGGAGACGGCCTCGTAGGTGCGGCCGGCCGTGCCGCGGGAGGTCTGGCTGACGGCGATCTCGTAGAGCCGCTCGCCGGCCGGCGTCGGGTAGCGGCCCGTGATGCAGGCCTCGCACAGTTCCCGCTCGTCGAACCCGATCGAGCGGGCCACCGACTCGATCGGCAGGTAACGGAGCGAGTCGGCGCCCAGCCGGGCGGCCATCGCCGCCTGAACCGCCTCGGTGAGCGGCCCGCCGCGGAGAAACTCGGGCGCGAACAGTTCGTCGATCGTCGACATGTCGATGCCGTAGAAGCACGGGGCCACGATCGGCGGGCAGGCGACCCGGACGTGGATCTCCCGGGCGAGGCCGAGCGACCGCATCCGGCCCAGCAGCACCTTCATCGTGGTGCTACGGACGATCGAGTCCTCCACGAGGATCACCCGCTTGCCCTCGAGCACCTCGCGGAGCGGCGTGTACTTCGTCTCCGCCTTGGCCCGGCGGCTGGCGGCACCGTCGATGAAGGTGCGGCCGGTGTAGCGGTTGCGGATCAAACCCTCGACCGACGGGATGCGGAGCCGGTAGGCCATCGAGTCGGCGGCGGCCTTGCTCGTGTCGGGCACCGGCACGACGACGGTGTCCTCGTCGATGGTCACGGTTTCGAGCCGCGCCAGTTCCTCGCCGAGCCGCTTGCGGGTCAGGTACACGCTCTTCTCGTCCATCGTGCTGGCGACGTTGGCGAAGTAGATCCACTCGAAGAAGCAGTGGGCCCGCCGCGGGCTCTCCGCGAACCGCTCCACGCGCACCGTCTCGCCGTCCACCACCAGCGCCGTGCCCGGCTCGAGCGAGCGGATCGATTCGGCCGGGAAACCGAGGTTCAGAAGGGCCACGCTCTCGCTGGCGGCGGCGACGAGCGGCCCGAGCCGGGCGTATTCCATGGGGCGGATGCCGAGCGGGTCGCGAGCCACGATCAGCCGCCCGCAGGCGTCGAGCATGGCGATGTTCCAGGCGCCGTCGAACCGCCGCGAGATCGCCGCCAGCAACTCGACGGGCGACGGGTTGGCGTCGCCCGAGAGCTCGCGGCCGATGGCATGCATCAGCACCTCGGTGTCGTTGTCGCGGGCCAGGTGCGTGTCGTCGGCGGCGAGGATCTCGGCCCGCAGCTCGGGATAGTTCGCCAGCTGCCCGTTGAAACCGAAGGCGAACCACTTCCGCTTCTGGATGTGCGGCCGCTCCAGGGGCTGGGCATAGCCCCGGTCGTCGGCGCCGCAGGTGGCGTAGCGGACGTGCCCGATCGCGGCCCGGCCCGCGTGCTGCTCCATCAGGCTCTCGTACTTGCCCCGATGGCTCATGCGAAACACCTCGCTCACGCTGCCCACCTCCTTGTAGGTGGCCAGGAGGCTGCTGCGGTCGGGGTTCCAGACCGTCATCCCCGCGGAGAGCTGGCCGCGGTTCTGGATGTCGAGGA
>JBIIDT010000143.1:0-4855 GCA_044238145.1 Pirellulales bacterium | reverse complement strand
CGCCGGCCTCGGGGCCGCCCGCGGCCCGCTGGGCCGTCGCCGAGGCCTCGTAGAGCACCTTCGACAGCGCGTGGGCGGCCTGCTCGAGAGCATCGTGGGCCGAGTTGATCGCGTCGACGTCCTCGCCCTTGCTCGTCTCGCGGGCCTTGGCGATCGCGGCTTCGAGCGGCGCCTTGTCGGAGGCCGACAGCTTGGCGTCGTTCTCCTTGATCAGCTTCTCGGTCTGGAAGCACAGGGCCTCGGCCTTGTTGCGGGCCTCGGCGAGCCGGTACTTCCGCTTGTCCTCCTCGGCGTGGCTCTCGGCGTCCTTCCGCATCCGCTCGATCTCGGACTCGTTGAGGCCACTCGACTGCTCGATGCGGACGGTCTGCTCCTTGTTGGAGCCGAGGTCCTTGGCGCTCACGGAGAGGATGCCGTTGGCGTCGATGTCGAACTTGACCTCGATCTGCGGCGTGCCGCGGGGCGCCGGGGGGATGCCCTCGAGGTTGAACTGGCCGAGGAGGCGGTTGTCCTTCGCCATCGGCCGCTCGCCCTGATAGACGCTCACGGTGACCGCCGTCTGGCTGTCGGCCGCCGTGCTGAACACCTGCTTCCGCTCGGTGGGCACGGTGGTGTTCCGCTCCACGAGCTTCGTGAAGATGCCCCCTTCCGTCTCGATGCCGAGCGACAGCGGCGTGACGTCGAGCAGCAGCACCTCCTGCACGTCGCCGCCGAGGACACCCCCCTGGATCGCCGCGCCGAGCGCCACGACCTCGTCGGGGTTGACGCCCTTGTGCGGCTCCTTGCCGAACAGCTTCTTGACGAGCTCCTGCACCTTCGGGATCCGCGTCGAGCCGCCGACGAGCACCACCTCGTCGATGTCCTTGGGATCGAGCTTGGCGTCCTTGAGGGCCTGGAGCACCGGGCCCCGGCACCGCTCGATGAGCGGGTCGCTCATCTTCTCGAACTCGACCCGGGTGATCGTCATCTGCAGATGCTTCGGGCCCGACGCGTCGGCCGTGATGAACGGCAGGTTGATGTCGGTGCTCTGGGCGCTCGACAGCTCCTTCTTGGCCTTCTCGCAGGCCTCCTGGAGCCGCTGCATCGCCATCGGGTCCTTCCGCAGGTCGATCCCCTGCTCCCGCTGGAACTGGTCGGCCACGTGGTTGATGAGCGTCTGGTCGAAGTCGTCGCCGCCGAGGTGGGTGTCGCCGTTGGTGCTCACCACCTGGAACACGCCGTCCTTGGAGACGTCGAGCACGGACACGTCGAACGTGCCGCCGCCGAGGTCGAACACGACGATCTTCTCGTCCTTCTTCTTCTCCAACCCGTAGGCCAGGGCCGCGGCCGTCGGCTCGTTGACGATCCGCATCACCTCCAGGCCCGCGATCTGGCCGGCGTCCTTCGTGGCCTGCCGCTGGGCGTCGTTGAAGTAGGCGGGAACGGTGATCACCGCCTTGTTGACCTTGTGGCCGAGATAGGCCTCGGCCGCCTCCTTCAGCGACCGGAGCACCTTCGCCGAGACCTCCGGCGGCGTGAACTCCTTGTCGCCCGCCTTGACCTTCACGTAGTCCTGCGGCCCGCCGATGACCTCGTAGGGAACGATCTTCTCCTCGGAGGCGACCTCGTTGTGCCGGCGGCCCATGAACCGCTTGATCGAGTAGATCGTCCGCTTGGGGTTGGTGACGGCCTGGCGGCGGGCGATGTCGCCCACGAGCGTCTCGCCCTTGTCGTTGAAGGCGACCACGCTGGGGGTGAGGCGGTTGCCCTCCTTGTTCGCGATCACCTTCGGCTCCTTGCCCTCCATGACCGCGACCACGGAGTTCGTGGTCCCGAGGTCGATGCCGATGATCTTCTCGCCCTGCTTCGTTGCCATGATGCGTGTCTTCCTCTCTGTCGTCGCGATGCCGGCTCGCCGCCGGGGCCATGCGTCATTTTTGGCCCTTCGCGAGTCGACCCTCGGGAAATGCAAAGGCCGTGCCAGCCGCCGCCGACCGCTGGTTTCCCGGCTCCCGGCCCGTATTTACGCCGCGGTTCCGCAAGGTAGAGTTGAAGACCTCCTCCCAGCCCGTTCGACCGGCTGCCATTTTGGCCGTCCGGCGAACGGGCCGCCCTCTCCGCCCATGGCCAAGACACCCCGTCCGCATCAGCCCGCCGATGCCACCAAGGGCCCGGGCCTCGCCGCCCTCCGGAGCCAGATCGATCGCATCGACCGGGAGCTCGTCGGCCTGATGAACGAGCGGGCCGAGGTCGCCCGGCAGATCGGCCACATCAAGAAGTCGTCCGGGCAGGCGACCTACGATCCCGCCCGCGAGGAGGTGGTCCTGGAGCGGGTGGCGGCGGCCAACCCCGGACCGCTGTCCGCCGAGAGCCTCAAGGCCATCTACCGGGAGCTCATCTCCGGGTCGCGGGCCATCGAGCAGCCGCTCCGCGTCGCCCACCTCGGCCCGGCCTGGACCTACAGCCACCTTGCCGCCCTGCACCGCTTCGGCAGCGCCGTCGAGTTCGTGCCGGTGGCCAGCATCTCCGCCGCCTTCGAGGAGGTGCATGCCGGCCACTCGCACTACGGCGTCGTGCCGCTCGAGAACTCCACCGACGGCCGCATCGCCGACACGCTCGACAACTTCTCGCGGCTGCCCGTCAAGATCTGCGCGGAGGTGCCGCTGCGAATCCACCACACGCTCCTCGCCCCCTGCGACCGCTCCGCCGTGCAGGAGGTCTACAGCCGCCCGCAGGCCCTGTCGCAGTGCCGCAACTGGCTGGCCCGCCACCTGCCGGCCGCCCGCCTGGTCGAGGTGACGAGTACGAGTGCCGCCGCCGAGATGGCCGCGAAGAAGCCGCATGCCGCCGCGATCGCCAGCCGCCAGGCCGGCGTCCACTACGGGCTCAACGTGCTCGCCGAGAAGATCGAGGACGTGGCCGGCAACACCACCCGCTTCGCCGTCATCGGCCACGCCGACGCCCAGCGAACCGGCAAGGACAAAACCTCGATCATGTTCGAGATCGAGCACCGCCCCGGCGGCCTGGCCGACGCCCTGTCGATCCCCAAGAAGCAGCGGCTCAACCTCACCTGGATCGAGTCGTTTCCGATGCCGGGCGAGGAGCGGGGCTACATCTTCTTCGTCGAGCTCGAGGGGCACCGCGAGGACCTCCGCGTCCGCCGCGCGATCGCGTCGCTGGAGAAGCGGTGCAAGCGGGTGGTGATCCTCGGCAGCTACGCCGCCGCCGCCGCCGTCGGCTGAGGCGGCCGCCCAGGGCCCCGCGCACCGGTACCGCCGGAAAAGCATCCCTGCTATCATCCCTGCCCGCCGCCACTCGACGCAGCGGCGCCCCCGGAGCCACCGCATGTCCCGCAGGAAGATCGTCGCCGGCAACTGGAAGATGAACCTCGACCGCGCCCAGGCCCGCGCCCTGACGGAGGCCGTCGCGGCCCGGCGGGGCGAGGCGGCGGCGGTGGAACTCGTCCTCTGCCCCCCTGCCCCGTACGTCGAGACCGTCGGCACGGCGCTGGCCGCCGCCACGTCGGACGTCGGCCTGGGCGGTCAGAACGCCCACGACAAGGCCAGCGGCGCGTTCACCGGCGAGGTCGCCCCCGCGATGCTCGTCGACCTCGGCTGCCGCTACGTGATCCTCGGCCATTCGGAACGCCGCACGCTGTTCGGCGAGAACGACGCGACCGTCAACGCCAAGACGAAGGCCGCCCTCGCGGCGGGCCTGACCCCGATCGTGTGCGTCGGCGAGACGCTCGCGGAGCGGGAGGCCGGACGGACGGAGGCGGTCGTGACGACGCAGGTGCGGGGATCGCTCGCCGGGCTGTCCGCCGCCGACCTGGAGAAGATCGTCGTCGCCTACGAGCCGGTGTGGGCGATCGGCACCGGCAAGGTGGCCACGCCGGGGCAGGCCCAGGAGGTGCACGCCCTGATCCGCGGACTGCTGGCCGGCCTCGCCTCGCCGCCGGTGGCCGCCAAGGTGCGGATCCAGTACGGCGGCAGCGTGAAGCCCGACAACGCGGCCGATCTCGCCGCCCAGCCCGACATCGACGGGGCCCTGGTCGGCGGCGCGAGCCTCAAGGCCGACGACTTCCTCGGCATCGCCCGGGCGTTCGCCGGCTGAGCCACTCCGGCCGCGACGCGGGCCGATCGCCACGGGACGGGGTAGGCCGCCGGGCTCGCGTGGGGTAATCTCTGGGCCTCCCGAACATCCCGGCCCGGAGTCCCGTCCCGCATGGCAGCCCTGATCCGCTTCTTCCTCGGCTTCTCGCTCGTCCTCACGGCGCTGTTTCTGATCCTGCTGGTGCTCATCCAGCGGGGCCGCGGTGGCG
Organism: Pirellulales bacterium; assembly: GCA_044238145.1. Lineage (GTDB taxonomy): Bacteria > Planctomycetota > Planctomycetia > Pirellulales > UBA1268 > QWPN01. The sequence continues at coordinate 555 of JBIIDT010000143.1, read as the reverse complement.
GCCTGGCCGGCGCCTTCGGCGGCATGGGCGGCCAGAGCGCCTTCGGCACCAAGGCGGGCGACGTGTTCACGAAGATCACCGTCGGCGTGGCCGGCTTTTGGATCCTGCTGTGCATCCTCGCGATCAACGTGCTCGGCCGGCAGGCGTCGCTGTTCAGCCCGTCGCTCGGCGGCTCCGCGCCGCAGTCGACGATGCCCGTCACGCCGCCGGGCGGTCCGGGAGCGGCGCCGGTCGACATGCAGCCTGCGGCACCGGAAACGAAGCCGGTCGAACCGGAAACGAAGCCGGCCGACGCCGCGACCGAGGCCAAGCCCGCCGACGGGGCCGCGCCGGCACCGCCGGCAGACAGCAAGGCCCCGGCCCCGGCCGCCGAGGCGGCTCCCAAATAACGGCCCGCCGCCCATGACGCCCGCGTCTTCCCAGGTCGGGCCCCGGAGCATGACCGGCTGCGGCGAGGCCGTCGTCGCCGACGGGCCGAACACCTGCCGGGTCGAAGCCCGGACCGTCAACAACCGGTTCTTCAAGCTCTCCTTCCGGGCCCGCGAGGGGTTCGGC
>JBIIDT010000124.1:0-6450 GCA_044238145.1 Pirellulales bacterium | reverse complement strand
CGGGCCGACGAGGTCCGGTCCTGACGCCGGTTCGTCAGCCGTCCTTGTCCGGGTCGAAGCGGCGGCTCGGCCGGCAGACGATGTAGACGCCGAGCGCCACCAGCAGGCCCACGAGCAGGTAGGCGAGGTAGTACTTTCCCATGCGTGCGGCCCGGGAGCGGGGGAGGTAGGATGCGGGCCGGTTTTCGGTCCCGCAACCGCCCCCCACTCTATCCGAAGATGGCCTCCAAGACGAAACGCCCGCCCAAGGCAGCGACCGGCGCGCTGCCGCCCGTCGACCGCAAGACCCGCACGCTGATCGTCGAGCTCGCCGACGAGGTCGCGTCCGCCGCCGAGAAGCGGCGCGACCCGCACCTCGACATCCCCACCCGCAGCCTCGCGAACGTCCGCTTCAACAAGTCGCGGAAGATCATCGAGATGGGGAGCCAGACCAACCGGCGGCAGCTCTTCAACCTGTCGCAGGCCAAGAGCTACATGCAGACCCTGCTCGTGGCCACCGGCTGCAAGCAGCTCATCGACCAACAGAAGACCACCAGCATCCGAGGTCTGTACTACCTGCTCAAGCATACGATCGAGGGCACCCGCGAGGAGACCTTCGCCACGCAGGAGGAGTGCGACCCGATCATCGAGGATCTGGAGGTCACGCTCGAGAGCCTGCGCGAGGAACTCCACGTCTACGCCAGCAACCGCGGCGGCATGGTCGGCCCGATCACGCTCATCGACTCGGGCGACGAGATCGACTGCTCGCGGATGGGATCGGGGGGCTACTCGATCCCGTCGATCGTCGAGGCCGACATCGTGAAGTTCAAGTCGTGCGACGCGAAGTTCATCCTCCACGTCGAGAAGGACACGGTCTGGCGGCGGTTCAACGAGGACAAGTTCTGGCGGAAGCACCAGTGCCTGCTCACGCACGGCGGCGGTCAGCCCCCCCGCGGCGTCCGCCGGATGCTCTACCGGCTCCACAACGAGCTCAAGCTGCCCGTCTACTGCCTGCTCGACAACGATCCCTGGGGCTACTACATCTACTCGGTGCTCAAGCAGGGCTCGATCAACCTGGCCTACGAATCGAAGCGGATGGCGATCCCGGAGGCCCGCTTCCTCGGCATCCGCTCCCGTGACTACCAGCGGTGCAAGCTCTCCCCGAGCGTGCAGATCGCCCTCAACGACACCGACATCAAGCGGGCCAAGCAGATCGCGGCCTATCCCTGGTTCGCGGGCAAAAAGGCCTGGCAGAAGGAGATCGAGACGATGCTCGCCAACGGCTTCAAGCTCGAGGTCGAGTCGCTGATCTCCAAGGACATCAGCTACGTGACCGACACGTACACCCCCGAACGGCTCTCCGAAGCCGACTGGCTGGACTGAGTTCACGCGAAACATCGGCCTCCTGCCGATTTTCGCTTGGGCATTCGGAGCCGCAGCCAAGGTGCGGCTCGAATGCCGGGCGGTCGCACCTCCGGGCGACCGCGGCCGCCACCCCAAGAGCGGGCAACGTACGCGATCCACCTTCGGCACGGGCAGCCCCACGCCTTCCCTGCCTGCATGTCACAACGGGAGGCAAAGGGTCACCCAATGCCCTGAGAGCCGGCGTAGCTGACAAGCGGAGGCATGGATGCCGAAGCGCAGGCAGCTCCGAGTGAGCGAAGCCCAGGATGGGCGCAGCGAACGTCCGGCGACGGGGCGTGGGTGGCCCGAAGCCGGGTTGGGCCACTTCGCGATGCCGCACCCGTTCACGCCTCTTCGCGGAGGAGCGGCGGGGGCTCTTCGAAGTCCTCGAGTTCCGGTGGTAGTTGCAACTGCCGCATCGTCTCGTCGGTCTTCCGCATTCCCTCGGCAACCTCGTCCACCCGCTGGGCGATGTCGCTCACGTCCCGCTTGGCCACCGAGCTCTCCGCGAGGGCGGCGATCTTGGCCTCCAGCCGCTCGATCTCCGCCGCCACCACGTCGAGCTTCCGCTTCGCCTCGTCGATGTTGGCCAGCCGCTCACGGCTCGTCTTCAGGTGATCCTCGAGGGCCGCCCGCATCTGGGCGTCCCCCTCGGTCGGCAGCTTCGCGAGCCGCTTCTCCAGGTCGGCGATCCGGCCGCGGATCGGGCCGTCGTCCGTGTGGTCGAGGAACTCCGAGAGGTTGGCGGCGCCCCAGATCATCCGCAGGTAGCCCCACAGCAGCCGGTCGAGCGACTCGAGCGTGCCGCCGTCGGGCGCCGCCGCGTCGGGCCCGCGCATGCTGCCGGCCAATTCCACGAGCTTCAGGCAGTGGTCGCGGAGCGCGTCGAAGCGTGCCAGGAGCGGCCGCGGCAGCCGCTTGCGGATCCGCTCGTAGGCCTCGCGGGCCCCGACGGCCTCGGCGGCCCGCCGGGCCTTGGCGTCCTGGGCCTCGACAGCGCTGCGGAAGCGGTCGTTGGCGAGCATGCTGGCCAGGTAGTAGAGCTCGCCCGCGGCCACCAGCGGCAGGAGGATGCCGGGGAAGCCGCTCACGAACGCGGCCGCCACGCCGCCGCCGAACAGCAGCAGGTTCCACCGGGCGGTGAAGGCGGTCCTCAGGTAGGCGCCGAGGCGGGTGAACACTATCGGGGTTCTCCATGGGGCCGCTTCGCGGCGGCCTCGACCTGCTCGATCCGCGCATGGAGGGCGTTGACCTGCTCGTGGAACCACGGCTCCGACTGGGTCGCGCGGGCCGGCCCCGCGGCGGCCGGCATGCGGATCTCCTCGACGATCCGCCCCGGCGTCGTGGCCATCACGTACACCCGATCGCCGAGATACACCGCCTCCTCGACGGAGTGCGTCACGAACAGCACCGTCGCCTCCACCTCCCGCCAGAGCTTCACGAGCAGGTCCTGCATGTCGAGCCGCGTGGCCGGGTCGAGGGCGCCAAAGGGCTCGTCCATGAGAATCACCCGCGGTCGGAGGATGAGCGTGCGGGCGATGGCCACCCGCTGCCGCATGCCGCCCGACAGCTCGTGCGGATACTTGGTGGCGTCGCGCTTCGGGTCGAGCCCCACCTTCGCGACCCACTCGCGGGCCTCGGCCTCGCGGTCGCGGCGCGGCACACCCCGGCACTCGAGCCCGAAGGCCACGTTGTCGAGCACCGTGCGGTTGTCGAAACTCGTGTAGTCCTGGAACACCATCCCCCGGTCGGCCCCCGGCCCGACGACCTCGCGGCCGAGCACCTTCACCGAGCCGCTCGTCGGCGGATGCTGCGGCGCGAGTCCCGCCACCAGCCGCAGCACCGTGCTCTTGCCACAGCCGCTGGGACCGAGGAACGACGAGATCTCGCCGTGGCCGACGAGGTCGGGGATCGTGAAGCTGACGTCCGAGATCGCCACGTACTCCCGCGGCGTGCCCTGGCCGTAGACCTTGGTCACACCCTGGAACTCGACGGCCGCGGGCCGGTCGGCCGGGGCGGTGCCGGGCGGGGGAACGGGGGCCGCGTCGCTCATGCCGCCTCCGCGGGGGCGGCGGCGCCGTGCAGCAGGCGGCCGAACAGTTTCGGCAGCCAGCCGCGGCCGCCGTAGCGATGCGGAAACAGGTCGCACTGCAGCCACCACAGGAGCCGGTCGATCGCATAGGCGACCAGCGGGATCACGACGAGCACGATGAGGATCGGCTCCCGGTATCCGCGTCGCTGGGCGACGTTGATCAGGTCACCGAGGCCGCCCGTCTCGCCCCCGAACTTCACCACCTCCGCGAGCATCACGTAGCCGAAGGCGATGCCGAACAACAGCCGCAGCGAGTTGAAGATCGTGGGTGCCGCCAGGGGCACGAGGACCTTGAGGATGATCTGCAGCCGCGAGGCCCCGAGCGTGCGGGCCGTGTCGACGTACCGCTCCGGAACCTCCAGCACCGCCGCCGTCGTGTCGCTGAGCACGAAGGCCACGCTCGCGATGAACAGGAACATCACCTTCTGGAACTCGCCGATCCCGAAGAAGAAGAACGTCAGCGGGATGAGGGCCGCCACGGGGATGTTGCGGCCGAAGATCGTGAGCGGCGCCACGAACGCCCGCACCGCGGGAAAGCAGGCGGCGAGCACGCCGAGCGGCACGCCGACGAGCCCGGCGAGCCCGAAGCCGAGCACGACCCGCTTGAGCGTCACGAGCGTGTTGGCGACGAGCCGTCGCTCGCCGAAGGCGGCCGGCACAGCCGCCAGCGTCTCCGCCGGGCTCGGCAGCGTGGCCGGGCTGATCAGCCGGCTCTCCGCCTCACCGGCCGTGGCCACGAACCACAGGGCGGCCACGCTCGCCACGCAGGTCAGCCCCCAGAGAAAGGCCGTGCCCGCCCCGGCCTCGCCGCGGAGCGGCCGGGCCGGCTGCTGCGGCGGCGGCGAGCCGGGCGGCGGCGTCATTCCTTCTCCGCGGCGTAGACCTTGATCTCCACCCGCCGGTTGAGCGCGTGGTTGTCGGGATGGTCGTCGTCCGCCGGCCGATCCCAGCCCAGGCCGTCGACGGCGAACCGGTTGTCGTCGAACTTGAACTTGCCCACGAGGGCGTCCTTCACGGCCCGGGCCCGTTCCAGCGACAGTTCCCGGACCATCGCCGCGGGCACGGCGCCGCGCATCGAGGCGTCGGTGTGCCCCTCGACCACGATCCGCGCGTTGCCGAACTGCTTGGCGAGCGTGCCGGCCTCTTCGAGCACGAGATCGACGCGGGGGTCGTACGGCTCCTCCACGTCCTTGCCGTCGCTCTTCCGGATCACCTTCTTCCGCAGGTCGGCGCTGTTGGGAAAGAAGTGGATCACGATCGTGTTGGTGAGGATCTCCTCGTTCTCGGCCCGGATCTGCTGCACCGTCTTCGGCGACACGGCCGCCGTGTACTCGTCCTTCGTTTCGGCGTACTTCGGCTCCGCCCCCAGCTTCTGGATCACGGAGAAGTCCATCACCTGGTCGAAGGGCACCGGGTTGTTGGCGATCGCTCCGATGCGGCGGTAGAGCATGTAGGCCTGCTTCCAGATCCGCTCGAAGTTGGCCGGATTGTTGCGATTGAGGAAGAACTGGTAGTTCTCGGCCCAGTTCGTCGAGTGGGCGTCGCCGAGCATCGTCAGGGCGTCGGACGCCGGGATCGCGTAGCCGTCGGCCATCAGCTGGGCGACCTCCTTGCGGGCGGTCTCCGACTTCAGCTCTGTCATGGCGTCGAAGATCCCGCGGACGATGGCCTCGATCTTGTCGGGGTGGTCCTTGGCGAAGTCGGCCCGGGCGAACCACACGTCGGCGATCAGACGGTTGGCCGTCTGCGTGGTGACGAGCATTCGGTTCCCCTTCGCCTCGGCCAGGTTGTAGATGTCGGGAGCCCAGGAGACGCAGCCGGCGAGGCTCTTGTCGCGGCTGAAGGCCGCCGCCGCCTCGAAGGCGGTGTTGACGTAGACCATCTCCACGTCGGCCGGCTGGAGGCCGCCGGCCACGAGCATGTTGAGGGCGAAGAACTGGCTCGGCGAGTTCTGGGCCATCACCAGCTTCTTGCCGGCCAGGTCCTTGACGGTCTTGATCGAATCCCGGACGACGATGCCGTCACCGCCGTTGGAGAAGTCGACCTGCTGGTAGACGCGGGGCATGATCCGCGAATCCTTGGCGAAGCTGTCGATGAACAAGGGCAGCATGTCGAGCGTGGCCCAGCCGACGTGCACCTCGCCGGCGGCGTAGGCGTCTCGCATCTGCACGGGGTCGTCGATGAGGACGAGTTCCACCTTGAAGGGCTTCCCGCCCGGGGCCTGCCAGACCTTGCCCGGCTTGAAGCCGCCGTTGGCCCGGATGATCGGCGCCCAGCCGGCCCACACGTTGAGGGCGAACTTCACCGTCTCGTCCTGGAGCGGCTTGTAGCCGCTCACGCCCTTCACCGGCGGCAGCCGCTCGGCCGGCTTGAAGGTGTATTCCTTCACGGTCGTGGGCACGGAGACGTCCGGGGCCTCGGTCATGCCCTCGGCCGGACCACCGCCGTCCGCTCCACCCCCGCCCGCCACCGGCCGCTGGCCGCCGCCCGCGCCCGGCCTGCCGAACCCGAACTGCTCGAGCATGCCGGCCCGCCAGGCCGCCAGGCCGACGAGACCGAGGATCACCGCCCACACGGCGAGCCAGAAGGGAGCCTTGGGTTGACCGGACATGGATGGATACCTCGCGGGACGTGAAGGGACGGGGAGGGAACGAACGGCCGCAGCCGCGGCCATCAGCCGCGAAACTTCGTCCGCGGCCGGGACTTGCCGGCCAGATGCATGGCGTTCATCAGGTCGTAGGCCGTGACTTCGCAGAGCAGGTGCGTGACCTTCTCATGGGCCTCCGGGGAGAGGAGCGGCTCGACCTCCTTCATGAGGGCCACGACCCGCTTCTCCTGGGCGTCGAGCTCCTTCGCGTCGACCTTGCCGTCGGCGACGACGTCGAGGAAGGAGTCGAGCTTCCGGGCGTATTCCGTGAGCAACTCCGAGTCGCTCTGGTCGTCGAACCACGGGGTCTTGCCTGTCTTCGATTTCG
>JBIIDT010000053.1:0-21578 GCA_044238145.1 Pirellulales bacterium | reverse complement strand
GGCGAGCCACTGCGCGAGCTCGAGGGCCGTGGCCGACTGGGCCTGCACCCGAAGTTCGAGCGTCTTCAGCCCGCGCGAGCAGAGGAAGGCCTCGAGCGGCCCCATCACGCCGCCGGTCGCGTTCTGCAGCCAGTGGAGGCGGGTGCCGAGGTCCGCGTCGCGGACGACGAGCGCCCCGCCGAGGAGGTCGCTGTGGCCGCCGATCGACTTCGTGGCCGAGTGCATGACGATGTCGGCCCCGTGCTCGAGGGGCCGCGTGAGGGCGGGCGTGGCGAGCGTGGCGTCGCAGGCGAGCAGAGCCCCGGCCGCGTGGGCGATCTCCGCGCAGGCCGAAATGTCGGTGACCGAGAGCAGCGGGTTGCCGGGCGACTCGATCCACACGAGCTTCGTGCCGGGGCCGACGGCCGCCGCCACGGCCCTGGTGTCGGACGTGTCGACGGCGGTGACGGCGATCCCGTGCGGGGCGAGGACCTTGTTGAAAAGCCGCCAGGTGCCGCCGTAGATGTCGGTGCCGGTCACGATCCGGTCGCCGGGGGCGAGCAGCTGCGTGACGCAGTGCGTGGCCGCCATGCCCGAGGCGAAGGCCAGGGCCCGCACGCCGCCGTCGAGGTCGGCGAGCGTCCGCTCGAAGGCGTGGCGCGTGGGGCTGCCGGTGCGGGCGTAGTCGTAGGCCGCCGACATCGAGGCGTCGGGCTGGACGAACGTGCTGGCGACGTGGATCGGGGGCACGACGGCGCCGGTGGCCGGGTCGCGGTCCTGGCCCACGTGGATGGCCCGGGTGCGGAACTGCATGGGAGGCCTTTCCCCGCCCTCAACCCAAAGCCTGGGCGAGGTCGGCCACCAGGTCGGCCGCGTCCTCGATGCCGCAGGCGAGGCGGATCATGTTGTCGGGGATGCCGAAGGCGGCCCGCTCGGCCGGAGAGTAGTTCCAGTAGCTCATCACGAGCGGCTGCTCGATGAGCGACTCCACGCCGCCGAGGCTCGGGCCGATCCGCGGGATCCGCACGGCGTCGACGACGTCGGCCGTGGCCCGCCAGTCGGCGTCCTTGACGAGGAACGTCACCAGGCCGCCGTAGCCCCGCATCGTGCGGGCGGCGACGGCGTGGTAGGGATGGCTCGCGAGGCCGGGATAGTAGACCCGTGCGACCCGCGGGTGGTCCTCGAGGAACCGGGCCACCGCCAGGCCGTTGGCGTTGTGCCGCTCCATCCGCAGGGCGAGGGTCTTCAGGCCACGCTCGAGCAGGTAGGCGTTGTGGGGCGAGTTCACGCCCCCCATGATCCCGCGCAGCTTCCGCACCGGCTCGAGCTTCTCGCGACTCCCGATCACGGCCCCGGCGAGCAGGTCGTTGTGGCCGCCGAGGTACTTCGTGGCCGAGTGGAGCACGAAGTCGACGCCGGCCTCCAGCGGCCGCAGGTTGTAGGGCGTGCACAGCGTGGCGTCGATGAGCGTGAGCACGCCCTTGCGGCGGCCGATGGCGGCGAACTGTTCGATGTCGACCACGCTGAGGTGCGGGTTGGTGGGCGACTCGCTGACGATGAACTTCGTCCGCGGCGTGATCGCGGCCTCCATGGCGGCGTAGTCGCCGGTCTTCACCTCGCGGAAGCCGACTCCGAACCGCGTCAGGTGCCGGCGGCAAAACTCGCGGCTGCGGTGGTAGCACTCGTCGAAGAAGACGATCTCCTCGCCCGCGTTGAGGTGGGTCATGAGCAGGCCCACGAGGGCGCCCATCCCGCTGGCGAAGAGCACCGCCATCTCGCCCCCCTCGAGGGCGGCGAGCTTCCGCTCCACGACCCGCTCGCCGGGGTTGCCGTAGCGGCCGTATTCCTCGCGGGGCTGATCCTCCTCGATGAAGTCGATGATCGACTGCGTGTCGCGGAAGGTGTAGGTGCTCGACGCGAAGATCGGGTCGGTGAGGGAGTGGCCCGGCTTGTCGCGGGCCTCGCCGGCGTGCACCGCGACGGTGGACGGGCCGGGGGACGAGGGGCCGGCGGCCACGGACTCGTTCGTGGCGGGATCGGAGGCGTTGGTGGTCGGCATGCCGAATCCCTGCGCGGCCGGAAAAAAGGAGCGTTCTCGTCCTGGGGGCGAGTCTAGTCGTGGCGCCGGGCAGCGACAAGGAACGCGGCCCCCGTTCGGCGCCGGTGTCGCCGCCGGTTGGGCGCACGTCGCGGACAACCGATACAATCGGTGAAGCACCGCGGCGCGTGTCATACGCCGCCCCCCCTCCGGGCCGCCCATGGCGGCTCCCCGGCATGCCCAAGCAGATCGTCCCCGGTCGTTCCCCCGCCCTGTTGCCGCCGCTCCGGCCACCGCGGCGGGTGTGGATCACGCTCGCCTCGCTGGCGACGGCGGCGGTGCTCGTGCGGGCCGGCTTCCTTGAGCCGATCGTCGGCAGCATCGTCGACCAGGCGGTGCGAAACATCATCACGCTGATCCTCGCCTTCGCGGGCCTGATGTCGCTGCTCGTCTGGTTCCTGCGGGAGAGCGGCCACTCGCGGCCGCTCAAACAGATGGTGTTCGGCGGGTTGCTCGGCGGGCTTGTCGTGGCGGCCGGCACGCTGCGGATCGAGCGGGTGTCGGGCGACCTCGTGCCGGAGTTCAACTGGCGGTGGGCGCCCTCCCGCGACCATTTGCTGCCGAAGGCCGATCAGGCCGGGAATGGTTCCGGGGCGGCCTGGATCGCCGGGAAGGACGATTTCCCCCGCTTCCTCGGGCCGGCCGGCAACGCGGCGCTCGACGGGCCCGCGATCGCCACCGACTGGGAGTCACGGCCGCCCCGCGAACGGTGGCGCCGGCCGATCGGGGCCGGGTGGAGCGGGTTCGCCGCGAGCGCCGGCCACGCCGTCACCATCGAGCAGCGGGGCGACGAGGAGGTCATCGCCTGCTACGCGGTCGAGGACGGCACGCCCGCATGGTCGGTGCCGATCCGCGGCCGCCACGAGACCGTGCTCGGGGGCGTGGGGCCCCGGTCGACGCCCACGATCCGCGACGGCGTCGTGTACACGACGGGAGCGACGGGCTGGCTGCACGCCATCGAGGGCCCCACGGGCAAGGTGCTGTGGCGGAAGAACGTGCTCGACGACCTGGGCATCGACTTCGACGCCCACGTCGCGGCGGTGTCCTGGGGCCGCGCGGGCTCGCCGCTGGTGACCGAGTCGCTTGTCATCGTGCCGGGTGGCGGGCCGCTGGGGGGCGAGAGCGGCGGGGCCGTGTCGCTGGTGGCCTATGACCGCACGACGGGCGCCGCTGTCTGGCGCGGGGGCGACGAGCAGATCAGTTACGTGTCGCCCGCGCTCGCCACGATCGGCGGCAGCGAGGTCGTGCTCACGGTGAACGAGGCGAGCGTGGCGGCCTACGATCCGCTCGACGGCCGTGAACTGTGGTCGTTTCCCTGGGCGGGTCATTCCAACTCCGACGCCACCTGCTCGCAGCCGCACGTCCTCGCCGACGACCGAATCTTCATCTCGAAGGGCTACGGCATCGGCGCGGCGGTGTTCGAGCCCGAGGCGGGGAGCGAGCCCTTGCGATTCAAGCAGGCGTGGTCCCGGCCCTCCCTCCTGAAGACGAAGTTCACGAACGTCGTGATCCACGACGGCCACGCCTACGGTCTGTCCGACGGGATTCTCGAGTGCGTGCGGCTGGCCGACGGCCAGAAGGCGTGGAAGGGGGGCCGCTATGGTCAGGGCCAGGTGCTGCGGGTCGGCGACCTCCTACTCGTGCAGGCGGAGTCGGGGGAAGTGGTCCTGGTCGACTGCGTGCCCGAGCGGCACGTCGTCCGCGGGAGGCTCGCAGCGCTCGCGGGCCAGACCTGGAACAACCCGGCCGTCGTGGGCGACCGGCTGCTCGTTCGCAACGCCGAGGAGGCGGCCTGCTACGAGCTGCCGCTGCGCTAGCCGGCTCTTCGACGTTGGTTCAGCACCGGCTCGGGGGCGGCGAAAGTCTTGTCGCTGATGGCCGCGGCGGCCATAGGCTCCTCGAGCTTTCGCCGACCCCCTCGCCTCCCCGTTCGCAAACGATCGAAGCGTCGCTCGAGCGAGACCAGAACGGCCCTAGCCGTCACCCAGGGCGCGGGCGTGCTTGCGGTACAGGCCGCGGAACTGGTGGTACGTCAGGCCCAGCCGTTCGGCGGCCCTCCGCTGGTGGTGGCGGCAGTCGGCGAGCGCCCGGCGAAGCATGTCGATCTCCACGCGGGCGACGGCCTCCGGGAGCGTGTCCGCGGGGGCCGCGGCGGCGGCCGGCGACGGTGCGGAGGGTGTCGGCTGCGGCGCCGGCGGGGCGTCTTCCGTGCCCCGTCGGGCGAACGGGTCGAAGGCGATCTCGCCGATTCGGCCGCCGTCGGCCCGGTAGACGGCCCGCTCCACGACGTTCTTCAGTTCGCGGATGTTGCCCGGCCAGGCATGAGCGAGCAGGGCGGCCTCGGCGGCACGGGAAAACCTTGGTGGTTCCTCCAATCCCAGCTCGGACGCCATCCGGGTCGCGAAGTGCCGCGTGAGCAGGAGGATGTCCTCGCGCCGCTCGCGGAGCGGCGGCACGTGCAGCACCTCGAACGAGAGCCGGTCGAGCAGGTCTTCCTTGAAGCGGCCGGCACGGGCGAGGGCGGGCAGGTCGGCATTCGTCGCGCCGATGATCCGCACGTCGACGCTCGTGGGCCGGGAGCTGCCGACCCGCTCGAAGCTGCCGTACTCGACGGCGCGGAGGATCTTCTCCTGGGCCTCGATGGGGATCAGCCCGATCTCGTCGAGGAGCAGCGTGCCGCCGTCGGCCGCCTCGAATCGGCCGGCCCGCTCCGCGAGGGCGCCAGTGAAGGCGCCGCGCTCGTGGCCGAAGAGTTCGGCCTCGATCAGGGCCGGGGCGAGGGCGGCGCAGTTGAGGGTGACGAGCGGCGCCTCCCAGCGGCTCGACAGGTAATGGAGCTTGGCGGCGGCCAGTTCCTTGCCGCTACCCCGCTCGCCAATCAGGAGCACGGGCCGGTCCACGCGGGCGACGCGGGAGAGTTGCTCGGTGAACGAGAGGAAGGCGTCGGACTGGCCGAGGGCTTCGTGCATGAGGGCATCGGAGTGGCTGGAAAAACCAGACAATGGCTAATGAAGTATCATCATGGTCAGAAAAACCACAATTCTCGGCTGTTGTGGGGCGATGCGTTTGGCGTAAAGCAAAGCCGCGCAATGGCTTGCGCAGATCTCGATAGTTTGGCACAGGATTCGTTTTCACATCCACCGTTCGCGGGACATGCGGCCCGCGGGCGGTCACTGGCCACGAGGCCGCGACCCCGACAGCCGCAGGCACGGCAGGATCACAAGGAGCACGCCATGGGCGTCTTCACCCGTCTGAAGGACATCATCAACTCGAACCTCAACGCGATGCTCGATGCGGCCGAGGACCCGGAGAAGCTCATCCGGCTCATGGTCCAGGAGATGGAGGACACGCTCGTCGAGGTGAAGGCCAACTGTGCCGGGGCGATCGTGGCCCGCAAGAAGGCGGAGCGGGCCGAAGCCGCGGCGCAGGCCGCCGTCGGCGAGTGGGAAGATCGTGCCCGGCTCGCGATCGACAAGGGCCGCGATGACCTGGCCCGCGAGGCCCTGCGGGAGAAGAAGCGGTTCGAGGAGCAGGCCGGGGCCTTTCGGCAGGAGGCGGCCGGCTGTGTGGAGATCGTCGACCAGTACAAGGCCGACATCGCCGCCGTCGAGGAGCGGCTCCAGGCGGCCCGCGAGAAGCACCGGCTGCTCGTGCAGCGGCACATCCGGGCCCGCAATCACAAGCAGGCTCAGACGATGCTCCGCCGCGCCAGGAGCGTCGACGCGGTGGCCCGGTTCGACCAGCTCGAGAACCGGATCGAGCAGATGGAGGCAGAGGCGAGCCTCGTGAACCACGCCGTGAAGACGTCGCTCGTGGAGCAGCTCGAGGCCCTGCGGGGCGGCGACCAGATTGAGAAGGAGCTCGAGGCCCTGAAGCGGGAGCGGCGCCGTGACTGACGGCCGGTCGCGTACCGCGCGGCCCCATCTTTCACTCTTGGAGCGAACGAACGATGCACGACGAACCCTGGCTCGACGATCCGCCGGCCCGCCGCCGGCCCGGCCTGTTGTGCGGCGTCTGCCGCTGGCTGGCCGACCGGCTCGGCCTCCCGGCCTCGTGGGTGCGGCTGACCGTACTGGTCGCGGCCTGGCTCTCCGGCTGGTGGCCCGCGGCCGCGATCTACCTCGGGGCGGCGATCCTCCTCGGGCAGGCCCGGCCCGCGCGGCTGCCGCGTGCGGCCGACTGGCGTCTGCCCCGCGGGTTCACCACCTTTGATCCGGCCGATCTCGGCGGCCGCTGCCGGCGGCTGGAACGGCGGCTGCGGGAAGTCGAAACCCGGTTGCGGCGGGAGCGGACGTGGGATGACATCCTCCGCCGTCCCGCATGACAATGCCCGCATCTTCGCCGCGCGTGATGCGCGGAACCACAAGGCCGGATCTGTGAACACACGCGCGTGGTGGTGCTCGGCATGAATGCAGCCCCCGTTCTCGGAGCGTTCGCCGCCCTGGTGCTCGTGCTGGTCGTCGCGTTCGGCGTTCCGCTCGCGCTCCTCTGGCTCGCGCTCCGCGGCCGGCACGACACCGGGCCGCGGTTCCTCGGCGTCTGCTGGCGGCTGGCCCGCAAGCGGCGGGTGCCCGTCGGGCAGGTTCGCCTGCTGGCCGCGGTCGCGATCATTCTCTCGGGGATCGTGCCCGGCCTGCTCTTCTATCTCCTGCTGGCCATCTTCATGGAGCAGTGGGCGGGGCCGGACGCGGGTGAGGCTCCGCCGCTGCCGCCGCTCGCCGCCGGGGACTTCCGGCCGGCCGCGGCCCGGCAGCCATTCGCCGGCCCCGGGCGAATCGGCCGCTACCTGGTCACCGGCACGCTGGGGCGGGGCGGGATGGGCGTGGTGTACCGCGGCCGCGACGAGGCGCTCGACCGCGACGTGGCCATCAAGGTGATCCACGACCGGTTCGGCGGCGCGGAGCACGTGCTCCGCCGGTTCGCCGCCGAGGCCCGGGCGGTGGCGCAGCTCTCCTCGTCGCACATCGTGCAGGTGTTCGAGTTCGACCCGCTCGCCGCGCCGCCGTTTCTCGCCATGGAACTCGTGCGCGGCCCGAGCCTGCAGGAGTTCGTCCGCCGCCGCGGCCGGGCGGCCGTGGGCACCGTGGCCGACTGCGGCCGCCAGGCGCTCCGCGGCCTCGCGGCGGCCCACGCCGCGGGGATCGTGCACCGCGACGTGAAGCCGGGCAACATCCTCCGCGCCGGCGACGGCACCTACAAACTCACCGACTTCGGTCTCGCCCGCAGCCTGGAACAGGGCCAGTCGCTCACCGCCAGCGGGTCGGTGATCGGCACGCTGCATTACATGGCTCCCGAGGTGGCGGCGGGCGAGGAGGCGACGGCCGCAAGCGACCTCTACAGCCTCGGCGTCACGCTCTACGAGATGCTCGCCGGCACGACGCCGTTTCCCGACGACAGCCCGCTCAAGCTCCTGCGGCGGATCGCGGCGGAGGCGCCGACGCCGATCGGCGCCCACCGCGACGACGTGCCGCCGGCCTTCGCGGCCTGGCTCGGGAAACTGCTCGCCCGCGACCCGGCCGATCGGTTCTCGTCGGCCGCCGCGGCCCTGGCGGCGCTGGCAGAGATCGACGCCGGGCCGCCGGAGGCCGATGCCTTCTCGTTCGAGACGGTCGAGCTGCCTGCCGCGGAGACGCCGCGTCGGGTGGTGCCCGCCGCTGACCTGCAGTCGATCATCCGCCGGGCGTCGCAACTCGAGGCCGAGGGGTGGGACATGCTCGGCCACGACACCGTGCTCGACATCGCCCGCGAGCTGAACGTCGATTCCATGTTCGTCCGCGAGGCCCTGCGGCGGCACCGCGAGTCGCTGGAGATGCCGCCCCTGCCCGCGCTGCCCCGGCAGACAAGGGAACGCGGAGGCGTCGCCACCGGGTGCCTGATCGTCATGGTGGTGCTGGGGTTGGTGTTCGGGCTCGCACTGGTGTGGTTCATGCGTGCTAACGTCTCTGCTGGCCGGCCCGCGCGCTACCAGATCGAGATGGGGCCGAACGGGAACGGGACGGTGCGTGTGCTACCATGAGTGCAGCGGCCGGGCGTCACCGTCCGCCGAGGGCACGTACGGATGGCAGACTCGACCGGTCGCACGGTCCTGGTGACCGGGTCGAGCCGCGGCATCGGCCGGGCCGTGGCGCTCGAACTTGCGCGGCAGGGGTGGCACGTGGCCGTCCACGGCCGGTCCGCGGAGCACGCCGCCGAGGTGGCCGGCCTGCTCGCGGCCGACGGCAGGCATGCGGGGACGTTTCTCGCCGACCTCGCGGTTCCGGGGAGCGCGGAGCGGCTGGCGGTGGAGGTGACGGCCGCGCTCCCGCGGCTCGACGGCGTGGCCCTCGTGGCCGGGGCCGACGTGCTCACCGGTGACCCGGCGAGGTGGGGCTTCGAGCGGAAGCTCGACGCGCTTCTGCAGGTGGACGTGCGGAGCACGATGCTGCTCGTGCGGGCGCTCGGCCGCTGGATGGCCGACCGTGCGGGGGGCGGAATCGTGACCATCGGCTGGGACCAGGCGGCCACGGGCATGGAGGGCGACAGCGGCGAACTGTTCGCGGCGGCGAAGGGGGCGGTGATGGCGTTTTCGCGGAGCGCCGCCAAGTCATTGGCGCCGAAGGTGCGGGTGAACTGCGTGGCCCCGGGCTGGATCCGCACGGCGTGGGGCGCAGGCGCGAGCGAGGCCTGGCAGCGGCGGGCCGTCCGCGAGAGCATGCTCGGCCGCTGGGGCGAGCCCGAGGACGTCGCCGCGGCCGTGGCCTGGCTGCTCTCGCCGCAGGCGGCCTTCGTGACGGGGCAGGTGATGAACGTCAACGGTGGCTGGCGGCCCGCCTGACCCGGCAAAAACCGCCTTTGCGCGGGCCGCGGCCATCTCTATCCTCCCGCGCGTCGGCTCGCGGTGCGGCCGGCGTCACGTTGCGGGAGCACACGATCATGACAGCGGGCGGCAACTGGCTGCGGTGGATCGTCTCGTTCGGGATCCTGGGCACGTGCACCGTGGCCGTCGCCCAGCAACTCGGGCCGACGGCCACGACGGTCGCGCCGACCGCCGCGACCTGGCCGGCCGGGCCCCCGCGGCGGATCTACGTGCTGCCGTTCACGATGGAGCCCGGCCTGCAGGAGGAACTCCGGCAGGGAGGCGGCGGGCTCATTCCGCAGGGGCCCGTGCGACAGGCCATCGCGGCGCGGCCGCGGGTCGTGGACATGGTGACCGGTCACGATCGCAGCGAGCCGCCGGGCGTGAGCATCTCGCGGCTCGTGGCCGACGCGCTGGCGCAGGCTGGCTGGCCGGCGGTCTTCTGGGCCGAGGCGGCGGCGCCGCCGGCCGACGGCTGGCGGCTCACGGGGCAGGTGGTGCGGCTCGACGAGGGGAGTGCGGCCGCCCGCAACGCGATCGGCTTCGGCGCGGGCAACAAGCAGATCGGGATCGACGTCGCGGTGGCGGACCCGGCCACGGCCGGCGGCGCCCCGTTCTTCATCCTCGACAGTTCGGACAAGGGCCGGCGGATGCCGGGCACCGTGGCGGTCGGGGCGATCGCGGGCTTCAACCCGGCCGTGGTGGCGGGGAAGCTGGTGGCCTCGAACAGCGGCTTCGCCGACATCGCACAGCAGCAGCGGCTGGCGGACGAGATCGCCCGCTCGGTGGCGGAGGCCGTCAACGAGCAGGCCCGCGCGCGGCGCTGACGACGTGGCGGATGCCGGCCAAGCGGCGGTCTCTGACCGCTGCATTGCAGATGCCGAAGTATTTTCACGTGCCTTGTAGCACCGGCTCAGGGGCGGCAAACGTCTTGTCGCTGATGGCCGCGGCGGCCATAGGCTCCGCGAGCGTTCGCCGACCCCTTCGCCTCCCCGTCGAAGGGAGCACCGCGGCTTCAGTCTCCAGGCCTGGAGGGCCGGGTGCGAACCAGCCGGCGGATGCCGGCCAAGCGGCGGTCGGCAGGATGCCGAGCCGCGTGCGAGGAGTTGAGGAAGCCCCTCGACTTCAACGCTAGGCCTGGAGGGCCGGGTTCGTACCAGCCGGCGGATGCCGGCCAAGCGGCGGTCGGAAGGATGCCGAGCCGCCGCGTGAAGCAAGATGTCCGCGCCTGGGTGGTCGAAGGCGGATCGACCACCCAGGCGGCGGAGCACCCTTCTGGTTCGCGTCATCGGGTGACGCATCCGTCGCGTCCCCGACGGAGATCATGAGTTGCAAAGACCGTGCCAAACGCGGTCGGCCCGATGGACGAGCGGTGCGCGGATTTCGAAACTGCGGAAATACGCGGGTTCCGTGGCCTTGCGACGGCGCCGCGGCCGAGACCGGTCGTGCTCGGACGCCTCAGAAGCGCGCACGGCGTGACGACGGACTAGGCAGCCGCCGCGTCCACCCGGGTCGGATGAGCATGGATGGCGGGATGGTGTTCGGGCCCGGAGTCCCCGGGCTCGCGCCCGGGGCTTCATGGGGAGGCCGTCGGCCCGCCGGGGTTAGAACGTGACGACCGGCTGCGGGCCGGCGGGCTGTGGGTCGACCGCGCCGGCCTGGAGGGCGACGAGGTCGTCGAGCGCGGCGGCGAGCCGCCCGTGGTGCGGGATGCCGGCCCGCTCGAGGAAGTTCGCCAGCAGCCGGAAGCCGCCGCGGGTGAGAATCGACTCGGGGTGGAACTGCACCCCGTAGATCGCGTGCCGCTCGTCGGCCACGGCCATGATCGTGCCGTCGGCGGTCCGAGCCGTGACCGCGAGGCCCGCGGGTAGGTCGTCCGGGGCGACGACGAGCGAGTGGTAGCGGCAGGCCGACATCGGACTGGGGATCCCGGCGAAGAGGTCGGTGGCGTCGTGGTGGATGTCGCTCGCGCGGCCGTGCACCGGCTCGGCGGCCCGTACGATCCGGCCGCCGAGCGCCGCGGCCACGGCCTGATGCCCGAGGCAGACGCCGAGGATGGGCAGGCGGCCGCGAAACGCCCGCACCGCGGCGAGCGAGCAGCCCGCTTCCGCCGGCGAGCACGGTCCGGGCGAGATCACGATCGCCCGCGGCGCGAGCCGCTCCACGTCCGCCACCGTGACGCCGTGGCTGGGCACGACGGCCGTCGGCACGCCGAGGAGTTCGAAGTGCCGGGCGAGGTTGAAGACGAAGCTGTCGCGGTTGTCGAGGACGACGATCATCGGCCGGCCTCCGACGGCACGAGGCCAAGCGCCTCGAGCACCCGCAGCATCCCTTCCGCCTTGTGGAGCGACTCGGCGTGCTCGGCGGCGGGGTCGCTGGCCGCCGTGATCCCGCCCCCCGCCGCGAAGGAGATCGAAGCGGGGCCGACGACGAGCGTGCGGATCAGGAGATTGAAGTCGGCGGCGCCGTCGAAGCCGAGGTAGCCCAGCGAGCCGCAGTAGGCGCCGCGGGCCAGGCCCTCGAGCGTAGAGACGATCTCGCAGGCCCGGTGCTTGGGGGCACCGGTCACGCTGCCACCGGGGATCGCCGCCTCGAAGGCGTCGAGCGGCCCGAGGCCAGGCCTGAGCCGGCCGGCGACGATCGAGACGAGGTGCTGCACGTAGCGGTAGCGCTCCAGGCGGCAGAGCGCCTCGACGCCGACGCTCTCGGGAGTGCAGACCCTGGCGAGGTCGTTCCGCACGAGATCGACGATCATCACGTTCTCCGCCCGGTCCTTGGCGCTCGCCTCCAGGTCGGCTGCGGCGAACAGGTCGGCTTCCGGGCTGCAAAGCACCCGCCGCGTGCCCTTGATGGGGTGCATGCGAACGACGCCGTGGCTGACCTGCAGGAACCGTTCGGGCGACATGCTGGCGATCGCGCAGCCGCCGGCGTCGAAGTAGCCCGCGAACGGGGCGGGGTTCGCCGCGCGGGCGGCGGTGTAGACCGCGACGGGATCGACCGTGGCCTCGATCACGAACCGCTGGGCGAGGTTCACCTGGAAGATGTCGCCGGCGCGGACGAACTCCACGCCCGCGCGGACCATCGCCTGGTAGGTGTCGCGGGAGTGCGTGGAGACCACGCCCGGGTGGCCGGGCAGGGGATGGCCGCCGGCGTCGGGGGAGGCGGCCGCGCGGGGCCGGGGCGGTGCCGCTGACGCCGGGGCGGACGCGGTGGCGAGCAGGGCGTCGAGCCGCTCGACCGCCCGGGCCTGTCGGGCCACGGGCCCCTGCGCGGGCACGCCCTGGGAGATGAACCAGCCGCGGCCGAGGTCGTGGTCGTAGGCGAACACGACGTCGTAGACGTGCAGGGCGACGAGCGGGACGTGCGGGTCGCGGGTCGCGGGCTTCGGCAGGCCGAGCTTCGCGAGGCCGCACTCGTAGGCGAACAGGCCCGCGATCCCTCCCTGAAAGGGCGGCAGGCCGGGAATCGTGGGGCTCTTCAGCTCGGCGAGCAGGCGGCGGACCCGGGCCAGGGCGTCCGCAAGGGCATCGGCGTCGGCGGCGAGGTCGCCGACCTGGGCGGCCGCGATCGAGTGGATCGGGTCGGCGGCGACGAACGAGTGGCGGCCGAGCCGAGGCAGTTCGACGCCGTCGGCGGACGCTGCCGGCTCATCGGTCGCGGCGCTGTCGAGAAACAGCGGGTGCGGCAGGCGGGCGAGCCGGGCGAAGACGGCGGCGGCATCGAGCCCGGCCGAGGCTTCCGCCACGAGCGCGCCCGACGGCGTGAACCAGCGGCGGGCGATCCAGGGATGCGTGGCGGGATTCGAAGCGGGCGGGGCCGTGGACATGGCCACCATGATAGGGTACTTCCAGTCTGTTTTTGGGCCGCCAGTACGGGCCTTCCGTCTTTTTTGCATCCGCTGACGCGGCTCCAGCGAATGCCGCTCTAAACTGTCACGGCGGATCGGCTGACGCTGATGGGCCGCGGACGTCTTGCCGCAGGGAATCACCGTTATGGCCCGCTTGAATCATCCTGGTCGCCCGTCGCCGTCGAGCAGACGGATCGGGCTCTTGGCCCTGGCTCTGGCCTGCCTCTGGCCGCCGCCCGAGGCGCATGCGATCTGTGGCCTCGATGCCGCGTTCGTCGAACAGGTCCGCACGCTCGAGGATGCCGCGGCGCGACGGGCATGGGCCGGATGGTTCGCTCGGCAGGGCGGCGCGGCGTGCAACGCATGCCATGTCGCGGGGTACGGCCCGCGGAATCCGTACGGCAGCGCGCTCGAGATGCTGCTGTCGGGCAATGATCGGCCGGATGCGGTGCGAAAACGCGAGGCTGGCCGGCGGGTCAACGAGATCCCTGCCATTCCCTCCCTGCCCGACTCGCCGACCTTCGGTGAACTGATTCGTCGGGGCATACCGCCGGCGTCCGATTTCGCCACCGAGCTTCCTGTGGGCGAAGCCTTCCCGGCCACGCCGGCCGAGCGGGTGACCGTCGATTCGGCGCGTGGACTGGTGGCACTCACCGAAGGGGAGTCGCCGTTCGGAATCCTGCAACTCAGCCAGGTGCACGACCTGAACGAGGAGGAGGCGGCTGTACTCGCCGGGTTCCGCGGTGAGTTTCTCATCCTCGGACTGAAGACGCTCACGCCCGGCGTCGCGCGGGCCCTGGCCGCGAGCCGGGCGGCCAACGTTTGGCTCCACTCGCTCACGTCGGTCGCTCCCGAGGCAGCGGAGGCCATCGCCTCGCTGCCGGGCCATCTCGTGATGTCGGGCCTCGTCGAACTCGACTCCCTGCCGCTGGCCAGGAAACTCGCCCAGCGACCGGATGTGTTGTCGCTTCCCTACCTGAAGCGGGTCGAGCCGGAGATCGCGGCGGCGTTGGGAGAGAACCAACGCGGCCTGTCGCTGGCTGGGGTGACCGAACTCTCGCCGGAAGGCGAGGCCGCGCTCGCGGCGAGCGTCGCTCCGCTGTCCATGCCGGGCCTCCAGTCGCTGAACTCGCTGCCCCTTACGCAAAAACTGGCCGCCGGCTACGCGGCTTCCGTCCTGCTTCCCCGCCTCAAGACGCTTTCGGTGGAGCAGGCCAGGGTGATTGCCGGGGCGGATTTTCGGGTTTTTTGGGGAGGGATCTTCCTGCCGCTGACCGCGATGTCCGAGGAAGTCGCGGCCGTGTTCGCGGCGGGGCCTGGCAGAGTCCGCGTGACGCTCGGTGCGGGTGCGATCTCCGATCCGTCCTTGCAGACCCTGGTGAAGACACTCTTCCCGTTGGAACTGCGGGAGGTCGAGGCATTCAACGACGAGCAGGTGCGGATCCTCGCCACCGCGGCCGATCGGGTCCCGGGCGGCCCGTTCGGGACGCGGCCGAAACTCGCCACGCCCGGCTTGAAATCGCTCGATTCCCCCCTGCTCGCCACGACGCTGCTGCGGTGCGGGGCCACTTTCGCGGGGGTCACGAGGATTTCCCCGGAGGCGGCGGCCGCCCTGGGAAGCGTGCCGGCCGCGGCGAACGACAAAGCGGCCCGGCCAGGCTTGGATTTTCCGAGCCTCGAGGCGCTGAGCGATGAGACGGCCCGGCTGCTCGCGAGCCGGCCGTGGCCGGGGATCTCGCTGCCCTCCTTGCGTCAAGCATCGCCGGAAACAGTCCGCAGTCTCGCTCGGCAGACCACGAGCTTGGCGCTTGGCATCGGCACCATGACCCCGGAGGTTGCCTCCGCCTTCGGCGAGATGGCGAGCGATCCCGTGAACCTCGGGGGAGGGCTGCTGTCGTTTCCCTCGCTGACGGACCTGTCGCCCGAGGCAGCCCGAAATCTGGTGCGTGCGCTCAATCGCGGGAACGAGATGCGGACCTCCAAGGGCGCACTCGACCGCGCACCCCAGCTCTTCATCGGCGGCCGCCTCCCCGGAGGCTTAAGTCCGCCGCTCACCGCGGCCGTGGCGGCGGAGCTGGCGGCCTATCGGGGAAGGCTGTCGATCGCCGGTCTCCGGGAACTCTCACCGGAGGCCGCCGCGGCCCTGACCGCCTATCGGGGCCCGATGTTGGATTTGTGGGGCCCTGGGACGGACAAGCTGTCGCGCGAAACAGCGGCGGCTCTTGCCGCGTTCCCCGGGAAGCTGGCCATCCCGCTCAGAGTGCTCGATTCCGTGCCGCTGGCCAAAACACTCGCCGGCCAGTCATCACTGACGTTCAACGAGCTGGAGTCCATTTCCCCAGAAGCCATTCCGGCCTATGCCAGATACAAGGGTTTTTTCACGCTCCCACAACTCCCCGCGCTCGAATCGCCCGAACTGGCCGCGCGGCTGATCCAGGATTCTTCCGGACAGGCCCTGCCCTCGCTGCAACGCATCACGCCCGCTGCGGCAGAGATCCTGGTCACCAGTCCCAACAAGGTCGTCCTGGGGTTGCGGGTGCTCGACGACCCAGCAGTCGCCACGATCCTGGCAAAGGCGCCGAAAGGAGTGATGCTGCCACGACTCCGCGCGGCGACGCCGGACGTGATCGCGATCCTGCAGGGCGCACGCTCGATCGAGACGCCCGTGCTCGGGGAGTTGCACGGACGCGGTGACTCGGACGACTTTCCGGTGGATCGCTGAGCAGCGGCCCGGCGGCTACGACGGTTCGCGCGTGGGCGTTGACGCGGCTGGGCTTCTGGGCGACGCCTTCAGGCGGGCGCGGGCTCGTCGTCCGCCGGAGCCCCGGCGGCTCGCGCCGCCGCGGCCGCCGCCTTCGACGGACCGTGGCCGATCTCGGGCTCCGTCAGGTGGCCCCACTCCAGTGCCTGGTCCTGGCGGTAGTCCTTGCCGAGCGTGACCGCCGTGCCGGCCTTGGCCATCTCGTAGCCGAGGTAGAACGCGTGGCCGGGATCGACGTCGGTCCGCCCGGCCGCGGCGAGCTGCTCGAAGAGGGCGAAGGGGTCCCGGGCGTGGAGGTGCAGCCCGGCGCCGACGAGATGGATCTCGCCCCGCTCGGCGAAGATGCGGAAGTTCGGGTCGCGGATCGACGCGGCCAACCGGGCGAGCGTCTCCGGGCCGTGCTCCTGCGGCTTGCCGGCGCGGAGCGTCACCAGCCGCGGTTCGACGTGCTTGGGGAGCGTGCGGTGGGTGACGGCGTGCCAGGCGAGCCGCCGGGCGAGGTCGCACTCGCGGACGCTGCTCCGCGCCCAGTGGATGACCTCCGTCGTGAGCACCGAGCGGATGCCGGTCTCCTGGCAGAAGCCGATGAGCAGGGCGTTGACGCCCGCGGAGTCGACGTCCGTGAGTTCGGTGAGGTTGCCGATCCCCATCATCATCTCGGTGTCGGGATGGCGGCGGCGGACGTCGAGGTAGCGGCCGAGGCTGGCCGCGAAGCCGAACCCGATCGGCTCGAGGACGGGGTCGAGCCGGCAGGGCACGCCGTCGCGGGCCAGCCGCTCGAGGGTCGCGTCGAAGCCCTCGAGCGTGGCCGGCACGTCGGGCACGGCCACGACCTCGCAGCCCCAGTCGGCGGCGGCGGCGACGTTGGTGGAGTTGACCGAGAGCACGAGCGTGGCGCCGGCCCGCGTCGCGGCGGCGATCTCGGCCGGCTCGAAGCTGTCGATCGAGACGGCGAAGCCCTCGGAGACGAGCATGCGAACCGCGTCGCCCGCGCCCGCCCACACGTCGCCGGGGTCGCAGCCGACGTCGATGCGGTCGGCGCCGGCGGTCCGCAGCCGCCGGGCCTCGGCGAGCAGGGCGGCGGCGGAGAGCCGCGGCGCGTGGTTGATCTCGGCGATGATCTCGATGTCGTGCGTGCCGTAGCCGGACAGGTCGCGGGACTGCTGGCCGAAGAACTCGTCGAGCCGCCGCAGATCCTCGGGGCCGCGCTCGACCGGCACGTCGGTCACGCCGGCGAAGGCGTCGAGCGGGCCGCGGCAGTTCCCGGGGATCAGGATCCGCGTCGTGCCCGGCGGCACCTCCAGCCGGCGGGCGATCCAGGCGGTGGTCATGAGCGCGGCCACGGTGATGTTCATCACCTGCACGCTGGACTCGAAGCCCACGCGGGGTGCGAGCCGCTCGAGGACCTGCCGCAACGAGTGCTCGGCGAGCCGGCCGGTGACGAAATGGATGCGCGGTCGGGCGGCTGCGGTCATGGAGTCCAGTGTATCAATGGCCTGCACGCGGGCGGTTACACTGTCCGCATGATCCTCGAAGGGCTCGTGACAACGCTCGACGCCGCCGGCCGGATGCACGTGGCCGCGATGGGGCCGGCGGTGGACGACCGCGAGCGGGAGGCCGGCCTGATCACGCGGCTCACCCTGCGACCGTTCGGCACGAGCCAGACCGCGGCCAACCTTGCCCGGCACTCCGAGGGCGTCTTCCACCTCGTCGACGACGTCCTGCTCCTCGCCCGCTGCGTCGCCGGCCGGCTCGAGCCCCCGCCGGAGGCTCGGCCGGCAGAGGCCGTGCGGGGCAGCGTGCTCACCGCCGCCTGCCGGGCCTACGAGTTCCAGGTCACCGCGGCCGACACGGCGGAGCAGCGGGTCCGGCTCGAGGCCCGCGTGGTCCGCGAGCACGACCTGCGGCCGTTCCTCGGGTTCAACCGGGCGGCCCACGCCGTGGTCGAGGCGGCGATCCTCGTCACCCGGCTGCACCTCACCGGGCCCGACGCGGTGCGCGGGGGGATGGCGGACCTGGAGCCGCTGGTGGAGAAGACAGGCGGCGGCCGGGAGCGGGAAGCGTTCGCCATCCTCCGCGCCACGGTCGGGCAGGGGGACGGTCCCTGAGCGGTCGGCTATGATCCGGATCCTCCGCAGGAATCCAGCATGGCCAGCGCCGTCGAAGTCCGCACGCCCGCCCGCCTCCACCTGGGCCTGATGTCGTTCGGCGTGCCCGGGGTGCGGTCGTTCGGCGGCGTCGGGGTGATGATCGACCGGCCGAGCGTGCAGGTGCGGATGCGCAGGGCGGAGCGATTCGAGGCCCGCGGCGTGGATGGTGAGCGGGCGATCCGCTTCGCCCAGGCCTGCAGCCAGGCCTGGGGCCTGGTCAACGCGGGCTGCACGATCGAGGTGCTCGCGGCGCCCCGCAGCCACGTCGGCCTCGGCAGCGGCACGCAGCTCGGCCTGGCCGTGGCCGCGGGCATGCGGCACCTCTTTCGGCCGCCTCCCGGTGAGGATGATGCGCCGGCCGCGGAACATCCGGCCCAGAGGCGGCCGCAGGCGTCCGAGCACGAGTGGCTCTTCGACACCGGCGACGTGCTGGAACTCGCCCGGCTGGTCGGCCGCGGCCGCCGCTCGTGTGTCGGTGTCTATGGCTTCAGCCGGGGCGGGCTGATCGTCGAGGCGGGCCGGATCGTCGGCACGCCGCAGGCGGACGACGACGCCCGGCGGGAGTTCTCCCCGATGGTGGCCCGGGTGCGGCTGCCGTCGGCCTGGCGATGCGTGGTGATCGTCGGCCGCGACGATACCGGCCTCCACGGCGACGCCGAGAAGGCGGCCTTCGCGCGGCTGCCGCCGGTGCCGGCGGAGGTGACCAGCGAGCTGGCGCGGATCGCGCTCCTCGAGCTGCTTCCCGCGGCTGTCGAGGCGAAGTTCGCGGCGTTCGCCCAGGCGATCCGCCGGTACGGCCAGTTGGCCGGCCGGCCGTTCGAGCCGGAGTCCGGCGGCCTGGCCCACGCGGGGGCGACGGCGCAGCTGCTCGAACTGCTCGCCGAGCTCGGCTTCCCCGGTTCGGCCCAGAGCAGTTGGGGGCCGGCGGTGATGGCCTGCTGCGAGACGCTGGAGGCGGCGGGGCAGTTGGTGGACGCCCTCGAGGGCCTCGGTCTCGGCAAGCACCACGACATCGCCATCGCCCGCTTCGACTCGCAGGGCGCGTCCCTGCGGGTCGTCGACTGACGGCTCAGGCGGCCTGCACGTCGAGGCCGTAGGCCACGAGCACCTGCCGCAGCCGGGCCGCGAGCGGCGCCTCCAGCTTGACCAGCGGCAGCCGCACGTCGCCACTGTCGCGGCCGAGCATCGCCATCGCGGCCTTGATCGGGATCGGGTTGCTCGCCAGGCCGAGCAGGTCGCGGCCGAGGCCGAAGAGCTTGTGGTGCAGGGCCTGGGCCCGGGCCAGGTCGCCCGCATCGAAGGCGTCGCACAGGGCCTTCATGTCGGCCGGCACGATGTTGCCCACCACCGAGATCACGCCCCGGCCGCCGATCGCCAGCAGCGGCAGCGTCATGCTGTCGTCGCCCGAAAGGACGGTGAGGTCGGTGGCGGCGAGCACCTGCGAGGCCTGGTCCATCATCCCCGTCGCCTCCTTGACCATCGCGATGCCCGGCAGTTCGGCCAGACGGAGGATCGTCTCGGGCTCGATGTTGCGGCCGGTGCGGGCGGGGATGTTGTAGACGCAGATCGGGATGTCGACCGCCTCGGCGAGCGCCTTGAAGTGCTCGTAGATGCCCTGCTGGGTGGGGCGGTTGTAGTAGGGGCCCACGACGAGCGCTGCGTCGGCGCCGGCCTTGGCGGCGTATTTCGTGAGCCGCACCGCCTCGGCGGTGGAGTTGCTGCCGGTGCCGGGCATGACGAGCAGCCGGCCGGCGGCCGCCTCGATGCTCTCGGCGATCACCCGCTCGTGCTCCTCGTGCGTGAGCGTGGGCGATTCTCCCGTGGTGCCCACGGGGCAGATGCAGGTGGTGCCCGCCCGGGCCTGGAACTCGACCTGCTCCCGCAGGCGGGTGGTGTCGACGCCGCCGTCGCGGAACGGCGTGACGATGGCGACGGACAGGCCGGCGAACTTCTCGGCGCGGGTGGGCATGCGGCGGAATCCCTCGTATGCTGCGGCGGATTTCGGGGTGCGAAAAATGTCGTTCTATGATTTTCACCCGCGGCCGGCAAAGGGTGGCGGTCGCGGCGGCCGGCCGCGGGCCGCGGCGGTGGCCGCGGCCGAGCGGATCGTCGCGGCCGGCGGCGGTCGGGCGGCGATCGGCGTCGTGCTCGGCACCGGCCTCGGCGGCCTGGCCGATCGGCTCGGCGACGCCTGGGTGATGCCGGCCGCGGAAACGCGCTGGCTGGCGACGTCGACGGCCACGGGCCATGCCGGCCGGCTCGTCTGCGGCCGGCTCTACGGCGTGCCCGTCGCGATGCTGCAGGGCCGCGTCCACGGGTACGAGGGGTTCCCGCCCGAGACGCTCTCCCGCGGCGTCGAACTGCTCGCCGCGCTCGGCGTGCGCACGCTCCTGCTCACGAACGCCTCCGGCGGCCTGCGGCCCGACATGCAAAGCGGTGAACTCGTGGTCGTCACCGATCACCTCGACTTCGTCCGCCGCCCGTGGGACGCGGCGATCGAGCCGGCGGCCGACGTGGAGCCGACCACGGGCTACGATCCGCGGCTGGCCGACCTGGCGATGGAGGCGACCCGGCGGGTGGATGCCGTCGCCCGCTGCGGCGCGTATGCATTCCTCTCCGGGCCGAGTTACGAGACGCGGGCCGAGTATCGGATGCTGCGGAAGTTCGGCGCCGACGTGGTGGGGATGTCGACGGTGCCGGAGGTGGTGGCGGCGCGGCGGATGGGGCTGGAGGTGGCCGTGTGCTCGGTCGTGACGAACGTCGCCAAGCCCGACGCGCCGACGCTCACCGACGCCGAGGACGTCTGCCAGATGGCGGCCGACGCGGCCGAGGGCGTGTGGGCGATCGTGGAGATGCTCGTCCGGCGGGCCGCGGGCCTCGGGTCCTGTGGCGTGTGCTGAGCGGGTATGCTGCTGGAGCGTCCGGGCCTGTCGCCTTTCGGGGAGCACCACCGATGTCCATGATCCGCCGGCTTCTCGTCACGCTGCTCGTCTCCGTCGTGCTTCTGGCCCGCGTGGCAGCGGGCGCGGCCGACGCACCGGCGGCGGCCGTGACCCTGCCCGCCGACGCCAAGCCCGGTCAGGTGGTGGAGATCGCCCTCCCTGGCGGCGTGCCGATGAAGTTCTGCTACTGTCCGCCGGGCGAGTTCCGCATGGGGCTGCCGCAGACGAAGAAGGAGAAGGAGCAGGGCGTCGGCGGCCAGGTGCCGGTGCGGATCACCAAGGGCTTCTGGCTCGCGCAGACGGAGTTCACGCAGGCCCAGCGGACCGCGCTCAAGCTCGAGAATCGTGGCCGGGTCGAGCCGCCGGGCGCCAAGCCCGACCATCCGGCGTGGTGCAACGGGTACTGGATCGGCGCGCACGACGAGCGGAGCGCCGTCGGCACCATCGCCAAGCTGTCCGCCGCGGTGCCGCTGCCCGCCGGCTGGAGGTTTTCGCTGCCGACCGAGGCCCAGTGGGAATACGCCTGCCGGGCGGGCACGGAGACGTTCTTTCATTTCGGCGACGCCCTCGACGGCACCCAGGCCAACTGCAACGGCGAGTATCCGCACGGCGTCGCGACCAAGGGGCCGAACCTGGGAGACGTGTGCCCGGTGGCGAGCTACCCGCCGAACGCCTGGGGGCTGTACGACATGCACGGCAACGCGGCCGAGTGGTGCCTCGACTTCTACGCTCCCACGCTCGAGGGCGGCGACGACCCGACGGGGCCCGCCGCTGCCACCAATCCCGAAAGGCCCGAGCGGGTGACGCGTGGCGGCGGCTTCGGGTCGCGGGCCGTCTACTGCGGCTCGGGCGCCCGCAAGAACTCGCATCTGGGCTACCACGCCAACGGCATGGGCTTCCGGGTGGCGATCGTCCCCGGCGACGCGCCGCCAGCGGCGGAACAGTAGCCGGCGGCCGGTGCGGGGC
>JBIIDT010000052.1:0-21771 GCA_044238145.1 Pirellulales bacterium | reverse complement strand
AAGGGTGCTCACAGGATGGCCGATGTTCAGGGCTCAGGCCCGTCACAGCGCCGGCGCGGCACGCTCGAAGATCACCTCCCCGCCACCGACATCGTCCCACTGCCCGCTATTTCGCCGCAGGAGTGGAGGCGGCTGCGGACGTCGGCCGTCCGGCGGATCCTGTGGCACTTTTGCACGCCCCGAAACCTGCGGGCCTACCGCGGCCGGTTTCTCTACGACATCCTCGGCTACGGCTGGGCGGCCCTCTACCGGACGCTGCGGGTCGGGCCGGTGGCCGTGACGAGTTTCCGCAACGAGGGCCACTTCCGGGCGGGTGAACGGATCGTCGGCACCGGCGAGTTCGCCGGGATCTTCAAGCACGGCCGCGAGTCGCCCGACCTCCAGGACGTCATGCGGATCGTGAACCTCAGGCACCACGTCGCCGGCGTCGTCACGCCGCGACCGGCGGCCGACCTGCCCCGCGATTGCTCGGCCTGGCTGCCCCCCGGGAGCCGGATGGCCGTCCGCGTGATCGATGGCTACGAGGCCGAATACGCCTCGATCGCGACGGCCTTCATCGAAAACCTGCGCCGCGGGCTCGAGGCCTGCGGCGTGCCGCGGAACAGCCGGGCCGGCAGGCGGGTGGCGGCGGAGATGTGCACGCTCATGTACCACTCCGCCGGAGCCGTGGGGCTCACGCGGGTGCCGCGGGACCTCGACGCCCACGACCGGTTCTCCGCGTCGTTCGAGGCGGCCTTCGCGGCCGATCCGCCGTCGCGCCGCGTTCGCCACATGGCCGAGGAGATCGCCAAGCGGATCCTGCCGGTCACGGCGGCGATGACGGGCATCGGCATGGAGGAGCACCTCGAGCGGCATGTCGATCCCGTGTCGCGTGACTGGCTCTTCCCCGATCCGGCGAAGACGCTCGCCGAGGTCGCGCCGTGGTTTGCCGAGTGGAAGGAACGCCGGCGGCGCTCGGGACGCAAGGGTTTTCACAGCACCCGCGCCGCCGTCCGCCGCGAACTCTGGGCCCGCGAGGACCTCGCGGCGATGTGGAGGGCCTACGAGGCCGCCGACCCGGAAGGACCGGAAGCGCGGCTCATCGGCGCGGTCCTCCTGCATGCGATCGACGAGCCGGACGATCCCCTGCGGACGATGGTGCCGCAGACGGTGACCCTGGCCGCCGGTGAGCCGCTCATCACCCAGGGGCAGCAGGTGCAGCGGATGCTGATCGTGCTCGAGTCGAGCGAGCCGCTCGTCGTGATGCGGTCTTCGGAGCCCGGACAGGAGCCGCGGGAGGTCGTGCAACTCGCGGCACCCAACGTCCTCGGCGAGATCGGCATGTGGCGGCAGCGGCCGGCCGTGGCCACCGTCCTCTGCCGCCGGCCGGCGACGCTGCGGGTGATCTCGATCGACGCCAGGCAGTTCGACGGGCTCAAGACGGACTCCGGGTTCCGGGCCGCCACGGCCGCCTCCGTGCAGCGGCGGCTCACGCTCAACAGCCGGGCGCTCGCCACCACGCTCGGCGAGCACGCCCGCACGACGCGCGACGACCGGCTGCGCTCGGTCGCCCAGCTGCTCGCCTTCATGGAGGGCGACTCCCATGCTCCGCTCGACGCGGTGATCGGTTTGCCCGAGGATGCCACACCGGCGGAGTGCCTCGACGCACTGCGCGAGCAGGCACACACGCTCGTGACGCAGGGCCGGCTGCCCGACGACGTCCGGCGGTCGCTGGAAAACGTCGTCGAAGTGGTCGGCTGACACAGGCATTGGCTTCAGGTTGTTTCCGGGTCCTGCAGGGTACGCGATGACACGACCACTCCCGTCGCATGGTGCTCCGCGGGGCACGCTCGACGACTTCCTCCCCCCCGAAGACATCATTCCCCTGCCGCAACTGACGGACCAAGACTGGGCCCAGGCTCGGCGCGGCGCGATCGCAGCCATGGCTCGCCAGTTTTGCACCCTCCGCAACCTGTGGGTGCATCGCGGCGCGTTCGGCCGCGACTCGGTCGGCTATGCCTGGGGTGGCATCTATCGGTCGCTGCTGGTGCGGTCGATCGTCACCACGTCCTACCGTAACGAGGGGCACCTGCGGGCGGGCAACCGCATCTTCGGCACCGGCGACTTCTTCCGCGGCGGCTTCGTGCTGCCGGTGACGTCGGCGGCGTTCCGCGAGCTCATCCAGTTGGTCAACCTCCGGCACCACGTGGCCGGGGTGGTGGTTCCGCATGGCGACGGCGTGCGGGTGCTCGAAGGCTATGAGGCCGACTACGCCTACGTGGCGACTTCGTTCATCGAGTCGATCCGCCGGGGCTTCGCCGTGTGCGGCCTGCCGCCCCACAGCCCCCGCGGCCGCGAGGTCGGGACGCATTTCCACACGCTCCTCTATCAGTTGGCCGGGTTCACCGGACTGACCCGCATCCCCCGTGACCTCGCCGCCCACGAGCGGTTCCGGGACGCGTTCGATCGCCATCTGGCGGCCCGGCCGCCCGCGCCGCGGGTGCGGCGGATGGCCCAGGAGATCGCTCGGCGGATCGCTCCGCTCACCGCGGCGATGGCCGACGAAACGGTCCGCGGCCACGTGCGCCGCCACATGGATCCGGAGACGGCGGCGTTTCTCTTTCCCGAGGAGCCGGACCGCGAACTCGAGACGCAGCGCGACGAGTGGCGGGCTCGGCTCCGCGGCGTCAAGCCCGAGGTTGGCTTCCAGTCGCGGGCTGACGACCGCGCCGCGGTCTGGCGAAGGCCCGACGTGGCCGATCTGCACCGGGCCTATCTGGCCGCCGGCACCGTCTTGACCACCGACCGGGTGATCGGATCCATCCTGCTGCATGCGCTCGACGCCGGCCTGAACTCGTCCGCGCCGCTCGAACGGCGGACGGTCGACCTCGCCGCCGGCGAGGCCCTGATCCGGGAGGGGGAGACGCCGGGCGAGATGTACGTGGTGCTCTCCACGACGGCGCCGCTGATCGTGCAGCAGGCCGCGGAATCCTCCGGCGAGCCGCGGCTGATCGCCGAACTCACGCCGCCGACCGTGCTCGGCGAGATCGGCATGTGGCGGAACCGGCCGGCCGTCGCGACGGTGCTCTCGCGGGTTCCGAACCGCGTCGAGATGCTCGTGATCGATGCACCGCGGTTCGAGACGCTCAAGCAGGAACCGGGCTTCCGCGTGGCGACGGCGGCGGCGGTCCAGCGGCGGCTGGCGGTGCATGCCACGGCCGCCGACACGCTCCTCGACGAGGCGGTCGCACGGACCGGCGATCGGCGGCTCGAGTCGATCGCCCGCTTGCTGCGGCATCTGAACGGCGATTCGACCGTATCGCTCGACGCGATCATCGACCTGCCCAGCGACGCCACGCAGTCCGAGTGCGTGGAGACGCTCAGGCTGCAGGTCGCCGCGGCGATCGAGGCGGGCGGTCTCCATCCCGCGCTCGAGCAGTATCTGACGAACGTGGTGGCCGCCATCGGCTGACCGGTGCGGTGCTGGCAGACGTCCGTGGCCGGCGCCGCAGCGCTAGGCGGCGTCTGGCTGCGGTTCGGCCGGCGGGCGGCGGAACGTGAACGCGGCTACGGCCGCTGCCGCGAGGAGCAGGAGGCTGCTGGCATAGAACGGCGTGCCCAGACGCCAGTCGTCGGCCGGATAGCCCGAGACGGCCACGAGCAGGGCCGAGCCGATCGCGGGCGCCACCGCCGCGGCCACGCTGTTGAGCGCCGCGAGCGATCCAAGGACCCGGCCCTGCGACCCGCCGCCGGCCGCCTGCGACACGAGCGTCGTCATCGCGGGGCCGCACATGAAGCCGAGCACGTTGGTGGCGATCGCCGCGTAGATCATCCAGGGCGCCCAGGCGACGCCATACGCCACGAAGGCCAGCGCCGCCGACAGCAGGCCGGCGATCGTCAGCCACTGCGGCGACCGCCGCTGGAGCACGAACCGGATCAGCACACCCTGGGCGATCACGAGCATGAGCCCGTAGGCGAACAGCGACCAGCCGGTCTCCCGCGGTCCCCAGCCGAACTTGAACTTCATCGTCAACGCCCAGGTGGCCGGGAGGATGAACTGCGCCAGGTAGGCCAGGGTGAGCACCACCGCCAACGGCCCGACGCCGCGGAGGCTGGCCAGGTCGTGGATCGACGAGAAGGGCGTGAGCCGCTGCCAGGCGAGCGGCCGGCGATTCTCGGCAGGCAGCGTCTCCGGCATCACGAACAGGCCGAAGGCCGAGTTCACCGCGGCCAGCCCCCCGGCCACGAAGAAGGGCAGGTGCAGATCGACACCGCCGAGCAGGCCGCCGAGCACCGGCCCGAGGATGTACCCGAGCCCCACCATCGACCCGATCAGCCCGAACCGCTGCCCGCGCTGCGCCGGTTCGGTCACGTCGGCGACCGCCGCCTGCGCGAGGGCCACGTTCGACTGCGAGAAGCCGCTCAAGAACCGCAGCACCACGAGGGCCGCGAGCGACCGGGCCAATCCCGTGAGCAGCAGGCATCCGGCCATCACGGCGAAGCTCGTGAGCAGAATCGGCCGGCGGCCGAACCGGTCCGACAAGGCCCCGAGGATCGGGGCGCCGATGAAGTTGGCGGCCCCGAAGCTGCAGGCGACGACCCCGTACCAGAAGGCGTTGTCGGCCTTCGAGTCGGAGAAGCTCCCCACGAGCGCCGGCAGCACGGGCATGATCACGCCCACGGCGATCATGTCGATGAGCACCGCCATCAAGATGAAGAAGATCGTGCCGGTCGGGCGGTGCAGTGTCATCGGTGATCGGATATAGTCCGACGAAACAAAACTCTCGACGGGAGCGTGCCTGTGAGTGACGTGATCATACCCGGCTGCCTCGCCGCCCTCGGGATGCAAGCCGGCGCCGGCGTGCCGGGCCTGCTGTCGGCCACATCCTGCGGACGATTCGAACTGTTCCAGACGCCCGGTCTGTGGGGGCATGACCCTGCGGACAACGCCTACTGGCTGCCGCAGCGGGCGGGTGCCTCGCCGGTGCTGCCCGCGGCCAGCCGACGGCTGCTCGACGCGATCGAAGAAATCATCGCGGGGGCGGAGCGGCTCGTCGACATCGCGGGGCTCGAGCAGTTCGCGACAGGTGGCTTCACCACGGCCCTGCACCGTGGCCTCACCAGGGCCGCCGCCCGCCGGGCTCCCTTGATGGTGCGGATTCTCTACGGCCGGCACCGGTTCACGAAAAACACGCCCGCCGACTTCGACGACTTTCTCCGGGGCATCACGGCGGGCCTGCCGGCCGACTGCGGCCTGCGGGTGCATGCCTGCCGGATGGAGACGTCGAATCACCAGTCGCTGCCGTCATGGAACCACGCCAAGATCGTGGCAGCCGACGGCCGCGACGCGCTCGTCGGTGGCCACAACCTCTGGGCCGACGACTATCTGGGCTTCGCGCCCGTGCACGATCTCTCGGCCCGGATCGACGGCCCGGCCGCCCGCGAGGCCCATGCCTTCCTCGACACGCTCTGGGACTGGGCGGCCCGCGAACGCGCGACGGCCTCCGGCATCGGCACGCTCCAGCTGCGGGGCTGGGACCGGGGCCAGGTCGCCGACTGCGAGCCGCCGGCGGCCGTGGCCTTGCCCACGGTTGCACCGGGACCGATGCCGGTGCTGGCGGTGGGCCGGCTCGGGACCGGCGTGCTCGCCGATCCGCGGCTGGCCAACGTCGGCGCCGCCGTGGCGGCGATCGCCTTCCGTCAGGCTCGCTCGAGCATTCGGATCAGCCAGATGGATTTCGGGTTTCACTGGGACGGCGTCAACCACTGGGCGAAAGATGTCGTCGCGGCCCTGGCCGACGTCCTCACCGCCCCGGACCGCAGCGTGGATGTCCGGCTCGTGCTCAGCGAGCCGGGGGCCAAGACCGCCGCGGGGGGACCTTATTCGTTCGGCACGACGCTGGCGGACATCGCCGCCGAGATGCGTCGGGCGATCGGCGACCGCAGGCTCACCGGCCGGATGTCGCTGGCTCCGCTGCGGCTCTCGGCGACCGGCGACCGCTGGGTGCATGACGGAACGGAACTCAAGATCATCAACCACGCGAAGTTCTGGATGGTAGACGACCTCGCGTTCCACGTCGGCTCCGACAACCTCTACCCCCACAACCTGCAGGAGTTCGGCTACGTCGTCGAATCGCCGGCGCTCGCCCGCGAAGCGATCGCGTCCTACTGGGACCCGCTGTGGACGTTCTCGAGCCGCGCAGCGACCGACGTCGGCTCCTAGCGATTCGCAGGTCAGGCCGACGGCACCGCCCGTCAGTGGTTCAGCGAGTAGAGGAGCACGTTGAGGGCGATCTTCTCGGCGTCCTCGCGGCTGTAGCCCGTGCACTCCATGGAGTTTTGTTTCTCCAAGGCGCACGAGATGTCGTAGGGGGAGAAGATCACGGCCCAGCGATCATTCATCCGCACGCCCTCGAGCTTCGGCGGAATGCGGCGCTTGCGCACGCCAAGCGGTCCGTCGCCGCCGGCCGGCTCGCGGAGCGTCACCTCGCGGATGTCGTAGCCCCCGTACTCCGCGGCCGTGAAGATCGGGTCGTCGGCCGGGATCTCCTCGAGCTTGTGGGACGGCAGGAGGGTCGCCATTTCGGCCCGGAACGCCTGCGTGAATCCGCCGGCCGCGCAGACACTGTCGGCCAGGAGGGTGCCGCCGCGCTGGAGGAACGCCGCGAGCCGCTCGCGACGCGGAGCGTCGAAGGAAAAACCCTGGCGACCGTGCATGAAGACGAGGTGGTAGTCGAAGAGCCGTTCGTCGCCGGGGTCGATCTGGCTCGGTGTGTCGTCCACGCGGGCTCCCAGCTCGCGGGCCGCGGCGCGGAGGATGTTGGCGAGCGCGGCCGGAGCCGCATCGCACATGCCCGCGTGCTTGAGCTTGCCGATCGCGAGCTGGCCCCGTTCGAAACGGTCGGGCTCCGACTCCTCGCGGGGCGCGACCACGAACAGCTCGTCCTTGCGCTTCAGCTCGCGGTTCGTGGCGTAGGCGAGGACGTTCGTGCCGATGGCCAGGGCGGCATCCACCTCCGTTTGGATCGCCGGCGGCAGGGCCCGCCGCGCCGGGCCACCGAGCTCCCAGAGGCACGACAGGCTGGGCATGGCGGCGTCCTCGGCTTTGGCGTCGGTGGGCGGGGCGTAGATCAGGCAGGTGCGGCAGCCGTAGTCGACGCCGAGGAGCGGGCGGTGCAGTTCGGGCGGCACGATCTCCTCGGCGTGCCAGGCGGGATGCTCCGGGGGCAGCAGGTTCAGCCGATACTCGGGCTCGGAAAAGATCTCGCCGACGAGCTGGCGGAAACGGCGGTCGAACTCGCCGCTCTTCGGGCAGCAGGCCTCCGCGAAGATGAAGCCGCCCTCGTCGAGGTAGCGGCGCAGCCGCGGCCCCGCCTCCGGCCCGAGGTCGAAGGCCACCTTGCCCGAGAGCCAGAAGACGGGCGACTGGAGGAAGTCTTCGAGCGTCGCGGAGGGGGCGTGGAGGACGTGCCAGGAGAGGCCGGCGGGATAGTCCTTGCGCCACCGCCGCTCGACGTGCTCGACCAGGTGGGCGATGTCGTGGCCGTGGCGGTTCCAGTCGGTGTCAGGATCGTGGCGGCTCTTGGCGACGATCACGGGGCGGCGGCCCTTGGCGAGGAACAAGAGCGCGAAGCTCGTGGCCACGACCGGGTCCTCGATCCGCGGGGCGACGAACCGTCCGGTGAGCCCGTCCTGGACGGTGACGAACATCTTCGCCCCCTCCAGGTACCAGTCGTGCTCGCCGATGTACCGGCGGGCGGTGAAGCGGCCCACCCGCTCCAGGCCGTAGAGGTAGTAGTACAGCCAGGTCTGGCCACCGGTGCCCGGGTTCTCGACGACGGAAAACCGCCGGCCCAGCCAGTCGATGCCGCGTTCCAGCACCTTGGGCGTCGAGCCGCCGCCACAGCAGGAGACGCTGTCGCGAGCCGCGCGGGCGTCGGGCGTGCCGATGTGCTCGGCCGTGATCCACACGCTCGCGATCCCCGCGCAGGTCATGCTGCCGGAGCCGCCGGTGTTGCCGATCGTGTAACCCCACGAGCCGTCGGCATTGGCGCAGGCCACCCAGTACTGCTGGGCGCGGACCCAGGTCTCCTCCTTGACGCGAACGCCCGCGCGGGCCGCCTCGTGGAGGGCCAGCAGGGCGAACTGGGCGTTGGAGTTGTCGCCGCCGCCACCCCGCTCCCGTTGGCCGTACGACCACGCCCCCGCGGTCGGCCCCTGCCGCACCTGGCCCTCCTCGAGCCAGGCGGCGTTCCTCTCGATGAGCGCCCGGTCGGCGTCGGGTGAGAGCATCGCGAAGACCATGGTCTGCAGCGACACGCTGTAGGTGTCGTCGGCCTTCTGGTTTCGCAGCCACTCCAGCGCCCGCCGCATGTTGAGGTTCTGATCGTCCACGCCCGCGTTCGCCAGGGCGAGCACGACCAGCGACGTGGGGCCGACGTTCGTGTTGCTGGCCCGCATCGCCGTCCACGAGCCGTCGGGCCGCTGCTGCTGGATCAGCCAGTCGCGGGCCCGCTCGATGGCCCGCTGGATGCGGCCCGCATTCAGGGGTGGTGGGTCGGCCGCGGCGGCCGGCACCGGCATCACGGCCAACGCCGCGGCCAGCAGGGCGAGGCGAACGACGAGCGGCGGCGGACGACGGGCGGAACGCACGGCCGGTCTCGCGGGCGAGGATGCAGTCACATTTTGCCCAATCATACCACCTGGCCCCGCGCGGCGGCATCCCGCGGGGCCGCCGACGGGGCGGGAATGGTCCGGCGATTGCCGCTGCGCCGTGGGCAGTCGATACTGAAGGTTCGCTCCGCCCGTTCCCCAGCCCGAGGCTCGCCCGTGTCAACCGGCCCCCGCTCGAAGACGCTCGACGACGTCCTCCAGGAGTTCTCCCAGCACCGCCGGCTGATGCAGGAGGAGCTGCAGAAGGTGATCGTCGGCCAGGACGACGTCATCGAGCAGTTGTTCGCGGCCATCTTCACGCGGGGCCACTGCCTGCTCGAAGGCGTGCCGGGCCTCGCCAAGACGCTCATGGTCTCGACGCTCGCGAAGATCCTCGACGTGGGCTTCAAGCGGGTGCAGTTCACGCCCGACCTGATGCCCTCCGACATCACCGGCACCAACGTGCTCGAGGAGGACGAGGCGGGCCGGCGGCGGTTCCGGTTCGTCGAGGGGCCGATCTTCACCAACATCCTCCTCGCCGACGAGATCAACCGCACCCCTCCCAAGACCCAGGCGGCGCTGCTCCAGGCGATGCAGGAGCGGGAGGTCTCCGTGGGCCAGGAGACCTACACGCTGCCGGACCCGTTTTTCACGATCGCCACCCAGAACCCGATCGAGCAGGAGGGCACCTATCCGCTGCCCGAGGCCCAGCTCGACCGGTTCATGTTCAACATCAAGGTGGGGTATCCGTCCGCCGCCGAGGAGGAGCAGATCCTCATGGCGACCACTCGGGCCGAGAAGCCGGAGGTCCGCAAGGTGCTCTCGGGCCGGGCGATCGTCAACATCCAGAAGCTGGTGGGGAGCGTGGCCGTCAGCGAGTACGTGGTGAAGTACGTGGCCCGGCTCGTGCGGGCCACGCGGCCCAAGGATCCGCAGGCCCCCCCCTACGTCGCCGAGCTGGTCGACTGGGGGGCCGGGCCCCGGGCCGGGCAGTTCCTCATCCAAGGGGGCAAGGCGATGGCCGCGATGGATGGCCGCTTCAGCGTGTCGCTCGACGACATCCGGCGGATCGCCGTGCCGGTGCTGCGGCACCGCATCGCCACCAATTTCCAGGCCCAGGCCGAAGGGCTCACGAGCGAGTCGATCATCGAGCGACTCGTTCGCGAGACGCCCGAGCCGGAGATTCCGAAGCTCGTGAAGTGAGGCGTCGAGGTGCGGGGCGAACGCCCCGCCACACAGCATGCCCCGCGCCGTCGAGGAATACCTGAAGCCGGAGGTCGTGCGGCAGATCGCGCGCCTGGACCTCCGTGCCCAGTTCATCGTCAAGGGCTTCCTGCAGGGGCTCCATGCCAGCCCGTACCAGGGCTTCTCGGTCGAGTTCAGCGAGCATCGCAAGTACGCGCCCGGCGACGACCCCAAGGACATCGACTGGCTCGTCTACGCCAAGACCGACAAGCACTACATCAAGAAGTTCGAGGCGGAGACCAACATCACCGGCTACCTCGTGGTCGACACGAGCGCCTCGATGGCCTACACCTACCGCCAGCAGCTCTCGAAGCTCGACTATTCGATCTCGCTGGCCGCCGCCCTGTGCTGGCTGATGATCCATCAGCAGGACCCCTGCGGCCTGATGGTCTTCGACGACCGGCTGCACGCCTCGCTGCCGGCGCGGTCGCGGCGGTCGCAGATCGCCCAGGTGCTCTCAGTGCTCGCCAAGGTGAAGCCCTCGGGGAAGACCGACATCGCCCGCAGCCTCGTCCAGGTGGCGGCCATGCTCCGGCACCGCTCGCTCGTGATGGTCTTCAGTGACCTGCTCGCCGATCCGGCGCCGATCCGTGACGCCCTGCTTCGCCTGCGGCACCGTGGCCACGACGTGATCCTGTTCCACGTGCTCGACGAGGCGGAGGTGCGGTTTCCGTTCGAGGGCATGGTGGAGCTGACGGAGCCCGAGTCGCGGGACCGGCTCGTCATCGACGCCGACGCGGCCCGCAAGGCCTACGTCGACAGCGTACAGGCCTTCCGCGAGGACTACCGGCGGAGCTGCTTCCAGGCGGGCATCGACTACGTGCCGATCGACACGAGCATGCAGTTCGACAAGGCGCTGATGGAGTACCTGATCAGCCGGCGCAACAGGTTTTGACCATGGGCCTCGAGTTTCTCACGCCGATGCTGCTCGGTGGGGCGGCGCTCGTCGCCGTGCCGATCGTGCTGCACATGATCATGCGGCGGAAGCCCGTGCCGCATGAGTTCCCGGCCCTTCGGTTCCTCCGCGAGAAGGCGGTGGCCACCCGGCGGCGGCTGCGGGTCAGCCACCTGCTGCTGCTGCTCTTGCGGATGGCGGCGCTCGTGCTGCTGGCGATGGCCCTCGCCCGTCCGGTGCTCCGCGGCGCCAACTGGCTCGCCGACGGCGAGGGGCCGGTGGCGGCCGTGTTCGTCTTCGACACGGCCCCGCGGATGATGCTCCGCGAGGCGAATCGCACGCGGCTCGCCCAGGCCAAGGCGATGGCCAAGGTGCTGTTCGGCAAGCTGCCGGCGGGGAGCAAGGTGGCCGTGCTCGACACCGCCGGGGGGCCGTCCGCCTTCTCTCCGACGGAAGCCGCCGCGGCGGCGCGGATGGAAAAACTGGCGGCGGCGACGCCGGCGGTGTCCCTCTCCGCCGCGATCGCCGACGGCCTGCGGCTGCTGGGCTCCGCCGAGCTCAAGCGCCGGGAACTGTACGTGTTCACCGACTGCTCCCGCGGTGCCTGGGAGAACGCAGCCCCGCCGGAGCCGGGCAAGCCGCCCGACGGCCCGGCAACGCTGTTCATCGACGTGGGGGCCACGGCCCCGCAGAACTTCGCCATCGAGACGATCGACCTCTCCGGAGACCAACTGCCGGCGGGCACTCCCCTGGGGATCACGGTGTCGACCGGCCGCAGCGGCC
The DNA here is from genome assembly GCA_044238145.1 of Pirellulales bacterium. Classification (GTDB taxonomy): domain Bacteria; phylum Planctomycetota; class Planctomycetia; order Pirellulales; family UBA1268; genus QWPN01. Next base: position 10,217 of record JBIIDT010000052.1, on the reverse strand, counting down.
CCGAGGCGACGCGGTCGGTCGCGGTCGAGATGCTCGCCCCCGACGGCCACTATGCCCGCCGCGGCATCAAGCCGCTCGATTGGAAGCCGGGCGGCACGGGGCAGATCGACTTCGAGATCGCGGGCCTGGAGCCCGGGCTGCGGCAGGGGCGGGTCATCATCGAGGGCGACGACGACCTGGAAGCCGACAACGTCCGGTCCTTTTCGGTGGAGGTCGGCGCGCCTGCCCGGGTGATCGTGGCGGCGCCGGCGCCCGCGTCCCGCACCGGCCTGTTCGTGCAGCAGGCCCTGGCGCCGCCGGCCCTGCGAAAGGCGGGCAAGGCTCGCTTCGACGCCCAAGTCATCGATGTCGCTGCGCTCGATACCGCGCCGTGGGAAGAGGCCCGCGGCATCGTGCTGGTGGACCCGCCGCCGCTGGCGCCGCGGACCTGGGAACAGCTCGAGCAGTGGACGGCGGCCGGCAGGGGCCTCGTGGTCTGGCTCGGGCCGCGGGCCGGTGATCCCGCCCGCTTCAACTCCGAGGCGTCGCGCCGGGTGCTCGGCGGCGGGATCGTGCGGGTGTGGCGCAGCCCAGACGGGAACAACTTCATCGCTCCGGCGGCGCTCGACCATCCGGTGCTGGCGGCCTTTCGCCGGGTCGGCGACGAGGTGCCCTGGCAGGACTTCCCGGTGTCCCGTCACTGGGAGTTCGAGGCGGACGCGGCCGCGCAGGGCGAGGGCGAGGATGGCGGCGCGACGCTCGTGGCCGCCTACCGCAACGGGCTGCCGGCGATCGTCGAGCACCGGCTCGGTCAGGGCTGCGTGGTCGTGGTCACGACGCCGGTCTCCCAGGCCGCCACCGACCCCGATGCCTGGAACACGCTCGCCACCGGCTTCGAGCCCTGGCCCTTCGTGATGCTCGCCAACGAGGCGCTCCTCCACGCCATTGACACGTCGGACGACCGCAACGTGGTCGCGGGCTCGCCGGCCGTCCTGCACCTCGACCGGCGGGACGTGGCGGCGGCGTTCGTGCGGACGCCCGCGGGAGACGATTTTCCGGCGGCCGTCGACCAGAAGCGGGGCACGATCACCGTGACCGCGACCGAGGTGCCCGGCAATTACGTCGTCCGCGCCGGCGGCGAGGCCGGCGGCATCGCCAAGGGCTTCAGCGTGAACCTGCCGGCGTCGGCCACCGATTTCGCTCGTCTCGACGCCGAGCCGCTGGCGGCCGTGCTCGGCGCGGGTCACCGCCTGGCCCGCACGGAGGCGGACCTCGTCCGCGACGTGAACCTCGAGCGGGTGGGCACCGAGTTGTTCGGCTGGCTCGTGCTGCTCGCGGCCGCGGTCATGGCCGCTGACTGGATCGTGGCGAATCGCTTCTATGCACCACGGGAGGGAGCAGGCGAGCCGTCACGGCCGGCCGAGGAGTTCGCGGAGGCGGCCACCGCCGGCCCGCCCCCGACTCGCGAACCGCCTCCGGCGCCACCGCCGATTCCCCCGTCCGCGGCCGGTCCGCCCCCGGTTCCTCCGCCCGTGCCGCCGCCGGGGGTGCCCGCATGATCGCGACCACCGACCTCGAGCAGATGGCGATCCAGTTCGATCCCGTCGGGTCGTGGACGCTCGTCGGCGTCGTCACGGCGATCCTGGCCGGGGTGCTGCTCGCCGTGCCCCCCGACCGCTCGCGGGTGGCGGGCCGGCGGTTGGCGACGCTCGTTCTCCTGCGGCTGCTGGCGTTTCTCGCGCTCGTGGCGTGCATGCTTCGTCCCACGATCGTGGCGGAGAAGAAGGCCCGTCAGCAGGGAACCGTGCTCGTCCTGGCCGACGCCTCCGAGAGCATGACGGTGGCCGACGGGCCGAACGGCCGGACCCGCTGGCAGGAGATGACGGCCGCGCTCGAGTCGGCCCGTGCGGCGGCGCGGGAGCTGGCGAAGTCCGGCGACGTGGACCTGTCCGTGTGGCGGTTCGACCGCGACCTGACCGCGGTGCCGCCCGTCGGCGACGACCCCTTCCCGCTGGGCGAGTGGAAGGACGCGGCGTCGGCCGACGAGACTGCCATCGGCGCCGCGATCGACGACTGTCTGCGGGTCACCGCCGGGCGGACGCTCGCCGGGATCGTGGTGCTCAGCGACGGCGGGCAGCATGCCTACGCCCCGCGCGACCTGCCGCCGCAGACGGCGGCCCGCCGACTCGGGGAGACGGGCACGCCGCTCTGGAGCATCACCTTCGGGCAGCAGCGTGGGGCGGGGCAGGGGCGCGACGCGGCGGTCGTGAACCTCGCGGCGGCGGAGAAGGTGTACGTCAAGAACTCGCTGGAGGTGGCGGGCCGCGTGCGGCTCGAGGGGCTGGCCGGCGAGGCGGTCGTGAGGCTGCTCGCCGAGGACGACAAGGGCCGCATGGAGGAGGTGGCCCGAACGACCGTCCGGGCCCCGCCGGCCGGGGGCGAGGAGCCGGTGAGGCTGACGTGGACCCCGCGGAGCGTCGGCGAGCGGAAAATCGCGCTGTCCGTCGAGCCGCAGGAGGGAGAGGTGATCCTCGCCAACAACGAGCTCTCGACGTTCGTCGACGTCGTCGACGGCGGGCTGCGCGTGCTCTATCTCGAGGGCGCCCTGCGGGTCGAACAGCGGTTCCTGCGCCGGGTGCTCGCCTCGAGCCCGGACATGCAGGTCGACTTCCAATGGATCGACTCCAGCCGCCGCGACCGCTGGCCGGTGGACCTCGGGCGGGTGGTCGCCGGCGACCACGACGTGTTCCTGATCGGCGACCTCGACGCGGCGGCGCTGCGGCCCGACGACCTGCGGACGATCCTCGGGAAGGTGAACGCCGGCGCCGGCATCGGCATGCTCGGCGGCTTCCACGCCTTCGAGGCGGGCGGGTGGGCCTCGTCCGCGATCGGGCCGCTCGTCCCCTTCGAGCCCGACCGTCTCGCACGGCAGCCGTTCGACGAGCCGGTTCGCGAGGGGCTCCATCTGCCCGGGCCGCTGAAGATGCTCCCCGATCGGACGTTCGGCGGCGTCTCCATCCTCCGGCTGGGCCAGGGGGGGAAGGACACGCCGGCGGCCTGGGACTCGCTGCCGGCGCTCGAGGGCGCCAACCGGCTCGGCCGGCTCGTGCCCGCCGCCAAGCCGCTGGCGGTGACGCCCGACGGCCAGCCGCTGCTCGTCGCCCGGGAGTACGGCGCGGGTCGGGTGCTCGCCTTCGCGGCCGACTCGACCTGGCGCTGGGCGATGCAGGGGGCTGGCGAGCAGCACCGCCGCTTCTGGCGGCAGATGGTGCTCTGGCTCGCCAAGCAGGACGACGCCGAGCAGGACACGCTCTGGGTGCGACTCGCCCAGCGCCGGATCTCACCGGGCACGCCGTTGGAGTTTGACGCGGGCCTGACCAAGCCCGATGGCTCCGCCGTGGCCGACGTCACCATGGACGGCACGCTGATCGCGCCCGACGGACAGCGGCGACCGATCCGCGTGGCCCGGCAGGCGGGCGGCTTCTCCGGCCTGATCTCCGAGTGCGACGAGCCGGGCGACTGGACGCTCGTCGTCAAGGCCGCGAAGCCGGGCGAGCCGGCGCCGCGCGAGAGGCGGGCGCGGTTCACCGTTTTCCGCCAGGACCTCGAACTCGCCAATCCGCGGGCCAATCCGCTCCTCATGCGGCAGCTCGCCGAGGTGACGCCGGGAGGCGTGCGGATGCCCGAGGAACTGCCGGCGATCTTCACCGAGATCGCCGCCCGGCCGCCGGCCTTCGAGACCAAGGAGCAGTGGTCGTACACGCCGTGGGACACTTGGCCGATGCTGCTCGCGTTGGCCGGCTGTCTGTGCAGCGAGTGGTTTCTGCGGAAGCGCTGGGGCCTGGTGTAGGGCCGGCGCAGGCGGTGAGGGGAGGGGTTGCCCCTGCCACGTCGCCGGACGTTCACTGCGGCCCTCCGGGCCTCCGTTCACTCGGAGCTGCCTGCGCTTCGCCATCCATGGCTCCGCTGGTCAGCTACGCCGGCTCCTGTGGCAGGAGCAACCCCTCCCAAGTTGTCTGGCGCGGGCGGTGGGCCGATTTTCGGGCCCGTTTCGGCCCCTTTTCGTCTATGGGGAGGGAGGGGGAATTGGTACCGTTCCCGCCCCGCGGGCGACCCGTCCGCGGACGGAGACACGCATGCAGAAACGACGGGCCATCCGCGAGAAGCTCCTCCTCGGCGCGCTGCTCGTCGGCGTGATGGTGGCCGTGCTCTCGGCGTCGAGCTTCCTCGGCGTCTACTCCTACCGCCGGCTGGTGCGGGCGCTCTCCAGCCGGGCCGCCGAATTGCCACGGGCCAGCGAGCTGGGGGAGTGCGTGGGCATGCTGCGGCTGTCGCACGCCCGGGCCCTCGCCGACGATGGCCGGGCGGACGAGTTCGTGGCCCGCCTGCCCGCCGCGGATGCCGCCCTCCACGGCTACTGCGTCGAGCTCTCCGAGGGCGAGGTCGAGAACACCCCGTTCGGCGACCGCAGCCGGGAGCTCGAGACCACGCGGAACATCGCCGCCTGTCTGGCGACGATCGAGGGCCTGGCCGTGCCGCCCGCCGAGGGTGACGGAGAGTCGGCCGCCGACCGGCGGCGGATGCTGCTCGACGTCGCGCCCCACCTCGACCGGCTGGCGGCCATGACTGCGGCGTTGCCCTCCTATCTGCAGGACGGGCTGCACGACCTCTCGCACGAGGTGCGGAGCGGCTACCGCACGCTCATCGTCACCACCTGGACGGCCGCACTCGCTGCCGCGGCCCTGCTGGCCGCGATCGGCGTGCTCACCTACCGCTGGGTCTTCCGGCCGCTCCGCCTGCTCGGCCATGGCTCGCGCCGGGTGGCCGCGGGCGACTTTGGCTTCCGCATCCATCTCGACACCAACGACGAGATGGCGGAGCTGGCCGACGCGTTCAACGACATGACGGAGCGGTTCCAGGCGATCCGCGACGACCTCGACCGCCAGGTGCAGCTCCGCACCCGCGAGGTGATCCGCAGTGAGCAGCTGGCGAGCGTCGGCTTCCTGGCCGCCGGCGTGGCCCACGAGATCAACAATCCGCTGGCTTCGATCGCGATGTGCGCCGAGTCGCTGGAGAGCCGGCTGGCCGATCTCGCCCCTTCCGAGGCCGATGCCAAGGTCGTTCACCGCTACCTGGAACTGATCCAGGCGGAGGCCTTCCGCTGCAAGGGCATCACCGAGAAGCTGCTCGACTTCTCCCGCCTCGGGGAGGTGCGGCGGCAGCCCACGGCGGTGATGGCGCTCGTCGCCGACGTGGCCGAGATGCTGCGGCACGTCGGCCGGTTCGCCGGCCGCACGATCGAGATCGAGCCGGGGCCGGACGTGCTCGCCATGGTCAATCCACAGGAGATCAAACAGGTCGTGCTCAACCTGCTCGTCAACGCGCTCGACTCCATCGAAGTCACGGGCCGCGTGACCGTGGCCGCCCGCCGCAGCGGCGGGGAGTGCGTGCTGACGTTCACCGACGACGGCTGCGGCATGAGCGACGAGGTCCTCGAGCACCTCTTCGAGCCGTTCTTCACGCGTCGCAAGGCGGGGCAGGGCACGGGCCTCGGCCTCTCGATCGTGCACCGGATCGTGGCCGATCACGGCGGCCGCATCGAGGCCACGAGCGCCGGCCCCGGCACCGGCTCGACGTTCCGCGTGACGCTGCCGCTGGCCGAGGTGGCCGCCGAGCCGGCCCGGGGCCGCGCCGCCTGACACCCAACCGAGGAGACACCATGAAGCAGCCTTCCCGCCCGATGCGGATCCTGTACGCGGACGACGAGACGTCGATCCAGGAACTGATGCGGATCGAACTGCCCCGGCTCGGGCACGAGGCGACGGTCTGCCCCGACGGCACGACGGCGTTGGCGGCCCTCGACCGCACCTCCTACGACTGCGTGTTCGTCGACCTCGACATGCCCGGCGTCGGCGGCCTCGACGTGATCGCCCGCGTTCGCGAGACCGCGCCCGACACCGAGACGGTGATCATCACCGGCAAGTCGTCGATGGAGAGCGCGGTGGCGGCCGTCCGGCAGGGGGTGTTCGACTACCTGACGAAGCCCTGCAAACTCGCCGACATCCAGGCGGTGCTCGAGCGGGTGCGCAAGAAGCGGGAGCTCACCGTCCGCCTGCGGGCGCTGGAGCGCCGCGTGCGGCGGGCCGAGGGGGCGACCCGGCTGGTCGGCCGTTCGGCGGCGCTCGAGAAGGTGCGCAGGCTCGTGGCCCGGGTGGCGGCGACCGACGCCGCGGTTCTGATCCGCGGCGAGACCGGCACGGGCAAGGAGCTGGTGGCCCGCGCGATCCACGAGGGCAGCCGTCGGGCCGCCGGCCCGCTGGTCGCGGTGAACTGCGGGGCCCTCCCCGAGCATCTCGTCGAGAGCGAGCTCTTCGGCCACCGCAAGGGTGCCTTCACCGGTGCCGACGAGCACCGGGCCGGCCTGTTCGAGGTGGCCGACGGTGGCACGCTGTTCCTCGACGAGATCGGGGAATTGCCGAAGCCCTTGCAGTCGCGGCTCCTCCGTGCGCTGGAGAGCGGCGAGATCCGGCGCGTGGGCGACAATCAGCCGATCACGGTGGACGTCAGGCTCGTGTGCGCCACCCACCGCTCGCTCGAGCAGATGGTCGCGGCGGGCGACTTCCGCGAGGACCTGCTGTTCCGCATCAACACCTTCGAGATCTCCGTGCCGCCGCTCCGCGATCGGCGGGAGGACATCCCGGAACTCGTCGAGCACTTCGTCCGCAAGGCGCGTCCGCAGACCCCGGCCCAGGCCTCGGTGGCCGCGGCGGAGGTCTTCGACGTGCTCGCCGCCCACGCCTGGCCGGGCAACATCCGCGAACTCGCCAATGCCGTCGAGCATGCGCTCGTGCTCTGCGACGACCTGCCGCTGGCGCTGGAGCATCTGCCGGCCCGGCTCGCGGGCGCCCGGCCGCCGGCCGCTGCGCCGTCGATGTCGGTCGCGGCGCTCGCGAGCCAGGCCGCACCACGCGGGGTGGCGAGCCTGCGGGAACTCGAGATGCAGGCGATCCTCGAGGGGCTCGAGCGGAACCACGGCAACAAGGCGCGGACCGCCGAGGAACTCGGCATCAGCCTGAAGACCCTCTACAACAAGCTGCACCAACTCCAGGAGGCCGGCGACCACGCGATCGCCCGGCCGGCCTAGCCGCGGTCAGGTCTTCCGCACGACGCCGACCAGCACGCCGAGAACGCGGGCGTTCTTCACGTAGATCGGCTTCATCGCCGAGTTCGCCGGCTGGAGCCGGATCCGATCCCGCTCGGGAAACCACTGCTTGAGCGTCGCGTCGCCGTCCTCGGTCTGGGCCACGACGATGTCACCGGAGTGGGCCGTCTGCTTCTTCTGGATCACGACCCAGTCGCCGTCGGCGATCTGGGCGTCGATCATCGAGTCGCCCATGACCTTGAGCACGAAGTGGTTGTCGCGATTGAAGAGGCCCTCGAAGTCGATCCGCTCAGACTGCTCCTCGGCGGGCCGCAGCGTACCGGCGGCCACCCAGCCGGCCAGCGGCAGCCCGCGCAGGTGGGCCGGTTCCGCCACGAGCTCGATCGCCCGGGAGATGTTCTTGCCGCGGGTGATCAGCCCCTTCCGCTCGAGCGCCTTGAGGTGGCAGACCACGCCGTTGGGCGAGCGGATCTTGAAGGCCTGGCCGATCTCGCGGACCGTGGGCCCGTAGCCACGGGAATGGATCTTGTCACGGATGAACGCGTAGATCTCCATCTGCCGTTCCGTCGGAGCCTCGGACTGGTCGCTCTCGACGGCCGCGGCCAGGCCGAACGGGTTGCGGCTCACGGCGGCCACCGCGGCGGCGGTGCGACGGGCCGAAGGACGGCCGGCGGGGCTGCGGCTCGAGCTGCGGGCGGAGGTCTTGCGCTTGGACATCGGTGTCGTGCGGACGGGCCGCTTCCTGTCGGTCGGGGAGGAGGAATCCGGGTGGACGCCAGTATCTTACTATACGGCCGTTCATTTTCAAGGGCTGCAGCGGAAGTCCTGTCGCCGCTCCAGATTCGCTAGATTGGCGGCGGTTTCCCGCCCCTTCGTGGAGTCCCGCCCATGCCCGCCCGCCGTTGCGTCGTTCGCCCCGTTCTGTCGGCCCTGTGCCTGGCCGCTTGGTGCGCGATGCCCGGGCCCGGAGCCGCGGAACCGGCCGTGGCCGAGCCACCGCACGTCGAGGCGGGTGCGGCGAAGCCCGAGAAGCGGAAGGCGACCGCGACCGTCGCCCACATCCGCCTCGCCGGGCCGCTGCCCGATGGCGTGGGGCAGGGGGGCCTGCTGGCGGACGTGTCGCCGCACCTCCACCGCATGGTCGAGCGGATCGAGAAGGCGGCCCAGGATGCCCGCGTCAAGGCGGTCGTGCTGCAGATCGATTCGCCGGAGGTCGGCCGGGCGCGGGCCGACGAGCTCCGGGCGGCGATCGGCCGCCTGCGGGCGGCGGGCAAGCCCGTGGCCGCGCACCTCGTCGGCGGCGGGCCGGGGCCGTACATGGTGGCGCTCGCCTGCGACACCATCGCCATGGCCCCGGCGGCGCCGCTCGAGATCACGGGCGTGCGGACGGAGATGATGTTCTTCAAGTCGATGCTCGACCGGATCGGAGTCAAGGCGGAGATTCTCCAGGTGGGCGAGTTCAAGGGGGCGGGCGAGCCGCTGACCCGCGACTCGATGAGCCCCCAGCTGCGGCGGCAGTACGAGGCGTTCGTCGGCGACCTCTTCGAGCAGCTCGTCGAGCGGGTGGCGGAGGGGCGGAAGCTGCCGGCCGAGCGGGTCCGGGAACTGATCGACACGGGCGTGTTCACGCCGGAGGCGGCCCGGGCCGCGGGGCTCATCGACGCCGTGGCTTACGAGGACGAGGTGTTCGAGGCCGTGGCGAAGCGGGCCCGGCTCGAGGAGCCGAAGGTGGCCCGCGACTACGCCGAGCGGAAGGTCGACGCCGATTTCTCGGGCCTGGGCGGGCTGGTGAAGCTCGTCGAGATGCTGTCCGGCCAGAAACAGGCGGCGCCGGCGGGCCGGGATCGGCGGATCGCGATCGTGCACGTGACCGGCGAGATCCGCGACGGCAAGGGGCGGGACGATCTGCTCGGTGCCGCCGCGGCCGGCTCCGAGACGGTGATCGAGGCGCTGCGGGAGGCGGCCAGCGACGAGGCCGTGGCCGCGATCGTGTTGCGGATCGACTCGCCCGGTGGCTCCGCCCTGGCGAGCGACCTGATCTGGCGGGAGGTGAAGCGGGCCGGCAAGCCCGTCGTGGCGAGCCTGTCCGACATCGCGGCCAGCGGCGGCTACTACGTGGCCGTCGCGGCCGAGAGAATCGTGGCAGCACCGGGCACGCTCACCGGGTCGATCGGCGTGGTGGGGGGCAAGGTGGCGATCGGCGGCGGGCTCGAGAAGCTGGGCATCCACACCGATGTCGTCAGCAAGGGACGCAACGCCGGCTGGCTGTCACCCACGGAGCCGTTCACCGACGCCGGTCGCGAGGCCTTCATGGGCACCATGAAGGACGTCTACCGCCTGTTCACCACGAAGGTAGCTGCCGGCCGCACGCTCGACCTGGAGAAGGTGCAGGCGCTCGCCGAGGGCCGCGTGTTCACCGGCCGGATGGCCAAGGAGGCCGGACTCGTCGATCGACTCGGCACGCTCGATGACGCGGTCGCGGAGGCCAAGCAGCTCGCCGGCATCCCGGCCGAGGAGGCCGTCAACCGCATCCTCCTGCCCGAGCCGCGCGGTTTGTTCGAGGATTTGTTCGGCGCGACGGGCGGGGGCGACCCCGTGGCTCGGACGCTGGCAGCGGCGCACCACTCGCCGCTCCTCGCCGCGCTCCTCGGTCGGATCGCCGCGGCGCCCGGGCTCGGCGGGCTCGTCGCCGAGGTCGGCGCCCTCGAGCTCCTCGCCTCGGGCCGGCCGCTGTTCATGCTTCCGGCCCGCATCACGGTCCGGTGAGGCCGCAGTCCCCGGGCTCGGCGCCCGGGGCTTCATGCGGAGCGTGCGAGGCGATGATCCATGAAGCCCGGTAGGTGCAGACTGGCAGTCTGCACACCGGAGCAGAGCCTATTCCGCAGAGTGCCACTCTGCGGCTACACGGGATCGCCGAGCGGGCCGGCCAGCCGTGCAGCAGGCACTTCGCCTGGTTTCACCAGGCGAGACGGTCGCTGGAGGCGACCTGGTCTGCGGAGCAGACCATCAAGGCTGGCCGGGCCATGGAAGGCCGGCCAGCCGTGCAGCAGGCACTTCGCCTGGTTTCACCAGGCGA
>JBIIDT010000051.1:0-22137 GCA_044238145.1 Pirellulales bacterium | reverse complement strand
TCGAGACACTCGGCGATCTCGGTCTCGAGGAACGTCATCCGCTGCACGTTGCCCGACCCGCGGGCCACCTGCCCGGCGAGCCGCCGCAGCCGGCGGCGGACTTCGATCGTGTCGCTGGTGTCGGCCAGCCGGCGGATCCAGCCGCCGGCCGCGCGGGCGCCGACCTTCGGCGGCTCCGGCCGCGATCCTGACTTCGCCGGCTTGGGTCGCGGCGCCGATGCGCCGACCGCAGGCGGCTCGACCGGCGTGGGAGACGCCCGCCGCGCTCGTCGTTTTCCGGCCTCGAGCCTGCCACCCTCGCGCGTCGCGACCATGTCCGCTCCTGAAACGTGGAAACCGTGCCAGTCACGCGCCGCAGCCGCGGAAAGTTTCCTCGTCCTGGGCCCAGCGGAGGCGGCGTATGATACCGACACGTCGACCGCTTCTCCACGTAGCCCCCGCGGGAACCCTCCGATGCCAGCCGCCCGGCTCCTCGTCGTCCCCTCCACCCCCGCTCCGGCATCCCACCCGCCTCGATGTCCCGCCCTGCTCGCGGCGGCCCTTTCCATGCTGCTCGCCACCGGGCTGGCCGCCGATCCGGCCACCGACACGCCGGCCGCGCCGCCGCCCCCGGCGGCGCCGCAGCGGCCCGATCGCCACCCGGAGCTGAAGCGGCTCTCGCGGACGGAGGAGGTGTGGGTCGACCGGGCGAAGAAGCAGGTCGTGGTCGGCGGCCGCGTCGTGCTCGACAAGGGCCCGATCGAGGTCTTCGCCTGCGTGGAGAAGACGAAAGAGCACGAGTCGGTGATCGCCACCCGGTCGACGGCCCGTCTCGTGCATGCGGCGCTGCTCGCGATCGGCCTCGAGCCCGGCAGCCCCGTGTCGTTCGACCCCGAGTACGTGGCCGCGAAGGGGCCAAAGGTCCGCGTCCGGCTGCGGTGGAAGGACGCCGCCGGCAAGGAGCAGGAGACGGAGGCCCGCGAGTGGATCCGCAACCATGCGACGGGCAAGCCGCTGGAGGGCGACTGGGTGTTCGCCGGCAGCGCCTTCTGGAAGGATCCCGCCGACGGCACCGAGTACTACCAGGCCGACGGCGGCGACGTGATCTGCGTCTCCAACTTCCCCACCGCCATGCTCGACCTGCCCTTCGAGAGCTCGCAGCAGAACGCCGAGCTCGCCTACGAGGCTTTCGAGGGCCGCGTGCCGCCGCGCGACACGGAAGTCGACATCATCCTCTCGCCAGCCGACTGAGGAGCCGCGGCCCGGCTCAGCCCACGTGGCAGTGGGCGAGGATCTCGGCGGGCGGGGCCACGTAGCCGGTGTAGAACGGGCCGAACTCGGCGTACCGGGCGCTGGCCTCGTCGAACCGCATCGTGTAGACGATCTCCTTCAGCCAGTCGGGCCGCCGGGCCCAGAGCGTCACGCCCCACTCCCAGTCGTCGAGCCCGACGGCCACGGTGATCAGTTGCGTGACGCGGCCGCCGAACTTCATGCCCGACGCGCCGTGCTCCGCCATCAGCCGGCTGCGCTCCGCGAACGGCAGCGTGAACCAGTTCTCGCCCACCTTCCGCTTCTTGTTCATCGGGTAGAAGCAGGCGTTGGGCCACGGGGGGAGGTCCGGCTCGAGCCGCGCCTGCCGCATGGCCGGCTCGCGGGCCGCGTAGCCCTGCACCTTCGCCGCGTAGGCCGGGCTGTCGGCCACCTCGCCCTCGGCCACCAGCCGGGCCGCATACTGCTCGACCGTGGGCACGTACTCGCTCACTTCCGTCAGGCTCACGAACGAGTAGGTGGGCACGATCGCCGGCCCGAGCGGTCCCGCGAGCAGCCGTTGGTGCACGGCGTCCACCGCCAGCGGCGACGGGTCCATGGCCACGACGCCGAAGTCGGCCTTGTGGCCGGGCACGAGCCAGGTCTGCAGCCGCCGCGGGCCGCCCGGCCCCGCCGGATCGAGTGCCGCGGCGAAGGCCTCCCGGCCCGCGGCCAGTTCCGCCGCCGAAACGGCGGCGAGCCGGGCCCGGTCGAACGCGTAGAAGGAGTGGGTGACGTGCCAGCCGGTGCAGGGCGCGATCGACGTCTCGACCGCCTGGGCGGTGGCGTGCGGCAGCCCGGCGGGCCGGTGCGGCGCGGCCGCGGGCGGGGACGAGTGGGGCTGCGACACGGGCGGCGGCTCCGGACGGTGCATGGCGGGAAAATCGCTGCGGCGAGTCTACGCGGCCGGGCCGCCGCTTCCCAGCCGGTCGAACGGCGGCCCGCTGTCCAAGGGGGCCCGCGAGCCGGTACGATACGGTCAGTCGTTCCGAGCACGCACGCCGAGGGGTTCTCGCCATGGGACAGGCAATCGTCGATCCAGCCGAGCTTCGCCGCTTCGCGGGCAGCCTGCGGAGGTTCAGCGACGAGGTGGTGGCCCAGATGCAGATGGTGCAGCGGCAGCTGGTGGCCCTCAGCTCCACCTGGCGGGACCAGGAGCAGCAGAAGTTCGCGGAGGAGTTCGAGCAGCAGTTGAGCACCTTCAAGCGGTTCGCCGAGGCGACCGGCGAGTATGTCCCCTACCTGATCCGCAAGGCGGAGCGGGTCGAGGAATACCTGCAGCAACGCTGACCGAGCGCCCGGAGCCCGCCGCATGTCTGACCAGGCCGAGGTCAAGTCGATCGACACGCTCGCCTTCGTGAAGGCGGCGATCGCGGCGTTCGCCCACGAGACCAACCAGGCCGTCTCGGAGATCGAGATCCAGGGGCAGCGGGCCGTCGAATGGGTGACCGTCGACCGGGCCGCCTTCTGGAAGGCGGAGATCCGCCGCCGCTCCGACATCGTCAACAAGGCGATCAAGGACCTGGAGCACTGCCGGACGTTCAAGAAGGTGGGTGACAACACCCCCTCCTGTGTCGAGGAGAAGAAGGCCCTCGACAAGGCCCGCAAGCTGCTGGAGACGGCCGAGCGGAAGGCGGAGGCCGTCCGCCGCTGGACGCCCGTCGTGCAGCAGCAGTTCCGCGAGACGTGCGTGCGGCTCGTGAGGTTCCGCGAGGTCATCGATGTCGACTGCCCGCGGGCGATGGCCCAGCTCGAGCGGATGCTCAAGGCGCTCGAGGCCTACCGCACCGCGGCGAGCCCGCAGGCGACAGGCGCCGCCGGTGACGGCACCGGCGGGCAGAGCGTGACCCGGCAGCTCGACGAGCAGGCCGCGCCGCCGCCGGCCGCACCCGCGGCCGCCCCGACGGAGGCCGCGCCATGAGGGTCGGCGATCTTTCCAGCGGCGCCTCCAAGCTCGCCAACGCCGTCAAGCAGCTGAACCTCAAGTGGGAGGCGGCGAAGGAGACCTGGAACGACGGCCGGGCCAAGGCCTTCCAGAAGGAGAACATCGAGCCGCTCCTGCCGGCCGTCAAGGAGACGCTCGACGCCCTCGGCCGGCTGGCCGAGGTGCTCGACCGCGCGACGCGCGACGTGAGCGAGCACGACGACCACTAGTCCACCCCTGGATCAGCAGCCGTGAGCAGCGACGCACCGGACACCCCCTCGCCCCCGCCCCAGGCCTACGACCGCGACGTCCTCCGCGGCCAGATGGAGATCCTCCGCACGGAGTCTTCGCTCCGGGCCCGACTGGAGAACGAGATCGCCGCCGAGCACGAGGCGGCCGTCTCGCAGGCCCGCGGCGAGGCGGAGTCGGCACTCGCGGCCATGAAGAAGAAGTTCGCCGCGGAGATCGAGGCGACGAGGCGGGAATACGCCGCGAAGCAGCAGGAGGCCGACGCCTACCTGGCGGCCAAGCGGCGGGAGCTCGCGGAAAAGCGCGGCAAGCTCGCCGAGCAGATCAGCCGCAAGTGCGCGAAGCAGGAGGCCCAGTCCAAGGAAGACGACCAGTTCGACGAGATGTCGATGCGGGAAAAGCAGAAGGAGGACCGGAAGCAGCCCGGCCGCCTGCTGGCCCGCGACAAGAAGGAGCTGGGACGGGCGCTCGAGGAGATCACCGCGGCCGACGCCGCGGCGAACGGCACGCTCGCGAAGTGTGGCGTCGCGCCGGCCGCCACCGAGGATGACGCCCCGCTGCCGGCCGGCGCCACCCTGCTGGCGGAACTGCAGGCGCTCAAGACCTCGATCGTCGAGCAGGCCAAGGCGGTCGTCGACCTGCCGGCCGCCAAGCAGGCCTTCGCGGGCGGCCGGCAGGGAGCGGCGGTCGGCCTGCCGATCCTCGTCGGCCTGCTGGCCGGCGCGGGGGCGTTCTTCGCGGTGCCGGGCGGGATCGGCCTCAGGGCCGGCATCGCCGCCGGGGCGGCGGCGGTCCTCGCCGGGGCCGGCATCGCGGGCGGGCTGTCGCTCGTGGGCGGGCAGCGGAAGGCGGCCCGCGAGCAACTCGCCGCCCTGCAGGCGACGCTCGCCTCGGCGGTGGCCCGGGCCCGACGGTTCGAGCCGGCGGGCGCCGAGTTCCTCAAGACGCGGCACGACGAGCAGATGGCCAAGCTCGAGGCGAAGTTCGCGGAGGAGAAGGAGCAGCTGCGGGCCAAGTCGGCCGAGCGGCTGGCGTCGTTCGTCGCCGAGCGCGACGCGTCGCTCGCCAAGCTCGAGGCTGAGTGCACCGCCCACGGCGAGACGCTCGTCCAGAAGGTGGCCGCCGCCAAGGAGGCGGCCGAGCAGAAGTACCCGGCCCGGCTCGCCGCGCTCGAGACCGAGGGCCGCGAGGCCGTGGCCACCCTCGAACGCCAGCGCGACGAGCGGCTCGCGGCCGCCGACCGGCGGCGGGACGACCGCCACCGCGAGATGACGGACCGCTGGCGGGAGGCCCGCGAGCGGACGGCGGCCGTCTACGACGAGGCCAACCGGATCGACGCCGCCGCCTTCCTGCCCTGGGACGACCTGGCCCGCGACGAGACGCCGCTGCCGGCGGACCCGCCGCCGGGGCTGCGATTCGGCACGCTGGCCCTGTCGCTCGAGCGGGTGCCGGGGGGCGTGTCGGGCGATCCGGCCCTCAACGCGTTCGGGCCGACGGCCTGGACGCAGCCGGCGATCGTGCCCTATCCGGTACACGCGTCGCTCCTGGTGAAGACCCCCGCCGACCAGAAGGAGACCGCCTCGGCGTTCCTCCAGGCCCTCACCCTCCGCATCGCCACCGGCATCCCCCCCGGACAGAGCCGGTTCACGATCATCGACCCCCTCGGCCTCGGCAAGCAGTTCGCCGGCTTCATGCACCTCGCCGACTACGACGAACTGCTCGTCAACAGCCGCATCTGGACGGAGCCGCCGCTCATCGACCAGAAGCTCTCCGAGCTGACCGAGCAGATGGAGGTGGTGATCCAGAAGTACCTGCGGAACGAGTACGAGTCGATCGGCGCCTACAACGCCGAGGCGGAGGTGCCCGAGCCCTACCGGTTCGTCGTCGTCGCCAACTTCCCGGCGAACTTCAACGAGACCAGCGCCCGCCGCCTGGCGAGCATCGCCGCCTCGGGCGCCCGCTGCGGCGTGTACACGATCGTCTCGGTCGACCCCAAGGCCCAGATGCCGTCGGGCTTCAGCCTCGCCGAACTCGAGCAGCAGGCGACGACGCTCGTCCTCAAGGACGGCGGCTTCACGTGGAGCGACCCGGAGTACTCCAAGTGGCCGCTGACCGTCGAGCAGCCGCCCGCGGACGAGGTGTTCACGCGGATCATCCAGCGGGTCGGCAAGGCCGCCAAGGCGGCCAAGCGGGTCGAGGTGCCCTTCGACCGCGTGGCTCCGGCCGAGGCGGACTGGTGGAAGGGAAGCACCGCCGACGAGGTGCTCGCGCCGCTGGGGCCCGCCGGCGCCAAGAAACTGCAGTACCTGCGTCTCGGCAAGGGCACCAGCCAGCACTGCCTGATCGCCGGCAAGACGGGCTCCGGCAAGTCGACCCTCATGCACGCGATGATCACGAGCCTCGCGCTGCAATACAGTCCCAACGAGATCCAGTTCTACCTCATCGACTTCAAGAAGGGCGTCGAGTTCAAGCTCTACGACCACTACAAGCTGCCGCACGCCCGCGTGATCGCCATCGAGAGCGAGCGCGAGTTCGGCCTCTCGGTGATGGAGCAGCTCGACCGCGAATTGAAGCGCCGCGGCGACCTGTTTCGCGAACTTTCGGTGCAGAACGTGGCCGGGTTTCGGCAGACGGGACACCCCGATCCGATGCCGCGGATCCTCCTGCTCATCGACGAGTTTCAGGAGATCTTCGTCGAGGACGACAAGATCGCCCAGGATGCCGCGCTGATCCTCGACCGCCTCGTCCGCCAGGGCCGTGCCTTCGGCATGCACGTGCTCCTCGGCTCGCAGACCCTCGGCGGCTCCTACAGCCTGCCCCGGGCGACGATGGGGCAGATGGCCGTGCGGGTCGCGCTGCAGTGCAACGAGGCCGACTCGAGCCTCATCCTCTCCGAGGACAACACGGCCGCCCGGCTCCTCACCCGACCCGGCGAGGCGATCTACAACGACGCCAACGGCATGGTGGAGGGCAACAACCCGTTCCAGGTCGTGTTCCTCAACGACGACCGGCGGGAGAAGTATCTCGGCGCGCTGCGGGCGCTGGCCGACCGGCGGACCGACATCCCCCAGGTGCCGCGGATCGTCTTCGACGGCAACCAGGCCGTGGATCCCGCCGGCAACCCGCTGCTCTCCGAGATGCTCGCCTCCGGCACGGTGCACGGCCACGAGCTCACCGCCCCGCTGGCCTGGCTCGGCGACGCGATCGCCATCAAGGATCCGACGGCCGCCATCTTCCGCCGCCAGGGGGGCGCGAACCTGCTCGTCGTCGGCCAACGCGAGGACCTCGGCGCGAGCCTCCTGGCGATGACGATCGTCAGCCTGGCTGCGGGCCACGACCCGCATCCGGGTGGCGGCCTGGGCCGGGCGGCCCGGTTCGTGCTGCTGGAGCCGGCGATCGCCGAGGAGAAGCCCGACATCCTCCTCTCCAAGCTGGCGGGGCACCTGCCCCATGAGATCGAGGTCGTGGGCCGGCTGGGAACCGCCGACGCCATGGAGGCGCTCGCCGCGGAGATCCGCCGGCGGCTCGACGGGCAGATCATCGACGCCGAGGCGGTGTTCGTCGTCGTCCGCGACCTCGGCCGCTTCCGCGAGCTCCGCAAGAGCGACGGCGACTTCGGCTTCTCGATGGGCGACAAGAAGGCCGGTCCGGCCGACAACTTCCTGACCATCATCAAGGACGGCCCGACCGTCGGCGTGCATGCCGTCATCTGGTGCGACTCGCTCACCAACCTGCAGCGGACCTTCGACCGCAACGCCGTCAAGGAGTTCGAACTCCGCGTGCTCTTCCAGATGAGCGGAAACGACTCGAGCCAGCTGGTCGACAGCCCGGTGGCCGCCAAGCTCGGCCCGCAGCGGGCCCTGTTCATCCACGAGGAGACCGGCACGCTGGAGAAGTTCCGCCCCTACGCCTTCCCGACGCCGGAGTGGCTCGACACCGTCGCCGCAGCGATGGCGAAGCGGCCGCAGGGTACGCCGACGGAGCGACCCCGTCCCGCCGCGAAGCCCGCGGCAGAAGCGGCCGACGCCGGCGGCGGCCTGGGCGGGTTCACCGGCTTCGGCGGCGGTGACTTCAACTTCACGAAGATGCTCGACGACCTGCCCGGCGGCGACGATGGCAAGCCCGCCGAGGAAGCCGGGGGCGGCTGACCGCGAAAATCCTCGAGTTCCTCCGTATCGAGTGATACCGCCCACACCGGCAGCCCCTTTGGAGCCGCAGAGTGGCACTCTGCGGAATCCGAGCTGCCACGGTGTGCAGACTGCCAGTCTGCACCTACAGGGCTTGCGATGAAGCCCCACCCATCGGCAATCTGCGGAATGCGTTGTGCCACCCCGGGCGCACGACTTTTCCAGGGCCTGGCCGTTGAAGGACCGTACCGGCCGGACGTGACCGCGGCCTGCGATCCCTGATTCCTCGGAGCCTGCCATGCAGCCTTGTTTGTCCGTCGCACAGCGGGCCGGATGGCTGCTCCTCACCGTCGGCAGCCTCGCGGTCGCCGCCCCGCCGGAGGCGGTGGAGGAGTCCGCCGCGAAACTCCTCGTCCGCGACGCGGCCTGTGTCGCCGGCGACGGCCCGCGGCTCGACCTGTATGGGCCCGAGCGGCCCGCGGGCCCGCCCCGGCCGATTGTCCTCTTCGTCCACGGCGGTGGCTGGCGGCACGGCGACAAGGGACACGTCGGCGACAAGCCGGCGGCCTTCGTGTCGCGGGGCTACCTGTTTGCCAGCGTCGGCTACCGGCTCGACCCGCCGGTCACGCCGCGCGACCAGGGGGCCGACGTCGCGGCGGCGGTGGCCTGGCTGCACGAGCATGCGCGGGAGCATGGCGGCGATGGCGACAGGATCTTCCTGGTGGGCCACTCGGCGGGGGCCCACCTGGCGGCCCTGGTGGTCACCGACGGGAGGCTCCTCGCCCGCCACGGCCTCGAGCCCGGCTGGCTGGGCGGGATCGTGCTCCTCGACGGCGCCGGCTACGACGTCCCCCGCCAGATGGCGGCGGCCCCGCTGCCGCGGCTGCAGCGGCTGTACCGCGACGCCTTCGGCGACGACCCGCAGGCCCAGCGCGAGGCGTCGCCGATCACGCACGTCGCCGCAGGCAAACGCTACCCGCCGTTCCTGCTGTTTCACGTCGGCGAGCGCCGCGACAGTCGCGAGCAGGCGGAGGCGCTGGCCGACAAACTGCGGTCCGTCGGCGGCCGGGCGACGACGATCCACGAGCCCGACAAGACCCACCTCACGCTGAACCGCGAACTCGGCGCGGCCGGCGACGGCCCGACGGCGAAGATTCTCGAGTTCCTCGGCGAGCGGTGAGCGGCATCACCGCGCCGGGCGGAGCGGTCGCCCGGCCGTCACCGGCGCGGCCGGCGGCCCACCTCGACCGTCACGGTGAGCGGGGTTCCGTCCCGCACGACGTCGATCGTCACCTGTTCGTCGACCGGCGCCCGCGTGACCATGAGCACGAGCGACGCCGGATCCCCGACCTCCTCGCCGCCGAACCGGACGATGACGTCGCCCGGGCGGATGCCCCCGACGGCGGCCGGCGACCGCGGCTCGACGCCGGCGACGAGCACACCCGCCACGTCCGGCGGTGTCGGCCGGAGGGCCATGCCGAGATAGCCGCGCTCCATGGAGCCCGTCTGCAGGATCGCGTCGTAGACCTGCCGTGCGGTGTTGCTGGGAATGGCGAATCCGATGCCGCTGAAGTCCCGGCCCACGATGGCGGTGGTGATCCCCATCACGCGGCCGTGCACGTCGACGAGCGGCCCGCCGGAGTTGCCCGGGTTGATCGCGGCATCGGTCTGGAGGAACTCCTGGTACGGGCTCTCGACCACGCCGCGGCGGCCCTTGGCGCTGACGATCCCGCGGGTGATGGTGCGGTCGAGGCCGAACGGGTTGCCGATCGCCCACACCATCTCGCCCACGTCGAGGGCGTCGCTGTCGCCCCAGGAGGCGACCGGCAGGCTGCGGGCGTCGATCCGCAGCACCGCGAGGTCCGTGGCCGCATCGGCCCCCAGCAGGTCGGCGGTGAACTTCCGGCCGTCGGCGAGGGTGACGTCGATCTCGTCGCTGTTGGCGACCACGTGGTAGTTGGTGACGATCGCGCCGTTCTCGGCCATGACCACGCCCGATCCGACCGACTCGCTCGTGGCCCCGACCGGCTTCAGGCCACGCAGCGAGGCGATCTCGTCGGCGATCGTGAGCACCCGCCGCTTGGCCGTCACGTTGACCACCGTCGGGCCGACGATCCGGGGGAGCGTGGTGAACATCTTGCCGATCGCGGCCAGTTCCGTGCCCGCGGCCGCGTCGCCGATCGCCGCCAGCTCGCTCCGCACCTGGGCGTAGCGGATCCGCCCCGCAAGCGACGGCCAGACGATCAGCCCGACGAGGCCCACGAGGCCGAGGAACAGCAGCGTCGTCCGCAGGTGGGCGGCGGAGCCGCGGTCGTCGTTCATCGTGTCCTCGCCGAACGGCGTCACCCGCCGGACAGCGCCCAGAGCCTCACCCGGTCGATCGCGGACTTCGCTGCCCGCGATCCTGCCAGCGTCGCACCGCCCCCCAGCATATGCTCGATCCGCACCGGGCCCCGCGGGGTCACCAGGCAGATGTCGACCGCGGTGCGGCCCTCGGCCGCGGGCCGCTCCGGCCCGACGCCCAGCCCGAGGTCGGTGGAGAACGTGCTTCTGGCCCGTTGCGCCAGGGCCTCGGCCCCGTCGGCCGCGGTCGGCGGGAGCACGAGACCGCCGCGAAAACACATCGTCCCCGCCCGGCGCCCGGCCGCCTGGGCCAGCAACGCGTTCACCCTCCCCCCGGTGCCGATCTCGGCCGTGGCCAGCGTGGCACCGGCCGCGACGAGAGCCGCCAGGGCCGCATCCTCGACCTCGTCGCCCTCGACGCCGTACGCCAGGTTCCCGAGGCACTCGCGGATCGTCGCCTCCGTGGGGGCGATCTTCGCCAGGCACTCCGCCTCGTCGCGACCGCGGGCGGCGATCCGCAGCGTGATCGTGGCCTCGTGGGCGGTGATGCCGACGAGCGGGTCGCGGCCGCGGCGGATCATGTCTGGCAGCATGGCCTCGATCGCGCTCTCGCCGGCGCCGAAGCACTTGATCCGGCGCTGCACGATCGTGGCCCGCTCCGGCAGCATGCCGAGGATCGCGTCGGCGACCGTCTCCCGCCACATCCTCCGCATCTCGGCCGGCACTCCCGGGAGCGCGAAGATCCGGCACCGCCGGCCGGCGGCGGACACGTCGACGTCGATTCCGGGGGCCGTGCCCTCGGGATTGGGAATGATGCGGCTCCCGCAGGGAAACAGCGCCTGACGGCGGTTGCTGTCCGGCATCGGCGCCCCGCGGCGGGCGAACCGCGCCTCGACGGCCGCCAGCGCCGCGGCCGAGAGTTCGAGCGGACGGCCGGCGAGTGCGGCGAGCACGTCGCGGGTCAGGTCGTCGGCCGTGGGGCCGAGGCCGCCGGTGGCGACGACGACGTCGGCGCGGCCGGACGCGATGCGGAAGGCCTCGACGCCGGCCTCCTCGGTGTCGGCGGCCGTGGTGTGGAACACGACCGGCACGCCGAGCAGGCCGAGCTCCGCCGCCAGCCACTGGCTGTTGGTGTCGAGCCGTTGGCCCGACGTCAGCTCGTCACCGATCGCGATCACTTCGGCCCGCATGACGACCGCTTATACCCGCCGCCGGGGGCGGCGGCCAGCCGCGGCGCCGTCGAGGCTGGCGGAGAGAGGCCGCGCGGAGAATAATGTTCGCATGAAGCTCGGTCTGCTCGGATGGGATGCGCAGGTGCAGCGGCTGGTGGAGGCCGCCGTCCGGCGCGGCCACACCGCCACGATCGGCTGGGACCTCCCTGCCCCGCCACCCGCCGCGGTCGCCGGCGTGCAGCCGGCCCGCTCCTGGGAGCAGCTGCTCGATGCGGCGAGCTGCGACGCCGTGGTGGTCGGCCGCGACAGCTGGACGTCCGCGCGGGCCGAGGCCGTGCGGATGCTCGTGCAGGCCGGCCGCACGCTCCTCCTCTCGCAGCCGCTCGAGCTGTCGATGCTCTGGGCATACGAGCTCGACATGATCCGGCAGGACACGGGCGCCCGCCTGGTCCCCCTGCTCACGGCCCGGCTGCATCCCTTCGTCGAGCGGCTGCGGGCGGCGGTCGAGGCCGGCCTGGCGGGCCGCGGTGACCTCGGGCCGCTCGAGTCGATCGGCATGGTGCGGCGGCTGGCGCACCGCGACCGCGACACCGTGCTCGCCCGTCTCGCCGCCGACGTCGACCTGGTCCGCGTGCTCGCCGGCGACCCCGCCCGGCTGACGACGCTGGGCGCGACCGATCCCGACACGGCCTGGAGCACGCTGGCCGTCGGGTTCAGCCATGCCGCCTTCGTCCCCACCCGCTGGCAGGTGGCCCCCGGCGACGCGCCGACGCTGACCATCACGCTGCAGCACGCCCGCGGCGCGATCGATCTCGAGGCTCCCGACGACCCGTCGCGGCCGTGGACCTGGTCCGGCCCGCCGCCCGAGTCGCGGTCCTGCGACGTCGACGACCTGCTGCTGGAACGGCTCGCGGGCCGCGTCACCGACGCCGCCATACCCACCGCCACCTGGGCCGACGCCGCCCGGGCCGTCGAACTCGCCGAGACCGTGCCGCGCAGCCTGGCGAAGGGCCGGGCGATCGACCTGCATCGCGAGGAGTTCTCGGAGATGGGAACCTTCCGCGGCACCATGGCCTCGCTCGGCTGCGGGATCGTGCTCGCCGGCCTCGTGGTCCTCGTGCTGGCGACCCTCGTCGGCGGCATGGCCCACGAGTTTGGCTGGAAGTTCGGCGAGAACGTGGCCGCCGCCTGGCCCGTGCTCGTGCTCGTGGTGCTCGGCATCTTCCTCGCCATGCAGCTGCTCCCGCTCCTGATCGGCGCCGCGGGCGACGGCGGCGACCGCCCCGATGCGGACGGCGGCCCGCGCTGAAGCGGCTTGAGTTTTTTTTCAAGGCCCGGCAGGGCCCGCGTTCGGACGGCCAAAACCCCCTGCCGCGCTCGGGCTGGGCAGACTCTGCCGGCTGGCGTGCCGCGCGTTGAAACACCGGTCCGGCGGGGCCGATTTTCCCGGCATGCAGCGGCTGGGGCTCGTTCCCGGTCCGCCTTCGGGCCGGGGAGCAAATCCGCCATGCGGTGTCCGTGGATCGTCCTGCCGCTCGTGGCCGCCTGCGCGGTGGCTACGGCGACGCGTTCCCCGGCCTCCGAGGCCCGTCGCTCCGTGATCGTCCGGGCGATCGAATCGCAGCGTGACGCGGTCGTCAACATCCACGGCCAGAAACTCGTCGGCAACGGCGAGGACGAGGGGGCCGAGGTGCGGCGGGTCAACGGCATGGGCACCGGGGTCGTGATCGATCCGCGGGGCTACATCGTCACCAACTTCCACGTCGTCGACGGTGTGCGGCGGATCGAAGTCACGCTCGCCTCCGGGCGGACCGTGGCCGCCACGCTCGTCTCGCACGACCCGCGGACCGACCTGGCCGTCATCAAGGTCGACATCGATGAGCCGCTGCCCGTGGTCACCATCGGCACGTCGAGCGACCTGATGATCGGCGAGACGGTGCTCGCCCTCGGCAACGCCTACGGCTACGAGCACACCGTGACCCGCGGCATCATCTCCGCCCTGCACCGCTGCGTGGAGGTGAGCCGCACGCAGCGGTACGACGACCTCATCCAGACCGACGCCAGCATCAACCCGGGCAACTCGGGCGGGCCGCTGCTCAACATCGACGGCCAGGTGATAGGCATCAACGTCGCCGTCCGGGCCGGCGCCCAGGGGATCGGCTTCGCGATCCCGATCGACGACGTGCTCGAGGTGGTCACCGCCCTGATGTCGGTGGAGCGGGTCGACCACACCTGGCACGGGATCGTCGCCAAGTCCGACGGCCGATCCGGCGTGGTGGTCGAGGCGGTGCACCGCGCGAGCCCGGCGGCCGAGGTGGGCGTCCAGAAGGGCGACCTGATCACGCGGGTCGCCGACACCCCCGTCGTCCGGCAGCTCGACATCGAGCGGGCCCTGCTCGGCCGCAAGGCCGGCGACAGGGTTCCGGTCACCGTCGTGCGGGCCGGTGCCGAGGAGCGGATCGACCTGCCGCTGGCGGCGATGCGGCGGGAGACCGTGCCGCTCGACGAACGCTGCTGGCAGGAACTCGGGCTCCGGCTCCAGCCCGTGACGCCGGCGAAGGTGCAGAAGCTCCAGGCCCGCTACCGCGGGGGCCTGGCCGTCACGGAGGTGCGGGCCAACGGCCCGGCGGGCGAGCAGGGCATCAAGGAGGGCGACATCCTCGTCGGCCTGCACGTCTGGGAGACGATCGCGGCGGAGAACATCTCGTACATCCTCGACAAGGCCGAGGAGGAGCACCTCAACCCGATTAAGTTCTACGTGCTCCGCGGCCGCGAGACGCTCTTCGGCCACATCGTCTCCGACACCGTGCGGCGGTAGCAGCCGCCGGCGTGGGCCCGCTCGTTGGGCCCGGGCCGGGCATTGCCGGGACGGTCATCCCGGCCGTACGCTGCATTGTTTGTCCCGCGCGGCGCCATCATGGAAACCGAGTTCGTCGACTGGCTGCTGAAGCGCCTCCCGGCCGACCCCCGGCTCGAGGTGCCCGCCGGCGACGATGCGGCCGTCCTGCGGCCCCCCGCCCTCCGCCGCACCGTCGTCACGGTCGACATGCTCATGGAAGGGACCGACTTCGTGCTCGGCCCCACCTGCACGCCCGAGGCCGTGGGCCACAAGGCGCTGGCGGTGAACCTGAGCGATCTGGCCGCGATGGCCGCCCGACCGGAGGCGGCGGTGGTGGCCGTCGCCCTGCCACGGCACGGCGGCGACACCATCGCCCGCGGCCTGCACGCCGGCATCACGGCCCTCGCCGCCCGGCACGACGTGGCCCTCGCGGGGGGCGACACCAACGCCTGGGACGGGCCGCTCGTGATCAGCGTCACCGCGATCGGCAGCGTGCCCCCCGGCGCCGCCTGGCGACGGGATGGCGCGCGGCCCGGCGACCTGATCGCGATCACCGGCAGCTGCGGAGGCAGCCTGCTCGGCCGCCACCTGGCCGTCACGCCGCGCTGCCGCGAGGCCGCCTGGATCGCCGAGCGGTTCGCGGTCCACGCGGCGATCGACGTCAGCGACGGCCTGTCGCTCGATCTGTCGCGGATGATGGCGGCCAGCGGCACGGCCGCGGTCATCGACCTCGACCGCGTGCCCATCCATGCCGACGCCGCGCGGATGAGCCGCGACGACGGCCGGACTCCGCTCGACCACGCCCTCGCCGACGGCGAGGATTTCGAACTGCTGCTCGCCCTGCCGCCCGCAGCCGCCGGGGCGCTGGCCGCTGAGGCGATCGGGGCCCTCGGCACGCCGGTGACGGTCATCGGCGAGGTGGTCGCTGGTCAGGGCCTGTTCGCGCGGCGGCCGGATGGCGGCCGGGAGCCGCTCGCGCCCCGCGGCTTCGTCCACGCCTTCGACTCCTGAGCCGCCATGCAGACCTGGTCGATCGTGATCCCGAACGAAGCGGCCCTGCAGCCGCTGGCCGCCGCCCTGGCAGCAGCCCTGCCCGAGCGGGCCTGCGTGGCCCTGCACGGCGACCTGGGCGCGGGCAAGACGACGCTCGTCAAGGCGGTCGCGGCGGTCGCCGGCATCGATCCGACCACCGTGGTCAGCCCGACCTTCGGCTTGATCCACGTGCACGCCGGCCCCGGACGGCGGCTCGTCCACGCCGACATGTACCGGCTCGCCACCGTCGCCGACCTGCACGAGATCGGCTGGGAGGATGCCGTCGCCGCTCCCGGCTGGGCGTTCATCGAGTGGCCGGAGCGGATCGCCGCGGCCCTGCCCGCCAACCGGCTCGACGTCGATATCCGCATCGACTCTCCGACGGCCCGCTCGTTCACGTTCCACGGGCGCGGCCCCGTGCACGCGGCCGTCGTCGCGCGGCTCGCCACGCTCGCGGGCTGACGCCCGCGGCCGCCGCTCACTCCGCTGGGATCGCCCGCGGTGCCGGATCCACCCTCGGCTCCACGGTAAGGTCGAGCCGTCCGGCACCGCCGGTCGCCCCGAGTTCCTTGAGTCGCGCGAGCTTGGCGGCCGCGGGCGGCTCGCCCGCCGTTTCCCGGCCCGGCGCCGAGCCGAACAGGATCCGGCTGCCGTCGGCCGCGGCGAGTTCCCACATCCGCACGTTCCGCTCCCGAACAGGTCGGATCTCCGTCAGGCCGAGCGACTCCCAGTCCGGGCCGAGCGCGGCGGCGACGGCCGCCGCCTCCTCCACCGCGGCGTCTCCCCACGGAAATCCCTCCACGCCCTGCGGGGTCGACTCGATGCCCTTCACCCGCGGGTAGCGGGCGACCACCTCGCTCGAGAACGCGGCGCTCGGCAGCACCACGCCCTCGGCGTCGAGGGCCAGCACGCCGTCCTGCCAGTCCACCATCGCCACCGGCTCGCGGCACTCGATGTCGACCACCGCCGCGGCCGGATGGCGGAGTTCGACGCTCACCACCCGCCGGACCCACGGATGCATGTCGAACGCCCGGGCCAGTCGCCGCTGCAACTCGGGATCGTCGAGCGGCAGCCCCTGGTCGAGGCTCGCGTTTCGCAGGGCCTGGGCCCGCAGATCGCCGTTCACCCACTCCGCCACGCCCCGCACCTCGATCGCCTCCGGCAGGAGCGTGCTGTCGGCATGGGCCCGGGTCGCGTCGCCGAACCGCTGCCAGAGCATCGCGCCGCCGCCCGCGGCCGCGGCGAGGACGAGCAGCGCCCCCAGGCCGGCCCGGTGGGCGGCCACGAACCCGCCCGCTCCGCCTGACTGGGGATCGGATTCCGGTGCGGGCCGGCGGCGGGGAGGCGCGTTCATGGCGGCGGCCCCGTCACCAGACGTCGATCTGCGGCGTCAACTCCACGCCCAACTGGTCGCGGACGCGGCCGCGAACCGCCTCGACCAGCCCTCGCACGTCGTCGCTGGTGCACCGCGGCCCGGCCACCACGTAGTTGGCGTGCGGCGGATAGACCGCGGCGTCGCCCATACGCATGTCGCGGGCCCCGGCCTGCACGATCAGCGACTCGGCCGTGGCGCCGAGCGGATCCTTGAACATCATGGCCACGGCCCGCGTGCCGCTGGGCTGCTGCGAGCGGCCCACGATCCACTGCTTCTGCATCCGCTTCGTGAGCGGCTCCGCCCCCTCCTCGTCGAGATCGAGACGGCAGCCGATGACGATGCAGTCGTCGAGGTTGCTCCAGCGCGACTCGAACGCCAGCCGGGCCCGCTCGCGCACCTCCACGCTGCCGTCGGGGAGCATGACGGTCACGGCCGCGACGCACTCGCCGATGTCGCCCCCGTGCCCACCCGCGTTGCCCACGAGGGCGCCGCCCACGGTGCCGGGCACGTCGACGAGCATCTCGATTCCCGCCAGCCCCGCCTGCACGGCCGCCGAGACGACGTGCACGAGCTTCGCGCCGGCACCGGCCACGACGGCCGGCCGCTGGATCTCGATCCCGCAGAAGGCCGGAGCGGAGAGTCGGACCACCATTCCCGGATGCCCGGCCGCCGGGACGAGCACGTTCGATCCGCCACCGATCACCCGCAGCGGCACCTTACGCTCGGCGCACCGCCGCACGACCCGGGCCAGCGCCTCCGCGTCGACCGGCTCGCAGAAGTAGGCGGCGACGCCACCGATGCCCAGCCAGGTGTGGTGGGCCAGCGGCTCGCCGCACGACACGGCCACGCCGAGATCGTCGAACGGGCTCGTCCCCCCGGCTCCCGGGGACTGTCCGCGGCCGGCGGCCCTCGTCTGCGCACCCTCGTTCATCACTGGCGTTCCTCGGGGTGGCGCCGCCGTCGGCGCCGTGTCGGGATTGTGTCTTACGCCGCGGGCCGCCGTCCATCCGAATCGGGTGGGCGGCCACGGCCGGTCGCGATTTCCGGCCGCGTCAGGCGGCGCGGCGGCCGAGGTGTCGCTGCGGCGGATGGGCCAGCCGCAGCCAGCCGTCGACCACGTCCGCGAGGGCCTGCTCGCCGTCGTCGGGACCGCCGATCCCGCCGTCCCCGGTCCGCGGGTCGCCGAGCACCAGCAGGCAGTCCCGCCGCCCCAGCCTGGCGAGCAGGCGGTCGAGCCGCGCGTAGGCGGCGATGTCGGCGTCGGCCGCGTCGGTCGACATCATCGTCGCCGGCACGACCAGGCAATCGTCGCACCAGCGGGTCGTCCGGCGGCGGACCGCCCGCGTTCCGATGGACCGCACCCAGCGCTCGTCCGCGATGACCGCGAGGCGCCCCGGCGTCAGCCGCCGCAGGCCGGCGAGCGTCGCGGCGAGCGCGTGGCCGCTCGTCGGCGCGTCGAGGAACACCGCACCATCCTGGCCGCGGTCGAGCCGCTCCATTCGTCCCGGCACGCCACCGGCCGCCTCGATCCCGCGGGCCGCCAGTTCGAGCGACACGCCGCACCGCACGCCGATCGCGGCGGCGACGACCGCATCGGCCACGAACGCTGCCGTCGGCGTGTCGACCGCCACGGGCACCGACTGGCCGCCGGCCCGGAGCAGGAACGTCTGTCCGTAAAGGCCGCGCTCGACCGGCACGGCCGACAGGTCGCAGCCGTCCACGAGACCGGCCGAGAGCAGGCAGGGCGCGTCGCCGTCGCGGACCGCCTGCCGCCGCAGCCGATCGAGCGACGGCGACGGCGTGCCGGTGACGAGGCAGCCGCCGGGGGCGAGCGCGTCGAGGATCCGGCCCTTGACCGCGCGGTAGGCAGTCGCCGTGCCGTGCAGGCCGAGGTGGGCGGTGGCGATGTTCGGCACGGCGACGATCGCCGCGGAGCCGGCGGCGAGCGACTGGCGGGCGAGCATCCGGCTCGAGACCTCGACCACCGCGTGCGTGCAGCCGTCCGCGGCGAGCCGCTCGAGCCAGGCGGCCAGGGCGGCCGGCTCCTCGTAGGGAGCCCGTTCGGGCAGCGCGGATTCGGCGTCGAGACAGCCCAGGTCGGAAAGCACGCCGACCCGGCGTCCCGCCTCGGCGAGGACGGACGCCGCGAGCCAGGCGGTCGTCGTCTTGCCGCTGGTGCCCGTGACCGCGATCAGTTTCAGCGAGTTGCTCATGGGGTGGCCTCCTTGCCACGCCGTCCGGTCCGGGCCGGTCGGCTCGAAATCCGTTCCGCCGCCTCCATCCTTGGAAACGACCGCGGCGATTGTCGATGCGGTCGAAAACAGGTCAAGGCCGCAATCGGATCGCTTTCCGCAGGGCCCTGCGGCGTCTTCGCAGCCAGCCCGTCTTGCCGCGACTGGTCGAACGACGCTACCGTTTCGCCCATGGATTCCCGCCATCTTCCGCCCGGCCGGCCGGTTCCGCGGATCGCCTGGCTCGGCGACCCGGGTGTCGAGGAACTGGCCTTGGCGCGGACCCAGGCGGAAGCGCTTGCCGAAGTGGCGGACGCCGACGGGCCGTGGCACGGGCCGCCGCCGGCCGTGGTCGTGCTCGCGGCCCACCGCCCCGCCCGCTGGACGCTCGCCGAGGCTGTCGCCGTGTCGCGTCGCTGGCCGCTGGCGCCGCTCGTGGCGTGCGCGACGAGCCTCGCCGACGGGCGTCGCCGCAGCGGACCGTGGCTGCCGGGAGTCGAGGAGGTGCCGTGGCACGACCTCGGCGGCCGCCTCGCCTGGTGGCTCGTCGAACTCGCGGCGGGCCGGGCCGGCAGCCTCGGCATGCCCACCACCGCCCGCCGCGAGGAGCGGCATGCCGACTCGGCCGCGCGGGTGCGGGCGGTCGTCGCCGCGGCGGGCCCGGTCCCGTCGGTCGCGATCGCGGGCGCGTGCCGCACGGCGGTCGAAGGCACGGCTGACCTCGTCGCGGCGGCCGGCTTCCCGGTCGTCGGCCTGACCCGCGGACGGCCGCGACTCGAGGAGCAG
The DNA here is from genome assembly GCA_044238145.1 of Pirellulales bacterium. Lineage (GTDB taxonomy): Bacteria > Planctomycetota > Planctomycetia > Pirellulales > UBA1268 > QWPN01. The sequence continues at coordinate 2,772 of JBIIDT010000051.1, read as the reverse complement.
GCGGACGCGGTGGTCTGGGACACGTCGGCGCCCGCGGGTACCGACCTGGCATGGCTGGGGATGCTCGCCGCCAATCGGCCCGGCCTCGGCATCGTGCTGCTCGACTCGTTCCCCAGGGGCGACACGACCCGGGCCGCCCTGCGGGCCGGAGCCGCCGCCGTCCTCGGCCGCCCGGCCGGGCTCGAGGCCCTGGCCGGCACGCTCCTGCGGCTCAAAACCGGGGCCGACACTGCCATTGGTGCCGCCGGCCCCGCCGGCTAGCATCCCGCCCCCCGGGATGACGAGCCGACCTGCATGCCAGCCAGCCACCACCTTCTCGCCCGGGCCGCGATCGCGGCCTGCCTCGCCTGCACGGCGGTCGGCTGCGCGCGGCTGGCCCTCGGTCCGGCCCTCACCGCCGCGACGCTGCCGGGGCAGGCGGCCGTGCCCTGGGCATCCGCGACCGACCTGCCCCGCCGCGCGGAGGTGCAGACCGGGCAACTCGTGATCCACGCCGACTTCCCGCTCGCCGAGCAGCACCGCATCGTCCGCGACCTCGAGAACCTGCGGGCCGACGTCAGCCAGTCGCTCGACATGCCGATCTCCGACGAGCCGGTGCATCTCTACCTGTTCGAGAACCCGCAGCGGTACGAAACGTTCGTGGCCCGCCAGTTCCCCACATTTCCCGCGCGGCGGGCGTTCTTCGTGGAGACCGACACCACTCTCGCCGTGTTCGCCGCCTGGCAGGACCGGATCGCCGAGGACCTTCGGCACGAGACCACGCACGGCTACGTGCACGCCGTGGTGCCGACGATCCCGCTGTGGCTCGACGAGGGGATCGCCGAATACTTCGAGGTGCCGCGGGCCGAGGGGGGCGTGCACCGCGGCCATGTGGCCCACCTCTCGGGCCGGATCCTCGAGGGCACCTGGCGGCCCGATCTCGACCGCATGGAGGCGCTCGCTTCAGCCGGTGAGCTCTCCCAGGACCACTATGCCGAAGCCTGGTGCTGGGTGCACTGGTTCCTGCGGACGACGCCCGAGCGTCGCCGGCTCCTGCAGGATCAGCTCGCCGCCATCCGCCGCGACAGTTCGACGCCGCCCTTGTCCGTCGCCCTGCGTCACGCGCCCGGCACGCCGGCCGACCTGGCCGCGGCCCTCCGCGAACACGTCGAATCGCTGGCTGCCGCCGCGGGCCAGCATTAATCCCTGCTACGCCGGGCGGGTGAACACCGTGCCGCGCTCGGCGATCGCGAAGCCAAGTTTTTCGAACAGCCTCACGGCGGCCGCGTGCGACTCGGCCACCTGCGTCTCCATCAGTGTGACGCCCTCCTGGGCGAGGTCGTGCATCGCCTCGGCGACGAGATAGCTCGCCAGGCCCTGCCGCCGGCGCGGACCCTCGATGTCCACGTGCAGCAGCCCGGCCGCCGCCACGCCCCAGGCCGACGCCAGCGGCTGCATGTCCCAGAACGTGGCGCTGCCGAGCAGGTCCTCGGCCGCGTTCCGCAGCTCGTACCGCCGCAGCGCGATGCCGGTGGTCGCCGCCGCCTCCCACCAGGTGCGCCGGGCCGGCTCGTCGATCACCCGCAGCGTCGTCGCCCGCCGGATCGCGATCTGCAGCCGGTTGACCGGCGGCCGGAACCCGGCGAGCGACCGCCGCAGCACCGTGATCCGCTCGGACTCGGCGTAGCCGGCCCGGCGGAAGACCGCCTGCATTCCAGGCGAGGAGTCGAGGATGCCGGGGAGGTCGGAACCGCCATAGAGCCCGAGATAGAAGCCGCCGAGCGTCGGGGTGCCGCCCCCGCACGGGGCCGCCACGCCCCGGCGGCGCAGGTAGTCCTCGCAGCGGGCGAGCAGGCCGTCGGCCACGGCCGGCTCCTGCTCGTGCGGAACGGTGACCACGAGCATCGTCGTGCCCACCGCGTGGTCGACGTCGCTGCGGTCGTCGTTCGGGCCGAAGCCCGCGTGGGCGAACCCCACCAGCCGCTCGCCGTCGAGCGCGACGACGAGCCCCTCGCGATCGAAGTACGGCTTGGAGAACACGCAGGCTTCGAGCAGGGCCGAGGTCATGGGCTGCATCGCCGCGGGGCCGAGCTCCGCGGCCCGCCAGACATCGGCGAGCCGGGGAGGATCGTCGTTGCGGAAGCAGCGATACTCGATCACGGCTTCGCCCCCGCCTGGCCGTCGGCCGCGAGGCGGACGAACAGCCGCCCCCCCTCCTCCTTCACCTCGTGCACCGCCTGCCGCACCGTGGCCGAGATCCCGTGCCGGCCGGTGACGACGTCGAACTGCCAGCCGTGCCAGGGGCAGGTCAGGGTCGTGCCGCAGAGCGTGCCGGTGCCCAGTGGGCCGCCCTGGTGCGGGCACAGGCCGTCGATCGCGTGGTAGGCCCCGGCGACGTTGGCGATGGCCACCATCCGGCCGCCGGCGACCCGCTCGATGCTCGTGCCGGGCGGGCACTCCGCGGCCGCGGCGACCGGAATCCAGTCAGGCATGGCGGGTGCGATCGCTGGCGGCCGGGGGAGCGGGTGGGGCCGCGCGACGTCACGCGGCGGGGCGGGCAAGTGTACCGCGATTCCGACCCTTCGGCTTCCCCCGCCACCGCCTGTGGACCCACCAGTATTGCCCCGGCTCGCGCCGGATGACCTGCTCGAGCAGCGACGTGTACCACTGCGACAACGCCGTGAGATCGGCCGTCTCCGGTCCCGCGGCGGCGGGGTCGGCCACGCCCTCCAGCCGCAGGTCGTAGTCGAACAGGCCGCCGCGCCGGGTCGCGGAGCAGACCATCACGGGCGC